>NZ_PYLP01000020.1 GCF_003024675.1 Faecalibacillus faecis | reverse complement strand
GATCGTCATCAAAAAGTCCAAGATTTCTGATTGTACGATGTTTAACCTTTCCATCTTCACGATAAGATTCAACAATTGAGATAAAAGAGGTATTTGGACGACCTCTATTATTTTTTACAACTTTTACAAACATAACATCACCATCCTATACTACAAATATATAATAAATATATTTAAATTAAAAGTAATAAGATTATATACCCTATACTACATAAAAAGAAATACGAGATACTATTATAAAAAAAGGATAAAAATAAAAAGACATGAACCTAAGATTATATCTTAAGTTCATGCCATTGCTAGAGATTTTATCTCTAGTTTTTTTATGGCACGAAATTGACAATAATATCATTAAAGTTTTTCCTATTTTGTCCATTATATAAAAAAGCCTAAAAATCTATAATAATCTTAGTTAAAATAAGATCTTATTTATCCAAGTTTAGTTATATAAATAAGAGATAAAACCAGCATACAAATAACGATTTGGTTAAAAACTAGAAAGATAATTGTTGCAGGAATACTTTAACGGAAAAGGAAAAATATATTCGGTAACAATTATGCAATTTACAATGACTACAGATTACGCTCTTAGAATTGTGACTTATTTATCACAAAAGGGAGATGTAGTAACAACTTCACAATTATCCAATGAGCTTCAAATACCTATGAATTATATTCCTAAAATTATTAAAAATTTAAAGAATAAAAAAATAATTTATGCAATCGAAGGTGTAAAAGGTGGCTATCGTCTAGCTAAAAAGCCAAAATCAATCACTTTGTTAGATGTTATTTTAGCGACGGAAACAACCATGTCTTTT
Source organism: Faecalibacillus faecis (assembly GCF_003024675.1). Classification (GTDB taxonomy): domain Bacteria; phylum Bacillota_I; class Bacilli_A; order Erysipelotrichales; family Coprobacillaceae; genus Faecalibacillus; species Faecalibacillus faecis. The sequence goes on along the minus strand of NZ_PYLP01000020.1, from coordinate 31,949 downwards.
AATAAATGTTTAGAGACAAATGGTACGTGTTCAAAAAACTGTCAAGATTCATGTGCTATTCGTAAAATATTAGAAAGCCTACAAAATGATATGATACATCAATTAGAAAAAGTCACATTTAGTGATCTTATAAATAAAGAATTTAGGGATAACATTTAAAGGGGGAGTTTATAATGAAAAGAAGAAATATATTTTTTTCAGTAATCATTGTTTTAACAATGATTTTGGGAATGTATCCACAAAATGCTTTTGCAACTGAAATACAAGAAAACATACAAAATGAAAATCAAGAGGAAAGTAGTAATAATAAACAAGAAACGCAAGTTTCTAATCAAGAAGATCAGGTTGCTGAATCATCAACTCAAACGGTTCATCAAACTAAAAAGGATGAAGCTGTAACACTATCGAACGATAGTTATACAGTATCAACAGATGAAGAATTAAAAAATGCACTTGAACAAATTAAAACAAGTAGTTCTAATGAAGCATCTATTATTTTAAATGCAGATGTTGGTGCACCAACAGAAAATTATATTGCCTCTTTTGGGGTTGAGGGAAAACATATAATTGTTTCTAGTACAGAAGGTAATATGTATTCTTTAAGTTTATCTAATCTAGGGATCTTAAATGGGTCATGTACTTTTGAAAATGTGGATGTAAGAGGATATAAACTTTATTGTACTGGATACAAAACCATTTTCACAAATCAAGGTGAAATACATTTAACAGGAACCCTTTATGGTGGTGGTTATAAAACAACTGTTGCAAGTACCTATGTTGTCATTGATGCAAATGGTTATATCAATCCAAGTTCTAGCAGTGGGCTTCATGATGTTATAGGTGGTTCTTATCAAGGTTCCGTTGAAGGGAATACTTATCTTGAAATTACCGGAAATATTCAAATGCAAGGAGGAAACCATCTTAATCCCGGATGTGTAATGGGTGATGGAAGTTCTAATGATGGTGCAAAAAGTCCGGATGTCTATGTAGGTGGTAATGCAATACTTATTTATGATAATCAAAATGGCAAATCTTCTCCAGCAATCGAAGGAACATATGGTTGTGAAATGAAAGGTAATGTTACTTTAGATATACGTTCTGGACGTGCTAATGAAATATGTGGTACACAAGAATATTCAACAAAATCGATTATTCGTGGAGATCTTCATATTATTGCGGGTGCTAAGAAGTATGAAAATACAGATCGAACATTACGCTTGAATGGAAACTGGCCGATTGTTGGTGCTGGTAATAGGTTTGCAGAGTCACCATCTGAAAATGGAACATATGAAGTAGGTGGTAATATTACGATTGATACTTTTGAAAATGTATGGGGATGGGATAAAGGAACAGAACCACTATCTGGTGATATTCCAGAAATATATGGGGCAATCGACAGTAATGTAGGTGGTAACATTACTTTAAATATCAATGGTTCACATATGGGAAATATTACGGGTGCATGGGATTCTAATGTTAAAGGTGATGTTACGGTTAATGCGATAAATGTTGATTTAAGAAACAGTTACTATGAAACAGAATATGATGAAGGAGATATTTTGGTAGGTTACGATGCAATAATTGAAGGAAAATCAATTATTAATGTTGATGGTGGAGATATCAATATTGTTAGACTTACTAATAAAAAACAAGTCAATGAAGGTTCTTCAATTACTATTAAAGGCTCACCAAAGATTCGTACTGGAGTGCTTTCTACAATAAATTACAAAAGTTCACCAGAAAACACGCCAACAGTTGCATTAGATGCTTGTCAAGCAACAATTCCTTTTATTCAATCTGCATCAAAAGTTCATGTAAAAAATAATTCAAATGTCCTAGTAAATGGTTTGTGGCTTGTAAGAGACTTAACTGTTGATCAAGGTAGTGTTTTGAAAACAAATGATGAAGATCCAATGAAAATAGATGGTGATGTTATTGTTAATGGGACTTGGGAACAATTATATGCTCAAGCTAAAGATGATTATGATTGTACCATTGCTAAAACAATGACAATTGGAAATCAAGGTCAATATATCTCTCATGGAACAGTTGATATAAAAGAAAAGGTAAATTCATCAGGTATGATGGTATTGATGAAACATTCGTTATTTGAGTTAAATTATACAGGAGATGATGCAGAAATTCGTTTACCTGCAGTTTCTAAAAATTATGATGGTAGTGATGATGGTGGCGTTATTCCTCTACAAATTAAAGGTCAATCAACAGGTTCGACGAAGGTTTATACGGTAAATAAAGATGATTGGCAATCATTACAAACACCGGTATTAGGAGATAATTATATTCTTTCAAAGAAAGATGAAGATAAACCTCAACAAAATGTATTTGTTTTAGAAAATGAAGATGCCATTAATCAAGATCTCTATTTAAAAAGAATGAAGGATGCAAATGGTAAAGATGATTATTATATGTGGCAAGTAACTACAGGAATTAGAGTGACATTTGATAAAAATGGAGGAGAAACAGAGGCAAGTCCTAAAACATCATTGCAAGACTATGTTGCAGGTAAAACAAATTATCATTTTGATTTGCCAACAAAAAATCCAACACGTAAAGGATATACTTTTAAAGGATGGAATACAAAAGCAGATGGGACGGGCGAAACGTTTGATGAAAAAACGAATGTTACGAAAAGCATGACGGTTTATGCAATGTGGCAAGAAGATGTTATGGATCAGCCTATCACGATTACACCAATGGATCTTACCATTTATACAGGTGGAAATGGGTATACAGGAGTTATAGGTCCTGATGGTACTTTTTCTAAAAATGATTTGCCAGAAATTGGATTTTATGTCACATTACCAGATGAAGTTAATAAATTAATAGGTAATACAAATGATCATCCTATTGATTTAAGTGATAAGATTGCTTTAACATATAATGATAATAATGGAGTAACTCGTAGTTGGAAACTTGAGTTATATGGAGATAAAGATCATAGTCAAACAGTTGTTAATGGAAAATATGTTTATATTTATAAAGTGTGTGAAAGTCAAGTAGATGGTACAGAAACGATGATACCAGCACGTATTCAATTTACTAGTGATGATGGAACAGTAATGATTGATTCTAAATTCCCGGTAAGCGAAACAGATCAATATCGAGATTATAAAATGAATTTCTATACAGGTAAATTCAATGAAGAACTTTATCAAATAAAAATAAAATTAGACGATCAAACGATTATTTGCTCTGCAAAATTAGGTACAGGAACACTTAAAGTACGTGGTAATGTTAATCAATATTATTCAGATATTAGTGATACGCTACCAAAACTAGATTCAACAAATAAGAATAAGATTTACATTCAAACAGCTCAAAAAAATACAACTTATTTTATTAATAATAGTAATGTAGAAGTTACAGATTCTACAGGGGTTAAACTTCTTGTAGATAAAACACTAGATGATCCATTACTTGTTAAATACTTAGATCAAAATAAAAATGCGAAAGGAAAATATTCTTATGAATTTAATTATCTTGATTTAGTGGATACTCATAATGGAAATGCTTATATAGCTTTAAAAGACGGACAAAAAATGAATATCTATTGGCCTGTGCCAAGTGAGGCTAAAGAAAATTCTCATTTTCATATTGTTCATTTTAAAGGATTATCGCGTGATAGTGATTATGATATTAATGATCTTTTAACTACAAATATTCCTGAAGAAATATCTTGTGAGGTTGTTACGATAGAAAATCAAAAATTCGTAAAATTTTCTGTTGATAGTTTTTCTCCATTTGCTTTACTTTATGAAAAAGAAAATGGAGTTCATACAAATGATCCAAATGAAGAAATTAATCAAAAAAATAATCAAGATACAAATAAACAAACAAATAAAAAAATAAGTAACGAAACAATAACATCAACCAAAACAAAGGATAATAAAGAATCTATTGTAAAAAATAAACAAACACGAAAAAATAAACAAACACGATTGAATAAAAAAATTAAAACAGGAGATTTTTCAAGAAGTGATTTATGGATTTCGTTAATGATTCTTTCATTGATTCTTTTCTATGGAATAAAAAAGACTAAACAAAAAGTATAAAACAAAAGCCAAAGACATTTGCCTTTGGCTTTTTACTTATTTATAAGAACCAGGTCCTGCTTTGACAACAGTATTTGGTAAATTATATTTTTTAAAGTTTTCTTGGAACATTTTAGTAAGTTTTTTAGCTGTTTTGTCATATTCACGTTTGTTAGACCAAGTATTTTTAGGATTCAACATTTCCGCTGGAACTCCTGGACAGCTTCTAGGAATTTTTAAGTTAAAGAAAGGTTCTTTAACATATTCTACAAAGTCTAAATCTCCATTTAAGGCAGCGTTGATCATGGCACGTGTATATTTTAATGGAATACGATGTCCTTTACCATAAGAACCACCTGTCCATCCCGTGTTAATTAAGAAAACATTAGCTCCTGATTTTTCAACACGACGACCAAATTGGTGAGCATATAAAGCTGTATCTAATGGGAAGAAAGGTTCCCCAAAACATGTTGAAAATGTAGCTTCTGGTTCAGTAACGCCATTTTCTGTTCCAGCAAGTTTACTTGTATATCCTGAAACAAAGTGGTAGATAGCAGCATTACGATCAAGTTTTGAAATGGGTGGTAAAACACCAAAGGCATCAGCCGCTAAAAAGAAAATAGTACGTGGAATAGGTCCAACCCCTGACGAAACAGTATTTGGGATATAATCGATTGGATAACCAACACGTGTATTTTCAGTAATAGAACCATCATCAAAATTGATGATACGTGTATCTTCAAAAAGCTTTACGTTTTCTGTCACGGCACCAAAGCGAATGGCATTCCAAATTTCAGGTTCATGTTCTTTAGAAAGGTTGATACATTTTGCGTAACATCCTCCTTCAAAATTGAAAATAGTATTTCTAGACCAACCATGCTCGTCATCACCAATTAATCGACGATTAGGGTCAGCGGATAATGTTGTTTTCCCTGTCCCAGATAAACCAAAGAATAAAGCTGTATCTCCATCAATTCCCATGTTGGCAGAACAGTGCATTGTAAAGATTTTCTTTTGTGGAAGTAAATAGTTCATAACACAGAAAACTGCTTTTTTAATTTCTCCTGAATAACCTGTTCCTGCAATTAAAACAATTTGTTTTTCAAAATCAATCATAATAGCAGCTTCACTATTCAATCCTAATTTTTGATAATCTACTTTACATCCTGGAGCGACAAGAATTAAGAAGTCTTCCTTAAAATCCTTTAGTTGTTCCTTTTTAGGTCGAATAAGTAAATTACGAATGAATAAGTTTTGACTTGCTTTTTCATTAATAACTCTAAAACCATATTGATATTTACGGTTTGCTCCCGCAAAACCATCAAAGACATAAAGATCTTTATCATTTAAATAGTTAACAATTTGATCATAGACTTGATCAAAAACTTCTCTTGATACTGGACGATTGACATTTCCCCAGGCAATTAAATCATGAACGGCTGGAGTATCAACAATATATTTATCATTTGGCGAACGTCCTGTTCTTTCGCCAGTTTCTATACATAAAGCACCTGCACGTGATAAGCGACCTTCTTTATGAAGTAAAGCTTTTTCCACAAGTGCTCCGGGTGGATTGTTTCTAAAAATATTCCCTGTGTGTTTAAAACCATATTTTTCGATTTTCAATGTATCCATAATATTCCTCCTTTAGGATTCCTTATGTATAATGATACCTAATTATGAATAGAAAATCTAGAGTAAGCGCTTACTTTTTTATAAGAAAGTGCTCTAATGTGATTTTGGGCTTTTATTTTTAATAAAAAAGTAAAAAAAAAGAAGACAAAAAAATAAATAAGGTCATTTAGGGGAATGACCTTATTTATATATATAGGGAATCGAGTAATAAAAAATTAATTTATTGGGAAACTATTATTTGAAAATCGTAATACAGAGATATAAATATTATGGGATATCTCTTTTAGTTCTTAATTTTTATTACATGTTTATTATAGCGAAATATAGCGAATTGAGTAGAGGCATGTTACCTAAAAAAAAGAATAAGTATTTGTGCAATGTGCACAAATAGGGTACAATAGAAGGGGTGATGGTATGGGATTTACAATAGAAGATGCTTTAAGAGAAACAAAAAAGCGCTATAAAATGACTCTCCTTGCGGGAGAAGAGGGATGTTCAAATGCGATGAGTTGGATTCAAATGGTCGAAGATAAAACCATTTTACAACAACTTTGGGGAAAAGAGCTGGTTGTAACAACAGGACTTGGCTTTCAAAGTCAAGAAAAATTAAGAGAATTTATTGAACAACTTATTAAATATCATAGTGTAGGATTAGTCATTAATACGGGAAAATATATTTTTGATATTGACCAAGATATTATAGACTATTGTGATGAATTAAGTTTTCCATTATTAACAGTCCCTTGGGAAATACATATCGCAGATATGATCAAAGATTTTTCTTATCACTGTTTACGGGCAGAAAGGGATGATAAGTATATTAATCAAACGGTCATGGATACACTTATTAATCCTGCAATCATTGAAGAATCAAGAAATAAACTTGCAGGGGACTTTGATGTTGAAAATGATTTCCAAGTTATGGCAATTTCTGTAGAAACGGAAGAAGAACTGGGTATGATGGAAAGAAGAAGTATCAAGTTTCAATTAGAACTCTGTTTTGAAAAAGTTGAAGGAAATTATAGTTTCTTTTGGTTTGATGGCTATTATATTATGATTTTTAATAACTTAGAAGATAGTGCTTTAGTAGAAGTTATTAATGAAATGTATAAACGCGCTAAAAAACGTTTACACTATACACTTCATCTAGGAATTGGTTCGAAGATGGCTGATTTTAGAAATATAATTTTAAGTTATAAAAGAGCTATTGCAGCTTGTAAAATGGCAAAGCAATTCGATTATCCACAAATCTATTTTGATGATATGGGCGTTTATCAACTTTTATTTATTATTGAAGATCAAGGTGTTTTAAAACAAATGTATCGTAGTATGCTCGGTGTTTTAATTGATTATGATCAGAAACATAATACTCAATTAGAAGAAACGCTTTATCAGTACTTAAAATTTGATAGTAATCAAAAAGCGATGGCAGAAAGTTTGTTTATGCATCGAAATACCATCAATTATCGACTTAATAAGATAAAAGAATTGACAGAATGTCAATTGGATTCTTTTGAAGAAAAAATGCCTTATATGCTTGCTTTTTATATTAAGGAAATTGTAGAAAAAAAGGAGAAATAGAAAATATTTGTTTTTTCCTTTTTATTTTTTATCAAATAAAAATGAAAGCGCTAACTTTTTAGTGAATGTTGGTCAGTTCTATGATATAATAAATAACATAAAGGAGAGATAAAAATATGTTTGATAATTTTTTAATTCATACTTTCCATGACGGGAATTGTTTACAAGCTTATAAAATTTTCGGAGCACATTTTGAAACATATGAAGGTAAAAAAGGTGTACGTTTTACTACTTATGCACCAAACGCAAAAAGTGCACAAGTTATTGGTGAATTTAACGATTGGGGTAAAACACCTTGTTATATGGAAAAATATAATAACGGAGGAATTTATACCGTTTTTGTAGAAGGTGTTAAAGAATTTGATATGTACAAATTTAAATTTGAAACACCTCAAGGAGATATGATTGAAAAAGCTGATCCTTATGCTTATTTCAGTGAATTAAGACCTGGAACAGCTTCTAAAGTTTATAATATGGAAGGTTATCGTTGGCACGATAGCAAATGGTTGAAAAATAGAACAAAGAACTATGATCGACCATTAAATATTTATGAAGCTTCATTAGGTTCATGGAAAATGAAACATGAAAGTGAAGGTGAAGGAGATGAGGGTGAATATTATTCTTATGAAGAACTTATTGACCAAATCATTCCTTATGTTAAAAAAATGGGCTATACTCACTTAGAAGTAATGCCACTTACAGAATTTCCATTTGATGGTTCTTGGGGCTATCAAGCAACTGGATTTTATAGTGCAACTTCAAGATATGGTCAACCAAAACAATTAATGAAGTTTATTGATGCCTGCCACAACGAAGGTATTGGTGTTATCATGGATTTTGTCCCTGCTCATTTCGTCAAAGATGCTCATGGATTGCATATGTATGACGGTGGTTTTGTCTATGATTATAATGATTATAATCGTCGTTATAGTCCATGGGATAGTGTCTATTTTGATTTAGGTAAAAATGAAGTGAGAAGTTTCTTATTAAGTTCTGTAGAATTTTTTGCTACATATTATCATATTGATGGATTTAGATTTGATGCGGTTAGTAACTTAATTTACTATGAAGGAAATAAAAATCTAGGTGAAAATATTGGGGCAATGGAATGGATGAAACGTTTAAATGGACATATGTCTGGGTACCATCCAACTGTTATGATGATTGCGGAAGATTCAACAGATTATCCTGGTGTTACTAAACCAGTAGGTGAACATGGTTTAGGATTTGATTATAAATGGGATTTAGGTTGGATGAATGATACGTTAAAATATTTCCAAGAAGATCCTGTTTATCGTCAATATGATAGTCGTTTTATTACTTTTTCAATGGCTTATTTCTATTCAGAAAGATTCTTACTTGAATTTTCACATGATGAAGTTGTTCATGGAAAAGCTACGATTATTAATAAGATGTGGGGATTGCATGGTGATAAATTAGCGCAAGTGAAGGCACTTTATGTTTATATGATGTTACATCCAGGTAAGAAATTAAATTTCATGGGAAATGAACTTGCTGAATATAAAGAATGGGATGAATCAAAATCATTAGGATGGGATATTTTGAAATATCCTGATCATGATGCTTTCCATCGTTTTACTCAAAAATTAAATGAAATTTATTTGAAATATTCAGCTTTATATCAAATGGATTATGATTTAAAAGGATTTGAATGGCTTGTGGTTGACGACCATGATCAATGCGTTTTTGCTATTGAAAGAAAAGATAAAGATGGAAATGCAATCATTGCTGTCATGAATTTTGTGGGAAATAGCCATGATGGATATAAAGTTCCTGTTAATATTGAAGGAAGTTATAAAGAAATCTTAAATACTGATCAAGATGTTTATTCAGGAAAAGGTATGATCAATCCAAGAGCACTTCGTTCTAAAAAATTAAAACTAAAGGAAAAAACAAGATTATTAAATAAAGATCATTACATTGAAGTAAAACTTGCACCATTTAGTGCATGTATCTTTGAAGTAAAACCTAAAAAGGAAACTGCAACAAAAACACGTAAAAAAGTAGTTAAGAAAACAAAATAGGTTGTTCAAAAATAGAGCATCGGTTGTTTAGATACTCTATTTTTTTGAAAAAGTTGCGATTTCATCGCTATAAAAAAATTTTAAAAACGTGACAATTACATCAAAATAAAGTATGATGAACACGTAAATGTATTATGAGGAGACGGGAAAATGTTTAAAAATAAAGAAGAATTTAAATTCGAGTTTTCAAGAAGAATTATTGAATCTTATGGGCGTACTGTAGAAGAAGCCCATATTACTGAAAAATTCATGGTTCTTGAAACAATGGTAAGAGATTATGCCTCAGTTAACTGGGCAGCAAGTAAAGCAGTTGTTCAAAATAATGAACAAAAACAAATGCATTACTTCTCAATGGAATTTTTAATGGGGAGACTATTAGTAAATAACATGATGAACCTTGGAATCTATGAAATTGCTAAAGAAGGTTTAGAAGATTATGGAATCAATATTCATGATTTAGAAGAATTAGAAAGTGATGCTGGTTTAGGTAATGGGGGACTTGGACGTTTAGCTGCATGCTTTATGGATTCACTTGCTTCATTAGATTATCCAGGACATGGAAATACAATTCGTTATGAATATGGTTTATTTAAACAAAAAATTGAAAATGGTTATCAAGTAGAATTACCTGATCAATGGATGAAAACAGGATTTATGTGGGAAGTACGTAAACCTAAACATCGTGTACCAGTAAAATTCTTTGGAAAAGTTATCTGGGATGAATCAGAAGGTAAATGGAAACATGTAGATGCTGAAACAATCTATGCGGTACCTTATGATGTACCAGTTATTGGAAATGGTACAGTAAATACAAATACTTTACGTTTATGGTCAGCGGAACCTAGTGAAGATTTCCCAAGTAACCATGACTTCCAAAGGTATATCGAAGATGTTAGAAGTATTTGTCAAAACTTATATCCAGATGATTCAACACCTGCTGGAAAAATGTTACGTTTAAAACAAGAATATTTCTTCTGTTCAGCAGGAATTCAAGCAATTATTAAAGCACATTTAAGAAATTATCCTTCATTAGATAATTTCCATGAAAAAAATGTTATTCAATTAAATGATACACATCCAGTATTATGTATTCCTGAATTTATGCGTTTATTAATTGATGATCATGGTTATGAATGGCAAGATGCATGGGATATTTGTACACAAACATTTGCGTATACAAACCATACAATCTTAGCCGAAGCCTTAGAAACTTGGCCAATTAGTACAATGCAAACATTATTACCACGTGTTTATCAAATTATTGAAGAAATTCATCGTCGTTTTGTTGGTTTTGCTAAAGAAGTCAGTGATCGTGATCAAAATTTAGTAGACCGTACAATGATTTTAAGAGATGGAATTGTTTATATGGCAAGACTTGCTATTGCCGGAAGCTTTAGTGTTAATGGGGTTGCTAAACTTCATACAGATATCTTAAAAGATAGAGAACTTCATGATTTTAATGTTCTTTATCCAAATAAATTCAATAATAAAACAAATGGGGTAACTCATCGTCGTTGGCTTGCTTATTGTAACCCACAATTAAGTGAAGTTATTAATGAAACAATTGGTAAAGGATGGATCAAACAACCTGCTCAATTAGAAAACTTAATGTCTCATGTTAATGATCCTATCTTACAAGAACGTTTCTTAGCTGTAAAACGTGAAAGAAAACAAATTCTTGCGGATTACATTAAAGAACACAATGGAATTGAAGTTGATGTTGATAGTATCTTTGATGTTCAAGTTAAGAGATTACATGCCTATAAAAGACAATTATTAAATATTTTACATGTTATTTATTTATATCAAGAAATGAAATCAAATCCTGATTTCCGTATTTATCCACATACTTTCATCTTTGGGGCAAAAGCAGCAAGTGCTTATTACTTCGCTAAAAAAGTTATTAAATTAATTAATGCCGTTGGAGATGTTGTTAATAACGATCCTGAAACAAATAAATACTTAAAAGTTGTTTTCTTAGAAAACTATGGTGTTACTTTAGCTGAAAAAATTATGCCTGCAGCTGATGTTTCAGAACAAATTTCTACAGCTGGTAAAGAAGCAAGTGGTACTGGTAATATGAAATTCATGATGAATGGAGCTATTACTTTAGGAACCTTAGATGGAGCAAACGTTGAAATTTCTGAATTAGTAGGATTAGATAATTGTGAAATCTTTGGATTGAAAGATGAAGAAGTGAAGAACTTAAAAGCAAATAATCAATATCGTGCATGGGATTACTACAACAATGATTTAAAAATCCGTCGTGCCATTGATTCATTAACAAATGGTACTTTCTCAAGTAATCAAGAAGAATTCAAAATTATTCATGATGAATTAATGAATAAAAATGATGAATACTTCTTATTAGCTGACTTTGAATCTTATGCAAATGCGCAAAGACATGTTGTTGAACTTTATCAAGATCGTTCAAACTGGGCTAAGATTTGTTTAGTAAATATCGCTAAGAGTGGATTCTTCTCATCAGATCGTACAATCGAACAATATGTAGAAGATATCTGGCACTTAGAAAAATGTAAATTCTAATATAAATGAATGAAGACCTCAAAATGAGGTCTTTTTTGTAAGCAAAAAGGCACTCAAATGAATGAGTACCTTTTTGAATAGAAATTATTACCACTCTGTATATCGGTGGATCACTTTCGTTATAACTAGATTCTATCATAAAAAGATATAAAATCAATTACCAAATACCTAGCACGTGTTGCATAAATAAACTCATACAGGTAATACATATCCAACAAATAAAACCAAGTAAAATAGGTTTACCACCATTTTTAATAAGTTTTACGACATTTGTATTTAAACCAATCGCAACCATTGCAAGTACAATAAAGAATTTACTTAATTCTTTAAATGGTGTAAAGAAATGAGAATCAACACCTACATGAATTGCAATTGTTGTAATCAATGAAGCTAAAACAAAATAAATGATAAAGAAAGGAAAAACTTTCTTTAAATTTACTTTTTGACCTTCTTTATTTTTCTTGATCTTAAAGAAAGACAAAACCAGAGTAATAGGAATAATTGCAAGAGTCCTTGTAAGCTTTACAGTTACAGCCTTATCTAAAGTAGCACTTTGTAAGTGATACATAGAATCCCAAGTAGAGGCAGCTGCGGTAACAGATGAAGTATCATTAATCGCTGTCCCTGCAAAGATACCAAAAGCTTCACCACTTTTAGTAGAAAAACCTAATAATGTTCCAAGCGTAGGAAACAATAAAGCCGCAATCATATTAAATAAAAAGATAACAGAGATACTTTGTGCTACTTCTTCATCACTTGCTTCTATAACAGGGGCTGTTGCTGCAATAGCTGAACCACCACAAATAGAAGAACCAACACCAATTAATGTTGATATTTTACTTGGTATTTTCATTGCTTTATGTAATACATAAGAAACAATAAGTGATGTCGATATTGTCGCAAGTATGATGGGTAATGATTGTTTACCTGTTTGTAAGACGACTGATAAATTCATTCCAAATCCAAGTAAGATAACTGCATATTGTAAGATCTTCTTTGAGGTAAAAGTAATACCTGATTGTAATTCTTTTTTATCTTTAATAAATAAAGTAATGATCATACCTAGAATAATCCCAAAGACAGGACCACCTACAATAGGAAACTTCTTTCCTAGAAACCAACAAGGAATGGCAATAATTAAACATAATAAAATTCCTTTATAATTCTTCTTTAAATTCATAAACTCTCTCCCTTATAAACAGGAGTAGTTTATCATATTTTTATTTAAATGACTAGAAACTCATAAATTAGATAGTTAAAAAGCATACGAATTTGTATGCTAGATATTTAATCATCTTTATGTTGATTTTTGAATTCCTGTAATACTTCTTTTGCATATAATGTTTGTCCAGATAAAGCATCATCAAGACTTCTTTCAAGTTTTGTATTTAATTCTTCTTGGTTCATTGTATCCATATTGACCCTTGAAGGCGCTTGAGATAATGCGATAGGAAAAGGAATACTTTCAGTTAAAATGACTTGATTCAAAAACATATTAACGGCACTAGACATAGAAACACCAAGCTGAGATAATACTTTTTCAGCGTTTTCTTTTATTTCTGGATTAATTCTTAAATTAAGTGTTGTACTTTTTTCCATAGATGTCCCTCCTTGTACTAATAATTGTACGTAAATGTAAATACAAAACAATAAAATATCAAATTTATTATTGAAGAAGATTATTCAATATATATATTCGCTTTTATTTGGTTTTTTTCTTTTTTTAAATAAATTAAAATAGTGATTGTTTTTTCTTATAAATTTGCTATTTAGGGATGGTTCATGTAACATATATAAAATGAGGGATGAATATGAATAGTGAAATGGTTATTTTAATGCCAGTCTATAATCCAAACGAGAGGATTGTAAACTACGTTAAAAAATTAAAAGAGAATAATTATCAGGTTGTTTTGATTAATGATGGTTCAAAAAGTGAATATCATTCTCTTTTTGAAAAGATGGTGCATGATTGCAAGATTATCAGTCATCCTTTTTTTAAAGGAAAAGGGTATGCTATTAAAAAAGGAATTCATTATATCAAAGAACATCTACAGGATAAAAAAGGAATTATTATTTTAGAAAATGAATATGATCTCATACATATTAATCATATTCGTACATTAATCAATAAGAATTCACAAAAAATGTGTGTTGTTCATCATAAAGGAAAAAAAATTCTGACAAAACTTTTTTCAATGATTTATAATAAGGAATTTATTGATGTGGATAGTGAACTTTTTGCTTTTTCTATGAATTATATAGATCAAATGATGACTGTTGATGAAAACTGTTATGAAGTTCAATCACTTATTCAAAGTGTTCAAAATAATCAAGATGTTGAAGAAATTCAATTAGAAAACAAACAACAGCCTTTCCATTTAAAAAATAAGACAATACAAATTATGTATGTTATCTTCTTACATCTTATACGTTTTATATCATCTTCAATCATTAGTTCAGTCATTGATGTTTTATTGGCTTGGATTTTACTTGATGTTTTAAAACTTTGGATGACGAGTGACTTTTGGCGTATTGCTTTATCGAGTTTGATTGCGCGTATCCTTTCTACAATCGTCAATTATGTTATTAATAAAAAATATGTTTTTAAAGGAAAGAACAATAGTAAACAAACGGCAAAACGTTTTCTGATTTTGACAATTGTCATTACAATTTTATCAACGCTTTTTGTTTACGTTGCTTCAAGTTTACATATTATGTCAGAAAAGCTTGCAAAACCAATAGGAGATCTTCTTTTATTTTTATTAAGTTATAGTGCACAAACAAAGTGGGTTTTTAAAAATAATGAAAGCAAAAATCATCTAAAATGATGATTTTTTCTCTTTTTGTATAATTTTTTTATAAAAAAACATTGATAAAATCAAAGAAAATAAAAAAAATAAATAAATTTGAACTTCAAAGTATTTACATTTTAATTTCTTCGTGTATAATACAAACCGTATTCAAGGAGGAAAGTAGAATGGATTTTGAAAAAGTAAAAGAAATCATTGTGGATTCATTAAGCTGTGATGAAAGTCAAGTAACAATGGAAGCAAGTTTAAAAGATGATTTAGAAGCAGATTCTTTAGATGCAGTTGAATTAATTATGCAAATTGAAGAAGAATTTGAAGTAGAAATTCCAGATGAAGTTGCTTCTAACATGAAAACTGTTAAAGATATCGTAGATTATATTGAAGCAAACAAATAGTAAAGGATGTCGCTGAGGCGACTATATATTTTATAATAAGCTTTGAATTTCAAAGCTTATTATTTTAATATATACTTTGAACTTCAAATAAAGGAGAATAACTATGAAATTAGATTTCATTAAACAAATTATGAGTGAATTTGATCAATCAAATGTCACAAAGATGAAAGTAGAAATAGATGATTTAAAAATAGAATTAGAAAAAGAAAGCGAAAAGGTTGAATATGTAAAACCGGTAGAAAAAGAAAAGGAAGTTATTGAAGATAAACAAATAAAACAAGAACAAGCTACTGGTACAGCAGTAAAATCACCTATCGTCGGGGTTTTCTATAGTGCAAGTTCACCAGAGAGTGAGCCTTATGTAACAGTAGGGAAGAACGTAAAAAAAGGTGATATTGTATGTATTATTGAAGCGATGAAAGTGATGAATGAAATAAAGGCACCATGTGATGGAACGGTTACATCAATTCTTGTGGAAAATGAAGCGCTTGTGGAATATGATCAGGCTCTTATGGTGATTGAATAAGATGTTCAAGAAGATCTTGATTGCCAATCGTGGTGAAATCGCGGTGCGCATTATTCGTTGTTGTAAAGAAATGGGAATTGAAGCCGTCGCTGTGTATTCTACAGCGGATGCCACTTCTTTACATGTACAACTTGCTGATGAAGCTTATTGTATTGGTCCTGCTAAAAGCAGTGAAAGTTATTTAAATATGGAAAATATTTTATCTGTTGCAACGCTTGCAGGTTGTGATGCGATTCATCCAGGTTTTGGTTATTTATCAGAAAATTCAACCTTTGCTAGACTAGTAGAAAAATGTGGAATGACTTTTATTGGTCCAAGTGGAGATGTTATTGACCAAATGGGAAATAAAAGTGTGGCTCGACAAATGATGATTGAAGCGGGAGTTCCGGTTGTTCCAGGAAGTAATGGCAGTATTACTTCGCTTGAAGAAGGAAAAGAATTAGCAAACAAAATAGGATATCCTGTTTTAATTAAAGCTTCTGCCGGTGGTGGTGGAAGAGGTATGCGTAAATGTTTTAAAGAAGAAGATTTTGAAGATGCTTATAAAACAGCTAAGGCGGAAGCTAAAGCTTGTTTTGGTGATGATGATATGTATATGGAAAAGTTGATTTTAAATCCTAAGCATATTGAATTTCAAATCTTGGCAGACAATTTTGGAAATGTGATTCATTTAGGAGAAAGAGATTGTTCGATTCAACGTAGAAATCAAAAGATGATGGAAGAATCACCAAGTAAAGCATTGAGTCAAGAATTACGTGAACAAATGGGAAAAGATGCCATTAAAGCGGCTAAACAAGTAAATTATCGTAATGCAGGAACAATTGAATTTGTTTTAGCACCGGATGGAAAATATTATTTTATAGAAATGAATACGCGAATTCAAGTTGAACACCCTGTAACAGAAATGGTAACGGGGGTGGATTTGATTCGTGAACAAATTCGTATTGCCGCTAATTTAAAGTTGAATTATAAACAAAGTGATATTTGTTTAAATGGGCATGCCATTGAATGTCGAATCAATGCAGAAAATCCTAAAGAAAACTTTAGACCCTCTCCAGGAATCGTTAATAGTTTACATTTACCTGGTGGTTTTGGCGTACGTATTGATACAACTCTTTATCAAGGTTATCAAGTTTCATCACATTATGATTCCATGATTGCGAAAGTCATTGTTCATGGGAAAAATCGTATCGAAGCCATTCGTAAAATGCGAAGAGTATTAAGTGAATTGGTGATTGATGGCATTGATACCAATCAAGAATTACAGTATTTTATTTTACATGAAAATGATTATGTTAAAGGGGAGTTTGATACAAGTTTTATTGAAAATCATTTAGATGAGTTGGTGAATGAATCATGATGGAACAGTTATTTAAGGAAAGAAAAGAAAAACTTTATTTATTTAAATCTCTTCGTAAAAAAAGACAACAAAAAAGAAAAGAAGTTCCTGAAGGACTTTATAGTAAATGTCCTGATTGTAAAGAACTTATTTTAACAAGTCATTTGAAAAAGAACTTATCTGTTTGTCCTAATTGTGGAAGTCATTTAAAGTTAAGTGCTTATGAAAGACTAGAGATGCTTTATGATCAAGGAAAATATAAAGAACTTTACAAAACAAATATTAAAGTCAATCCTCTTGATTTTCCAGGTTATGATGAAAAAATCGATTTTCTTCAAAAGAAAACCGGACTCAATGAAGCTGTTGTGGTCGCTAGTGGCAAAATCAATGAAACAAAAGTCATTACTTGTGTCATGGATTCACGTTTTTTAATGGGAAGTATGTCATCGGTTGTAGGTGATAAAATCACGAAAGCCATTGAACATGCGACAAAAAGAAAATATCCACTTATTATCTTTACCGCTTCTGGTGGCGCTCGTATGCAAGAAGGAATTTATTCTTTAATGCAAATGACAAAAACCTCAGCGGCTTTAGCACGTCATCATGAAGCAGGATTGCTTTATATTTCCTATATTACTCATCCAACGACTGGAGGAGTTACGGCATCTTTTGCAAGTCTTGGTGACATTATTATTGGTGAACCGAATGCTTTAATGGGCTTTGCGGGAAGACGTGTTATTGAAAGCACACTTAAACAAAAATTACCGGAAAACTTTCAAAGAACGGAATTTATGGAAGAACAAGGCTTTATAGATTTAATTGTTAGAAGGCAAGAAATGCGTTCAACCATTATCCGTCTTTTAAAAATGCATGGAAAGGGGGCTTAGTGATGTCTTTGAATCAAGTAGAATTAGAAATTGAAAACTTACAAAAAGAATTAATGGAATGTTCAAATAATAGAAAAATAGAAATTGAAAAAGAAATCAAAGAACTTGAAAAAAGCTATAAACATTTAAGTCCTTATGATCATGTTTATCTAGCAAGAAAGAAAACAAGACCCAATGTAAAAGATTATATTCATCATCTTTTTGATGATTTTATCGAATTTCATGGTGATCGCCTTTATAAAGATGATGGCTCAATTGTGGGTGGAATTGGCATGCTTGACAAACAACCTGTTACCATTATTGGACATTTAAAAGGGAGAACGTTAGAAGATAATCTCAAATGCAACTTTGGGATGTCTTCGCCTGAAGGCTATCGTAAAGCCTTACGTTTAATGAAACAAGCTGAAAAATTTAAACGCCCAATTATTGCCTTTGTCGATACTCCTGGTGCTTATCCAGGGATAGAGGCAGAAATGCATGGTATTGGTGAGGCCATTGCCCGTAATTTAAAAGAAATGTCTACTTTAAAAGTTCCCATTATTACGATTGTTATCGGAGAAGGGGGCTCTGGCGGTGCCTTAGCTTTAAGTGTTTCTGATCGTTTGGTGATGTTAGAAAATAGTATTTATTCAATTTTATCACCTGAAGGCTTTGCTTCTATTTTATGGAAAGATCAAGAAGGAAAACGTGTTCAAGAGGCAACAAGTTTAATGAAATTAACGGCACAAGATCTTTATGAAGCTCATATTATTGATCAAATCATTCATGAGGATTTAAAAGGAGCTACGGTAGAAAGCTATGAAGTTTATCGTCAAATTAAAGAGTATTTAAAAGAAAATATCAAAGAATTACAAAGATTATCTACAAATCAATTAATCAACAAGCGTTATGAAAAATATCGAAAGATAGGACAAGTATTTTAAGGAGTAGAAAATGAACGGAATTGAAATAATTTCAACAGGTTATGCCAAGATTGAAAAAACATTAGACAATGCTCAATTAGAAAAGATGGTAGAAACCTCAAATGAATGGATTCTCTCACGTACAGGAATTCAAAGAAGACATATTTCTTCTAGATCCAGTGCTTTGCTTGCCATCGAAGCAGCTAAAAAAGCAACACAAAATCAAGATTTAAGTAAATTGTCTTTGATTATTGTAGCAACGATGACTCCAGAAAATAAAACACCAAGTAATGCTTGTCTTGTTCAAAAAGCTTTAGATTTAAATGAACAGGCAATGATTTGTTTTGATATAAATGCAGCATGTAGTGGTTATGTTTATGCTTTAAAAGTTGCTCAAAGTTTATTACAAGAAGGGCAATATGGTCTTATTATTGGAAGTGAACAATTAAGTTCTATTATTGATTACCAAGATCGTAATACTTGTATTTTATTTGGAGATGGAGCAGCAGCTACATTGATCCAAAAAAATAATAATATTTTTTATAGTTACTTAGATAGTGCTGGCAATCGAGAGGTTCTTTATGCAAATGATTATTTAAAAATGAAGGGACAAGAAGTTTTTAAATTTGCGATACAAACAATTCCTCAAAGTATCGATCATGTTTTAAATCAGGCAAAGATGACATTAGAGGAGATTGATTATGTGGTTTGTCATCAAGCCAATGAAAGAATTATCAAACATGTTTATAAAAAGTATCAATGTCCTCAAGAAAAATTCTATATGAATTTACAAGAATATGGAAATACTTCAGCAGCGAGTATTCCTTTAGCTTTAGCTGAAATGAATGAAAAAGGAATCTTAAAAAAAGGAATGAAAATTATTCTTGTAGGTTTTGGTGGAGGTCTTACATGGGGCGCTCTTTTAATGGAATGGTAAGGAGATCAAAATGAAATTAAATGAACTATTAAAGATAAAATATCCAATTATTCAAGGAGGTATGGCCAATATTGCCACTGGTGAATTTGCGGCAAGTGTTTCTAATGCAGGGGGCTTAGGTCTCATTGGAGCAGGGGGCATGAATGCCAAAATGTTGAAAGAAGAGATTCAAAAATGTAAAAAGCTAACGGATCATCCTTTTGGGGTCAATATTATGTTATTGAATCCAGAGGCCAAAGAAATGGCGCAAATCGTTATTGATGAACAAGTACCAATTGTTACAACAGGGGCAGGAAATCCAGGAATTTATATGAAAATGTGGAAAGAAGCTGGAATCAAGGTTTTTCCTGTAGTGCCAAGCGTGGCCCTTGCTAAAAGATTAGAACGTGCTGGAGCGGATGCTTTAATTGTAGAAGGATGTGAAGCAGGAGGACATATTGGGGAAGCGACAACAATGGCTTTGGTTCCTCAAGTAGTTGAAAACGTTTCTATTCCTGTTATTGCTGCTGGAGGAATTGCCAGTGGTAAGCAACTCTTAGCGGCTTTTGCATTAGGTGCTTGTGGTGTTCAAATTGGAACAGTATTACTTGCAAGTCAAGAATGTCCGATTCATGAAAATTATAAACAAGCAGTTTTAAAAGCCAAAGATACTTCAACAACAGTTACGGGAAGAATCAATGGTACACCAGTAAGAATTTTAAAAAATAAAATGGCAAAAACCTACATTCAAAAAGAAAAAGAAGGAGCTACGATGATGGAACTAGAAAAGTATACACTTGGTTCTTTAAAGAAAGCTGTCTTTGAAGGAAATGTTGATGAAGGTTCTTTAATGGCAGGACAAGTTGCAGGTATGGTTCATGAAATTAAACCCGTCCAACAAATCTTACAAGAAATGATGGATGAGTTGAAAGTAGCTTATCAAAATTTGGAGATTTAAAATGTTAGAAATAAATCATAAAAAAATGAGTATTCCTCTTATTCAAGGAGGTATGGGTGTTGGGGTGTCTTTAGGAAATCTCGCCGGTCACGTTGCCAAGTATGAGGCAATGGGTGTGATTTCTACGGCGCATCCTGGATACCGTGAAGAAGATTTTGAATCAAATCATCGTGAAGCAAATATCCGTGCTTTAAAAAAAGAAATTAAAAAAGCACAAGAAATATCGAAGGGAAAAGGACTCGTTGCGATTAATGCCATGGTCGCTATAAAAGATTATGATGAATTAATTGAAGCTGCTTTAAGCGAAAAGATTGATGCCATTATTTCAGGGGCTGGTTTACCTTTAAGACTCCCTGAACTTGTAAAAGATCATGAAGTCTTAATTGCACCCATTGTTTCAAGCGGTAAAGCCTGCAAATTAATTATGAAACATTGGGTAAAGAAATATCAAAGAGCACCTGATTTTATTGTTATTGAAGGAGCTCTTGCCGGAGGTCATTTAGGTTTTAAAAAAGAGGATTTAGAAAATCAAACCTATCAAAGTTTAGAAGAAATCTTTCAAGAGGTGGAACAAGTAGTCGAAAGTTTTCAACTTAATATTCCTATCTTTGTAGCGGGAGGAATTCATCAAAGAAGTGATGTGAAACATTTCTTTGAATTAGGTGTTGATGGTGTGCAAGTAGCCTCACGTTTTATTCCAACCTATGAATGTGATGCTTCGATGAAATATAAAGAAGCTTTTTTAAAGGCAAAGAAAGAAGAAGTAGGATTAGTGAGTTCACCTGTGGGAATGCCAGGACGTGCTTTTCAAAATGCATTTGTTCAAAAAACAAAACAAGAAAAAGTACCCATCAAGAAATGTTATCAATGTTTAACACCATGCAATCTTAAAACAACACCTTATTGTATTTCAAGAGCTTTAATTGAAGCGGTAAAAGGAAATTTAGATGAAGGACTTATTTTTACAGGAGCTTATGGTTATATGCAAGATCATTTAATGCATGTTGAAGAAGTTATTCATGAATTAATGGAGGATGAAAAATGAAACTAGGAATAATTTATGCTGGACAAGGAAGTCAAGTGGTAGGTATGGGAAAATCTTTTTATCCCCATCCTCTTTTTGATGAATATCCTGATTTAAAGGAACTTTGTTTTAATGGACCACTGGATAGGTTATCTCTTACCCAAAATACGCAACCTTGTATGGTTTTAGTAGCATCTATTATTACGGATTTGCTTAAAGAAAATGGAATTATTCCTGATTATTGTGCAGGCTTATCACTTGGAGAATATTCTGCTCTTTATTGTGCAGATGTTTTTGAACAAAGACAAGTTATTGAATTGGCTCGTTTTCGTGGAAAGGTCATGAACGAAGCGGTTCAAGGAATTGATAGTGAAATGATTGCAGTGATTAAAATGGAAAGAGATATTCTAGAGGATTTATGTAAGCAAGCTTCTTCATTAGGAATTGTCTCTATTTCGAATTATAACTGTCCAGGTCAATTGGTTGTTGCTGGTGAAAAAGAAGCGGTTGAAAAAGTGAAGGAACTTGCTTTAGAAAAAGGAGCGAAAAGAGTTATTCCTTTAAATACCAGTGGACCTTTTCATACAGCTTTATTAAAAGAAGCATCACTTGCTTTAAAAGAAAGATTTCAACAAGAAACATTTCATGAAATGAAAATACCTGTTATTTTTAATACTTTAGGACATGAATTAAAGAATCAAGCAATCCCAGAAATCTTAGAAAAACAAGTGATGTCCCCTGTTTATTTTGAAGATAGTATTCGTTATATGATAAGTCAAGGGGTTGATACGATTATTGAAGTTGGACCAGGAAAGGTTTTAAGTGGTTTTGTGAAAAAAATCAATAAAGATATTCAACTTTATCAAATAGAAGATAATGAATCATTAGAAAAAACAATCAAAGCTTTGAAGGGAGAAGATTATGAGATTAGAAAATAAAATAGCCCTTGTAACAGGTGGTGGACAAGGAATTGGTAAAGAAATTGCGAAGACTCTTGCAAAACAGGGTGCTTTTGTTTTAATCAATTATCTTGATTTAGGAAACAATCAAGAAATTGCCCAAAAGACACAACAAGAAATTGAAGAACTTGGTGGAAAGTGTGCACTCATTTCTGCCAATGTTGCAAGTTATCAAGAAACAGAAGAAATGTTTAAAATCATTAAAAAAGAATATGGTCGATTAGATATTTTAATTAATAATGCAGGAATTACCAAAGATGGATTAATGCTTCGTATGAAAGAAAGTGATTTTGATCAAGTCATCGATGTAAATTTAAAAGGAACATGGAATTGTATGAAACATGCAACGAAGCTTATGATGAAACAAAAATATGGACGTATTGTTTCATTGTCATCTGTTGTTGGGGTGATGGGAAATGCTGGACAAGTTAACTATGCGGCTAGTAAATCAGGAATTATCGGCATGACAATGTCTCTTGCTCGTGAAGTGGGAAGTCGTGGCATTACGGTCAATGCGGTCGCTCCAGGATTTATTCAAACAGCCATGACTGATGTTTTAAGTGATGAAATTAAAGATCAAATGAAAAGCCAAATCCCTCTAGGTTCTTTTGGAAATGTTCAAGATATTGCTGATGCTGTTTTATTTCTAGCTAGTGATGAGGCAAAATATATTACTGGACAAACATTACATGTCGATGGTGGCATGGCTATGTAAGGAGAAAGTTATGAAAAGAAGAGTTGTAGTGACAGGTCTTGGTGCTTTAACACCAATTGGAAATAATGTAGAAGATTCGTGGCAAGGTATTTTAAATCATCAATGTGGTATTGATTTTATTCAAAAGTTTGATACGACACATATGAAAGTCAAGGTTGCCGGTGAATTAAAGAACTTTGAAGCAACAGATTATCTTGATAAAAAAGATATTCGTAAAATGGATCCTTTTATTCAATATGGTTTGATTGCTTCACATGAAGCAATCAAAGATGCCAAACTCGATGTTGAAACCATAGATCATGATCGTTTTGGTGTCGTTGTTTCAAGTGGTATTGGTGGTTTAGGTTCTATTGAAGAAAATCATAATCGTGCTTTAAAAAAAGGTTTTGATCGTGTTTCCCCTTATTTTATCCCAATGACAATCAGTAATCTTGCAGCTGGACAAATTGCGATTGCTTTTAAAGCACAGGGTCTGGCAACCTGTCCGGTAACAGCTTGTGCTGGAGGGACAAATGCGATAGGAGATGCGTTTAGAAATATTCGTGATGGTTATCTTGATGTTGCTCTTGCTGGTGGGTGTGAAGCAAGTATTACGCCTTTAGGAATTGGTGGTTTTACTTCCATGAAAGCTTTAAGTGAATCCTCTGATCCAAAATGTGCTTCTATCCCTTTTGATAAAGAACGTAATGGTTTTGTCATGGGAGAAGGGGCAGGAATTCTTGTTTTAGAAGAATTAGAACATGCTAAAAAAAGAGGAGCACCTATTTATTGTGAAATGGTTGGTTATGGTGTGAGTTGTGATGCTTATCATATGACTGCTCCTGCTCCTGAAGGAATCGGTGGAGCTAAAGCAATGATTCATGCTTTAAAAGATGCTTCTATTAAAGCAAGTCAAATCGATTATATCAATGCCCATGGAACCTCAACACCAATGAATGATAAATTAGAAACAGCAGCCATTAAAAAAGCCTTTGGAGAGCATGCTCAAAAACTAGCAGTTTCTTCAACGAAAGGAAATACAGGGCATTGTTTAGGAGCAGCTGGAGGAATTGAAGGTGTCTTTTGTGTGAAAGCTTTAGATGATAATTTCATTCCTGCAACCATTAACTATCAAAATTTTGATGAAGAATGTGACTTAGATATTGTCGCAAATAGTGGTAGAAAACAAGAATTACATTATGTTATGTCTAATTCATTAGGATTTGGTGGACATAATGCCTCAATTATTTTTAAGAAATATGGAGAAGAATAATGGAACTTAATAGTAATCAAATACAAGAAATCAATCCTCATCGTTATCCTTTTGCCCTTGTTGATCGTATTATCGATTACAAACCAGGAGAATATGCCAAGGGAATTAAATGTGTCAGTGTGAATGAAATGCATTTCTGTGGACATTTTCCTAGCCATCATGTTATGCCAGGTGTTTTGATTGTTGAAGCATTGGCTCAAGTAGGGTGTATTGCAATTTTATCGAAAGAAGAAAATAAAGGAAAAATTGCTTTCTTTGGCGGTATTAAAAACTGTCGTTTTAAAGGACAAGTTATTCCAGGTGATGTTTTAGAAATGGAATGTGTTCTTACAAAACAAAAAGGACCTGTTGGTATTGGTGAAGCAATCGCTAAAGTCGATGGAAAAGTTGTTTGTAAAGCAGAACTTACATTTGCAATTCAATAATCTTGAATTGCAAATTTTTTTATTTTATCATGATAAAGAGGTGACATTATGAAACTGATTGAACTTGAAGAAGTTGATTCAACAAATGATTATTTAAAAAGAGAATATAAAAATTTACCAATGCAAGCCTGTGTTACAACGAAGCATCAAACTAAAGGTAGAGGTAGAAATGGACATGTATGGCAAAGTCATCCAAATGAAAACCTCATTATGAGTTTTTTATTTAAAGATTTTCATAAAATAGAAGATGCTTGGAAAATGACACAATTAGCAACGTGTAGTGTGGTTGGTTTATTGGATCGCAATCGTATTAAAGCAACGATTAAATGGCCGAATGATATTTATGTTGATGGAAAAAAGATTTGTGGTATTTTAGTAGAAACGATCTTAGATCCTGATTTAAAAGGAGTCATTGTAGGAATAGGATTGAATGTTAATAATGAAGATTTTCAATCAATGAAACAAATTACTCATAAAGAGTATAAAATATCTAAACTTGCTATTGGACTGAAAACATTTATGTTGATTTATTATAATTTATATCAAACAAATCAGTTTCATAAGGTTTTAGAGTACGCTAATAGTATTTCCTATTTAAAAGATCAATGGGTAGAATATAGTGATTATGGAGAAGTTTGTTTTCAAAAGCTGTTAGATGATGGTTCTGTTTTATTTGTTGATCGACAAGGAAAAACATATAAACAGGTGATTAATGAAATATCTTTACATAATAAATAAAAGTGCAGGCTTAAGCTTGCACTTTTACAATATAACAGTATTTCTTATAAAAGGATATGCCACATCCTTTTACATGAAGATATCCATCATTGATGATTTCTTCTTCATATTTATGATCAATGATTTGTTGAGCTCCTTCACTCGCGTCTTTAATTAAATCTTTAACGCTCTTAGAATGTTTACATTCTAAGACAAGAGCTGTATGAAAGATTTGTTTAGGTAAGATACATAAATCAAATCTTCCATGCATCGCTTCTCGATTTGATTTTTTTACCATTAAAGAGCCCTAATAGAAAAACATGATAGAAAGATTCTTCATTATCAAAATCTAGATAAGATATCTCCTAGTATTTCATTTGCATGATCAACGTCTCCTTTAACAAGACTTTGATAAAGATCTTCTTTTCTTACAGAAGTATAGATCAAATTAAAAATTGGATTTATATTCATTAGCAAACATCTCAAAAATAATTTATAATATGTAAAGAAAGGGTGATAGAAATGAAACCATCCAACAAATCAAATATAGAAAATATGACTATGATTTAAAAGGAAAAGTGATTTATATAGGCTTAGCCCATCATGGAAAAGATGTCATGATGAAATGGGAAGAAAAGGTTTATATTTGATGTTTGTTATAATAATGTGAGCATAAAAAAATCAACGATTGTTGATTTTGATAATGGTGCTGGAGATGGGATTCGAACCCACAGCCTACTGGTTACGAGTCAGTTGCTCTACCATTGGAGCTACTCCAGCATAGAAATAGAAGCATTGCTTCTATTTTTTTTCAACTTTTGTTTCACAATAAAGACAACGATAAATACGTTTTTCTTCATTGGCTAAGTAGAATACATGATCTAAACCTTGTTCTGTTGAAGTAATACAACGAGGATTTTTACATCTTTCTACATTAACAATTTTTTTAGGAAGTTGTAATTGTTTCTTTTCAACCAGTTCACCATTTTTAATAATACATACAGTAATATTAGGATCTAAATAACCTAATACATCTAAATCTAAAGTGAACTCTTCGTCTATTTTTAAAATATCTTTTTTACCCATTTTATTAGATTTAACGTTTTTAATAATAGCAACGCTACAATCTAATTTATCAAGCCCTAAAGCCTTATAAACTTCTAAAGATTTACCTGCACGAATATGATCTAAAACAATTCCGTTTTTAATACTATCTATCTTCATTATCTTTCTACCTCATTTTCTAATCCTAACATTTTTAAAATAAGTGCCATACGCATAAAACGTCCATTTTGAACTTGATCAAAATATTTAGCTCTTGGATCATCATCAACCTCTGTCGTAATTTCATTAACACGAGGTAATGGGTGCATAACGATTAAATCAGATTTCGATTTTTCAAGTTTCTTTAAATCTAAAATATAAGTATCTTTTAAACGAATATAGTCTTGTTCATTGAAGAATCTTTCTTTTTGCACACGTGTCATATAAAGAATATCTAAATCTTCAATAACTTCTTCAATCGTTTCAACTTCTTTATAATCTAAATTCTTAGCATCTAATAAATCATGTTTTAAATACTCAGGAATTTTAAGTTCAGGTGGTGCAATAAAGACAAACTTAATATTTTTATAACGTGACATCGCCTTTGTAAGGGAATGAACAGTACGTCCAAATTTTAAATCTCCACAAAATCCAACTGTAAGATTGTCTAATCTTCCTTTTTCTCTAGAAATTGTAAGTAAATCCGTTAATGTTTGAGTTGGATGGTTATGTCCACCATCACCTGCATTAATTAAAGGAACTTTACTTCTTCTTGTAGCAACAAGAGGTGCTCCTTCTTTTGGATGACGCATTGCAATAATATCGCAATAGCTTGAAACAACACTAATAGTATCACTAACACTTTCACCTTTAGAAGCGCTTGTATTGCTTGCACTTGAAAAACCTAAAACATTTCCACCAAGTGATAACATAGCTGATTCAAAAGAAAGTCTTGTACGTGTACTTGGTTCAAAAAAGAGTGTAGCAAGAATTTTATGACGGCAAACATCTTGATAACGTGTACGATCTTTAATAATATCGTTAGCAATATCAATCAATTCATCGATTTCTTCTACACTTAAATCCATTGGGTCAATTAAATATTTCATAACAATCTCCTTTTTTTCCTTCAATATTATAACACTCCTTTATAGAGGGTTAAATACCTTTTAAAAAAATACGAGAATTTCTTCTCGTATTATTTTTTTCCATTAAAACAATAAGTACAGATTTTATCGCTATCAAGACCAATAGCTTGAATCATATCATCCAAACGATTAAAACGTAAAGAAGTAAAATTAAGCTCTTTACGGATTTCTTCAACCATCGCTTTATATTCAGGTGTATCAGGATCACTATATGTTTCTAACATATTCACATCGTTATCACCTTCACGTTTTTTAATAACACGACGGGTAATTAAATCCATTTCACTTGTACTTCTTGAAAAGTTTAAGTAAGGACAACCGTACATAATAGGTGGACAAGCAGGACGAATATGAACGGCTTTCGCACCAGAATTGTATAAATATTCAGTTGTATCTCTTAATTGTGTTCCACGAACAATTGAATCATCAATTAATAATAATGATTTATCTTTAATCAAGCTTGCAATTGGAATTAATTTCATTTTCGCAATTAAATTACGATCTGCTTGAATTTGTGGCATAAATGAACGTGGCCACGTTGGTGTATATTTAATAAAAGGTCTTCCATATTGAATATGTGATTCATTTGAATAACCAATAGCATGAGCAATTCCACTATCAGGAACACCTGCAACAAGATCAATATCTTTAATATCATCTCTTTGAGCCATTAAACGACCACATTCATAACGCATTTCTTCAACGTTACGACCTTCATAACAACTTGTTGGATATCCATAATATACCCATAAAAATGAACAAATCTTCATTTGATCATTGGATTCAACAAGTGTTTTTACTTCTTCACTTGTCATAAAACAAACTTCTCCAGGTCCTAATTCTTTATATAAAGAATAACCTAGATTAATATAAGCATGACTTTCAAAGGAAGCACAGAAACCATTTTCACCCTTACCAATATTTAATGGTGTTCTTCCTAATTTATCACGTACAAGATATAAACCATCTTTCGTCATCAACATAAAAGAAATAGAACCTTTTACTTTTCTTAAAACATTGATGATTCCATCAACATAGTTATCTTTTTGATTGATCATTGCTGCAATCAATTCCGTTTGATTCACTTCTCCCCCAGACATCTCTAAAAAATGAGTATGTCCATTATCAAAAGTATCTTGAATCAATTCTTCCATATTTGCCACTCTTCCTACTGAAACAATAGCATAACTTCCTAAACGACAATTAATTAAAAGCGGTTGAGGTTCATTGTCTGAAATACAACCAATCCCCATTTTTCCAGACATCCCTTTAATATCATTTTCAAACTTTGTACGAAATGGTGAATTCGAAATATTATGAATTGCACGGTTAAAACCGTTTTCTCCATAAACCGCTAATCCTCCTTTTTTCGTTCCTAAGTGAGAATGATAATCAACTCCAAAAAACAAATCAGTGACACAGTCTTTACGACTTACAACACCAAACATACCACCCATATATGTAATCTCCTTTTTTTCATTTGTTCTCTAAATGTCGAAAATATGATAACATAAAATAAAATGAAGATAAAGGATGTAAAAAAATGAAATTATATGTAGTAAGACATGGTCAAACAAACTATAACATTGCTAACAAAGTATGCGGCAAATCAGATGTAGAACTGACAGATTTAGGAAAACAACAAGCTAAAAAAGCAAGTGAACAATTACAAGATGTTTCTCTTGATCTTATTTTTGCTTCACCACTTAAAAGAGCTTATACAACAGCAAAGATCATTAATGAAAACCATCAATTACCAATTCATCAAGATCAAAGAATTCAAGAAATTAATTTTGGTAAATTTGAAGGTGTTGTTAATAATGAAGAATTTCAATATTATAAACAAAATCATGCACTTCATTATCCTAAAGGAGAATCTCTATTTCAAGTTGTTCACCGTGTGTATAGTTTTTTAGAAGAATTAGAAAAAAACTATCCTGATAAAAATATTTTAGTTGTTTGCCATGGAGGTATTGTACGTGTGATTCACAGTTATTTTTACGATATGACAAATAAAGATTTAATGACATGGCTTCCCCAAAATTGTTGTATTCAATGCTATGAAAAATGATGACTTTGTATGTTAACGTTCAGCAAAAATGTCACCAAAAATGAAGAAGGGTTCTATTAGTGTGAACCCTTTGTTTTTTTGTCCATTTCTTGAATGAGATTATTTAAATCTTTATGATCATTTATTAGTACCTGTTTGTTTTTATGTTTTGTACCTATCAATGTACAATCATAAATAATTCCAATATATTTCATTCTTACTTTATTTTCTAGCACAAAATATAAAATTGTAACTTCTGTTGAAGTTCTTATTTTTACTACTTCTCCATTTTTATCATATGGGACATAATAATATCCGTTATAGGAAAACATATTGCCTTCTACTATTTTTCTGGTATTTGAAACAGTGAATACCAAATTCAAATCGTAGTTTTCTGTTAGCTCTACAAATTCATAAACAGGCTCAATTGGAAGATGTGCAAATTTTTCATTCAGATATTTTATGTAAAAGTCATTGAACCATATATTTAATTGATCGTAGTCTTTTATTTTGAACCTTATAATGTCATTGGGCAATCTTCTTTGAGCTGTACCATTGTACCGTTCTATCAATCCTTTGGCTTGAGATGTATTTGCGAAAATCATTTCAATGCCAAGTTTATCCATCATAACACCAAATGATGTTATATTACCTTCAGGACTTTTAAAGATAGTATGTTTGTCTGAATAAATAGCTAAGGGAATTCCTTTTTTCTTGATAAGAAGTTCCATCATCTTACAATATCCATACATGCATTCGTTTTTGGTAAACCAGCCTGCAAGGATATCATTGGTTGCATCGTCAACGGCCATATGAAGAGTAAAGCGTTGACTGCTGCTAAACCAGTCAAAAGGAGTTCCATCGATTTGAACAAGCATACCAGCTCTAGGACTTTTTTCTCTCAGTAAATGTAAAGGAGAGTCTCTTTTATGACTTCTATGTTTAACGGGAGAAGTCCATTTATATTCTTTATAGAGCCTTTGAAAGAATGAAGTGCTTCTAGGTTTAAGATTATATTTGGATACATCTTCTTTTCTAGAAGGGTTAAAAATAATATCTTCAAGATAAATATCTCTAAATTGTGCTATAGTGATATTGGGGTATAGCTTTTTGAAATTGACAATAAAATCAATTTCATCATTTGAAGCACGATTGTGGGCTGCCAAACCTTTATTACCGTGTTTCAAGGTAGAATCTATACCTTTTTCATTTAAAGATTTAGATAGACGAATAAGCTGTCTTTTAGAATAATTTGTAAGAACAGCTAAATGATCATAAGAAATTTTCAAATCACCATTCAATTTTTTGGACAATAGATCAATAACTTCTTTTCTGTCCAATATAAAAACCTCCTTCATATAACATGATAATGAAGAAGGTTAGAAAAGAAAAATCATGGTGACATTTTCGCTGAATTTTATGGTGACAAAATCGCTGGGTCTTAACAAAATGATGACTTTGTATTGACTGAAAAACGGAAAGTGATATACTTATAAATAGGAAAAAAGGAAAAGGAGAGTTAAATATGAACGTAGATAAAGATACTTGCATTGGATGCGGAGCATGTGCTGGTGTATGTCCTGTAGAAGCTTTAGCATTTGATGACGAAGGAAAAATGGAATGTGATAAAGATACATGCATTGGATGCCAAGCATGTGTTGGAACTTGTCCAGTAGAAGCTATTTCAGCTGAATAATGAGATGAAGAAGATAGAAATATCTTCCAATGGCATGAACTTAAGATATAATCTTAGGTTCATGTCTTTTTATTTTTATCCTTTTTTTATAATAGTATCTCGTATTTCTTTTTATGTAGTATAGGGTATATAATCTTATTACTTTTAATTTAAATATATTTATTATATATTTGTAGTATAGGATGGTGATGTTATGTTTGTAAAAGTTGTAAAAAATAATAGAGGTCGTCCAAATACCTCTTTTATCTCAATTGTTGAATCTTATCGTGAAGATGGAAAGGTTAAACATCGTACAATCAGAAATCTTGGACTTTTTGATGACGATC
>NZ_PYLP01000019.1 GCF_003024675.1 Faecalibacillus faecis | reverse complement strand
TACAGTTGGCCGAAAGAACTGGCTGTTTTCAACTTCTACTAAAGGAGCTGAAGCAAGTGCAGCAGTATTCAGCCTGATTGAAACAGCTAAATCCAATAAACTTAATCCATACGATTATATTGAATTCATCATGGATTATTTACCTCAACAAGATCTGGTTGAAGATCCAGAAAGACTGGACTGGTTCTTACCATGGAGTGAAGAGATAAAAGAAGAATTTGAAATAAAAGCCGACTAAATTGATCATTGTATCAATTCAATCGACCTTTTTAAATACACTATTTTATTTGGCGCTTACATTATAACTTTTATAAAATGAAATAATCATTAAACAAATCAGTATAAATTTTATCATTAGTAAATGTTTTTTTAATAATATATGTATTTCTGTTAACTCACTTTTTGTATAAATAAAAAAAATATAAAATACTACTAATATTCCCAAATAAATAAACAGCATGTTCTCTATTTCCAACCAAGTTATCCAATCTTTATTAATTATTTCTAATAATGATAAAGATTTACACACACAAACAAAAATATAACAAAATCCAATCAGTAAACTACATCTTATTAATTTTCTTATAAAAATCATAATACCACCGCCTATAATTTAAACCGCTTTCATTATATCATAAAAAAGAAGAGTAACACGCAAGTGCTACTCTTCATAACAGATTATTTCTTTTCGACAATATTATCAAGATCCTTAAAGATAGAGTGTGCTGGTACAACACCTCTTACTCTTGATAATGGATAAATATTACTATGTCTTCCTATAACAGTTCCTGGATTTAATACACTGTTACATCCTACTTCAACATAGTCTCCTAACATCGCTCCCATTTTCTTTAAGCCTGTTTCAATATTTTCATGATTAAAACGATCTTTTACAACAACTAAAGTTTTATCACTTTTAACATTACTTGTAATAGATCCTGCTCCCATATGAGATTTATAACCTAAGATAGAATCTCCTACATAATTATAATGAGGAACTTGAACACTATCAAAGATAATGACATTCTTTAATTCTACTGAATTACCAATAACGCAATCTTCTCCAACTAAAGCACTTCCTCTTATAAATGCACAATGTCTTACTTCTGTCCTTGCTCCTATAATACATGGTGCTCCTAGATAAGCACTATCAAAAACTTTAGCATCTTTATGAACCCATACATGTTCACTTATTTCATTATAATCATCACCGAGTGATGATCCTAATTCAATAATAAAGTCTTTTATTCCTTTTAATGCTTCCCAAGGGTATTCATATTTTTGCAAATATGAACTTGCTTGAGTATGATTTAAATCATATAAATCTGTTATTTTATACATATTAACAACCCCTTAAATCATTTATCTTTTTCAACTAATGTATGAATATAATCATTTACTTGATCATGTAAGTCTTCTCGATTTAAAGCAAAATCAATAGTTGCTTTGATAAATCCAAATTTATCTCCCACATCATATCTCTTTCCTTCGAAATCATAAGCATACACTGCTTGTCTATCTAACAATCTTTTAATAGCGTCTGTTAATTGGATTTCTCCCCCTGCTCCTTTTCCTTGTGTTTCTAATAATTCAAAGATTTCTGGAGTCAGTACATATCTTCCTAATACCGCCATTTGACTTGGTGCTTTTTCTGGTGCTGGTTTTTCTACCATATCTGTTAATTTAACAAGTCTTCCTTTGGCTGGATGTGATTTTGATGGTTCAACAATTCCATATTTACTAACATCTTTTTTCGCTACTGTTTGTACTCCTACAACAGAAGCTGATGTTTGTTCATATTGTTCAATTAATTGTTTCAATGCTGGTTTGCCTTCTTTATTGACAACCACATCATCTCCTAATAAGACTGCAAAAGGTTCATCTCCAATAAATGATTTAGCACATAAGACTGCATGTCCTAATCCTTTTGGTTCTTTTTGTCTAATATAGTAGATATTGGCCATATCTGCAATATCTTGAATCATTTTTACTTGTTCAAGTTTTCCTGATTCTTTTAATCTTTCTTCAAGTTCATAGTTTTTATCAAAATGGTTTTCCATAGCATGTTTATTACTATTTGTAATAATTAAGATTTCTTCAATTCCACTATCTACTGCTTCTTGGATAATGTATTGAATTGTTGGAATATCTACGATTGGCAACATTTCTTTAGCAATTGCCTTTGTTGCTGGTAAAAATCGTGTTCCTAATCCTGCTGCTGGTATAATTGCTTTTCTTACTTTCTTTTGCGAGATCTACTTATCTTCCCATTCAAATCCTTCACATTCAATTAATTGATCTTCCTCAAAATCTTTCGATGAAACTTTTCCTAAGATATCGTCCCATTTCATTGGGCTAATTCCATTTCCAGGTCTTTTACATGTGATATTTTCTTCAGTGAATATATCACCTTTTTTGATTTGTTTTTTTGCAACGATAGACTTTCTTGCAATTTTTTTATTTTTTCTTTCTGAATCTGTTACTCTTTTTTTACCATCACCTATAATAACTTCAGCCCTTCTAACAGATTCACATAGTACTTTTAAATCATCTGGCATAATAGAAGCTTTATGATCTGGTCCTTCCATATTACAATCTAAAGTAAAATGTTTTTCAATAAAGCAAATATCATATGCCAATGCTAGAATAGGTGCAACAAATCCTCTTGAATGATCTGAAAAACCTATTTTATAATTAGGAAATGATTTATGTAAATCACTAATTGCAGATACATTTACATCAATATCTTCCGTTGGATATTCTGTATTGCAATGTAAAATAATAATTTCTGCAGGAGTTCCTGCGTTTAAAATAGATAAAGCATTATTAATTTCATCAATCGTAGCCATACCAGTTGATAAAATTATTTTTTTATTTTCAATTTCTAGTTGTGCTATTTTTCTTAAATATGGTAAATTTGTTACTTCTCCAGAAGGTATTTTCCAAACGTTTTGTTTGATTGAATATAAAAAATCGATTGATTCATCATCAAATGCTGTAGAAAAAACATCTAAACCTAAATCTTGAGCATATTTTCTTAAATTCATGTAATCATCATGAGATAACTCTAATTTTCTTGTCATTTCTAATTGACTTTCTTGATTACCTGTATTTTTAATTTGGTATTCTGCTTTAGGTGCATATTTTGAAATTAATAACGATGAATTAAATGTTTGGAATTTTACAGCATCAACACCACATTCCTTAGCTTTATCAACCATTTTATAAGCTAAATCAACATTTCCATTATGGTTACACCCAATTTCAGCAACAATATATACATGTGACATTTCTATTTTTCCCCTTTCAAATTAAATTCTATATCATAAAATTTCTTTTTTAAGTCAATTCCATTTTCTAAATATTTATTAATGATATCTATAATTTGTTGGCTTGTGGTTC
This sequence comes from Faecalibacillus faecis, assembly GCF_003024675.1. Taxonomy (GTDB): domain Bacteria; phylum Bacillota_I; class Bacilli_A; order Erysipelotrichales; family Coprobacillaceae; genus Faecalibacillus; species Faecalibacillus faecis. Next base: position 29,461 of record NZ_PYLP01000019.1, on the reverse strand, counting down.
CATTTCCATATGGACTTTCCATTGTTTTTATAGAATCCCTAAACGAAGAACTTAAGCCTTTAGAAATGGCATCAAGTATAGCTTTTTTATTTGGATTGCAATCAATAATACTCTCACATTTGATTCTACCTTTTTGTCGGTCTCCAATATTAATAGTAGGAACTCTAAAAGATGGAGCTTCTAAAATACCACTTGATGAATTTCCAATAACTAGATGTGCATATTTCATAGCACTTAAGTATCTCACCATTCCTAAGCTAAATTCAGTATAAAACTTTTGTGGATACTTTTCAGCATATTGATCTATTACTTCATTAATTTTATTTCCACCAGCATCAGCATTTGCCTTTGTAATAATAAAATTCATATCTTCTACTTCTAAAAAAGCATCCAACATTTCTTTTACTTGTTGAACTGCAGTACCTTCTTCTAAAGTTACTGGATGAAATGTTACTAATGAATAATTATTTAAAGGAAATGATAAATTTTTTTCCAAATCTTCTTGTGTCATTAAAGATTGCGTTAATATATTTTCTACACCTAATCCACCTACATTAAACACTCTATCGGGTGATTCACCTAATTGAATTACTCTTTTTCGATATGGTTCACAACATGTAAAGTGTAAATAACTACATTTTGTAACAGAATGACGAACAGCTTCATCGATAGCGCCTTCTGTAGTTTCACCACCATGAATATGTGCAATTGGTATATGTTGATTAATAGCAGGAATAACCGCACCAAATAATTCGTAGCGATCTCCTAATACCAATAATAAATCAGGTTTAACATCTTTAAAATGTTTACTACATCCTAACATACATTCAGCAATAGCCCTATCCATATCAACGATTTCCTCATCATCTTTCAAAATAGGAAGTTTAATACTAATTGGAATTCCATCTTTTTCAATTGCTTGATATGTGTTACCATACTTGGCACTTAAATGAGCACCTGTGACAATTAAATCTAACTCTAGATCAGGATGTTCTACTATCTTTTTTAAAACAGGATACATTAAATGATATTCTGCTCTTGTTCCTGTTAAAACACTTATTTTTTTCATACAAGCTCCTTTCTATTTTACTATGCCTACAACCGTTTCTCCGTCATTTACATTTCTAAGAACCGTACTTCCTGCTCCCACAATTACACGATTCCCAATAGTCAATCCTTGTAAAACCGAACAATTTAAACCAAAATGACTTTCATTTCCAACATGAATATCACCAACAAGAACACTTCCAGGTGCTACATGAACAAAATTTCCAATCCTGCATCCATGTTCAATAATACTTCCAGTATTAATAATACAATAATTTCCAATTTCAACATCAGAATTTATTGTAGCACTTTTTCCAATATAAGCCATTTTTCCCAATCTTACATCTTTAGCTAAAACAGCATTAGGGTCAATAATAGTTACAAGTTCAAATCCAATGTTTTCAGCCATTTCAACTAATTTTTTTCTAAGTGAACAATTTCCAACACTACCTACTGTAATATGAGCTTTCTTTACACCTGATTCAAATAACTTTGGAAGAATATCATCTGTACCTAATACAGAAATTCCATAAACATCTGTTCCTATTGGTGTGGCTGGATCTGTTATTCCTACAATTTCATAAGAATCCAAAAGTAATAACGAATCCAAAACACCTCTGCAATAACCACCTGCACCTATTAAAACTAATTTATCCTTCATTAGTAATACCTTCTTTCCATATCTTTAAATTGAAATAAAAAGCTATACTGAAAAAAACTGCTAGAACACTTATTAATAATAAGTAAAGTATTGATGCACCTCTTAAACCATATAAACTAACAACTAATTGAGATAAAACAATTGCTAATACGCCACCAATTACATAACCTATTAAAATAATATTTTGATTTCTCATTAAAGTAATAATTGTCGTTAAAAAACCAACATACGCTAGAATTCCTCCTCCTAGCATTAAAATCAATAAGTCAACCTTATAATTTGATAAATCACAATTATATAAAATTGATAATACCGGTATTCCTAATACATACGATCCAATTAAAGCCACAATAGTTATAATTAATATAACAACTATCTGTCTTTTAATTAGCTGAAAAAATTGATCTTTATTCTTTGTTTCATAGCAATTGGCAACAGTTGTTAAAATAGGTTGAAATACAAAGTTGTTTAACAATCCTATTACAAAAACAGGCATTGAAATAAAACCATAATATGCTTGTAATTCAGAACTTAATAAGGCATCAATAGCATATTTTGGTGCATTTAATATATAAAAAGACAAAAATGAACCAGCAAAAATTGGAAAACAATCTTTTAAAATTCTTTTAGCATTAAAAAAATCAAATTGAATTTTAGGAAGATTAAATATTGAATATGTAATTTTTAATAAATAAACAAAAATAAGAGTTGAAAATACACATGTAATAATAGACGATATAAGCAAATCTTTAAATATAATCGAACACACGCATAAGCAAACTGTCGATAAAATGAGTCTAATAGACATACATTTACTTGCAACATCTAATCTTTCATGTTGCTGATACATCCCATGAAAAACATCTTCAACAGAATCAATTAATTTTAAATAACACATTAAAAAAACTATAACTGTTTTATCAAATGCATATTGATTACTAATACTCAAAAAACAAACATAAATACATGTAAAAATAATCATCAATATACTAACAATTACTCTATTTGAAAAATAATCATTAAAACTATATTTTTCATTTACATCTGTTACTTGATAATTTCTTACACCATATTTTCCTATAGTAATAACAAGGTTAGCAATAGCCCATGCAATAGTAAAAATACCAGCATATTCCATATCTAACGATCTAGTTAAAACCATAAGAATTATGACGGATTGAAATGCATTTATCAATCCGCCAATTGTATTCCAAATATAGCTATCTTTCTTTATATTTTCTTTTTTTCCTAATACAAAGCTTCTCATTATTTTACCTCTAAAACCCTATTTAACCATTCAATAGCCATTTCAAACCATTTTGAAACATTTGGAGATTTCATATGGTTATTTAATATGTTACCTTTATTAGTTAATATGTTATTTAAAGATAACCCATGTACGCCATATGTAAACATATGATATTCAACAATTCCCTTAACTTCTACTATTTTTTTTACAAATTCAATCGATTGTTCACAATCTACTAAATCATCTTCTTGTGTATTCCATATAAATGCTGGCGGATAATTACCATCAACATACAGTGTTGGATTTATACAATCAATAATATCCATATCAGATACCATTAATCCAAATTTCCCAAACTTATTAGGATGATTTTCATAATATGTTTTCATATCAATAAGAGGATATCCTAATATTGTAGCATTTAATTTAACACTTTCATAATTATATCCTAAATATTCAGCTATATTTTTACAACCAAGTAATGATGCAAGATGTCCACCAGCAGAAAAGCCACAACAAATAATTTTATTTGAATCTATTTTAAAATTGTTTGCATTTTTTCTAATGTATTTTAGAGACTCAAATCCTTCTAAAATTGGGTTAGGATACTTAGAATCATCATTACATGAATATTCTAAAACAAAACATGAATATCCTGCATTTAAAAAAGAAAAAACAACTGGCGAGTTTTCACAATCTTCAATTCTTTTATATCCACCACCTGGTAAAATTAATACTGCTGGATTTAAATCATTATTCCATTTATCAGTATTTCTTTTTAATTGATATGATGGTTTTATAATATAAGAATAAAGAGTTGCACCATTAAAAATATGAATTTTTTCTTTATCCATTAATATCACCTATCATTAATGATTTATATTCTTCTTCATCAATAAAAGGATACATATCTTCGATAGAAGGTGTTACAAATTCACCTTTATCATTAATTCTTGACATTACTTTTGGAGTGATTGGATCATCTAAGCGTTGTTCCACTTCTAAGATAACTTGACCTTCTTGACTGAATAACCAATCTAAACATTCGTCTAGTTCGCCATTTGAATGACAACATTTATATCCATATCCAAATGTATCAGCTACTTTTTCAAATGAAGGGAAACTTACTCCACTTTCCGCATCACACCCTACGTTAAATCCATTAAAGAAGTTTTTACATGTTTGTCTAAAAGCATTGTATCCATCATTAGAAAAAATCACAACTTTTACAGGTAAATTATAATGTTTAATTGTTTGAAGCTCTTGCAAGTTCATCATAATACTTCCATCACCTGTAACACAAATTACTTCTTTTTTACTTGCTACAGCTGATCCTATTGCTGCTGGTAAATCATATCCCATTGAACCACAGTTATTATTTGCAATTACACGTGAATTTTCATGTTTAATACCAATTTGTAATTTAGAACTTATACCCGTATTATTTCCAAGCGCTGCAATGCTATCATCTGGTTCATGTTCTTCAAATTTTTTCCAGAACATATATGAACAGACTCTGTCATCTGCACTTAAACCTTCTGTTGCTTCAAAAGGTGTAAATCTATTTTTTAATTTATTACAATAATCTATCCACTCATTAGGTACATTAACATGTTTAATTTTTGGTAAACAATAGTTAAAGAAATTTTTTAATTCAGAATGAATAAAATAATCAACTCTGACTCCTGGTTTTCTTACTTCATACTCATCACAATCTACCATTACAATTTTAGCATTAACAGCAAATTTTTCTTGTGTATATCCTGTAGTTTTGAATCCTAAGCTTGTACCTAGAGTAAGAATAAAATCAGCATTTTGTAGAATAAAGTTACCTGTTCTTGGGCCAATAAAACCAGAAATACCATAGTATAAATCATAATCGTCATATAATACATCCGCAGCAATTGCTGAAGCTACAACAGGGATACCAAGTTTTTTAGCAAATTCTCTAAATAACCCAAGATTTCCACTGTTAGCAATTCCATTACCACCGATAATTACTGGTCTTTTAGCATTACTAATCATTTCAATTAAATTATTAAATTCTTCTTCTTTAATTGTTGGTTCTTCTTTTATTTCTTCAACAGGATATAAATCTTCTTCATTTACCATCGCATTTTGAATATCTAAAGGAATATCTAACCAGACAGGACCTCTTCTTCCTGAAATAGCTGTTTTAACCGCCTTATTTATTTCGTTTTTTATTGATAATGGATCAGTAACCATCTTTGCATATTTTGTCATGTTTTTAACTGACCCAATAATATCAAATTCTTGATTTCCCCTAAATCTAAGTGGTAATCCAGTCTTAGCAACCGAAACTTCATATCTTATTTGTCCCGACATAACAAACATTGGAACACTGTCAACCCAAGCGCCCATTACTCCAGTAAGTGTATTTGTTGCACCAGGTCCACTTGTTACACAAACAGCTGCAATATTTCCAGAAGTTTTTGCATACCCTTCCGCTGCCATTGCACAAGCTTGTTCATGATGATGAAAAACAACATTCATATCGTCATTTAAACCTAGTGCATTATCAAGATGCATAGATCCTCCTCCAACAACACTAAAACAATCCTTTACACCTAATTCAACCAAAGTTTCAATAATAATATCTGCAACTCTTTTTTTCATTTTTAATTTTCTACCTCACTTTCAATTTGAATTTTTATACCTTCATCTAATGAAATAAATTTATAACCACCCATTTCTTCTAATAAACGTGAAATATTTGGTGTATACTCTTTATTCATTCCATCTTTTAAAATAATAACTTTTTTATCGCTATTCATTAATTTTAAAACTTTTTCAGCAATTTCTACCAATGTATAACGATCTCCACTAGCTATATTATAATCATGATATTTAGGTTTATTTTCAATAAAATAACTAAAAATATTTGCTAAATCATACACTTGAATATAATCAAATATACAGTTTTGTCTAATTGTTATATCTTTATCAGCTAAAACACTTCTAATACAATGAGTAATAAATTTTGATTCCCAGTCACCTGGTCCATAACATGCAAATAATCTCAAGTTATATACATTATCACTTTCTAAAGCAAGATGATTCATAACATATTTAGCAAAACCATATTCGTCTTGAGGAATTGATCTATCAAATTCCTCTTCACTAATTTGTATCATATCCCTTGTTTTATCTAATTCTGCACCTGATCCAACAAAATACAATCTTTTACAATATTTTCTCACTCTATAAAAATTCATAAAACATCTTAAACTATTTTCTGTCATTGAACCATTTTTGTCTAATTCATTTTTGACTGGGTTTGGATTTGCACTATGAATAATCACATCAAAGTTACCTTCTTTGACATATTTTTCAACTTCTGCTGTATCAAGAATATTCAATTCTTGTCTAGTTGGCGCATAAACATCATATTTTTTTTTCAATAAAGGAAGAACATTACTTCCTACCAATCCTGTTCCTCCTGTGAACAATACTTTAACCATTTTTATCACCGTTCATCCCATCATTTTTATTGCTTATATTATCTACACAACATTGAAAATAGTTTTTAATGTTATTTTCTTTAAAAAATAAGTTTGATTCTCTTATAGCAGCTCCCGTAGTAACAAATACAACTGCATTTTTATTTTCTAAAATAATATCTTTAGATGTTGTATTACATCCACAAAATTCAAAACGCTTATCTCTATCAACAATGCCAACAAGACGAGCATTTGGATAGTTTCGATCAAAATAACTTTTTATCAAAGTAGCTGTTTGAGTAACACCCCATAGAATATATTTAATTTCTTTATTAGCAAGACTATCAATATAATTATATGTATCATTCAAGAATTCAATATTATATTTTGGTCTTGAATAATTTTCAAAATAATAACTTAAATCATACATATATCGATTTTCTTCATAAGTTTTTAGTATTCTACTTTTAGCATTCTCCAATAATTGCTTTTTTAAATTTTCAAACTCGTATGGCTTAGGATTCCAATTTATTTGATCAAATTCTTTTTCTGTATATATTTTCATTATTTTATCAATTCCAGAAAATCTATAAGAATATCTATCCTTTGCAAAAACAACAGGTAATCCAGCAGCAGCACAAGGTAAAGCAGCATGAATTCTATCAGTAATTATTAATCTTGCTTCTGCTATATATTTTTCATACATTTTCTTACACAATTCTTCAGGTGTACCATCAAATTCATTCTTATAAAAAGTATGACTCAAGAATTCACAATCAGGTAATAATTCTTGTGGTATCTTTTCTTTTAGCTTTCCATTAACATCTACACATATTACTTTTTTTCTACCAATTAAATCTTTTTCATCAATTCTTTTTGGAAATCCAACTGACATACACGTATTTAAATAAGCTTTTATTCCATTTTTTCTCATATTTTTTAATGTATATTCATCTCGACAACCTATAGGTTCATATTTTTTAAAATATTCTATGTCTTTTTGTGTAAATGTGTCTTGCAAAACACATAATCCTAAAAATACAGGGATAATTCTATCAGAAAAACATGTGATAAGATCGTTATGACTATATGCTGTTAACGGAAAAGAAATTGGTAGTATAACATATTCTCCATTATATGTTGATAATTCATGATAAGGAATTCTTACAACTTCATCGTAATTAATTCCCATATATTTATATAAATTTTCTATCGCCAATAATTGCATATCATCACCAATAGTCAATCTATCATTTCTTTTTGTATAAATAATATTTGCAAATTTCATATAACCCTCCTTGACATAAACTTACTAGAAATTAATTCTTTCTTCCTCAATAACAATTGGTTGATTCATTTGACGAATGTTAATACATAAAATATATTCTCCTATCATTCCTATGCAAAACAAACAAATACCTTGAAAAAATAAAATAATCATTAATAACAAATATGTAAATATATTCATTAAAAATATATTAAAGAAATATAAGACAACACCTATTACTCCTAATAAAAATGAACCTATAGATAAAATTACTCCAATAAGTTCCATAAATCGAACAGGCGTTTTTGAGTAAGTTGTTATTCCTCTCATTGCAATATCAAACAACGAAAAAAACTTGTTTGAAGAAACTCCACTTTTGCGATTAGGTTGTATAAAATCAATCTTTTTGATTTTATATCCGTATTTTGCAACAAAACCTCTTATATATGGTAATGGACCATTATTTTCATTTATTATGTTTAAAAATTCTCTATCATATAGTCCAAATCCTGTAAAGTGCTCAATTTGTTCTACTGATGTAATTTTGTTCATTAATTTATAATAGCATCCTCTAATAAAATGCATTACTTTACTAGTTTCGCTTTTTTTCTTTATACCTATTACAATTTTATAACCTTTTTCCCATTCTTTTACAAATTTATAAATACATTCAGGAGGATCTTGAAAATCAGATGCCATTAAAATAACACAATCTCCTGATACATTGCATAATGCATTGGTACCCGACCCACCTCGAAAATTTTTTGCATTAATAATTGCTTTAACACAGTTATCTTTTCTACAAATTTCTTTTATCTTATCAATTGTTCCATCTTCTGAATGATTATCTGTGAAAAGGATTTCATAGTCATACTCGTTTAATCTATTATCAAATATTTTTTTTATTTCTTCATAAATTGGTATAACATTTTCAACCTCATTATAGGTTTGTAAAATAACACTTATCTTTTTCAACATTATTCCCCCTTTATTTTATTCGATTTTTTTAAATAACCCAACAGGTTTATCTGTTCCTTCGCTTCTATAATATCTATAGTATGATTTTATAAGTGCAACAGTTGGTTCTTTCTTGCCAAATATTTCTTCATTAAGATATGGTGAATTATCAATACTTGCATAATGAAAATAGTATATTGCATCATTGTTATCTATATATTTTCTATATTCTTCTACTGTATTAGAAACTGGTATAATGTCATTATATAATGTGTATCCATAAACATATGGGCCTAATATTTTTTCATTTCCTACGTCATTTCCAAGATCAATCATTACTTGTTTTTCAGTATATGTTCTACAAATATAAACATATTTAGTCGAAAAATAAAAATTAGTAATAATCAACATGAAAATTGAAATCATTGCTGAAAAAACGATATATTTTTCTTTTTTTATTTTCAAAAAAATTAAAATAAAAAGGAACATCATGGTCTGAATTATAATTGACAAAGCTAATACTTTTATTTCATTGATATTCATATCCATATAATGATTCTTATATAATTTAGTTTTATAACATGAATATGCAAAAAATAGTATTATACAACCAAACAATAAAAAGTGGATTATGCTTAAATTATTAATTGTTACCTTTAAATTTTCAAAATGAATAATAGTATTTACAATTAATATTATTAGTAATGGATAGAGTACAAAAGCCTTTCTTTCAACACAATCGGCTGCAAGAAGTGATTGTATAAAAAAACCAAATATAAATGATAAAAGAAAAATTTCTGATTCAACCAACTTGTTTTTATTTTTAAAAACTATATAAAAAAAACTTAATACTGCAATAATTTCAAATATGAAATTAAAAATAAACATATTAGAGCCAAAAAAATAATAGGCATTGTACAGTATGGCTTCAAAAAAATTTGAGGCTTGATTATATGTATTAACACTCGATCCAATAAGCCTTCCACTATAGTCGCTTATTGCAGAAAACAAATTATAGAATGCTCCTGATTTCCATACGATTAAATAATACGCTTCAGCTAACGATAACGCTAATATAAATCCTAAAAAAGAATATTTAAAAATTTGTTTTGCTTCAATTTTATTTTTCTCAATAAATAGTTTTATAATTATAATTACAAAAAAAGGCACTGCAACAAACACATTTGAGAAATACACAAAAAATATCGAACATACACATAAAAAAGATGTAATGAAATACTTTTTATTTAAGCTTTCAATCTTTAAATAAAAATAATATGTCATAATCAAGAATAAAGCTCTCAATATACTATTTTCAAAAATTCTACTTGCCAGTAAATACTGAAAATCGATACTCATAAAAAAGAATACCGCTAATATAATTATTTTAGTTTTTATATCCGACACACAATTTCTATTACATATTAGTTTTATAGTCTTCAAAGTGAAAAATAATAATAAAATTGAGAATATAATTGACGGCATCCTAAATGAATAATAATTATCTCCTGTTAAATTCAAAAAAATGAATTGTAAAAGATTTCCTATTATATTTGTTCTATATGAAGGTGCTGTATAGAATGAAACATTTCCATTATTATACAAACTATGAGAATTAAACAAATTCAAAGACATCTTTGAATACAGACCTTCATCTATCGGCATATAATATGACAAGCCATAAGAAGGTAAATCTGCATCTAACCAAAAAACTCTAAGGAGAAAAAAAGCAAACAATAGTATTATTAAACTTTTAAAAATAATATCAAAATTATTTCTTATAAATTTTTTTATCTTGAATAAATTCATTTTTCCTCCTTTATTAATGAACTTAGTATTTGTCTTGAATTTTCTAATTCATTTATTTGACCCATATCTAACCATTTGTCTTCAGTAATTGGATAAATTCCTACTTTCTTGCCATCATTCTTGATACGATTGATAACTGTTGGAAAGTCTACTTTTTCTTCACAACCGATATAATTAAATACATCAGGTTCTACAATATATACTCCAGTATTTACTAAAATCATATATGTTGGTTTTTCAGTTGAACCAACCAAATTTTGATTTTCATCGGTATGTATAACACCATAAGGAACATGAACAGACTTTAATGAAACAATCATAGTAATTACATTTCCAGCATTTTTGTGATATTCGTATATTTCATCATAATCTTCTAAAGTTAAGATATCACAATTTGTCAAATAAAAAGTTTCTTTAACTTGATCTTTTACATAATAGAGACCACCACCTGTACCAAGCTGTTCTATTTCTTCTCCATAATGAACATTATAATTGTGATCATTTTCTTCAAAATAGCTTTTTATCATTTCTTTCTTGTGATTAACAATTAAGTAAAAATCGTCTGATCCATAATTATTGAACGAATCCATAATCATTTCTACCATTGGTTTATCATCAATAACAGGTACTAGTGGTTTAGGTAAAACTTTTGTATAAGGGTACAATCTAGTACCAAGTCCTCCTGCCATAACAACAACAGGATAATGATATTTATTGATGTATACTGTTTTTTTAGGAAAATAAATATCTATTAATTCTTTTTTCTCGTTTAAAACTGGGATTAATGTATGTTTTGAATTTTTATATTTTTCATCAACCTTATTTAAACAATAATTAAAGTTTTCATTAATAAATGCTTTAATAGGAACATTTCTAATTCCAAAAACATGCGAACAATTTACTAAATCTCTTCTCGTAAAAACACCAACTACTTTTTCATTTTCAACAACAACTAATCCTTTAACAGCGTTTTTTGTCATTTGTGCCACCGCATCAGAAAGTTGCATATTCGAATCAACAATATAATCTTCTATCTTCATATTAACTCCCCATTTCTATGAATTTTTTGATTTGTTTTTGAGTAATTTCTTCAACACTTTGAGTTGCAATTCTTTCTTTTTCCCACTCAATTGTCATCTCAATCGCATTTTTAACAGAAGTTCTTGGCTTCCAATTAAAAGTACTTTTAATTTTTGAGCAGTCTAATTTTAAAAAGTTCGCTTCATGTGGACCATTATTTTCTGTAGAAATCCATTTTGCATTATTCCCCCAAATATTACAGAATAATGTTGCCAGAGTTCCTGTAGTAATACAATCTTTTTCATCTGGTCCTATGTTATACTCACTTGCAAAATTATAATTTTCATATTGTTTATAGGCAACTGTCATATATGCAAATAATGGTTCTAATACATGTTGATATGGTCTTGTTGAATTAGGATTTCTTAATACAATTTCTTTTCCATCTTCCATTGCTCTAACACAATCAGGAACAATTCTATTAGGTGAAAAATCTCCACCTCCAATTACATTACCAGCTCTACAAGTAGAAACAGGAATTTTAGCATCAGCTAAAAATGATTTTATGTATGACGAAGTAACAAGTTCACTGCATGATTTACTATTACTATATGGATCAAAACCATTTAATCGATCATTTTCTCTATATCCATAACACCATTCATTGTTTTGATATACTTTATCAGTTGTAACATTAACAACTGATTTAACTGTATCTGATAATCGAACACATTCTAATAGATTGACTGTACCCATAACATTTGTTTCGTATGTATAAACTGGATTTTTGTATGATTCTAATACAATTGGTTGAGCTGCTAAATGAAAAATAATTTCAGGTTTTTCTTTTTTGAACACTTCTTGGAAAAAATCCAAATCACGAATATCTCCAATATAAGAGGTTATTTTTTTTGATAAATTAAGCATATCAAATAATGCTGGTTTTGTACTTGGTTCAAGAGCACATCCTACAACATCAGCTCCCATATATAATAATATTTCACATAACCAACTTCCTTTAAATCCTGTATGCCCTGTTACAAGAACTTTTTTTCCTTTATAAAAATCTTTCAATTCCATCATTAGTTACTCCCAATTCTTCCATGGTGCCTTATTAGCATTCCAAAGTTCTTCTAATTTTTGTTTATCTCTCATTGTATCCATACATTGCCAAAATCCATTATGTTTATAACAATCAAGCTGACCCTCTTGTGCTAATGTTTCTAATGGTTCTCTTTCAAAAATTGTTTGATCTCCCTCAATGTATTTGAAAACTTCTGGTTCTAATACCATATATCCTCCATTGATCCATCCCATATCATCTTGGCTTTTTTCTCTAAATGATAAGACACTATTATTTTCAATGTCAAGAACACCAAATCTTCCTTCAGGTTTTACCGCAGTCATTGTAGCATAGTGACTATTTAATTTATGAAATTCTACTAACTTATTTAAATCAATATCACACACACCATCACCATAGGTCATCATAAATGTTTCATTTTCTACGTAATCTTGAATTCTTTTAATTCTTCCCCCTGTTAATGTGTTTAGTCCTGTATCAACAACTGTTACTTTCCACGGTTCAGAATGTTTGTTATGTACAATAATGTCATCACCTTTTGTGAAATCAAATGTAATATCACTCGTATGTAAAAAGTAATTTGAAAACCATTCTTTGATTACATGTTGTTTATATCCAGCGCAAATGATAAATTCATTAAAGCCACAAGCTGAATAATGTTTCATAATATGCCATAAGATTGGCATTTCTCCTATTTCAATCATTGGTTTTGGTTTTAAATAAGATTCTTCACTTATTCGAGTACCAAATCCTCCAGCTAAAATTACTACTTTCATATTCTCTTCCTCATTTTTACTTTCCTATATATTTAGCAAATTTTGTATCTTTATAATTTGGGGATACAAAATTGATACTATCTTTATGTAAAGTTACACTTTCATCTGTTAAGTTTATCTTGTGATTAGTTCTTACTTCTGAATAACCTCTATAGAATTCTACAAAAGGTGTCACAGCACCAATCAATAAACAAAATATAAGTGGAACAATGCGTCTTTGAATAATTAACCGCTTATTTTTATAGTCAATATTACCTAAAACTTCTTTTATTACTAATAACATTAAACATGTTAAAAGTGGGATTGAAGCTCGCATTTCAAAATCATTTGATGTTCCAAATCGAAATGCTGCAATAAAAGGTAATGTAATCGCAATTGCATAAAACAGGTAATTCTTTTTATTATTTTTGTAAACAAATAAAAGATAAATATAGACTTCAACAATTAAAAATACAATCAACATAAACCAATTATACCATGAATCGCCTCCAATGTTTAAATTAAATAAAACACCTGCAGTTCCCGAAGATCTTGTATTCGAAAAAATGAATAAAAATAAAGGTAATGCGATGACTAAAGATAATATATTAACTATTGAAAAACCTTCTTTAAATAATCTTGTTATATCTTTTTTCAAAATATAATTAAATAAAATTTTAAATAAAATCAAGGCAAAACAACCAAATATTGGTAATGGTGAAAATAATATTAATAACGCTCCAATAAATACATCAAACTTTATGTGATCCGTTTGTAAAAATAATAATGTTCCTACCCAAACTGGAATTGCTTGATTAAATACCCAAAATAATTGTGTTGTTTGTGAACTAAATTGATAATAAATGTTCCATGGTTCGATATGATTAGAAAATCCTGTATTTCTTATAAGTAGTCCGATTACATCCAAACCACTAAATAATATAAATATTAATAATGCTAAAAATATTTTAAATGTTTTATCTGCTTTTGTATAGAATGCAACAAGAAAAAAGCTTAACGATATTCCTAACGCTGTCCATAAAAGCAAAATAATATTTCCAATATGCCATACTATAGATTTAGATAAACCAAGAAAAATAAAGATTTTACTGATAGTCGACGGTACTATCCAATGCCCAATGTAATAAGACAAAAACGAACCATCTTCAAAATAATACGGTGCTGTTCCAAAAATCATTTTTTTATAAATAGCGTTTCTACAACCCCAATCAGATGATTGATAATAAAGGTTTCCTTGCCCACCTAAAATACACCATATTAAAATAATAAACAAAACAAGAAATAGATATTTCTTATTTATTTTAATTGTATTATTAGTTTTTTTAAAATTCGCTTTACTTTGAAAAAAATGAATATATCCTATTATTAAAATACCAGCTATAGAGATATACCACTTACACCAAAATAAGAAAAATAAAGCAATAGGCAATTCTAAATATAATAACGATAAATTTAAGATTTTTCCTTTATTTATCTCTATCATATTGCTCTCCCAAATTTTCTTTAACACAATTTAAAGCTTCCGCAATAACTGCATCCATATCAAAATATTTATACATTCCAAGTCTTCCACCAAAGATAACTTTTCCATTTTGATCAGCTAACTCTTTATACTTAGCATATAATTTGTTGTTTCTTTCATCGTTTACTGGATAATATGGTTCATCTCCAGGTTTCCATTCTGAGCTATATTCTCTTGAAATTACTGTTTTATCAATATCATTTCCATCTTTGTCTTTTCCAAATTCAAACCATTTATGTTCAATAATCCTTGTCCATGGTGTTTCTCTATCTGTATAGTTGACTGCTGCGTTACCTTGGAAGTTAGGAATATCTAATAACTCAGTTTCAAATCTTACTGATCGATATTCTAATGTTCCTAATTGATAATTGAAATAAGCATCAATTGGTCCAGTATATACAACCTTATCAGCTAATTGATCAAGTTCTTCTTTATTTTCTAAATAATCAGTATTTAATCTTACTTCAATACCTTCTAACATATTTTCTACCATTTTTGTATATCCACCAACTGGAATACCTTGATATAACGCATTGAAATAGTTATTATCAAAAGTTAATCTTACTGGTAATCTTTTGATAATAAATGATGGTAAATCTTTACAATCTCTACCCCATTGTTTTTCAGTATAACCTTTAATTAGTTTTTCATAGATATCTCTACCTACTAAAGAGATTGCTTGTTCTTCTAAATTAGTAGGTTCATGTGTAATTTCTTTTCTTTGTTCTTCAATTTTCTTTGTTGCTTCTTCTGGTGTAACAACACCCCACATTTTATTAAATGTGTACATATTGAAAGGTAAACTATAAAGTTCACCTTTGTAGTTTGCTACTGGTGAATTTGTAAATCTATTGAATTCAGCAAATTGATTTACATATTGCCATACTTTCTTATTGTTTGTATGGAAGATATGTGCCCCATATTCATGCACATTAATTCCTTCTACTTCTTTTGTATAGATATTCCCTGCGATATTAGATCTTTTATCTACTACTAATACTTTTTTTCCTTTTTTTGTTGCTTCATGAGCAAAGATTGCACCAAACAATCCCGAACCAACTACTAAGTAATCATATTTCATCTCTTATCCCTTCTTTCTTAACCAATCAAATAATTTATTAACTATTTCGGCATCATTTTTATAATTAAATTTTCTTATAAACAATGATTCCTTAATATTAATTATTTCATTATAATCTTCTTTTTTAAATGTATATGGTTGTCCTCTTGTCCAATCAGTATATCTATTTCTTTGAAGTATTCTATTTTTTTCATTTAAACAATAATAATTATTTGAATAAAAAGGAGAGTTAAAAAGTAATGTTTGTAAGAATAGTTCATCTGCACAACATGTTTTCTTAAAATGTTTAATAACCCATGGTTTATTTTTTAATATGTATTTAGCAAAATCGTCAGTTATATCAAACCAATTTGAACCATATTGGAATTCTTTCCCTTTAGTTCTATCAATCTTTAATAATTTTTGTAGTTTCAAAAAGAATTCTCTTAAAAAAGTCTTAGGCTTTCTCTTGATTGCTGATTTTTCTCTAACAGATTCCATAAAAACATAATAATATTTAACTCGATCTTGTACTTTATTTTTTTCAGCTATTTCTTTTGGACTATATTCAACAAATTCTTTTCCTTTATTTTGTTCAAAAAAATCAAAGAATTCATTTTTTGTATATAAAGGTATATCACATCCAGAAATCAAATGATAATAATCATATGATTTCTTTACAGCATTTTCTAATAATATATACTCTGCTTGTATTTGTGAAAATGATCCCCAATAAATATTAATTTTTGGAACAAAATATACACTAGATTTTTTACATATATCCTTTAATACCTCTTCATTATAAGATTTTGCTTTTTTATCAATTAAAAAATAAAAATCAATATTTTTATCATCATACAAAGACAATAAATTTTTTGATATTTCCACATTATCATGTGTTGTTATTAATATTGCATGTCTCATTTATGATCTCCTTTTTAAAATTTTCTTTACTGTTCCAAATAATAACTCATCTCTTAATATAAGTAACATAACTAGATAGATAATACCTCCTATTGCTATTAAGATTGCGGTCATCATTACTGAAGGATACAAATATTTTGACAATAAATAAATTCCAATAAACATTACAAACGAAGCTATGAAATAAGATTTTGATTTTTTTATTACATCTACAAAATTTATTTCTTTTCTTATACATACTAATTGAAATAAATCAACACTTAATTCTGCAGCAACCGAAGCTATTGCAGCCCCAAAAGAAAGTAAATATGGAATTAGAATACAGTTTAAACAAAGATTGACAACTGATCCTAATATTGTTGATAAAGTATATATTTTTTGTCTTTGTGTAGGTATTAGATATTGAAATCCAACAATATTACTTATTCCAATAAAGACAAGAATTGGTGAAGTTACAAACAAAATATTTATTGAAGGTATAAATTCATCTCCTAAAAACCAGGGTATTAAATTTGTAGCAATACCCATGATTCCAAACATTATTGGACAAGAAATAGCTAATGTATATTGTAATGATTTTTTTGTGTAATCAATAATTTTTTCTTGATCATCATTAGCATATAAATGAGCTATTCTTGGGAGCATAACCGTACTTAAAGATGTAACAACTGTTAGCGATAATTTTATGATTTTTTGTGCCTGTTCATAATATCCAATTTGTGTTGTATTATTAGTTATTAACCCAATCATTAACTTATCTAAAACAGTATAGATTGAAATAGCTATTTGTGGAAAAAATAGAATAAGTGTTGGTTTTAAATGTTTTATAATTTTTAATTCTTTAAAAGGTACTCTCGTAATATGTTTATTTATTGTAAGCCACATTGATAAATTTCCTAACAATAACGTTCCTGAATAAATAAAAACATATAAAGATAAGTCTACTTTTGTTTTTACAAAAGTAAAAATACATATTATACCAATTATTTTTATCAATACATTTCTAATAACAATTACTTTGAATTCTTCAATTCCTTGATAAAAATAAGTAATATCCAACATGTTCGCTATTAAATCTAATAATTGAATATAAAATAAAAGTTTATATTGATTCATCATTTGTACTGTAAAAATAAAGACACATATACTAATTGCCATTGTCCCTATTTTTAACAGTAAAATTTCAAAAAATGTTTTACTTATTGCTATCTTATCTGATTGATGATATGCAACTTCTCTTTGCCCGTATAAATTCAAACCAATACAACCAAAAAGGATAAAATAAGTTGTTATAGATGCTGTATAACTATAGGCACCTATTCCATCTGGACCCAATATTCTTGAAACATAAGGAGTTGTTATTAATGGAAGAATGATAATTAATATTTGATATGCCAAATTAAAAATATAATTAATTGTCATCTTTTTTTTCATATTTTCTTTCTCCTATTTATCTATATATTCAATTTGAGGATGGAATTTTTTACCTTTTCTTACACTCTTATACATAATTTTTAATTTTTTCCATTTTCCTGACTGTTTACTTTTTAAAATCTTCTTTGTATCTAAAAATACACCATAATAATAAAGTAACATTGAAAGCTTATTTCCTTGTTGTTTATTTACATAGTACATATTTCTATATGAAAATTGGTATCTAAACAAGCGATCTGGATGATCTTGAGAAATATCTGTTGGAATATTACTATGCATCTTATGAACCACTATACTTTTAGAAACAAAATAGCTTGGTAAATAATCGCTTAATCTTTTTGTATATTCTGCATCATCACCCCAAACAAAGAATTCTTTAATTGGTAATCCTACTTTCTTTACAGAATCTTTTGTAAAAAAGCATGATACAAAAGAACATTGTTTAACTCGTAATAATCCTTCTTGAATAAGTTGTGTATTGTTGATCCATTCATTGGATACATTTGGAACATTCATTGCACATGGATTACCATCTTTCCATTCTACGTGACTACATAAAAAACCATATTCGCCATTTAAAATATGATCTGCATTCATTAATTCTTCTAACGCTGATGGTGTAGGAATTGTATCATCATCCATAATCCATAATTTTTCATAACCATCATTTACAGCTTTTTTTATTCCAAACTGGAATCCACCAGCTCCCCCTAAATTAGCACCTGTATTTTGATATTTAATTTGATTATTATCTATATAAGAGCTAATTGTTTCATAAGTACCATCAGTACTTGCATTATCAATAACTAAAATATCAAAATTTTTATATGTTTGTTGTAATAATGCTTCTATAGATTCTTTAAGTAATTCTTTACGATTATATGTAACAATAATTGCTATAACATCATTATTCATCCATTAAGCTCCTTTCATTTTATATTTAATTAATATGCGTGATATAAAGTACAATCTCTTACTAATCAAAAGACATAAAATCTTATATCCTTTTGATTGCTTTTGATAATATACATTTTGTTTCCAATTAGGATATTTTTTTTCTAAAATATCATAACATTCCTTCATTTCTTTATTCTTTTTTAATGGTAAAAGACGTAATGAATTTTGGAATAACAAATTGCTAATAAATAAATATTCTTTTTCACTTTTATATTCATGATCATCTACTTGACGATCAAACATTTTCATAGCCTGACAAATATCTAACATTTTTGGATTATAACTATTTTGCTTCATAATCGAATTATCTCTTTGTCTATAGGTATAAAATCCTTCACTCACGTAATAAATCTTTTTACAGAAATTAATATATTGTCCTGTCGTTGCTCTATCTTCATACCATAATCCTTTTGGATAAAGTATTTTATTTTCTTTTAAAATTGTTGTCTTAATAATTTTATTCCATGCTGCCGGATTGGCTAGTAAATACTCTTTATTAGTAATTAGTCTACTATTACCTTCTAGTATTTTATCTAAAATTCCTTTATCTTCCCATTGTTTAATATAATCAAAAATAATCAAATCTGGTGAATAGTTATTAATTACATTTGCAATAGTTTCAAGTGTATTTGGTTGAATATAATCATCACTATCAATAAAGAAAACATAATCATTATGAACGTATGGAATTGCAAAGTTTCTTGCATCGCTTAAGCCACCATTTTCTTTTACTAAATATTTAAATATATGTGGATATTTTTTTTCATATTGTTGAGCAATTTCACCCGAATCATCAGTTGATCCATCATTAACTAAAAACACTTCTAAATTACCTTTATAAGTTTGATTAACAATGGAATCTAAACAATCCGGTAAATATTTTGAAACATTATATATTGGTATTATTATAGAAAACATTAACTTTTTCTCCTTGAAATTATTTTTCTAGTCCACATTAATAATCTACAACATAAAAATCTCCTTTTTTTCAAACACATACAAAATAATTTATATAATTTTGGTTTCGCATTATAGTATGGATTTTTATCCCAATTAGGAAAATTATTTTCATGAGTTTTTAAACAAGTTTCTAACTCATCATATTTTTTAAATGGTAATAATCTTAAACTACTTCCATAAAATAAATGATGCAAAGATAAAAATTCTAATTCAAGTGGATATTCATCCAAATATGGTGATAAATTATTGATAGAGTTGATCATTTCTAACATTTTAGGGTTATATTTAACTTGATTCATAATAGATTGACTTCTAAATTGATAATAATATATTCCTTCATGAATATATCCAATTTTTTTTGTATATTTAACTAAACCAGGTATTACCGCTAAATCTTCATACCATATCTTTGTTGGAAAGCGTACACCGTTTTCTTGAAATATACTTGTTTTAAACATTTTATTACAAGCATTTGGTGTTGATAAAACATAATGTTTATCATCTATAATTTCCATTGCTTGTTCATGAATAAAATCAACATTGTCGTATTCCTTTACAAAATCATATACAAGAATATCTAAATCTTCATTATCCATTTTTGTACATAATCTATTTAATGAATTTTCTTTTATATAATCATCACTATCAACAAATGTGACATATTTTCCTTTTGCATATGGGATTCCAAAATTACGTGTATCTCCTAATCCACCATTTTCTTTTGAAAAAATACGAATAATATTTGGAAATTTTTCTTCATATTCTTTCATTATATCTATTGAAGAATCTGGAGAAGAATCGTTTATTAGAAGAATTTCATAATCATCCAAATCTTGTTCTAATAAAGAATCCACGCATTTTCTTAAATACTTTTCAGTATTATATATTGGAACAATAATACTTAATTGTTTCATTTAACCAGTCCTTTCTTCTTTGTTTGATAATATTTCATAAAGAAAACAATTATTAAAGTAAATCCACAATGCCAAATATAAGTTCTATATACAGCACCAAAATATCCTCTTATCCAGAAGAATAGTAAAGGCATTGTATATGCAAATAATAAGTATAAGAAATAATTTTTATGTTTATTTTGATAAACAAGTTGATATGCTATAAACCCAATCAAAATACCTAAAACAAAGGCAAATAGCCATCCAAACCAATGATATGAATAAAATAGTTCTGCAATGTATGATCCTCCAATAGGTTGTTTATATGTATAAATATGTTTTGTAAAAATCATTTTATCTACAACACCACTATTAAATCCACCAATATTTGGAATAACTAATAAAATCGGTAGAATATAGTTTAAACCGTAGGCTTGTGATGGATTTGATTTAATTGTGAAGCAAACTGTTGCAAAGGTTGATCCAAATTCTGATAGGGTTGCAATTAATTGGTTATTACTCAATGAATATACAAAAATATCAAATATTTCTTTCATATTAAAAGAAGTAATATTTCGAGCACTAGCTATAAAGTTTAATAAAACAAGTCCTGCATATCCAATAAAACATAATGCAATAATTTGTTTTTTTGAAAGATGTACCACATATTTTTCCCAAACAATAAATAGACCTAATAAAAAAACAATAGCTTCTCCTCTTCCACCACAAGACATCATTACAACTTTATAAACTACTGTTACAAAAAATATAATATTTGCTTTTCTTTTTTCATTTGAAAAACCAATTACTAAGGCAAAAATTCCAAAATTGAAGAAATCTGCAACTGTTTCAACAAAATCATGAACTTGTAAATTGAATGTATTTAAATATCCACCTTGCATAAATAATAAGAATTTTGATACATCAATATATAATGTTGGTAAAATTCCAATACCCACACATACAAGACCAATAATCTTGATTTTTTTCAAAGAGATATTCTTTCCTTTATTGAATAAAGTAATATTTCCTTTCTTTTCTAAAAAACGATAAATAAATATAATTCCTAAAACAAGCATCATTTGTGAAAGTAATGTAAAAAAAGCCGCCTTTTTATATATATCAAATTTTATATACCACAGCGGAAATAATACATTTTTCCCAAAATCTTTACCAAAAGCTTTTATTGGCAAATGCCCAAAATTAAAAACATAACTTAGTAAAATAAAGAAAATAGGAAAAGAGATTATTTTCTTTTCAAAGTTATATAAATAAAAAATATGTAAAATTAACTGTAGCAGCGAAATAATAAAAAAAGCAATGAACCATGCTTGTTCTCCTTTAATAGGAAAAGTAAGTAATCCTAAAAAAGATATAATTATTTCACTTATTAATAACATAGTTTTTTCGCTATATTTTCTATTAAAAATCCGAATCATTATCTAACTCCTTTATAAATTTTCATTAACGAACTGGGAATCAATCCCACAATCAACGGTTTTACAGCATATAAATATATACTAAATGGAACTTTTTCATTTTTCATCCACATATATTTTAATTTAGCTTCTTGTATTCTAAATTTATATTTTCTTTTTTTCATTCCTTGTAATCCTTCTCTATACAAAAGCAAAATAGTATCTAGATTAAAGATTTTATAACCTTTTTTTGTCATCTTACACCATAAATCATAATCTTCAGCTCTCAAAGTTAAATTATTTACTGTATAACCATCAACAGACAATAATGCTTCTTTTCTCATCATTACAGTTGGATGAACAATTTGAACCTTTTTGATTGCATCGTAGAAAGAAACACTTCCTGAATGAATTTGAAAATCCTTATAAATTTCATCATTTTCATCAATACATTGACACTTACAACCAACAACTACTATGTCTGAATTATCTTCTAAATAATTATATTCAACTTCAAATCTATTAGGCAAACTAATATCATCACTATCCATTCTTGCGATATATTTGCCTTTTGCACGTTCAATACACCTATTTAAAGATGTCGCCAAACCAAGATTTTTTTCATTTTTAAAAAAAACAATTCTATTATCTTGTTTAACATATTTTTCAATAATATTACTGCTTCTATCAGTTGAATAATCATCGCAAATTATTAACTCAAAGTTTGAAAAACTTTGAGTTAAAATAGAATCAATAGCTTTAGCAATATACTTTTCATCATTATAAACACTCATTATAACAGAAATTTCTGGCTTCACACTATCACTCCAATCCATAAATACTTTTCATTTTACTTAAAATAGCTTTCAAAGAAAACATTTTGCTTTTTTCGCGATTATATTTTTTCATATCATCAAAATGATTTTTTTTATTTATTAATATGTCAGATAAATCATTTTCAAAATTGTCTAATTTTATAACGTATCCTCCTTTTTGATCAACTAAATCGTGATTTCCTCTTATATCACTTACTATACAAGGCAGTCCACAAGCCATTGCCTCCATCACCGAAACAGGCAATCCCTCTCTTTTAGAAGGAAAAACAAAAATATCACAACATTTCATAATAGAAAAAATATCGTTTCTAAAACCTAAAAAATGTACTCTGTCAAAAACATTTTTTTCTTTTGCTATTTTTTCAAGATTTTCTTTATTCTCTCCTATACCACAAAGTATATAGTGATAAGTCTCAGGAAGTTTTGCTAGAGCTTTAATAACAACTTCTTGATTTTTATTACGATTTATTTCACCAACTGACAATAACAAAGTAGTTCCATTATTATCAATTCTTGTATCATCAAGAAATTTGTTTCTATCGTATTTTGTTTTTTTGATAACATCAGTATCAATTCCTACACCTGGTACATATTCAACTTTTCCATTTTCTTTTAGTTTAAATTTTAAAGCATTTTCATAATCCTCTTTATTAATGGTAATTAAAATATCTGTATATTTTGCTGCATATTTTTCAATAGTTCTAAAAATAAAATTTTTAACTGGATTGTTTCCTTTAAAGAAATGAAAACCATGTGCAGTATAAATCATTTTTGTTGTTTTATAATGTATAGAATTTTTATTTGCTAGTCGTGCAACAAAACCACCTACTGGTGTATGACAATGAATAATATCATATTCATTATCATCAAGTACTTTTTTTAACATTTTATAAGCTTTTATATTTTTTGGACTTAATGGATTTCTTTGAAAACAAATATTATATTTATGATCACAGTAATCAAATATTTTGTCTCCATTAGATGCAACACCCACTACATAACCCTCTTCTTTAAATAATTTTAAATAAGGAATATGAAATGCTTGAATATGCCCATCCACGTGTGCTACAAATAATACCTTTTTATCTTTCATATTTTAAATCTCCAAACATTTTTGTAATTACTCCTACTTTTCCAATCAACAATCTTAAAATAGGATTAAATAAAGAAATATAAACAACTTTAATATTATCTTCTTTCATTTGACTTCTTACTGTGTCATATGTACACATATATTGATCATTTTGTGGTAAAAGGATGCCTTTCTTTTCCTCATTAATAGTATCTAAAATACTCTCACACAATTTATCTATAGTAATAGAACTTCTTTCATTTTTTAGAGTTGGAAAAATGTGAACCTTTTTTACTGCATTTATCAATTTAGTCATATTACCTGGACTATTTTTACCATATACCATAGGTGGTCTTAATACTGAAACTTTAAAAGTATCATCAGCTAGTTTTAAAATCTCATTTTCCGCTTGTAGTTTACTTTTACCATAATTGGTATTTGGATTAGTTTTTGTATTTACAGTAATTAAATCATTACTATAAATAAGTCCATAAACACTCATCGAACTCATAAATATAAAATGTTTTACTCCGTAAGATTTTGATAACTTAGCAATCTCAACTGCTAAATCTCGATTCACTTTATAATATAAACTTGCATTTTCTTTTGTTTCTTTAATATGTGCAATTCCTGCCACATGATAAACAACATCAAACTTTGAAAAATCAAATTGTTTCCACGAATCATCTCTTACATCTAATTCCTCTACATAATAATCATTAGGAAATTCCTTCAAATAATCTCTAAAATGACTACCTATGTAACTACCTTTTCCTGTAATTAATACTCTTTTCACTATTTTTCCTCCTTATGTAATTCGCCTGTTCCTCCTTCAACTACACCATCATGTTTTAATACAGATGTAATTGTTCCAAAGAAACATTTTAAATCAAATAAGAATGAGATTTTTTCTATATATTCACCATCAAGTTTTGCTTTCACAGGAATTTCTAATTCATCACGCCCGTTAATTTGTGCCCAACCTGTAAGGCCAGGTCTTACATCATTAGCATGATATTTATCTCTTTCAGCAATTAGATCATTTTGATTCCATAATGCTGGTCTAGGACCAATAACAGCCATTTCCCCTTTTAATATATTAATAATTTGTGGTAATTCATCTAAAGAAGTTTTTCTTAGAAATTTACCTGATTTTGTTATGTATTGATCTGGATTTGATAACATATGTGTTGGCATATCTTTTGGTGTATCAACATACATTGTTCTAAATTTGTAAATATTAAAATATGATTTATTAATACCAATTCTTTTTTGTTTAAAAAGAATTGGTCCTTTACTATCTAATTTAATCCAAATACATAAAATTAAAAATATTGGGCTTAATACAATTAATCCACATAACGCTAAGATAAAATCTATCCCTCTCTTTAATCCATTTCTATACATTAAATAACCACCTTTCCATCTTCAATAGAAGAAAATTCTTCTATTTTCTTTCCACTAAAACTGTTGGTCTATCGACACTTGAACTATTTACAAAAGAATAGACAGCAATAAATGCATCACGATTAATAACACTATTTGCACAAATAACGCAACCATTTCCTATAGTTGAATTAGGTTCAATAACTACATTTGAAAAAATAACACATCCTTGACCTATTTTTGCATAGTTTGAAACAATAGATTTATTACTTATAAGATTCACAACATTAAATCCTATTTCTTGTGCTTGTGTTATGAGTTCTTCTCGAAGCCTGTTGTTGCCAATAGCAATAAAGATATTTGAATATTTTTCACGTAAGACTTGAATATCCTTCATACCACCAATTACTTTACAATCATTAATTGTTTTTTCAACTAAACCATCATCCAAAAAAAAACAATATCATCGTAAACTTCTCTAGCAATATCCAAACAACATCTGCCATGTCCACCAGCGCCGACAATAATTAAGTCCATTTTTCTTCCCTTCTCTATATGCAAAAAAAGGCATAACAGTGTTATGCTTTTTTTAGTCTTTACTAATAATTTCTAGTCCTACTTGAACACTCGACACTTGTCCAAGTAGATTGACATCAACGTAGGCAATACGTTTATGTCGATCTATCTTTGTAATATATCCTTCTAAACCCATAAGTGGTCCTTCAATAATCATAATTGTATCACCTTTAATATAACCTTTAGATACATCTACTATATGGTCTTCTGTACTAAATCTCGCTAGAAATAGTGCCTCTTGAGGATATATTGGATAAATATCTTCTCCATCATTTCCTAACAGTTTTGTAAGATCAGGTATTTCCTTTAATTGCGTATATAAATCATCTATTTTATCAGTAATAACAAAGATATATCCTTTAAATAATACTTCTTCTACTAATTGCCATTTCCCTCTAAATTTCTTTTGTCTTTTGCAACAAGGAATAAAGCATTCTAATAAAACATCATGATCTATATGAAATTGTAATTTCTTCGCAATTGCTTCTTCTTTTCCTGTTCTTACTTGAACTACATACCAATTGTCAAACATATAAACCTCCTTTTAGATACGCTTCGCCCATCGAATAACGAACATTATTCGACTAGTGAAGGTATGACAGATAAATTTTCATAACGCGACCCTGCGACGATTACTGCTATTTATCTTTTTTATAAGTTTTGAGGTTGATAAGTATCAACAATTTCTTTGATATTTTTTCTGATATCTGTACTATCTTGATAAGCAACTTCTTTTAAATGAACTAATTGATTAAAGAATTTTTCTTCATCTAATTCAATTGGTTTACCAATATGAATGAGTTTATTAGGAGTATCTTGCATTCCTTCTTCTTTCATCAATAATTCTTCATATAGCTTTTCACCAGGTCTTAAACCAGTGTATTCAATCTTAATATCGATATCAGGTTCATATCCTGATAACTTAATTAAGTTTCTTGCCATATCATCAATCTTAACAGGTTCTCCCATATCCAAGACAAAGATTTCTCCGCCTTTAGCATAAGCCCCTGCTTGTAATACAAGCGAAACGGCTTCAGGTATTGTCATGAAGTATCTTATGATATCGGGGTGAGTTACAGTAACCGGACCTCCTGCTTTGATTTGTTTTTTAAATAATGGAATTACAGATCCATTTGAACCAAGTACGTTTCCAAAACGTACCGCTACATATTCTGTATTTGATTTTTTATTATATGATTGAACAATCATTTCACACATACGTTTTGTAGCACCCATAACATTTGTTGGGTTAACTGCTTTATCTGTAGAAATCAAGATAAATCTCTTTGTTCCATATTTATCGGCAGCACGTACAACATTTAACGTTCCAAATACATTATTTTTTACAGCTTCACATGGTGAATCTTCCATTAATGGAACATGCTTATGCGCTGCTGCATGATATACAATATCCGGATGATATTGTTCAAATAAATGATTAACTTTGTCTGTATTTCTTACAGAGGCAATTAATGTTTCTAAATTTAAGTGTGGATACTTATCTTTTAATTCCAATTGAATATCATAGGCATTATTTTCATAAATATCTACAATAATTAATTGTTTTGGATTACTTGCAGCTATTTGTCTACATAATTCAGACCCAATAGATCCTCCACCACCAGTAACCATAACCACTTTATCTTTAACATATTCCATGATTTCTGAAAGATTAACTTCAATTTGATCTCTTCCAAGTAAATCTTGAACTTCAACATCTTTTAAATCAGATAAATGAACATCCCCGTTTAGAATTTGATAATATCCTGGAACTCTCTTTAATCGGCATTTTGTTTCTTTACAAGCATTTAATACTTCAGCTAGTTTTTTATGATTGGCAGCTGGCATTGCTACGATGATTTCATCGATTTTTTCTTCTTTGCATACTAATTTTAAAATATCGCGTCCACCTTTAATTCTTACATTATGGATTTTTCTTGCCCATTTATTGTCATCATCATCAATAAAACAAACGACTTCTTTATGTAAACCAGTACTATTTGTAATTTCTCTTAAAATCTTTTCTCCTGCACTTCCAGCTCCATAGATAAGAACTCTTTCTTTTTCTCTTGTTTTATTACCCATATATTCTCTTCTAAACATTCTAATCAAACGGTATGAATATCTAGATCCACATAACCCAAGTAAAAAGATAGCTAAAATCATTAGATAACATGAAGCTGGTAATGTATTTCCTGTTATATAGCTGATAACAATGATAGCTAATGTTGAAGTAATTGATGAAAATATTATATTCCACAATTCTGCAATAGAAGCATATTTCCATATTCCTTTATACATTTCAAATGCATACAAAATCCCATAACATACAATCAAAATTGGTATAATAATAGAATTAGCACGTTGAAGATACATGGTTTCAATCGGGCCATTAAATCTTAAAACTAGCGCACCATAAACACTTAAAATTATAGTGAATATATCCGCAATAAACAACCCAAAGACACGCAGTGCTTTCTGTTTATCCATTTTTATAACATCTCCCAAACTTATATATACTTTTATTTTTTTACACTCTAATACAACTTACATCAATAATAGCATATATCTACCATATTTGCCACTTTATGTCAAATTTTTACTACAAAAAAGCTATGAAACTTTTAAATAAATTTCATAGCTTTTTTGTGGAATATTGAAAGTCAAAAAGAGTGTAGAAAACTACGCTTGCTTACTTGCTATACGCATTTTCTGCAACTCTTTCTTTCATGTCAATACCCCCGTCTTTAGAAGTTATCACTATATTTTTTAGAACTACATTTAAACCATTTCTTTCAATATGTCGATTTTATCGGCTTTTTTTATACTTTTAATTTTTTTATATTATTTTTTATGTTATAATTTATATAGTGATAGTAGTGATATATTATTGGAGGTGTTTCTATGGCTTTTTTCCTTAAAAAATCTACTCTTAAAGGTCGTACCTATCTTTCCATCGTTGAAAGTTATTACTCCCCTCAAAAGCATGGTGGTGCCCATCGCACCCATAAGTCACTTGCTTCTGTTGAAACTTGGAAAGCCAAAGGTATCGATGATCCTATTGCCTATTTTCAAAAAGAAGTGGATGAACT
>NZ_PYLP01000018.1 GCF_003024675.1 Faecalibacillus faecis | reverse complement strand
GAAAATGGTCATATTAGGAATTGGTCAATGGTATTAAATCAATTGATGATAGATGATCATTTTACAACTAGAATCAATCAATATTTAAGTAGCCAATCTTAACCAAGAAGGATGCAATTGTTCATATATTGCATAACCTTTTATATACTCAAAAAGCAGCAGTATTAAAGATAAAGTTTTAACACTGCTGCTTATTAAATACAAGTTCTTTTAGTGACACTACAAGAAATAATCACAAACTTGAATAACCTATTTTTTAGTAATGTTTAAATTACTTACACACTTTTCTTGACAAACCCTAATTAAAAGTAGAACGTCAATTGGTACTGACATTCTACTTTTTACAAACTAAAATTATTTTTTTGTTGAATATATTTTTTTAAACTAAATTCATCTCCGATAAGAGTAACATCGAATTCTTGAACAGATAAAGAAAGCCAATTGTATTTCTTAGACATTTTCTTAATGATTTGTATTGTTTTTGACATAGATAGATCACTTTTTGAAATATATCCAGAATACTGTCTATGTTTAAATCCACTATTTTCTAAAAAGTATCTTATATCATACCAGGCTTTCTTATAATTGTTTGAAGGGTAATTTTTTCTTAATAATGAATCATTTAAATCAAAATTAAGTGCTTTTTTACTCATACCATTGCTTCTACTTCATAATAGCTTTTTAAAGCATCTTCTCTAAATTCAGGACTATCTGGATTATCACCAAAATAGCTTATATACCATTGATCAACAATTTTTAAAAACCAATTTGTATCAGGTAACTGCATTTGTGCAGTTACAAAAGTACCAAAATCACTTTTAATTCCTTGATACACACCAGGTGCTTTTATCTTTACACCACGATCAAGAAAATAATGATTTATTTTTTGATAACAAGCATTTATATCAATATTATTCTTCTTTGCTTTTTCTTCACTTAAATAGATTTCCATCAACATCTCTATCATCTCCTTTTCTTATTATAAAGTTATTATCAATAGTATAACACCCTTCATAAGTATATACGTCAAAATTTTTTATTTTTCTTCTTAATTTTAATTTTTTTATTCATTTTCATAGAATGTCATGGGATAATTCAGCTAATGATTTGTTTATTTGAATAAGTTATAATTTTCATATAAGTTAATAAATTTTAGATAAAATAAAAGAAAGGAATGTATATGTGTAAAGTTTTAATGTCTATTAAACTTAAATATGCAACACAAATATTAAACGGAGCAAAAACAGTTGAATATAGAAAAAATAGATTTAGAAGACAAAATGTTGAGGCTATAGTTATTTATACGACATCTCCAATCATGAAAGTAATAGGTGAAGTAAAACTTGTAGGCATGTTAGAAGATCGACCTGAAATAATTTGGAAGAAAATATGTCATAGCGGTGGTATTAATAAAATGGCATATGATGATTATTTTAAAGGAAAAGATAAGGCTATCGCATATATGCTTGGTAAAGTAGAAAAATATGAAAATGAGTTAAAGATTTCAGATTTTCATATTCATGTGCCACCTCAATCATATGTATATAGATTAAGAAGAGTTAGAAGATAAAAAATTTCAAGTAATATTACAAAGTGGAGGGATAAATATCAATAAACAAATTCTTTGTCCAGAGTGTCGAGAACACTCTGGTTATATAATTAAGAAAGAACGAAAAAAATATATCATTAGAAATAAAGAATATCATTTTAATATTACTGTAGCTTATTGTAAAAACTGTGGTAAAGAATTAGATATACCAGGATTAATGGACTTACAAATGAAGGAAGTAGATGAACAATATAGAAAAGAAGAAAACATTGTTTCAATTAATGAAATCAAAAATCTAATAACTTTGTATGATATAAAAAAAAGAATCATTATCTATTGCTTTGGGATTTGAGAAAAATACAATTGCATGTTATTTAAAAGAACAGGTTCCTTCAAAAAAATACTCAAATATTATAAGAAAGCTCTTGAATACAATTCTTTTTGATTATAAACCAAAATTTAAATAATTTATTTAAAGTCATCATGGTTGATGACTTTTTATTTATTTTTCTATATAATGAGACAAGAGGTGAAAGATAAAAATGAAACAATATTTAGATATGTGTCAATATATATTAGAAAACGGACAAGATCGTGATGATCGTACAGGAACAGGAACAAGAAGTGTTTTTGGGTATCAAACACGTTATGATCTTACCGATGGTTTTCCTTTACTTACAACAAAGAAAATGTTTTTAAGACCCATTGCAGAAGAACTTTTATGGTTTATTAAAGGGGATACAAACATTAAGTATCTAGTTGATCGTAATGTAAAGATTTGGAATGAATGGCCTTATGAAACCTTTAAAAAGAGTGAAGATTTTCAAGGGGAAACATTAGAAGAATTCGTCGCAAAAATTAAAGAATTACCTGCTGATGATCCTTTTGTCGTCAAATATGGAGAATTAGGTCCTGTTTATGGTAGACAATGGCGTAATTTCAACAATGAAGGAGTCGATCAAGTTGCTAAACTTGTAGATTCATTAAAAAATAATCCATTTTCAAGAAGACATATTATTTGTGCATGGAATCCTGCAGAAGTTGACGAAATGGCACTTCCACCATGTCATGCCTTCTTACAATTCTATGTAAGTAGTGATAAAAAATACTTAAGTTGTCAACTTTATCAAAGAAGTGCGGATACATTTTTAGGTGTTCCATTTAATATTGCATCTTATGCTTTATTTACTTCAATGCTTGCACAAGTGTGTGGATACAAACCTAAAGAATTTGTACATACGATTGGAGATGCCCATATTTATAAAGATCATTTTGATGTTGTTAAGGAACAAATCTCAAGAACACCTTATCCTAAATGTCAACTTGTTTTAAATCCTGAAGTAAAATCAATCTTTGATTTTACGATTGATGATATTAAGATTGAAAACTATCAATCTCATGGAAAACTTGTGGGAAAGGTGAGTGTCTAATGATTTCAATAATTGTAGCGACAGATGATGATTTATTAATAGGAAAAAAAGATTCAAAGAACGGAATGCCTTGGCATAATAAAGAAGAGCTCCAACATTTCAAAAAAACAACACTTAATCGAACAATTCTTATGGGAAAAACAACTTATCTTGCTATTGGAAGACCACTTCCAAATAGAAAAACAATTGTTGTTACTAAAAGTGGTTTAGATGATGAACGCGTTGAAGTTAGAAATGATTTAATTGAAGTGATTCAAGAATATAAGGATAAAAATGAAGATCTTTATATCTCTGGAGGAGCTTCTATTTATAAACAAGCTTTGCCTTATGTTGATGAACTCATTATTTCAAGAATACCAGGAAAACATACAGGAGAAACGTATTTTCCGAGTTTTGAAGAATATGATTTTCATTTAGAAAAAGAAACACAATTAGAAACCTTTGTTTTACAAATTTATAAAAAAGGATGATCATATGAAAAGAATTATTTTAGTTGTCTTAAGATGTATCTTTAAACTACCTTATTGGTGGTTCTATAAATTAAAACAATATCAAAATAAAGAAAAATATCCAACAATTGATGAAGGATACCAATTTATACATAACGTTGCTGATGAAATCGTTAAAAAAGCACGTGTTGATTTAAAATGTTATGGTTTAGAAAACCTACCAAAAGAAAATGGTTATCTTATTGCTCCTAACCATCAAGGTTTATTTGATATTGTTGCACTTTTTAAAACAGATAAAAATACTACAAAATTTGTCTTAAAAAAAGAATTAGCTTCAATGATCTTAATTAAAGATGTTGTTAAAACTTTAGATTACTATTCATTGGATCGTACAAGTATTCGTGATGGAGCAAAAATGGTGAAAGAAGTTTCTAAAGAAATCAGTGAAGGAACAAACTATGTCATCTTCTCTGAAGGAACACGTTCTAAAAAAGGAAATACAATGGGAGAATTTAAAGGTGGAACCTTTAAAATTGCGTTGAAAACACATTGTCCAATTGTTCCAGTCGCAATGATCGATTGTTATCAAGTCTTTGATAACAATACAATCAAACCAGTAACAGCACAAATTCATTATTTAAAACCTATTGAATATGAAGAATACAAAGATTTAAAAACCAATGAAATTGCTGCACTTGTTCAAAGTCGTATTCAAACTTGTATGGATGGAGTTTTAAAATAATGTTTATCAATGTAAATAACATTCGTTTATATTATGAAAAACATGGAGAGGGGAACCCTCTCATTCTTTTACACGGAAATGAAGAAAATCACTTTATTTTTGATGAAGCGGTTGAAAAATTAAAAAAATACTATACCGTTTATACCCTTGATTCAAGAGGCCATGGACAAAGTGAAAAAGTCAAAGAATATCATTATCAAGATATGGCAAATGATATTAAAAACTTTATTAAACAACTTGATTTAAAAAAGGTTACTTTGATGGGCAGTAGTGATGGTGCCATTATTGGTTTACTTGCATCAAGCGATGAACCAGAACTGATTGAAAATCTTATTCTAGCGGGAGTCAATGTCAAGCCTAATGGGGTGATTGATGAAGTTTATCAAGATATGAAAAATCAGTATCAAAAAACAAAGAATCCATTAATTAAATTAATGTTAAAAGAACCACATATTTCTAATAAACAACTCCATCAAGTAAAAGCAAAAACACTTCTTTTAGCGGGAAGTGATGATTTAATTAAATTGGATCATATTGAACGTATTTCTCATCATATTGAAAACAGTAAATTTGTGATTTTAGATGATGAAGATCATAGTAGTTATATTATACATAATGATAAGATTGCAGATCTTATTATTCAATATTTTATTTAGGAAAGCACTTTTTATAATAAAGTGCTTTTTACTTACAATGTGCGGAAGAATATCAAAATAAATTGATAAACTTCCGCATATTATTTGTTCGTTTACAGAAAAAAGTCCATGGGTTCTAATGAACCTATGAACTTTTAGAAGATTATAATGTAAGTTTATATTGATCATTAAGATAAGGCATGTCTTCAGGATGATATCCATTCCAATAAATACGTTGATCATATAATTCTATATCTTTGATGACATCGATTGCCACTGTTCGTTACCAATAGGATCGTCTTTTTTGATGATTTTCCTTGATTCATTCATAAACAAGGCCACGTTCAAGATTTTTATAACGAATAACCAAAATCTTTCCTTTTTCAATTGTAGAGATGGCTTTAAAAGGTATATAATCTTCATTTCCTGAAACAACTTTATGATAAAATTCTTTTATTCTTTGGACATGTTCATCGTCTCTACTTGGGCACTTACGACATTTGAAACACTTTCATTAGCTTTATCTTGGTAGTAATCACCAAGATGATAATATTTTGTTCCCATCACTTGAACGGCTTTTAAAATATGTCTTGCCATTAAATGATCTTTAGAATTTTTTGAATCTTCAATATAACCTAAAGTATAAGAAATCGCAATAGAGGCAAGAATGACCAAAATAATAATGATTTCTACAAATGGAAACCTTTTTATTCATCAAGTTTTCTCCATTTTTCTAAATAATATTTTCTGTCATGATCTAATATCATTTCTGGTTCATGAAGATAAGAATCTACCACATCACACATTTTTAAAAGTTCGCTATACCTATCATGTCTTTTATTTTTAGTTGAATGATTTTTGATGGCTTCAACAATTATTTCTATTTCCTTTTCATCAAATAATAATGTTTCTTTTAATAATTTTTCAGCAAGTTCACTTGATAAAACAGCATGATTAAAGGAAGTATTATTTTTATAAACAGAATAATCATGTAATAATCCCATGATAGCACAAAGTCCTTGATCAAGTTGAAAATGGGTACTGTATAAACGACAAAGTTGACTTACCCCAAAGAGATGACGATAACCATTTCTTTTCTTATTTCCAAAACAGTTTTTTTCAATTTCTTGATAGACCAGTTTTTCAATTTCTATATAACGTTTCATCGTCTTAATCCTTTAGGATAGAGATTTTTTACTTGATTGTTGCTTTCTTTATAGAAAGAGAGCGGATAACCATCGACAAAGATGACACCATAGCCTTTTTCACCATCACCTTTTAAAGTAAGACCTGAGAGATAATCTTTGATTTCTTGGCTATTACAAGGATAATTATAAGATCTTTTAACATCTTCTTTATTTAAAGTGAGAGCTAAGGAAAGGCTTGGTTCAAATCTTCCTTTTTTACATTCACCTAAATAAAGGCCATTTCTTAAAACTTTTAAAGATAAATCAGGAAAATGATTTTGAATAGCGTATACATGATTATTGGATTGGTAAAGATATAAAGGAACTGGGATGTTTAGATTTTCATCATAAAACTTCTTTACAAGCATCATTTGTTCTTTATTTAAGTTTGGTTTTAAGATTTTTTCTTTAGAATTTTCTGTTTCAGTTGTTTTTTGAAGCAAAGCAATAAATTGTCCTTCACCTTTATTTTTAAAAGGATACATACGAATTGTACCATCGACAAAACCATCAGACATGCCTTCTTGTTTTTCAATTGGAATAAGTTTCATCCCTAATTCATTAATCATGTATTCCACTTGTTTTTCATTTTCTTCTAAAGAATACGTACAAGTTGAATAAATGAGGATTCCCTCTTTTTTCAACATCTTATAAGCTTTATTGATTAAATTTCTTTGAATATAGGCACATTCATTGACCTTTTGCATCGACCATGTATTAATTGCTTCTTGATCTTTTCGAAACATTCCTTCCCCTGAACAAGGAGCATCTAAAATGATCTTGTCAAAAAAACTTTTAAATTTCATTTTTAAAGGATCCACATTTGTGACAATGGTATTTTGTAAACCAAAACGTTCAATATTGCTTGATAGAATTGTTGCTCTTAATTTAGATATATCATTGGCAATCATTAACCCTTCATTTGATAAACGGCTTGCCACATAACATGTCTTCCCACCAGGAGCCCCACACATATCTAAAACATAATCATCTTTTTGAATATCTATACAAGAAGCAACAGCCATGGCACTTGGTTCTTGAATATAGTAAAGCCCACACATAAAATAAGGGCTTTTACCTAGTGGGTAGTTTTTATAATCAAAATAATAACCATCTTTAATATAAGGATGTTTTTGGATATATTTCGTATCTAAATGTTTTAAAACATCTTGTTTTAAAGGATTTAAATAAAAACCTTTGACCTCTTCTTGTTTTAAAGAAGCAATAAAAGCCTCATAATCATCCTTTAATAAATTCTGCATTCTTGTTAAAAATTCATTATTCATCTTTTTTCCCCTCAATAAAATAAGTTGCTTCCATATCTGCCGTAGATAAAGCAAAAGCTAAAGGAAACATTTCAAAAGCTTTTCCAACATTTCTTGCATCTTCTACTGAAGCAAAGCCCATATGATAACGAATCGCAAAAGCTTCTTCACGTGTAAGACGCATATAACCACTAATCATATAGACACTTTTTTCACCATGTCCATAAGGCATTTGATCATCAAATTCATAGTTCGGTACTTGAATCCATTGACCATCTTTTTTGACATTGCGTGTTCCTTTTTTATAACAATTGATTTTACATAAATCATGTAATAAAGAAACAATTGCAATTGTTTCTTCACTATAATTCATACCATAAGTACTTTTTACACGCTCTCTTTGTAAGTAATCTTTTAAACAATCATAAACATTTAAACTATGATCCAATAAACCACCATCATAATTTCCATGAAATCTTGCACTGGCAGGCGCTTCAAAAAAATCAGAATGGGGCGATAATAAATACTCTAAAAGCTTTTCACTTCCAGGTCTTTTAATATATGTTTTATAAATTTCAATAAATCTTTCTTTATTTGTCATTATTCATCCCTCTTTTGTTACTATTTTACCTAAAACCTCTTCTAAATAAAAGTATAATCCCTTATAAATCGTACATACTAATAACGAAAAGAGGTTAATTAAATGAAAAAAATAATCATATATCTATTTCTGATGATCTTTGCCTTTACGCTAACAGGATGTCGACAAGTTGACAAAACAGCAAATAACTTTAAAGGAGATATTGAAATTGCTTGGGATGATGTCAAAGATGATTTTAATGATATTGATCAAAATATCAAAAAAGATACAACCTATGTAAGTAATATAAAAGGTGATGATATTCAAGAACTCACAAAAACAATTCAAGAAGGTTACGATAAAATTAAAGGTGGAGTTACTCAAGATAATCAAGAAGAAGCCAAAAAAATCTATGAAGCAGCATCACGTCTACAATACATTGAAGAAAATACCGATAAAAAATTGACAGAGGAACAAAAACAAGTTTTAGAACTAGGAAAAAGCATGAAAACTCTTATGATGCACTATTATGGAAATGGTGATGGTGATTATGATGGAGCAGTGGATGATGTTGAACAAGGTTTAGAAAATATTAAAGGCTACACAGAAGATAAATGGAATGATTTTAAAAAACAATTTGATTAAAGAGCACTAGCTCTTTTTTTCATATGCAGTTCATATAAAGTGGTATAATAAAGACATGAAGGAGTGATTTTATGAATGAATTAAGTAAAATGTATCAAGTATATGTTAACAAGGAGCTACAAGTAGGTAAAAATGAAATTCTAAATGTAGAAAGACTCAAACAAAAAACGCTCTCTTTCTTACATGATTTAGGAGAAGTATCACTTGATTCCCGTTGTTATCTTTTTTGGGAAAAGGAAGAAGCTATCAATCATGAAGAACTGCTAGGTCATTATATGGAAGGCTTAAAAATGTTGATGTCGATTGGCTATGAACTTAGAATCGATACGATCAAAAATCATACAGAAATACCCAATTCATCCTCTATAGAAGACTTGATTTTAAAAATCTATCAAGCAATTGTTTCTGTATCTTCGTCTTATTCAAGTACCGATTATCAAAACGCTATTGATGATTATTTTTCATTAGGATTTAATCTAGGCATTGACCTCGATGAAATTATTGATCATATATAAAAAAACAGCATAAGCTGTTTTTTATTTTTGACAAATACCACAAGGACTATAACCTTGTTCATTTAATTGTTTAGCTGTAGAAGTAACAACTTCTTTATTAGAATCACTCATTCTAGAAACACTTGAACAATGAGGATCATGATATTTTTTATTTTTTATATTTAAAACATATTCTTTTTCATTAGTATCACTTTGATGATAATCAAATGGATCTTTTTCTTCGCTTATCCCATAAGTACATTCACCTTCAGTAGCTTTTCTTGAATCACCTGTTTGATAATCAATCGTAATTCCTGGTTGAACATTATAAATATAAACTCTAAAACGAATTTCTTCATCTTCTATTGAAGCGGCTTGTAAAACAAGCCCACGTGCAACAAGTTCATCATCCTGATAAATAGGAATGGCTTCATAGAGAATATGGTGGTTGGTGTTTTTAATATAATCACTCACTTTTTCTTCAAAAGGAAGCATCCCTGTTACATTGAAATAACGTGTTCCCGTCATTAAATTTTTTTCCTCTGCATTTAATCCTGATAACATAAAGGCAATTTGATGACAACGATTATAAAGATATTTGGTAGAAATCAAATCATCATATCTTTGTGTTTTCCAACCAGAAGGTTTGATCATCCCAATGGATTCTCTTTTACTACTTGGCATTGTTTCTTGTCCAAGACAAGCAATCGATCTACCTGTACGCCCAAGATGGTCTAAATCACTAAGCTTAATATAGGTATCTGTTTGATAATCTTCTTTAGAAAAAGTAGGTTGGCTATCATCAAGTTCTACATAGGGTTGACCGTTATATTCAGGAATATTTTCTAAAGAAGCCGTTGATTTAGAGAAAGTAATAGCATCACTGATATCAATTTGATAAGCGTAATAATTTGTATTGGTTACCTGAAATGACTTCGTTGCTTCTTTATCTTCTTGCTTTGCTTTAAGCTGATGGGTTCCTTGTGCTAATTCTAATTGATAAGTTCCTTGACTATTATTTTCAATCGTATCGATTTTTTTAGAATCCACATAAACATCCACATCATTTGTTTCATTTTGATCTTCTACATTAAGAGAAAGTGTAATATTTTGTATTGTCTTTTCCGTTTGCTTTTGACTACAACCAGAAAAAGAAAAAAGCATTACTAAAGACATAAAGAGTGTAAATATTTTCTTCATAAAATTCATCCTTTCTAGAGTAGTATATAATATCTTTATAACAAGAAGTTTTATAAAAAATTGTTAAACACCATTTATTTCAATTTAAAAACAAAAATTATTATAACAACAATAACATAAAAAAGATAGTTTCGTTAAGAAACTATCCAATGATTTCTTTTAAATGATTTATTCTGTAATCTAAACCATTTACTAATTTTTCAATTCTTGTTTCAGACATATCCATCGTTTCTCGATATTTATATAAAAGATTTTTATATTCTTCAACAATATTTCCTAATAAACTTAAATCAAATCTAGAAAGATTACTTATATAATTTAAATAATCAGAAAACTTTTTATTAGTATTATAAAAGAATTTCCCATAACCATCATAGAAATTCATTTTAGAAGTAATTTTACTACATTGCATAGATTGATCTGTATCAAAAATAGGTGCTAATTTTTCATATTTCAATGTTTCAACATTAAAAATAGCACCAAAATTACGTAAATGGCGATCTTCATTCATAATTAAATAATCAAGAATAAACATATTTTCTAATTCATTTCTTACATTTTTTATATCTAGTTTTTCTAAAATGTGAATATAATGTTCAAAATCATAGGGATTGTTATCTTTTTTTACGGATTCAAAAAGATCACATGCAGGAATGATTTCTTCATTGTCTTTTATAAAATTCTTACATTTAGAAACAAGGGTCTTATTATAAAAGGATAATTCATAATGACAATGATCAAATCCTAAACGGTTACATATGGTGGAAGCAAGCCATTCATTTAGAGGTTCTTGTCTACTAGGAGTATATGTGCCTTTTATTAAATATCTTTTCCTATTTTCAATAATCCAAGTTTTCTGCAACATTCCATCTGTGGTGTTGTTAGGAGAAATAAGGGATTGTTGATTATAACTGCTTTCTTGAGTTGAACTTGAAAAAGAGGCTGTTATAAATTCCATGGATTCAAAATCATGATCAAAAAAATGAATGTCTTTCCATTCGATTGAATCACTTTCTTCCTTAAACCAATATTGATCAGAAAGAGATAAACCATAAGCCTTATCTAATAATTTATCAGTAGATTCGCTATGAAGATTATCTAAGAGTCTTTTTAAATCTTTTCGCCAAGATGGAATACATCTTCCTTTAAACCAATGATTTAATTCTTTGATAGTGTTTTTTGATTTATCGTTAAGAGCGTTTTTTATTCTTAAAGGCAAAGCTTCAATGTTATATATTTCATAAAACGCCTCCTTTATTAGATATTATAGCATAGGATAAATAAAATAAAAAAAGGTCATTACGACCTTTTATAAACACTTGGAGCGGGTGATGGGAATCGAACCCACGTAGTCAGCTTGGAAGGCTGAAGTTCTACCATTGAACTACACCCGCAAGTTTGGTGCCCGAAACCGGACTCGAACCGGTACAGCTGTTACACCGGCAGATTTTGAGTCTGCTGCGTCTACCAATTTCGCCATTCGGGCTTAGCGCTTTTTTATTATAACAAGTCCTATTCAATAAAACAAGAAAAAGATTGAGGTTTGACATTAAAAAAGGTACTCGCTATAATGTTTAAGATAAAAAAGGGGGACAATTATGCAAAAAATATGGATTTGTGGAGCTAAAGGACAAATTGGTCGCGCAATTAATGAAGTTATCGATAAGCTAGAATATAAAATTCTTGATACTGATATAGATGATTTAGATATTACTGACACAGATGAGGTCTTACGTTTTGGAGAAATGAATCGACCTGATGTTATTATTAACTGTGCGGGGCTTACGGATTTACAAGAATGTGAAAAGAATTTAGCAAAAGCTTTTAAAACGAATGCTTTAGGAGCAAGAAATTTATCAATTGTGGCACGAAAAGTAGAAGCAAAACTTGTACATATTTCAACAGATGATGTTTTTGATGGGAAAAGCCAAAAACCTTATACCGAATTTGATGAA
This sequence comes from Faecalibacillus faecis, assembly GCF_003024675.1. GTDB lineage: Bacteria > Bacillota_I > Bacilli_A > Erysipelotrichales > Coprobacillaceae > Faecalibacillus > Faecalibacillus faecis. The sequence goes on along the minus strand of NZ_PYLP01000018.1, from coordinate 32,637 downwards.
ACGCATCCTAAAACAGCTTATGGAAAAAGTAAGCTGGCAGGAGAACGTTATGTTAAAGAATTTACGTATAAACATTTTATTATACGTAGTACATGGGTTTATGGTTTAGGAAATAACTTTATTAATCAATTATTAGAAAAAGTAGATCAAGGAGAAAATCTAAGTATTGCAGGTGATCAATTTGGTTCACCAACCAGTGCTAAAGAACTTGCTCGTTTTATTCTTCATTTGATTCAAACAAATGAATATGGAACTTATCATGCAACGAATAAAGGAGTTTGTAGCCGCTTTGAATTTGCAAGTGAAATACTAAGACTTACAGGAAAACAAGTAGAAATGAAACCTGTTGTGACACATATGTCTGATTTTTCAAGAGAAAGACCTGCGTTTTCTGTCTTGGATAATTTTATTATGACAATGACACCTGTTTATGATTTTCCTGACTGGAAGGAGTCTTTAAAAGAATATATGGAAGAAAGGGGACTCCTCAATGAAAAATAAAAAGAAGTTAGGTTTAACAACGATGATTTTTATTGCCTTGATTTTAGGGGCAATCACAGGAATCATCATTAATTATTGTATTCCAAGCAATAAAGTTGTGGATGAATTTATTGTCGGTGGGGCTTTTTATGTTATTGGTCAAGGTTTCATTCGTTTAATGCGTATGCTTGTTGTGCCACTTGTTTTCTGTTCTATTGTTTGTGGAAGTATGGCAGTAGGAGATACTAAAAAACTAGGAGCTGTAGGTTTAAAAACCATGTTGTTTTATTTATGTACCACAGCTTTAGCTGTTGTAGTAGCCTTGTGTGTGGCTAATTTGATTAATCCAGGAATAGGTTTAGATATGTCAGCTATCAAAGTAACCTCTCAGGTGACTGAATCAACCCAAGCAACAAGTGTGACAGAAACACTTTTAAATATTATTCCAACGAATATTTTTGAATCACTCGCCAATGGAACAATGCTTCAAATTATTTTATTTGCACTTATTTTAGGAGTTATTCTTGCAAATATGTCAGATCGTGCAGATATCGTTAAAAACTTCTTTAGTCAATTTAATGATATTATGATGGAAATGACAATGGTAGTTATGAAACTTGCACCAATTGGGGTGTTCTGTTTGATTTCTAAAACTTTCGCAGAAATTGGTTTTGATGTTTTTATCCCATTATTAAAATATATGGCATGTGTTCTACTTGCATTAGGAGTTCAATGTTTTGGGGTTTATATGTCGATGTTAAAGATTTTCTCAGGTTTAAATCCGATTATCTTTATTAAAAACTTTTTCCCAGTTATGGCATTTGCTTTTTCAACATCAACATCCAATGCGACAATTCCAATGAATATTGACACACTTGCTGAAAAAATGGGGGTTTCTAAAAAGATATCTTCTTTTACGATTCCATTAGGAGCTACCATCAATATGGATGGAACATCCATCATGCAAGGTGTGGCTGTTGTCTTTACAGCACAAGCTTTTGGTATTCATTTATCAATGATGGATTATGCAACGGTCATTGGGACAGCTACTCTTGCTTCCATTGGAACTGCAGGAGTGCCAAGTGTTGGTTTAATTACGCTTACCATGGTCTTTAATTCGGTTGGTTTACCAGTTGAAGGAATTGCTTTAATTATGGGAATTGACCGTATCTTGGATATGACAAGAACAGCTGTTAATATTACCGGTGATGCCGTATGTACAACTGTTGTAGCGTCTATGAATAAAGCAGTTGATCGAGATATTTATTATGGTCGAAAATAGAATGATTGAAAGATCGTTCTATTTTTTTTTAGAAATGTGTTATGATTACTTTCAACAAGAGTTGATGAAAGATGGTGATGGTGTGTCAAAAGTCAATGACTTAAAAAAGGAAAACAGAAAGAAAATCAGAGAATGTCTTTTAATGAAATATCAACTAATAAGAGGCTAAATTTTAGCCTCTTAAGTATTTTTTTAAGTTTTTTAATTGGTTATTACAATCACTTACGCCTAAATCATACATTTGTTGGATGACTTCTTTATCTTTTTCAAGACGTCCAATAGGAATAAGTTGACTTGGTCTTAAGACAAAGATTTTCTTTTCTTTTTCTAATTTTGTAATTAAATCAAGAGAATGATTATAATTTAAATAACGATTATTTAAAGTCTCGACAAAATGAGGATAATGACGATAGAAAAGCTTATTAAGATGCTTATTAGAGGGCTTTTTACGATAATGAAGGGGACGTGTTAAAACCACGATAATTTTATCAACATCCATTTCTAACATCTTTTCAATAGGAATACTATCACTACATCCACCATCTAAATAATCATTACCATTGATTTGAATCGTGTGAGAAACAAAAGGCATTGAACCGGATGCTCTTAAATATTCGATTTCATCATAATTATCTAAAGTATCTAATAATTTATATTCAGCTTTTCCTGTTTGTAAGTTTGTCACAACGGCATAGAAATCAACTTTTGACTCTTGATAAGTTTTATAATCGATTGGATCAAGATCATCAATAAGTCTTTCAAAACAAAATTCTTCATTCATCACATTTCCTGTCTTTAAAAAAGAATAAACACCCATATAATTTTTATTACCTACATAAGCTTTGTTATATCTTAAGACACGACCTTGTTGTTTAGATTTATAATTCATCCCAAACAAAGCACCTGCAGAAACACCAATAATTTTATCAACCTCAATCTTTTCTTTTAAAAATGTATCAATGACACCTGCCGTATATAAACCACGCATAGCGCCACCTTCTAATACTAAACCTACTTTCATTTTCATCACCGAGGCTATTATAACATAAAAATTTGAACCTCAAAGCAAAAAGAGAAGATGTTTGAATAAAAGAATAATTTTGCGTATAATACGATTAGGTGATTAAAAATGGAACAAGGCAAAGTGCGAATGCTCGCAAATTTAATAGAGTTAAATAAAATAGAAGTTAAACTTTCTAAAAAATATTATGGGGGCATTTCACCCAAATTTTATTTAAGAGATTTAACAAAAGAAACACTTATTGAACTAAGTGTTTGTGAAACATGTGAAGATGATATTTGTGTAAAATATTATTTTAAAGATGTTCATATTGATTTAAATCATCATTATGAAATGGTCGATAATTATGGTTTAAGTGCCATCTTACAATATGTTCGCTTATCTGAACTCGATGATTTTGACGAACTTTTCTATTATGATGGGGTACTTGGTCCTCTTTATCAAAAAAACCAAACAATCTTTAAAGTATGGGCACCCACAGCTTTAGAAGTGATGGTCAAAGTGGGTGATCTTGCTTATACCATGGAAAGAAAAGAAAGAGGAGTCTTTGAAACAACAATCAAAGGAGATTTAGAAAATCAAGAATATAATTATTTGATTCGTCATCATAAAAGCTTCCATGAGACATTAGACCCTTATGCTTATGCTTCAAATGCGAATAGTAAAAGTAATATCGTTATTGATGTTGATCAAATCAATGAATCCCTTTACTTAGAAAAACTTCCTCATATGAAAAGAAAAACGGATGCGATTATTTATGAATTAAGTGTCCGAGATTTTACAATGTCTTCTTCAATCAAAGCATCTCATCCAGGGACTTTTATGTCTTTGGTTGAAGAAAATTTAAAAACACCAAAAGGGAATAAAGCAGGTTTTGATTATTTAGTCGATTTAGGAATTACTCATATTCAAATCATGCCAATGTATGATTTTGCGACCGTTGATGAACTTCATCCAACCGTGATGTATAACTGGGGTTATGATCCAATTCAATACAATGTACCTGAAGGAAGCTATGCTTTAAATCCACAAGATGGTTATTCCCGTGTGAAAGAATGTCGTCATATGGTGTCATCCTTGCATCAAAAAGGTTTAAGGGTTGTCATGGATGTGGTTTATAATCATATGTATGATTACTTTACAAGTGCGTTTGAAAGAACCGTTCCAGGGTACTATTTTAGAAAAAATCAATATGGTGAAATGTCTAATGGTTCTTGGTGTGGAAATGATTTAGAATCAAGACATCAAATGACAAGACGTTATATTAAAGATATGTGTCTTCGTTGGCAAAAACTTTATGGTGTCGATGGTTTCCGTTTTGATTTAATGGGAATCATTGATATAGAAACGTTAAATCAGGTGTATAATCAAGCTTCTAAAATTGATGATAGTTTTATTGTCTATGGAGAAGGATGGAATATGCCTACAGCCATGTCTGATCAAGAAAAAGGAATGCAAGATAATCATCAAAAAATGTTGAATATCGGTTTCTTTAATGACTATTATCGTGAAACTTTAAAAGGGGGAAGCAGTGATTCCACTTTAAAAGATAAAGGTTACTTTGCGGGAAATATGTACAATTGTGAAATTGGTGGCGAATGTATGAAAAACACCAATCGCTATAGTTATGTTGATCAAAGTATTAATTATGTTGAATGTCATGATAATGCGACTACTTTTGATAAGTTTGCGATCAGTAATGGAGATGAACCCCTTGAAACACGTAAAAAAAGACAATTGATGCTTAATGTAGCACTTGTTTTATCACAAGGAATTCCTTTTATTCATTGTGGACAAGAATTTTATCGTAGTAAAGGCGGTTTAGGAAATACGTACAATACGCTTGATTCTATTAATGCGGTGAATTGGTCTTTAGTGGATGAAAATCAAGATGATATTGAAATTCTTAAACAAATCATTCAACTTAGAAAAGAAAATAGTGGATTTAGGTATGAAACAATACAAGAAGTTAAGGAAAATGTTACTACAAATCATTTTGATTATCGTATTTTACGTTATAGTGTGAAACAAAATAAAGGAAAATATAAAGAGATTGTTGCATATTTTAATCCATCGTATTATGATTTTGAAATAAATGATATGGATGAATATGAAGTGATTTATAATGATCATGAATCATGCACATATTTGGCACCTATTTCAATGAAAATTTTTGGATTAAAGAGGTAAAAAATGAAATTAATTATAGGACTTGGAAATCCTGGCAAAGAATATGAAAGAACAAGACATAATACAGGATTTATGGTATTAGATCGTTTAAGTGAAAAATTAAATATTGAAATCAGTCAAAATAAATTTAAAGGACTTTATGGAAAGGGTAAATATAAAGGAGAAGATGTACTTTTATTAAAACCACAAACCTATATGAACCTTTCGGGAGAATCAGTTAGACAAGTGATGGATTTCTTTAAAATCAGCCAAGAAGATATTTTAGTTGTTTATGATGATTTAGATATGCCTGTAGGAAAGCTTCGCTTAAGACAAAGTGGAAGTGCTGGAGGACATAATGGTATTAAAAACATTATCTTGCATACTGGAAGTCAAAATTTTAATCGTATTCGTGTGGGAATTGATCGCAGTAAATATATCAAAGTGGTCGATTATGTTTTATCACGTTTTACAAGTGAAGAGCAAGAAGCTATTGAACAAGGTGTAGAAAACGCCAGTGATGCGATCATTGATTATTTAGAACATGGTTTCAATCACGCTATGAATCGTTTTAATTAGAGGCACTTATGAAAAAAATACTTAATTTATTAAAAGATAACAAAGCTTTTCAAGCTTTACTCAATAAACAAAATATCGTCGTTAACTCACAAAACGCCGAAGCGCTGCTTATTGCTAGCGCATTTTTGACTTTAAAGAAAGATATGTTGATTATTAAATCTAATCAATATGAAGCAAATTTACTTTATAAACAAGTATCGCAAATGATTGATGATGTCCTTTATTTTCCAGTTGATGAATCTTATCGTATTGAAAGTCTTGCTGCTTCAGGTGAACTTTTAGGGCAAAGACTTTCAACGATGTATGAACTTTCAAAAGAAAAACCCCATTTATTAATTAGCCATGGTCATAGTGTTATGCGTTATGTTCCAAGCAAAGATGTTTTTAAAAAGAACTGTATGACTTTAAAAGTTGGAGATCATATCGATGTTTATGACTTGCAAAGATTTTTAATTCAAGCAGGTTATATGCATACAACGCGTGTTGATCAACCGTTTTATTTTTCTAAACGTGGGGGTGTTATTGATGTTTTTTCAATGCAATATGATCATCCAATACGTATTGACTTCTTTGATGATGAAATTGATTATTTAAAATTTTTTGATGAAAAAACACAAAGAACAATTGAAAAAGTTAATGAAATTGAAATCATTCCAGCAACTGATCTTTTATATTTGGATCAAGAAATCGGTCTAGTTATTACCAAAATCAAAGATTCTTTTGAAGAACAATATCAAAAAATGGATGATTTATTTAAAGATGATTTTGAAGAAAAAATCATGATTGATATTGAAAACTTAAAAGCACACGCCACGGACAGTAGTCAATATGCTTATTATCATCTTTTTAAAAGTGTTACAAGTATTAAAGACTATTTAAAAGATCCGGTGACAATTCTTTGTCAAAAAGAAGATATTGATTTTCAAATCAAAAACTATCTTTCTGAAAACTTCTATTATTATCAAGAACTCAGTCAAAGTGGACGTTTCCTTAAAGATAACCAACTCTATCAAAACTTTGATCATATTGTTCAAGATGATTATCAATGCATCAATACCTTTAGTACTAGTAAAGATGATCAAGTCTTTGTCAGTCATGATGTCATGTTTAATCGTGATGATGAAAAACGTGTTATCCAACAAATCAATGACTATTTAAAAAACAGTCAAATTCTTATTTCCTTAGAGAATAAACATCAATTACAACTCATGATTGAACTCTTTGATCGTCATGAAATGAAATATACGCTTGTGGGAATTGATGAAGTGATTTATCCAGGAATCAATCTTTATGTAGGAAATCTTTCTACAGGGATTGAACTAATGGAAGAAAAAACGGTTATTTTAACAGCACATGAACTTTTTGGTGAAGTTAATGTTTCTAAAGCGAAATACTTTCGATTTAAAGATGCGAAAACATTACGTAATTTCCAAGAATTAAATGTGGGTGATTATGTGGTTCATGATAGTTATGGAATTGGGCAATATTTAGGAATCAAGACGCTTGATGTCAAAGGCTATCATAAAGATTATCTTTATGTGGCTTATGCTGGAGATGATACACTTTATATCCCAGTGGAACAATTTAAAATGATTCGTAAATATGCAAGTTCAGATGGAAAAGTCCCAATGATCCATGCTTTAGGCAGCAGTAAATGGGCTAAGGCCAAACAACGTGCGAAAAATAAAATTGATGATATTGCTGATCAATTAATTGAACTTTATGCTGCGCGTATGTCGTCGCCAGGTTTTTCTTTTTCTAAGGATAATGAACTCCAAATCGATTTTGAAAATCAATTTGGTTATGAACTTACAAAAGATCAACAACGTAGTGTTGATGAAATTAAAATGGATATGGAAAAACCTCAACCAATGGATCGTCTTTTATGTGGCGATGTTGGTTTTGGAAAAACAGAAGTAGCTTTACGAGGGGCTTTTAAAGCTATTCTCGATCATAAACAAGTCGCCTTCCTTTGTCCAACAACAATTTTATCAATGCAACATTTTAAAACAGCAACCGAACGTTTTAAAAATTTCCCAGTGGAAATTGCTTTACTCAATCGTTTTACTTCATCCAAAGAAAAAAAACGTATTTTAAAAGAAGTCAAAGAAGGAAAGATTGATTTATTGATTGGAACTCATCGTATATTATCAAAAGACGTACAGTTTAGTGATTTAGGCTTACTTGTAATCGATGAAGAACAACGTTTTGGTGTTAAACAAAAAGAAAAAATCAAAGAATATCGTGAAACTATTGATGTTCTTTCGCTTTCAGCAACACCAATTCCTCGTACTTTACAAATGTCTTTAATGGGCATTCGTGGTTTATCAAAAATCGATACACCACCAAAAAACAGATTACCAGTCCAAACCTATGTCGTTGAAAAAAACGATACGCTGATTAAACAAGTCATTGAACGAGAACTTGCTAGAGATGGACAAGTCTTCTATCTTTATAATCATACTGACAGAATTGCTAATGTCGCTTATAAAATTGCTTCAACAGTTCCTAATGCCAAAGTCGCTATTGGACATGGACAAATGGATAAAAATGAACTTGAAGATGTGATGCTTCGTTTCATGAATAAAGAATTTAATGTCTTAATTTGTACAACAATTATTGAAACAGGAATTGATATTCCTAATGCGAATACAATGATTGTTGAAGATGCGGATAAATTTGGCTTAGCACAACTCTACCAAATTAGAGGACGTGTTGGACGAAGTGAAAGAGGTGCTTATGCTTATCTTCTTTATAAAAAAGATAAAGCTATTCAAGATGATGCTTTAAAACGTCTAAAAGCTATTAAAGAATTTACTGAACTAGGTAGTGGTTATAAAATTGCAATGCGTGATTTATCAATTCGTGGTTCAGGAGATATCTTAGGTGGCAGACAAGCTGGCTTTATTGATGATATTGGTTTTGAAATGTATATGAAGATCTTACAAGATGCGATTAATGTAAGAATGCATAAAGAAGAAAAAACAGAAGAAAATATCAAAAACTTAAATGTTAATGTTGATGGTTATATTCCAGGTGATTATGTTGAAAGTGATTATGAAAAATTAGAACTCTATCAACGTTTAGATGAAGCAAAAACAATGAGTGAGCTTAATAGTTTAAAAGCGGAATTTGATGATTATTATGGAAACTTACCAGAAGCTATCCAAACTTTAATTGAAAAAAGAAAACTTGAAATTCTTTCTCATTATTCAATTATTGAAGATATTAAAGACCATGGTAAAAAACTAGAAATTATCTTTTCATCAAATGCTTTTGAAATAATTTCTGGTGATAAACTCTTTCTTCTTGCCAATCAACTCTTTACTAAACCAGCATTTAAATCACTTGATAATCAAGTGACAATTACGATTCAAAAGAATAATCAATGGTTGAATCATTTAAATGAATTTATTGAAACATTATCTAAAAAATAAAGGAAAGATACGTACGAAAAACGTACTTTTCTTTTTTTGTTTAAGATATTTTATCTAAAATAACAAGTGGTCAATAACGATAGAATCGTTTATAATAATAACGAAAGGGTGATGGAAATGAAGAAAATACCAATAGGAACAAAAAGCTTTTCAAGACTTGTAGAAGGAAATTATTATTTTGTAGATAAGACCTTGATGATCAAAGAGTTCTTAGATAGGGGGACAGATGTAACATTGATTACTCGTCCTAGAAGATTTGGAAAAACCATCAATATGTCAATGATGGCAGAATTCTTTGATATTACCAAAGACTCTAAAAAAATTTTTAATGGTACAAAAATCATGGAAACACCTTATGCAGCTGAAATCAATCAATATCCAATAATCTTTATCTCTTTTGCGGATGCCAAAAGAGATAAAGAAACAGTTGTTTCAACGATAAGAACACAAATACAAAATCAATGGGATAAATATGATTTTGTATTTGAAAATCTTAAGGGATTTAAGAAAACAAATTATGAAAGACTTTATGAAGTATTAGCTGATAATAACAAGAATAATCTTAAGGGAATAGATGATGCAATTTCATTCTTGATGGAAAGAATGGAAGATTATTATGGAAAAGAAGTTATGGTATTCATAGATGAATATGATACACCATTTGTAGAAGCACATACAGGAGGGTTCTATGATGAAGTAAGAGGAGGACTTGCAGGATTGCTTCATAATTCTCTTAAAACATCAACCAGCTTAAAATATGCAATGCTTACAGGAATTCAAAGAGTGGCTAAAGAAAATATCTTCAGTGATTTAAATAATTTAGATGTGTATACAGTGATTGATAATGATTATAGTGAATATTTTGGCTTCAGTATAGAAGAAACCAAAGAACTGTTAGAATATTATGATTTAGAATTAGATGAAGAAGTCAAAGAAATGTATGATGGCTATAAAATGGGAGATAAAGAAATCTATAATCCATGGTCTATTTTAAATTATGCAAGAAGAAAAGTACTTGTTCCTTATTGGGTCAATACGAGTGCTAATACAATGCTTAAACAAGCTATAGAAAAAGCAGACTACGACTTTAAAAAACAATATGAAAAACTTATAAAGAATAACTATCTAGAAACAAGAGTTGTCCTTCAAACAAGCTTTTATGAAGTGGCAAATACACCTAACTTATGGGGGATGTTTGTAAGTGCTGGATATCTCACGGTTACAAAATCAATTGATGCTTTAAATGATCAATATCGTGTAGAAATACCTAATAAAGAAATAAGAAAAGAATTTATTAATTTGACAGAGTACTATTTAGCACTACAAACTGGTCAACTAAATGATGTTGTATATAATTTACTTCAAGAAGATAGAGATGAGTTTTTTGACAGTTATCAAAACATCTTGATGTTACCAAGCTATCATGATTTAAATGATGAAAACAGTTATCATATGATGATGTTAGGAATGTGTATCTGTTTATCAAATAACTATAAAGTTATTTCTAATAGAGAAGAGGGTAAAGGAAGATGTGACATCATCATTCAAGCCAAGGATGAAAAGAAAACATCGTTTGTTATTGAATTTAAGTATTTCAAAGAAGATAAAAAAGATTTTGAAAAAGCATTGGATAAATTATCAAATGAAGCTATTCAACAAATCAAAGATAGAAAATATGACTATAATTTAAAAGGAAAAGTGATTTATATAGGCTTAGCCCATCATGGAAAAGATGTCATGATGAAATGGATTGAAAGATAATAAGCTATGGAAGTTCCATGGCTTTTTAATTATGAAAAAATACGCATTTTTGATGCGTATTATTTTACAGGTACATATTCTTTTTTTATAAATTCTTTTGTGTAACGATTGCTTGTCAATTCTTGAATTGTATCAAAGAAAGAAAGATCATCAATATAAAGACGATAAGTTACTTGGTCACTATATTCTTTATTAATACAATCAATCGCATTCACTTTAAGCAAATGTTCAAATTTCTTGGTAAAGCTATAATCAAGAGAAACATCGTAAACATCAATTAAATGTTTTTCAACAATATTCGCTTCTTTTAAAGCTTCAGCAACAGCTTGGCTATAGGCACGGGTCAATCCCCCTGCACCAAGTTTAATTCCACCAAAATATCTTGTTACGATGGCAATGATATTGGAAAGCTCTTGTTTTTTCAAAACATTAAGCATAGGAAGTCCTGCAGTTCCTGAGGGTTCCCCATCATCATTGGCTCTTTCTTTGGTTCCTACAAGGTAGGCGATACAATTATGAGTGGCATCTTTATACTTTTCTTTATAAAAACCAATGGTTTCATTGATTTTATTTTCATCATTTAAAGGGATGAGCGTACAAATAAATTCAGATTTTTTTATGACAAGTGTATGCTCTGTTATTTCTTTAATCGATTTCATTTTTTCACCTTCTTGGCTTTTATCATAACATAAAACTTTAAAAATAAGCTATAATTTGTTATATTATATGAGGAAGAGGTGGAGAGTATGGAAAAAATTGCTATATTAGCGGATAGTGGATGTCAAATCCCAGTGGGTTCAAAAGAAGATCAAGGGATATTTATTGTGCCACTTACAATCACTATGGATGAAAAAAGTTATTTGGATGATTTAGAAATTCATAGCGAAGATGTTTTTAAACGTATGGAAAAAGACGGTATTATGGTGATGACTTCTCAACCATCAACAGGTTCACTGCAAGAAGCAGTTCAAAAAATTAAAGAACAAGGGTACAGTCATATTATTGGTTTACCAATTGCGACAGGTCTATCTTCTACAATGAATGGGATGAAGTTGGCTTGTGATATGTTAGAAATGCCTGTAACTTTAGTAGATACAAAAGGTACTGCAAGTAATCAAAAATATCTTGTAGAAGTTGCCGCAAAACTTGCTGGTGAAGGAAAATCACCAGAAGAGATTAAAGAAATTTTAGAAAAGCTTGTGGAAGATTCTGCAACGATTATCATGGTTCCTAACTTAGAACATTTAAAAAAGGGTGGTCGTATTACTCCGGCTGTTGCCACTCTTGCGGGGCTTTTAAAAATTGTACCTATCATGAAATTAAATTATGATTTAGGTGGTAAAATTGATACTTTTGGTAAAGTAAGAACAGCAAAGAAGGCAAACTTAAAGATTATTGATCATATGGTCAATGATTGTAAAGTCAATAATAAAGATTTTGTTTTTGCTATTGAACATGTTTTATGTGAAGATCTTGCTTTAGAAATGAAACAAAAATTGATTGAACAAATTGGTGAATGTGAAATACTTGTAAGAGAATTACCTGCAGTGGTTGGTGCACATATGGGTATTGGTGGTATTGGTTATCAATATATTAAAAAATACGAAGGATAATAGGTGAAAGACATGACAAAAAGAGTCGATACGGTTGAAACGGTAGTAGATGTTTTTAATATTGCCATGGATATTCAAGAATTGTATTTAAAACAAGGACCTTTTAAACAGCTTTCAATGTCTGAAATGCATGTTTTAGAAGCGGTTGATAAAGAAACAAGTCCGTCGATGTCAGCAGTTGCTAATCATTTAAATATAACTCTTGGGACATTAACAACAGCAGTTAAAAAGATTATTGAAAAAGGTTTTTTAATTAAAGAAAAATCAGCTCAAGATCATCGTATTTATTATTTAAGATTGACTGATCAAGGACGTGAAGCTTTAAAAGTTCATGAACAATTTCATCAAGAATTGGATTCAATATACACACATCATATTCCTAAAGAAAGAGTAGAATGGGTTTTTTCTACCTTAAATGAAATCTATAAAGATTTGGTTATTTATCGAAATGAATTACTTAAAAGAAAAAATCAAAAATAAGTCAACAATGTTGGCTTTTTTTCATATTCATTTAAAAATATCATACGTTTAAATAGGTGATATTATGATTTGTCTTCAAAAAAAGAGAATTCTTATTAAACATTATCAATTAATTATTACTTTAGAACCTACTTTATTTGAATGTAAAATCGATCAACAAATAATCTCTATTAAAGGAAAAAACATTGAAATTCATTACTATAGTCAAGATGAAGTGATGCTTTATGGTGAGTTTGAAAGTATCAACATTTTATGAATTTAGGCTACGATTATATCCTTCTAGAAACTGATAACATTCTAACTTTTTTAAAAACAATAAAAAAATATCAACTCACCCTTTTTCAACTTAAACAAATCGATTCCACCCATTACAGCTTTTATGTTCCTATCTATCAAAGACATCTTACCTATAAACTGCATCTTCCAATACAAAAAAGTATCGGTATCTTTCATTATCTATTATGTATTTTTCATTTTCCCCAAATCCTTTTTACTATAAGTTTTGCTTGTACACTCTTTTTTTTACCACAATATCTTTATCATATTGAAGTCAAAGGAACCTTGCCCACATTAAACCAACAACTAAATCAAGAACTCAGTCATGAGATATCTTTTCTTCATCCAAAACTTACCTATAAACAAATCAACCAACTCTATGATACTTTTAAACAAAAACATAAAAACCAACTTGATTATTTAAATATCTATCAAAAGGGTAGTATTTTACATGTTGAATACACTCCAGCCAGTCATAATCAAGAAACAGTTTTAAAGTATCAAGATTATATTGCTAAAAAAGATGGGGTTATTTCTAAAATTGATGTCCAACAAGGCAATGTCCTTGTTAAAATCAATCAATATGTCAAAAAAGGGGATATTCTTATTTCTCATCAAATAGAAGATACCAGCAAAAAAATCAAAATTATCCCTACACTTGGAAGCATTGAAGCTTATACGTATCAAACTCTAGAAGTTTCTATTCCTAAAAAACAAAAAGAGAATTTTGCTTATCTTTTATTTGAAATAAGAAGTCAATTACCAAAAGATGTAAAAATTGACAAAGAAAAAATCTTATCTTATGGTATAATAGATGAGAAATATGTTTTAAAAATGCAATATGTCTTTATTGAAAATATTGCGATTAGGGAGGAAACATGAAAGAAGTCGTTAAATTAGAAGCCTATAATATTGAACAACTTGTTAATTTATCAGGAGTAAAAGATGAAAATCTAGAAGTTTTAGAAGATCATTTTCAAGTAGAAATCTCTTTAAGAGGGGATGAAATGACACTTGTTGGAGAAAAAGAAAATCTTGAAAAAACGAAAAAAGTTATTTTTTCTTTATTAAAACTGATTGTTTCAGGGGTCTCTATTTCTAGACGTGATGTGGTCTATGCTCAAAAATTGGTAGAAAAAGATAAATTGGATCAACTCTCAGAACTTTATCATATAAAAATTGCGAGAACCTATAATGGAAAACTTATTTATCCAAAAACACTAGGACAAAAAAGTTATTACTATGCTCTAAAAAATAATGATGTCGTTTTTGGTATTGGACCTGCGGGAACTGGAAAAACGTATTTAGCGGTTGTTTTTGCGGTAGCTGCTTTAAAAAATAATGAAGTAAAAAAAATCATTCTTACGCGACCAGCTGTAGAAGCAGGTGAAAGTCTTGGCTTTTTGCCAGGAGATTTAAAAGAAAAAGTCGATCCTTATTTACGTCCACTTTACGATGCTTTACACGATATGTTAGGGGTTGAACAAACGGAGAAATTGATTGAAAAAGGTGTGATTGAAATTGCGCCACTTGCCTATATGCGAGGACGTACACTAGAAGATGCTTATGTTATTTTAGATGAAGCACAAAATACAACTGATAATCAAATGAAAATGTTTTTAACACGTTTAGGGTTCCGTTCAAAGATGATTGTGACAGGAGATATTTCACAAATTGATTTACCAAGAAATACAACATCAGGTCTTGTACGTGCTTTAGATATTTTAGAAGGGGTCAAAGGTATTTCTTTTATTCATTTATCAGCGATGGACGTAGTAAGACACCCAGTTGTACAAAGAATAATTGAAAGATATGATGGGAATAATGAATAAAATACTTTTAATTGAAGATGATCAATCAATCAATAAAATTCTAGCCTATGAACTTTCTAAAAAAGGCTATCAAGTTGATAGCCTTTTTGATGGAAAAGAGGCTGTTCAAACAATTCTAAAAAATGACTATGATTTAGTTCTTGTAGATTGGATGCTTCCTTATCAAAATGGTGTTTCCATTATTAAAGAAGTAAGAAGTAATGATTATGTCAAACCACTGATTCTTTTAACAGCTCGTAGTGAACAAGAAGATATTATTAAAGGATTAGAAGCAGGTGCAGATGATTATCTAACAAAACCTTTTCAATCTGCAGTTTTAATTGCCCGCATCGAAGCTCATTTAAGAAGACATCATAAACATTTCTTAGATGAAATTAAATTTGGTGATGTTTTAATGAATACAACGAATCGTGAAGTAATGATTCAAGATCAAAAGATTGTTTTAACAAAAGTAGAATATGATCTTTTAAAAATGTTTTTAGAACATCCTCGTGAAGCTGTTTCAAGAGAAACTTTGCTTCAATCTATTTGGGGGTTTCAATATGACGGGGATACCCGCATTGTTGATGTTCATGTTTTTAAACTTAAAGGAAAACTTAAAGAAAGCCAAGTGTCTTTTAAATCGGTAAGAGGAGTTGGATATAAGTTGGTGAAAAAAGATGACGAATAATTCTATTAAAGTTTTAGTTTTAGGATTTATTGCCTTGTTACTTACCTATTTTAACAAAGCTTATAGTATTTTAATTATGCTGGTCCTTATTTTGATTTATGTAGTGAATGCCTATCAACTAGAAAAACATTATCAACGCATGGGACGTTTTATGCAAAGAGAAAGAGATAATGAATTAAAAGAAGTTGAAATAGAAAATAAATATCATGAAAAAATCTTAAGTCAGTTGATTCGTTCGATGAATCTTCCAATGCTTTTTGTTGATAAAGAAGGAAAGATTGCTTTTACTAATCAAAGCTTTCGTAAAGGATTTGAAATTCCTCATTTAAAAGGACGTTATTATAAAGATATTTTTGTAGGAGAAATGTTAGATTTGGTAGAACAGTGTTATGTTTTTGAAAGACCTCTTTCAACTGTGGTAAAAATTCAATCAAGATATTATCAAGTCGAATCTTCACCAGTCTTTTCAGATCATGAAAAATTGATTTTTGATGGAACGATTGTTTTATTTACCGATGTTTCTAAAATGAAAGAAATTGAAGATATGCAAAAACAATTCCTTTCTGATGTCTCTCATGAACTTAAAACACCCATGTCTGCCATTATTGGCAGTGTAGAAATTCTAAAAAGAGATGGGATGGAATCACCAGAGATATTTAACGAATTTATGGATATACTTTTAAAAGAAAGTTATCGTATGCAAAATATCATTAATGATATTTTAGAACTTTCTCGTTTAGATCAAACAAAAGTTTCATTAGATTATCAAGAATTAGATGTTAAAGCGGTCGTTAAAGAAAGTATGGATTTATTTGAACCCCTTGCAAAAGAAAAACATCTTTCATTGATTTATCATAATCAAATAAAAGAACCACTTATTTTAGATTATTCAACAATAAAAATGATTTTAAGTAATTTTATTTCAAATGCGATCAAATACTCAAATGAAGGGATTATTACGATTAAAACAAAAAAAGCAGACGATACGTTTATATTAAGTGTTCAAGATGAAGGAATTGGTATTCCTAAAAATAAATTAAATTATATTTATGATCGGTTCTATCAAGTAGATAAATCAAGAAGTTCTAAAATTTCTACAGGATTAGGTTTAAGTATTGTCAAAAAAATCGTAGAATTAAATCAAGGAACGATTGATGTAGAAAGTAGCGCGGGCATTGGTTCAACATTTACTGTCAAACTTCCAATCAATCCCAAAGTTTCCCACAATGACGATATAATTTAGACATAATTGTTTTTTATGATGGTAACATCAAAGGAGGAAAATAATATGAATGAAGATAATAACAATAATTTTATATTAGTTGATGAAGATAAACCAAAAGAAAAGAAGTGGAAGAAAATCATAAAGATTTTACTCGTTGTTGCCATCGTATGTTCCTTTGCAATGAATGGTTATGTATTCTATAACATCATCACTTCTTCAGATGATACAACAGCATCTGTATCAAATAAAGGAACAGTTAAAGAAGTAAACTATGATGTAAAGACCGATACAACAAGCGTGGTCGATAAAGTCAGCGATAGCGTTGTTGGGGTTGTTGTTTATCAAAATACTTCCAATAATATTTTTGGCTTCAACGATAGTAGTTCATCAAGTGAAAGCCAATCAGGAAGTGGTAGTGGAGTCGTTTATGATCAAACTGGTAAATATACTTACATTATAACTAACCACCATGTTATTGATGGTGCCAATAAAGTACAGGTTGTATTTTCAAATGGTGAATACGTTGATGCTGAAGTTGTTGGTAGTGATGAATACAGTGATGTCGCTATTTTAAGATGTCAACCAAGCTTTGATGTCAGTGTCATTGATTTAGGAGATTCTGATTTATTAGATAAAGGAGAAACGGTTTTAGCAATTGGGTCACCTTTAGGTATTCAATATTCAGGAACAGTCACTCAAGGAATTGTTTCAGCAACAGACCGTACCGTTTCTGTTGATTTAAATGATGATAATGTAGATGATTGGGATATGAACGTTATCCAAACAGATGCTGCCATCAACCCTGGTAACAGCGGGGGTGCTCTTGTTAATATGAAGGGTGAACTTGTTGGTATTACGAATATGAAATTCTCAGATGAAAGTGTTGAAGGTATGGGATTTGCGATTCCAATTAATGATGTTATTACAGTCGCAGAACAAATTCGTTCAAATGGTAAAGTATCCCATCCAGTTATTGGTATTTCAGGTGTTTCATTAAATGATTATTCATCTTATGAACTTCAAAGATATGGTGTTAAAGTTTCAGTTGATGAAGGAATTTATGTTGTTAAAGTAACAAGTGATGGAGCAGCGAATAAAGCAGGTATTCAACAAGGTGATGTTATTGTTAAATTAGATGGTAAAGATATTACAACATATAAATCATTCTTAACAGCGCTTTATTCACATAAAGCAGGAGATAAAGTAAAAGTTGTAGTTAATCGTAGTGGTAATGAAAAAACAATTACAGTCACACTTCAAGAAAAATAGATATTGCTTAACGCAATATCTTTTTTTATAATAACTGTAGAATGTTTGAAAGAGGAATTGTATGAAAATAGGTATTTTTGATTCAGGAATAGGTGGTTTATCTGTTTTATATGAAGCAATGCATTTATTGCCTCATGAACAATTTATTTATTATGCAGATGAAAAACATGTTCCTTATGGGGAAAAAACAAAAGAAGAAATTATAGGTTATGTAGATGAAATCATTCAATTTATGATTGAACGTGATTGTAAAGCAATCGTTATTGCTTGTAATACCGCTACCAGTGCCGCTGTTTCAATCATGAGGAAGAAATATCATATTCCTATTATTGGAATGGAACCAGCGGTTAAAAAAGCAGTCGATCTTTATGGAAAGCAAAAAGTTTTAGTTTGTGCAACACCAATTACCGTTAAAGGAAAAAAGATGTTAGATCTTGTAGAAAGAGTAGATAAAGATCATTTAGTTGATTTAGTGGCTTTACCAAAGCTTGTTCGCTTTGCAGAAAGACTAGAATTTGAAAGTGAAGATGTTTTAGCTTATTTAAAAGAAGCTCTTTCATGTTTTGATTTTGAAGAATATGGTTCACTTGTTTTAGGGTGCACACATTTTAATTATTTTAAAGATAGTTTCCACAAATTACTTCCTCAGGTTCATTTATTAGATGGTAATCTTGGAACAATCAATTATTTAATAAAAAATATCGAATTAGAAGATTTAGAAAGTTCAGTAGAATACTATTATTCAGGACAAAGAGTTCTTGGTAAAGAACTCCAACGTATTGAATGTTATTTAAAACGTTTAGAAAAAATGAAGGATATAGGTAAATAATATGGTAAAAGCAATTTTTTTTGATATCGATGGAACACTTGTAAGTTTTAAAAATCATCAAATTCCCCAATCAACCTTTGATGCTTTATATAAATTAAAAGAAAAAGGCATTAAACTTTTTATTGCGACAGGAAGAGGAAAAGATGGCTTAGATGTGTTAAATGATTTTCCTTTTGATGGTTACATTACTTTAAATGGGCAATATTGTTATACAAATGATCAAATCATTTATTCAAATACCATTAAAAAAGAAGATCTACAAGCTCTGCTTGATTATTTAGAAGACCATCAAGTTCCTTGTGGTTTTACCGAAGAAAACACAAAATATTTCAATTACCGCGATAAGCGTGTAGATGCCATTCATGCCATTACTCATAATGATGATCATCCTGCAGGAGATTGTAGTCATGTCATTGATAAATCCATTTATCAAATCATGTGTTTTGTTGATGAAAAAGAAGAAAAAGAAATATTAAGTCATATGCCTCATTGTATTTCAGCAAGATGGCATCCGACTTTTTGTGATATTTCACCAATAGGTGGGACAAAACAATTAGGAATCGATCAATTCTTAGAATATTATGGTCTTGATTTAAAAGATACGATGGCTTTTGGTGATGGGGGAAACGACAAACAAATGTTACAACATGTTTCTCTTGCTATAGCTATGGGTAATGCCGGTGATGAGTTAAAAAGCATTGCTGATTTTGTGACGAAAGATGTTGATGATGACGGTGTTGCTTATGCTTTAAAACATTATGGATTGATAGACCTTTAAAAAAGATAGAAATAGTTATATAATAGAAGTGCAATAAAATAATACTTCAGGGCAGAGTGAAATTCTCTACTGGCGGTAAACTCCGCGAACCAATAATGGCCGAACTGGTGAAATTCCAGTAGCAACAGTTAAAGTCTGGATGAAAGAAGTGTTTTTTGTATTACTTTTTATATACAAAAACGTACCTAGAAGATTATTTTAGGTGCGTTTTCTTTGTTTAAAGGAGGTATATAAAAATGAGTACAAAGAAAATAACAACAGTAGGGATGCTTTGTGCCATGGCAATGATTGTCAATGTTTTGATTTCATTTCCCATTGTTCCAGCAGTATCTTTTTTAAGATATGATCCCAAAGATATTTTAATTGTTATTGGGGGATTTATTTATGGTCCCATGATATCTTTTTTAATGAGTTTTATTTGTTCGGTTTTTGAAATTATGTTAAAGGGAGGTAATATCTTAGATGTCTTAATGAACATGGTTTCAACCTGTTCATTTGCTTGCATGGCAGCTTTTATGTATAAAAAAATCCATAATCAAAAAGGAGCAGTTTTAGGACTTGTCTTAGGCGTTATCTGTACAACGATTTCTATGCTTATTTGGAATTATATTATTACACCGATTTATTATGGGATGCCAAGAAGCGCTATTGTACCTATGTTGCTTCCAGGAATCTTACCTTTTAATTTAATTAAAGCAACGATGAATGCCGCCATTGTCTTTTTCTTATATAAACCAGTGGTTCAAATATTAAGAAGAACACATTTAGTGGAAACAACAGATCGACAAGGAAGTGTCTATAAAGGATATATCTTTGTCGTAGGTATTATTTTAGTAACAATGATTTTATTTATTTTAGGATATCAAGGAATTATATAGGAGGAAATAGGATGGAATTTTTAGAAGCTAAAGAAATCATGAAACAAAAAATGGGAGATTGGAAAATTATGGCACTTGCGAGTTGCGAGGATAATTATCCTATGGTTCGAAATGTAAGTTATCTTTTTTATGATGATAAAATCTATTTTAAAACAGATAAAAATTTTAGAAAGACACAACAATTATTTAAAAATAATCGTGTTGCAATGTGTTTTAATGGAACACAAGTTGAAGGGACAGCTGTCAATAAAGGGCTTGTGGTAGATGAACCAGGAAGAGTTTTTGAAAAGAAATATAAAGAATATTTATGGCAAAGCTATAATGCTTATTCGCATGTAGAGAGTGAAATTCTTATTGAAGTAACACCAGAGTTTGTTGAAATTTGGGATGAGGATGAAAATCGTCATGCTTTTCAATTGTTTATTGATTTTAAAAAGAAAACAGTTGAATGTAAACCTTATGACTAAAGAAATCATATGATTTGATTTCTTTTGTGGAAGTGTTAAAATAATAAACGAAAAGAAAGTCTTCAGGGCAGGGTGAAATTCCCGACCGGCGGTGATAGTCCGCGAGCGCAAGCTGAAAAGGTGTAATTCCTTTACCGATAGTAGAGTCTAGATGGAAGAAAGACATTTTTTTAAATAATGTTTTTAGTCATGAAGATTAGTATTTTCATGATATTTTTTATTTTAAAGGAGAATTATTATGAAAAGTACTAAGACACAAAAAATGGTTTTAGCGGCTATGCTGGCAGCACTTGGGATGATTTTGAATTTGATTGAGATTCCTTATCCCTTTGCACCTTGGCTGAATTTAGATTTATCAGAAATTGTCGTATTGGTGGCTATTTCAACTTTAGGATTTGTTCCAGCTTTATTTGTTTGCATTTGTAAGTTTTTTGTTTCAATTTTATTTAAAGGACCAGTTGGACCAATTGCGATTGGACAAATTGCGGCACTTATTGCCTCACTTTCAATTTGTGTAACGTATTCATTACTTGCACGTAAATTTGATCCAGAAAAAAGTAGAAAGAATTATTTGTTGGATATGGTCTTAACGATGCTGATATTTGCTTTTATTATGTTTGTTATTAATTATTTCTTTGTAACACCAACGTATTTAATGCAGAAGCCAACATGGTATACAAATCTACCATTTGCTGTTGATATCCAAGCTTTTAATCAACAATATGGTTCCAATATTTCAATACCAAGTTTTTTATCATTTATGTCCCCTTATGGACAAGCGATCTTTATTATCTATTTTCCTTTTAATTTCATTAAAGGAATCATTACAGGAGTCGTTTATTATCTTGTAAGACCGGTAGAAAAAAGATTTAAAAGTAAATATCTACAAGAAGCCTAAAAAGGGCTTCTTTTTTTATAATCATTATTATGTTATAATGGCATGGGACGGTGGGAAAATGACGTATTCAAGAGTAAAAAAATATCAAGAGTTAAGAGATGGTTTAAAAGATGAAGTAGCTATTTCAAAAGAAAATAGACAAGAAAAACCACAAGTAGAGGAAGAAGATGATTTTTTATCTTTTATGAAAAAAGATAAAAAAGATGAAAAAGAAGTAAATTTAGAAGATACTTTAACAGAAGCAAAGACTTTTGAACAAATGCGTGAAGAAAGTTCAAAGGAACTCGATAGAGCTTTAAAAAGTGCTAAAGAAAGTGTTGGAAAACAAGATGAGTACAACACACGTATGGATATCTTAAATAAAATAAGAGAACCTGAAAAAAGAACGATTAAAATTGATTCAGTAGAAGACTTTGCCACAGAAGAATTTTCAAGAGGTATGTTTATTAATCAAGAAAAAGAAGAAATTGATGAAGAAAAGCCAAAAGAAAAGATGTCTTTAATGGAAAAACTTGCTTCAATGTCACCTGAAGAAGATGCTAAAAAAGCAGAAGCTGTTTTAAATCAAGAAGCAGTGGAAGAAGAAATCATTGAAGAAGAACCTGTTGAAGAAAAAGTTGTTGAAGAAAAAGTTGTTGAAGAAGAAGTTGTTGAAGAAGAATCTGACGAAGAACAAGAAGATGAAGAAGTTGATGAACCAAAGGAAAGTAAAGTCGTTAAAGTAATGAATGTTATTATTGTTTTATTAGTTGTTATTTTTATTGCTTTACTTGGAATGATTGTTTATCAAAGTTTCTTTTAAACTAAGGTAAGCCTTAGTTTTTTTAAAGGGAGAGAAATGTATGAAAAAAAATATATCAGTTGCTATTGATGGACCAAGTGCTGCTGGAAAAAGCACAATTGCAAAAATGGTTGCGAAAAAAGAAAATTTCATTTATATTGATACGGGTGCTATGTATCGTTGCGTGGCTTACTATTGTTTAACTCAAAAAATTGATTTAAATGATGAAAAAGCGGTTGAACAAGCAATCGAACATATTCAAATACGTCTAACACCAGATAATAAAGTTTATTTAAATGATGAAGATGTAAGTAATCAAATTAGACAAGACCAAGTTTCACTTGGTGCAAGTTGTGTTTCTAAATATCAAGCGGTACGTAGCTTTTTAGTAGATGAACAAAGAAAAATGGCTAAAGCGGGAAATGTCATTCTTGATGGACGTGATATTGGAACGGTTGTTTTACCAAATGCAAATTTAAAAATCTATCAAATTGCGAGTGTGGAAACACGTGCAAAAAGACGTTATTTAGAAAATTTAGAAAGAGGTCTTGATGCTGATTTAGAAACAATCAAAAAAGAAATTGAAGAAAGAGATTATCAAGATACACATCGTGAGATCTCACCACTTAAAAAAGCAGAGGATGCCATCGAATTAGATACATCGTCTCTTACTTTAGAAGAAGTTGTTGAACAAGTTTTAACTTTAATACAAAAAGCAAAGGAGGAATAATATGGCAGGTGTTGTTGCTATTGTTGGTCGTGCCAATGTTGGTAAATCAACAATTTTTAACCGAATTGTTGGAGAAAGAATTTCTATTGTCGAAGATGTTGCTGGGGTAACACGTGATCGTATTTACGCCAAAGCATCATGGCTTACGAAAGAGTTTAATATTATTGATACAGGTGGTATTGAATTAGAAAATGCCTCTTTTACAACACAAATTAAGATGCAAGCAGAAATTGCCATTGAAGAAGCAGATATCATTATCTTTGTTGTTAATGGTCGAGAAGGTATTACTAAAGAAGATGAATACGTTGCACGTATCTTACAAAAATCAAGAAAACCTATTATTTTAGCGGTTAATAAAATTGATGACAATCAATTTAAAGATTATATTTATGAATTCTATGCCTTAGGTGTAGGAGATCCTATTCCAGTATCTGGTTCTCATGGGATTGGAATTGGGGATTTATTAGATGAAGTTATTTCTCAACTTGATTTACAAGAAGAAGAAACAGATGATGATGAAATTAGTTTTTCAATTATTGGTCGACCAAATGTTGGAAAATCATCTCTTACTAATGCAATTTTAGGAGAAGAACGTGTTATTGTTTCAAATATAGAAGGAACAACACGTGATGCTATCGATACACCATTTGTTAAAGATGGACAAAAATATCGTGTAGTTGATACTGCAGGAATGAGAAAAAAAGGAAAAATCTATGAAAATATTGAAAAATATTCAATTTTAAGAGCTTTAACATCCATTGAAAAAAGTGATGTCATTCTTGTTGTTATTGACGGTGAAACAGGAATTAGAGAACAAGATAAACATGTTGCCGGTTATGCTCATGAAGCAGGTAAAGGGGTTATCATTGTTTATAATAAATGGGATCTTGTTGATAAAGATGAAAAAACAATGCAAAAGAAAGAAAAAGAAATTCATGAACAATTTAAATATCTTGATTATGCACGTATTGTTTTTACATCCGCAAAAACAGGACAAAGAGTGAATCAAATTTTTCCATTGATTCAAGAATCTTATGAAAACTCACGTAAACGTGTACAAACAAGTGTATTAAATGATGTTTTAGTGGATGCTCAATTAATGAATCCAACTACAACATTTAATGGAGGAAGATTAAAAATCTTTTATGCCAACCAAGTGGCGATTTGTCCACCAACATTTGTCTTATTCGCAAATGATCCTCAATACTTACACTTCAGTTATAAACGTTATTTAGAAAACCGTTTAAGAGAAGCGTTTGGTTTTGAAGGAACACCAATTCATATTATTTGTAGAAAAAGAGATTAATCTCTTTTTTTAACGTTTTCAATTATCTTTCATAATATACAGTGGTGATATTATGAAAGATAAAGATTTACTTGTAGAGCGCGTTTCTAAAAAGACAAATGTTAAAAAGGAAGATATTTTTAAACTTGCAAATGATCTGCAAAAGAAAGATTTAAATAATGAAGAAGATATGCGTTCGTTTATTCAAACAGTTGCTAAAGTGACAAATCAAACATTAGATCAAAGAAAAATAGATAAATTAGTAAAGATTATGAAAAATAAAGATGTCTTAAATGATGTAGAAAAAATGATTTAATTGTTGATTTAGATTTGGATTTTGTTATAATGTTAAAGAACTTCACAAAAGAGCGAAAATTGTGATTTTAAGCCTTTTTTAGATTGACTTATGTTGTGAGTTTCTATATAATAGGTTTTGCGGTTATGGAAAGGTGATTAATATGAAGTATAGCTTACAGTGGATTATTAAACACAAAGGAACATTTGATTTTGAAGAAGAAATAACTTTTCCTAGTGAAATGTTTGAAAAGTATGCCCATATTAATGGTCTTAAAGATGTCATCGTTTCAGGTACCGGGAATCTTGATACAAGAGATAAACGATTATATGTTGATTTAAATATTAAAGGAACAATGATTCTTCCATGTGCGTTAACGTTGGAAGATGTTGATTATCCATTTGATATCGATTCGACGGAAGTATTTTCTTTTGAAAAACCTGATCCGCTTGAAGACGTTCATGAAGCAAAAAAAGATGTGGTTGATTTTACACCAGTTGTATTTTCAAACATTATGTTAGAAGTGCCAATGAGGGTCGTAAAAGATGACGCTAACATCAAGGAATCAGGTAAAGGTTGGAAAATACTCGACGGTCAAGAAGATCGAGATGAGGAATACATTGATCCAAGGTTAGCAAAATTGAAAGATTATTTTAAACAATAGGAGGATATAAAGATGGCAGTACCATTTAGAAGAGTTTCTAGTACAAGAAGAAATAAAAGAAGAACACATGATAAATTATCTGCACCAACTTTAGTTGTATGTCCAGAATGTGGAGAATACAAAATGTCTCATAGAGTTTGTAAACATTGTGGAACTTACAAAGGTAAAAAAGTTTTATAAGAAGATCACCGTTTAGGTGATTTTTTTGTTTTTAGAGGACGAAGGTCCTCTTTTTTTTATGACTTTATCCACATTTTGTGAACATTTCCCATGATTTATTCACATTCGTTTATTGAATAATAGATATAAAGAGTATATAATGGTGGTATAAAGTGGTAAAAAAGGATATAAAAGTGTTAAAAAGTGGGTGAAGAATATGTTCATGGGTGAGTTTAGGCACTCTATTGATGCCAAAGGACGTCTTACAATTCCATCAAAGATTAGAAATCAATGTCAAGGCTCTATTTTTGTTGCTCGTGGATTCGATGGATGCCTTGCTTTTTATACCAAAGAAGAATGGGAACCTTTTTGCCAAAAGCTTTTAGCACTTCCTTCAAACAAAAAAGAAGTGCGTAAAGCCATCCGTTTTACCATTTCTAGTGCCAGTGAGTGTGAATTTGATAAGTTAGGAAGAATTAATATACCCACAAACCTACGTACACTTGCTGGACTTGAAAAAGAATGTGTCATTATTGGTGCTGGAAATCATGGTGAAATCTGGTCACAAGAAAAATGGGATCAATATTATAACGATAATCAAGATGGTTATGATGATATTTTAGAATCATTAGATGACTTTAGTTTATAGGAGGAAAAGTATGTTCAACCATGTGACAGTTTTATTAAATGAAGCAGTAGAAGGTTTGAATGTGAAATCCGATGGTATTTATGTCGATTGTACACTTGGTGGAGCAGGACACTCAAGCTTGATTTTAAAACAACTGACAACTGGACATTTGTATTGTTTTGATCAAGATGAAAATGCGATTCAAGCAGCAAGACAAAGATTAGAAACTATTGGAAATCAATTTACCATTATTCAATCAAATTTCAAAAATATTAAAGCAGAACTTAATCAACGTGGTGTGGAACATGTTGATGGGATTCTTTTTGACTTAGGGGTTTCTTCACCACAATTTGATAATGCAGAGCGTGGCTTTAGTTATAACTATGATGCCAGATTAGATATGCGTATGGATCAATCATCTTCTTTAGATGCCCATGAAATTGTCAATCATTATAGTTACGAACAACTTGTAGAAATATTATATAAGTATGCCGATGAAAAATTTGCGAAACAAATTGCTAGAAGAATTGAAAAAGAACGTGAAATTCAACCGATTGATACAACTTTCCAATTGGTAGAAATTGTTAAAAGTGCGATTCCTGCCTATGCTAGAAGAAAAGGTGGACATCCCGCTAAAAGAACTTTTCAAGCATTAAGAATTGCCGTTAATGATGAATTAAATGTCTTTGACATAGCTTTAAAAGATGCTTTAGATTTATTAAATATAAATGGGCGTATTGCTGTTATTACCTTCCATAGTTTGGAAGATAAAATATGTAAATATACTTTTAATGAGGTTTCTAAATTAAAGGATGTACCTAAAGGATTACCTGTTATTCCTGAAGGAATGCAACCAAAATTTAAACTCATCAATAAAAAACCAATTATCGCAACAGAAGAAGAATTAAATGAGAACCATCGTTCTCATTCCGCTAAATTAAGAGTAATAGAGAGGGTCAGAGTATGAAAAAAAGAAGAAAAACAGGTTTTGAATCATTTGCACAAACATTTTTAATTATTACAACAGTTATTTTTGTCTTTGGAATTATTATGGTTAAGTCTGTTGAATCTTCTTATAACCGCACAATTCAAAAGTTACAAAATGAAATCAATACAGTTGAATCAGATATTGATAGCTTACAAATGCAAAAACAAGAACTTGTTTCATTTAATAGAGTTGCCGAAGTAACTACATCTAAAGGATATACTTATCAAAATGATGCAACTGCTTCAACAGCAGGAGTTCAAGAATAATGAAGAAATCAAAAAGCGCAAAGATAACAGCTGTTGTCTTTGCTATTATTATTTTTGCTCTTGTTGTTAATATTGTATTTTTAGGTGCGACAGGAAAACATTTGATCAGTGGTGAAAATATTGCTGAATTTGCGAGAAATAGAAGTAAAAAAGAAGCTGTTGAATATGCTCAAAGAGGACAAATTTATACCAGTGATCAAGAAAAAGTGGCGGTCAATGTAAAAAAATATAAAATTATTCTCGTTTTATCTTCAAATCGTACAGGATATGGGGAAAAACTTGCTTATGTTAAAAATATTAGTAAAACAGCAAGTAAATTGGCTCCTATTTTAGGAATGGATGAAAACGAACTTACGACAAAACTTCAAAGTGCCAAAGATGCAGGAAGATACCAAGTAGAATTAGGAAGTCAAGGAAATAATCTCTCGGCTTCGATTAAAAAACAAATCGAAGATTTGAATTTATCAGGAATTGAATTCAGTGAATCAAATTCACGTTACTATCCATTAGGTGATTTTTGTAGTTATATTGTTGGTTATGCAAAAAGCTATGAAGACCAAAGTATTAA
This sequence comes from Faecalibacillus faecis, assembly GCF_003024675.1. GTDB lineage: Bacteria > Bacillota_I > Bacilli_A > Erysipelotrichales > Coprobacillaceae > Faecalibacillus > Faecalibacillus faecis. Next base: position 4,329 of record NZ_PYLP01000018.1, on the reverse strand, counting down.
AAAGATGGTTGGTGAAATGGGACTTGAACTTTCTTATGATAAAACACTTAAAGGAAAAAATGGATACAAGGTATATCAAACAGATGCTAATGGCTATGCTTTAGTAGATGGAACGTTAAGAGAAAAAGACCCAACGAATGGACAAGATATTTATTTAACGATTGACAGTGGTTTACAAAGAGACCTCGATTATTTGATGTCAAATGCTTACAATGAAAGCGGAGCACAAGTGGTTACAGCGGGTGTTATGGAAATTAAAACAGGAAGAATACTAGCAATGTCAACTTATCCTTCATTTAATCCTAATGAAAGAAATATTTCGACATTCAATAATTACTTTTTAGAAGGAACGATTGAATGTGGTTCTGTTTTCAAACCTTTTATTTATGCAGATTCGATTGAAGAAGGTAAATATGATCATAATGCTTACTATAATTCAGGAATGTATAATGTTTATTATGGAAATAAACTTGTTGCAACGATTAAAGACCATAATCATGGTCAAGGATGGGGTTCGATTACTTATGATCAAGGACTTTATCATTCAAGTAACGTGGCTATTTGTAATTTATTAGATAAAGGATATGTTACTAAAGAAGTGTTAACTGAAAAACTCAATGATTTAGGTTTCTTCCAAGGAGATACCATGGATGGACTTGCATGTTCTTCTTCTATTAATGCGTATACGCGTAGTAGTGCAGGAAAGCTGGAATACCTTACTACTGGATTTGGACAAGGGTCTACAGTAACCCCTTATCAACTATTAAAAGCTTATAGTGTTTTTGGCAATGGGGGAAAAACTGTTCAACCTCATGTTGTTGAAAAAATCGTTGATCCTGATACCAATAAAGTAACGTACCAAGCAACAACACAATATTCTAAACAAATCTTTTCAGAAAATACGGTCAAAGAAGTAAGAGATTTGATGTTAGGTGTTATCGAAGATCAACAAGGAACAGGTAAAAATTATCGATTAGATAATGGTGTTCGTATGATTGGTAAAACGGGGACAGGGCAAGTTGTTGAAAACGGCGGATATAGTACTTCGGTCTATATGCACTCTTTTGTTGGACTTGCGCCTTATGAAGATCCTCAAGTTGTGATGTTTATTACCTTTAAATCAGGTGATTCTTATGCCCAATATATGCCCAATATTGTCAAACAAACAATGACAAGTGCTTTACAAGTAGTTAATCAATATAATGCGCCAGATGAAAAAACAGTTGATGAAAGTTATACTTTAGATTCCTATACAAATCAATCTGTCAATTATGTAAAATCAAAACTTGAATCAAAATCATTAAATGTACAAGTTATTGGTAATGGTGGTAGTGTCATTGAACAATATCCACTAGCAAGAAGTAAAGTGACAAGTGGGGATAAAATATTTATTAAAACAGAAGGAACAGATATTACGCTTCCTGATTTAACGGGTTGGTCTAAAAAAGAGGTACAAACCTATGCTTCCTTGGCAGAAATTCAATTAGTAATTGAAGGAACAAGTGGGCATGTTACTTCACAAAGTATCGAAGCCAATCAAGTGATTCATAAAGGTGATAGTTTATCGATCACCTTATCCTAAGGGCATAAAATGCCCTTTTTTTCATATTTTATAAGGGTGAGACTATGTTATTTGAACAAACGATTAAAAAAATAAAAATGGTTAAACTCTTTATTGTTCTGTTAAGTCTAGCTCTTATTTTTAAAGTAGGATATATACAAATCATCGATCGTAAAACGATTTATGATAAAGCCTTAGAATCTTGGCAAAGATCATTTCCTGTACAAGCTAATCGTGGGAAAATCTATGATTGTAGTGGAAATATACTTGCAACAGACTTAACGACAGCATCATTAGTTGTCGTACCTAGTCAAATTCAAGATAAAGCCACAACCGCGATTTCTTTATCTAAAATTCTTCAAGTAGATGCCAAGTCTTTAGAAGAAAAATTAAATAAAAAGGTATCGATTCAAAGAATATCTCCTGAGGGAAGACAATTAGATGATGAAAAAGCATTACGCATCCAACGTTTAAATTTATCAGGAGTCTATTTAATCAAAGATACCAAACGATATTATCCTTTAAATCAGTATTTGAGTCATTGTTTAGGTTTTGTTGGTATTGATAATCAAGGATTACTTGGATTAGAGTTAGAATATGATCGCTATTTAAAAGGAAAAAATGGTTCGATTGATTATTATATGGATGCAAAAAGCCATAATTTAAAAATGTATCCAAGCCATTACAGTGCAAGTCTTTCAGGAATGAATTTATCCCTTACAATCGATAAAAAAGTTCAGGATGTTATTGAAAGAGAACTCAACAATGCCTATGATATTTACCATCCTGATGGTATTTGGGCTCTAGCAATGAATCCTCAAAATGGAGAAATTCTAGGAATGTCTAGTAAACCTGATTTCAATCCTAATGATTATAAAAACGAAGATTCTTCCATTTATAATCAAAACATTCCTATTTGGAAAACCTATGAACCAGGTTCCACTTTTAAAATTATTACTTTTTCTAGTGCACTTAATGAAAATCTCTTTGATATGGATAAAGATACGTATTTTGATCAAGGGTATGAATATGTTTCAGGAGCTCGCATTAAATCATGGAAAAAAGGAGGACACGGTTTACAAACCTTTCGTGAAGTACTCCAAAATTCATCCAATCCCGGCTTTGTTGAAATTGGGCGTCGTCTTGGAAAAAAAAGAATTTATAATTATGTAAAAAAATTTGGTTTAACACAAAAAACAGGAGTTGATTTGCCAGGGGAATCCTGTGGAATCATGTTTGACTATAAAAATTTCCATGAACTTGAACAAGCTACAGTTGCCTTTGGACAAGGTATTTCTGTGACACCTTTACAACTCGTGAGTGCAATTTCTGCTTGTGTTAATGGAGGTTATCTTTTACAACCTCATATTTTAAAAGAAGTGCGTAACAATAATAATGAAATTATTTATCAAGCAAAAAGAAAAGTAAAAAGACAAGTCATTAAAGAAGAAACAGCCAAAAAAGTAAGAGATGCTTTAGAAAGTGTTGTTACTGATGGTGGAGGAAGAAATGTTTATATTGATGGTTATCGAATTGGGGGAAAAACAGGAACAGCTCAAAAAGCTGTCAATGGAAGTTATGTTGGTGGAGGCTATATTCTTTCTTTTGTCGGCATTGCTCCAATAGATGATCCACAAATTGTTTTATATATTGCGATGGACAATCCTAAAAACTGTATTCAATATGGGGGAACAACGGTAGCACCGATTGCAAGAAAGATGTTGTTAGATATTTTACCAGCTTTAAATGTGAAGAAAGTAAAATCACAAAGACAAAAATCATTTTCAGTGATGGATAAAAAGACTATTAAAGTTGAAAATTATATTGGTAAACAAAGAAAAGAAGTTCAAAACATTTCTTTGCGTTTTCAATTTGAAGGAAAAGGAAGTGTTGTTATTGATCAACTTCCTCGAAAGGGAGAATATGTTGAAGAAGGAGATACGATTGTGATTATGTTAGGAGAAAAATAATTTATTATTTTTTAAATAAAATAAATACAAAGAGTTGACAGTGAAAATGAATTTGTATACAATAAGTTTACATTTGATATAAATACTGTGAAAAGAAAGAGTAGGCATTAACCTTTAGCGTAGAGATTTCCTGGTTGGTGAAAAGGAAAATAAATGTTTTTGTTGAATTCGTCTTGGAGTAGAGTGTTGAACAGTTTTTAAGTAGGCATCTCCGGTTACACCCGTTAACGTGGAAGAGTATGATTGTACTCAATGAGATTAATATAGTAATATATTAATGAACAAAGGTGGTATCACGAAGCGATAGCTCTCGTCCTTTAGGGATGAGAGTTTTTTTATTTATATCAAGGAATAAGAAAAAAGGGGAAAAGAAAAATGATTATTGTAATGAAATCAACAGCATCTAAAGAAGATGTAGAAAAAGTATCAGAATCAGTAGAAAAATTAGGATTAAGAGTGAATGTTGTAAATGGGGCAACACAATCAGTTATTGGAATTATTGGCGATACCACAAAAGTAGATCCAGAATCCATTGAAGTTGATCCAGCTGTAGAAAAAGTCATGCATGTTTCAGAACCATACAAACTTGCAAATAGAGCTTTCCATCCAGAAGATTCAGTTATTGATGTTGGTGGTGTCAAAATTGGGGGAGGACACTTAGCTGTCATTGCTGGACCATGTTCTGTTGAAAGCAAGGAACAAGTCATTGAAATTGCTAAAGCAGCCAAAGCTGCCGGAGCGAATCTTTTAAGAGGAGGCGCTTTTAAACCAAGAACATCACCATATGCTTTCCAAGGA
>NZ_PYLP01000017.1 GCF_003024675.1 Faecalibacillus faecis | reverse complement strand
ATCACATAAAATATTTCTGATTTTTTGTTGATAATTATAATAAGTCGACGGCTTGATATTGTTTTTGTCACAGAAATCTTTGACAGATAAACCACTTTCCTTGCATTCTTTGATTTTAAAATACCAAAATTTATATTTTTCATTTTCGGTAAGTTCCTGTACTGTCATATAGTCTCTCTTCCTTTCCATATAGTTTTTGGAGAATATAAAAACTACAATATAGTTTATGGAGTCTCCACATTCTATATTGTAGTTCTTAAAATTCTATATTTTTATCCACTATTTTATTTGGCGCTTACTATATTAATTTCTTGTGAATTAAAAAAAGACTTTGTGTTTTCACACAAAATCCCTTATTCTTTATCCTTTTCTAAAACATAGCGAATCATACGTTTGATTTCTTGTTCATTCTTTGCTCTAAGTAAATAAACTTGATTTGCCATAGCTGCACTTAAAGCTTCAGGTACGATTTCATAAGAAATCAATTGATTCTTGTATTTCATACGAATTTGTTGACTATGATGTTTGTATTTCAAGCCATTACGTCTTCCAGCATAACCAATACAATATTGTTGTTTAGGTTCAATAAAGCAATGATCATAAATCAACATATCCGCAAAGATATCATAAACATTAGCATTATAAGAATAATTCATCATATCAGGAATATAAGCACCTGGAGCACGCATATTGACTTCAAGACCAACAAGATCTCCTTTTTTTCCCAAGCCTTCTTTATCTTTATCTAATCTAAAGAATTCAAAGTGGAAGAATTTTTGTCTTGCATCAAAAGCTTTTACAACACGTGTTCCAACTTCTTTAATATCACTACCTTCTACAATTTGTCCATAGAAAGAAGTATCTCCACCTTCATTGACAATATCCATAATAGATTGCATCATCACATGACTTGTACAAATCAAAATATTTGCTTTACTATCCGTAATTCCATCAAATGTTTCAACATGTCCATTGACGAATTCTTCTGCGATAAACGAAACAGCTCGATCCCAACTTGTTAAAAATTCACTTACTTGTTTTTTATTTTTTAATTTATAAGTTGAAGTAGCCCCTACTCCATTATCAGGTTTAACGACAATTGGAAAACCAACTTCCTTACAAAATTCATAAAGTTCTTCATCATTTTTAAAGACTTTATATCTTGCAGTAGGCACATTGGCTTTTTTATAGATTTCTTTCATTTTTGATTTATATTTCATCACTTCAAGTTCTTTAGGTCTTACTCCATGATGAATATTAAAATCTTCTCTTAATTTTGCTTCTAGTTCAAGCCAAAATTCATTTTGCGATTCAATATAATCTATACGACCATATTTACCAATAAAAAAACCCATTGCACGATAAACTTCATCATAATTTTGTAAATTATTAACGCGATAATATTCTACTAAGCTCTCCCTTGTTTCACTTACTAAATCATCATAAGGAGCATCCCCTATTCCTAAAACAGTAACTCCTCTTTCTCTTAATGATTTACAAAAATTCCAATAATATGTTGGAAAGTTAGGAGAAATAAATACTAAATTCATTTTTCAAATCCCCCTATAATATATGTCCTAAAAAATAAGGTAATTGTTGTCTCCACCAATCCCAATCGTGGTTAACATCATATCCCCAAAAATCTGTCCATGCATGAACCCCTAAACGATCAAATGTTTCTTTCATCAAGCCTGTTGATTTAACCATTTCATCTTCCCATGCACCTTGTCCACAACAAAGAATAATTTTTCTTTGATTATAAAGAGCAACATACGGATGATTTGATGACATTCCATTTAAGTATTTCAAAGGACTATTATTATAAATATTTTCATCTACATATTGTCCAAAGAATAAATCCGTATCATAATATCCACTTAATCCAATACATCCCATAAATAAATCTGGTCTTCTAAGCATCATATTAGCGGCATGTGTTGCTCCTAAAGAGCATCCTGTTGTATAAATCATCTTCCCTGTGCCATTGATTTCATGAATACGTGGTACCATTTCATCACAAATATGATAATAAAATTGTTCAAGTATATAGCTACGATGAGCAGGATTTCCCATTTCATCTGAATAACTTTCTTCATCCACACTTTCTACACAAAAAAGTTGTACAAGCCCTTGTTCAATTTTATCTTTGATGGTATCTACCATTCCAAAGTTTTCATAGTCTTGACAATGTCCATCTTGAGCAGGAAATACTAAAATTGGAATTCCTGTATGACCATAGACAATAAAATCCATATCTCTATTTAAACATTGGCTATATTCATTGTAATATCTTATTTCCATTTTATTCCCCTCCTATTGTCTCTATTGTATCACATTATCTAAAATCCAAAAACTGCTAGTCTTAATTTTTGATTCATTATCAAAGAAAGTGTTATTTCAACGGTAGCTTTTCCATATTCTTGTTTTAAACAATCATCTAGGACCTGTTCTAAAACTTTCATTAAACAATATTTTTCTTTATTACAGAATAAATAAAAATCATCAACAAATTCTTTCATTGGATAGAGTTGATATTGTATTTCCATTTTTTTAAAAATAGAAAAGATTCTTTGTTTATTATATAAAGAGGAGATGATTGATATTCTTTGATATTCTTCATAGAGGTTTTTAAAATATTGATGAAAACCTAATGGAAGTTCTTTGATGTTTTCTTTATAATAAAGATCTTTTCCTTCTTCTAATTGAAAATAATCCTTTGTACTTATATAGGGAATTATTTCTATTTCTTCTTTTAAATAATTTCGATCAATTAAATTCTTTACAGCTCTCCACTCTTTATTAAAATCTTTTTGATAACAAAAACAAAGTAAATAAAAAGGTAAAATAAAAGACTTTAATTCCAAACAATTTCTAATAATTTCATAAACTTCTTCAGGATATTCCATTTCTACTTTATGTAATCCATCACTAAATAAATCAACCAAAATATTTTTAAGATTTTCATACTGTATTTCTTTACAATGACTTTGATATTCTTTAATCATTAATTCTATTCCTTGTAATTGATATAACATTTCAATTGAAACATCTTCTAAAAAAGCATCCAACTGTTTTCTTGTATGTGTCATACAATAAACTTCTACAATTGAAAGAAAAGTATATTCATAAGACAAATAACAATCATCCCAATCATCAACCTCAAGTTCTTTTTGAATTCCTTTTTCTTTTTTACCTAAAATAGTATTCAACCAACCCGTTGTCAATAGATCCATTTGGTTATTCTTTTTTTCTAAAACCTCACATACTTTATAAAATAAAAAACTTTTATTTAATTCACAATTTTCAAATAAACTATAATTCATTCGTTTTAAATCTTTAGCTCTTTCTAAAACTTCTAATTCTTCATTTCCATAAATTTCCTTATGTTTATATAAAAATCCTGCTTGATACACTATTTCTAAACATTCATCCATACAATTTCTCCTTTTTTTCATTGTAAAACGAAATAGTATTTTAGTCATTGGCTAAATAGTACAAAAAAAGAGAAATACTATCTTTCTCTTTCATTTATTCTTACCATATCATTCCATTTAGCATTTCCATGAACAGATTTTGAAACTCCTTTAAAATGAAAGCTACAGCTTTCATAAAAAGGAATCAAATGATCTTTACATGTTAAAACAAATCCATTTACTTCATTTTCTTTTAAAGAAACGTATTCTTTAACCATCTTTCTTGCATAACCCTTATGACGATAATCCGGCAAGATACAGACTGAAAAAATAAGTTGATAATCACCATTTGGATGATGCAAAGAAGCATTTTCATACATTTCATCTGGTAATTCACATTGATTGTTTTTTAAACCACCGATATATCCAATAGGTGTTTCATCTACATAGTAAAGATAAAAGCCTTCTGGATAAACTTCTAAACGTCCTTTTAAAGAATCCTTACTTGCTGCCTCTTGACTAGGAAAACATGTTTTTTCAATAGAATCAATAAGATCTAAATCTTTTAAAGTTACTTTCTTTAACATAATCCATCCTATAACATTGCATAAATTCCTACAAAAGGTATTACTAAAATAAGGGCTGGTACAAGATTCATCGCACGTACATCAAGTATTTTAGAAACAGTTAGACCAGTAATCATCGTAATAACACCCCCACACGCTTTAAAATCTGCAATCATTGTTGCATTTACAAATGGTAAGATTGCTTTAGCAAGGAAAAAACAAGCGAGTAAAATAATAAGTTGTGGAACGCAAATCAAACTTTGAGCATAACCTAAAGCTGCCCCAAATAAAATAGCTGTGAAAAAATCTAAAACAGATTTAGAAATTAAAACAGAAGCATCCCCTGACATTCCTTCAGTCAAAGCTCCAAATAAACCCATTCCTGACATAGAAAACATTAAAACAACTAATAAATAGAGTTGCATATATTCTTCTTGATTACCTTCTATACTAAAAGGCAACCTATCAAGCAAATAGGCAAAAATATGATGAACATGATCATAAAGATGACAAAGTTCTCCAATAACAAAACCTAAAATAATAGCCATAATAACCATAGGTAATGTTTTTACATTTAAAATAGAAGTAATCCCAATCGTTACTGAACAAATCCCAAATACTTTTGGAAGTTCTTCAATAAGATGTTTTGGTAATATTTTTTTAATAAATCCTCCGACAAATGTGCCAATAAAGACAGCACATACATTTGTTAGAACGCCAACTGGCATAAAATCACCACCTTCTGCCCTATTATAACAAAACATAAATGAGTTGCACATAGAAAATTATGTACACCAACATATAAAAAAATTGTTAGATCTATATAAGATTTAACAACATGTAAAACAATTCTTTAATTTTAAAAGTATTTAATATACCCCATATAATCAAATAAAAGGAAATACAAATGATCGTAAAACCTACTAATCCACCAATTTCAAAATAATACCAAAAACCAAAAACAATACATCCTATTAATAATATTATAAGTCCACATTTCTTTTTGCACTTCTTTATATAATCATTTACTATTGGTAAATGATAGATATTTATTAATAAAGCAAAAATGACTAACCCATTAAACATACAATTTATAAAATTATCCGTTCTAATAATAGAAGTAGACAATATCAAACAACATAGAACAATCATTGTAATCTTAAATAAACTATTATTTAATATTCCATCAATCTTCACTTTTACATGATTTTTCATATAACACTTTCCTTTTTATTTTGGTAGGTCAAAAATCTATATTAATAGCGTAAATACACTACCTTCCAATTTATCTATATTAACAGTAAAATGATTACTGAGTATATCTTAGTAATCATCTTTTTTCGTTTATACTAAAGAAGATGAAATTCCTTGTTATACTTTTAAGTGCTAATCAAAATCTAACGAAAGGATATTTCATCATGCAAAGTATAACACATTTAATTGATTCTATTGAATCTTCTTCTAAACAAAATTTTAAATTCTCTCAATATTTTCAACCTTTAAACCTCTTAAACAGGATCCCTAACTCTATTTCTGATCATTTGAACGATATTGATTTTATCTATCATCTTGATGAGGCCTCTGAACATATTAACTGACCCAACAAGTTCTTTGAAGACAATATCAATCCTGTTACCAAAAAAGAAATCTCTCATCTTAAATCTTCTAAAAACAAAGATGTCCAAATTTCCTATGCTGATTTCAAGGTCGATGAACCGCCTCTATTCAAAAACGAACTAGTTGAACAGCTTTCTTTTGAAGACATCATCAATGAAAAGAATATTGGGCCTGTTAGACGAAGAAATTCCAAATCTTTTACATTTGATGGTGTATGTCCTTATTGTGGTGCTCCTAAAGAATATATTTACGACAACAATAAAGGCAAAGGTCAATATCAATGCAAAGCTTGCAGGAATACTTTTACCGTTAAAACGACAATTAAATATGATATTGGTATCTACTGTCCTCACTGCAAACGAAAACTTACTTTACACCATGATCGCAATGGCTATTTTGTTTATGTCTGCATGAATCAAGACTGTCCCTATTACAAACATAATAAAGAAATTTTAGATAGTGATGACAGGGATTCTCTTCTTACTTCTAGCAATCAGTATCGTCTCAGATATCATTATCGTGAGTTCAAATTTGATATGGACCCTCTTAAAAAGACATCTCAATCTTTAAATACAGGATTCAATATTTAAGAATTCATTTTGATCATAAAGTTCTTGGTCTTATTCTGACGTATTACGTCAATTATGGCCTTAGTGCCAGAAAAACAGCTCTCATCATGAAACAGATACATGGTGTGCGTATTTCTCACCAGACCATCATAAACTATGTCAATGGTGTATCAGCTCTCGTTAAAGACATGATTATAATAACTGATTACTCTATAAAACTCAATACTTCCAAAGCTAAAAATGATTTTGATGCTCTTATCAAATTCAGAAAACTATATTCTGATTTCCTTTTTTCATTTTCTTTATCTTCTATTGAATGCACCTGTGGCAGTCATAACTGGCATATGCATTCTTCCTATTCTCGCTGCTATGATTTTCTTGGAAGAAAAATCAAAGTTTCCATTCAGCGTATTATTTGTGCCGCATGCGGCAAGACTCATGCTCTGCTTATTGGAAAACATGAAAAAATATGCAGTGATTGTAGATGAAGATTATCAGGCGTTTAATGAAAACTGTAATATAACGCTAGATGAAATTGATTTAAAAATACAGGCCCTAAACAAAGAGTTGGAAGGCATAAAGAATATAGCTTTGAAAAACTATGATATCCTAGATAAACTTTTCGAACTCAGACATGTAGATTTTTAGGAAATATAAAACCATGAGGTGTCTCATTTGAGATTTGCCTCATGGTTGTTCATTAGTTCTATTTCAAAAATATCATGTTATTTCATAAAGCCAAAAATATAGACCATTCAAACAGATTGAAGAAAGACTCAATCGTACATATAAGCAAAATTATTATGGAACTAACGGCTATGACAAAATAGAAGGTGCCAACAGTTACATTCCCTATTTGCTCTCTTTTTCATAAATTTTATTTTAGTATTTTAGGTTAGCTACCTAAAGAACCCCTAACTTTCAACAGAGTTTTCTTAATCAGCCTTAAAGTTGTCCCCTAAATAATTTGGCTTATCCTCTAAATTATTTGGTTACCCTTTCTTTTATCTATTTTTTCTTTCTTAATTTTAGTAGTAACAATAAAATCAAAAGTGCAACGACTATCAAGATTTTTGGATAGATTAGCTCTTTTTTTTCAACAATCAGTTTTCCATTAATATTTTTTTTATTTCCTTTTTCCTTTTTTTGTTTACTGCCATCTTGTAAAACGCTTGTTTCATCTTCATTTGAAGAAGTTTTATCTTCTGAAGATGTTGTTTTATTAGCATCGGTATCTTTTTTTGTTGCTTCATTTACTGATGATTTTTGATTCGTTTTATTTGCTGAAATAATTTCTTTTTTTGTCTCCTTTTTACTTAAACTATCATCTGAACTAACCTTATTTTGTTTACTTATGTTTTTCTCATCACTATTTTTATGAGAATCATTTGGTTTAGTGGTTGTATTTGATTTATTCGTATCATTTTTTGAATCATTGTCTTTAGATGTATCTGAACTATTAGAACCGTTACCCGTATTGGAATTGTTTTCTTTCTTGTCTGTTGTAAAAACAGTTTGTACATCATCTAAATTAATCTTTTGATTTTTTGAAGTAGCTCCTGTTAATTTAGTTACTTTTACCGTTGTATCCCCTGCAACATTTTTCTTAACTTTAAATGTAAAGCATACTGCATCAACTGATTCATTAATGGTTTTAGAATTGATCAATAAAATAAATTTTCCGTTATTTTCATTATACTCTGGTGTTTTTAATTTTTTTGATACCTGTTTTACTTTAACAAGTTCTAATTTATTTTGATCATAATCAATTTTACCAGAGAAAGCATCTAACCCATTTTCTACTTTGGGAAGATTCAGTGTTACTTCTACTGAATCTTCTTTTTCATTTAAATTTAAATGAGGTTTATCCAATGCGTAAATCATTGAAAAATGAGAAGATAGTATTAATACAAAAGTTGTTATAACTGAGATAATTTTTCTTTTCATCTTTTTCTCCTTCTTTTACCACTAATTAAGTGTTTTCTTGTTCATTATTGAAAGATCGACAATATCAATTTCACCATCATCATTCATATTCGATGCCATTGATTCTATTTCATTTTGAATCAAAGTACGATCTAACAAGTGATTAATTAAAAGAGTTAGATCTAATTGATTATGAAAACTATCACCATTAATATCTCCAGTTACAACTAATGTATAACTTCTATCATTATCAAGAACAAGAATTGTTCCTGTTGAAATTATATCAACTTCTTGACCATTTTTAATAAGTTTGAATTGTTTCGCATTTGTATTTAATTTTGATTTTAATTCTTCTAATGAAGTATTTGCATCAATATTTTTAATTACATCATCTTTAACAACATAATCATCTGATTTAACATATAAATCATCGTCCACCTCAGTATCTTTAGCTGTAATCCATGTTACTTTTGCGGTAACATAACCAATATTACCTGCTTCATCTTGAATCATGAAAGTAAATTCGCCATTTTTTGTAAAAGTATGACTACCATCTTCATCACCATTAAGCACTTTTACATTTTCTTTTGAAAAATCTTTTAAAGTTGCTTTCACCGCAAATTCTGTTTTTTCTGTAATATCATATTCTACTGTTGCAGTTGGAACTTCTTTATCGATCCATGAAACTTTGGCTTCGATTGTTTTTTCCTTATTATTTAAATCTTTATAAGTGAATGTATGTTCACCATTTTTATCAAATGTATATGTACTTTCACCAACAGCTTTAAATCCTGAAGGAAGTTGTAAAGTCGCTACAACATCTTTATTAGTAAGTGAAGTTACTGAATATTCGACACTAGGATCCTTATAAACTTTTGTGGTGTCTTCATAATAATTAAAACGAGTTCCACTTACATATTTATTTGGTCCTTCGTTGTTTCCATAAGTTTCCGTTGCTTCGATTTTCACAAATTTTGCTGGAAGAGATTCATCTAAAACAAGTTCTTTTCTGGCGGTGTTATTTGCCATATTTGTTTTTTCTCCCGCTAAGGTCCATTCTTGCCCATCTAGACTAACATAAACCTTTGCTGATTTGATTCTTCCATTTAATCCCGCAGGATCATAGGAAATTTGTGATAAATATTTTACTTCATTAAAGCTTACGACATAGGTTTTATCTTTAGCAACTTGTCCCCACGTTGTATGCCATGTTGTAAATGGACTGGCATCGATCATATTTTTTGCAGCATATCCACTTTGAGAACTTCCAGAAGATACGTAAGAAATATCTTTAACGTAAACATATTTTTTCTCTTTATCGTTATTTTCAGTAAAGTTATATTCTGTACTATCTCCACTTAAATACACCCCATGTGCTCTGTATCGAGCAAGCACTTTTTGATTTCCTGTAATTCTCGTATCACTATCAAAAGCCTTCCATGTTTTTCCATTGTCTATACTATATTCTAAAAATTCTATTTTTCCAACAAAGGAATCTTCATCATCATTCATCGCAAGTGTTTTTGAAGAAATATTTTCACCTTTTAAAATATCAATCGTAAATATTTGATTTGATCCTGATATTTTAACTTGGATATCATTATCAGCAGTAATACTTTCGATTTGTTTTTTAGATAAAACTATTTTATGTTCTAATGAGGTTTCCCAAGTATTTCCCCCATCCAAACTATATTGGACTTGGAAATCATAATCATCATATTTTGAATTCATAACGATCTTACCCGCATTTTCTCCATCAAAAGAGAATGAAGCTAAATCGACTTTGTCACTGCCTAGGAGTGCACGGGCAATTTCTCTACATGCTCCTGATTGTAATACCTCATCATCTGTCGCATTTAAAGCTTTATTCAAAGCTTCTGTTTTTAACATATCAACTTCTAGTGTATCTTCTCTATTCAAATAAGGATTAATCACTCTTAATAAATCTGTCATAGCCATTGGATAGTAGGTATATGTTGAAATCACTCTTTTAGCGAATTCTAACCAATTTGCACTTGTTACTTGATCACCTTTTTGTTTATAAAGATTAAGTATTGCTTCAAAACTGTCTAAATTGATATCTAAAACTTCTAGTGCTTTATTATAAACTTCTTCTTTTATTGTTGCACTTTCATAAGAATTAGCAATTAAGTTATAATAAAGTGATTTTTGATAAGCTTCATAGTTATTTAAAGCAGCTTGTCCTAATAATTGATATCCACCGTTATTTCCTACATCCGATTTCACTCCATTACCTAGATCAACCTTTAATCCCATATGTGGACGTGTAAATGATTTATTATTCCAATTTAATAATAAACGTGTTCCATTTCCACCATACCATTTTGACGAACTTTGTCCCCAACCAAAAATATTGTTTCCAATACTCCAGATACCTTTACCATCACTATTTTGTGAATAAGTAAAATAAGATTCATGAGCTGGTTGATAGATACCTACTGTTGGTATTCCATAAACACGATTTAAGTTTTGTCCTAATCTTGAAATATTCCAACAAATACCTCCAGCTTCCATAACCATCCATGTTCTTGATGTCTTTGTTCCATCACTATTTAATCCATAAGGAATGTTATATTTACTTAATTGATACTTCGTATCATATGTTTCTTTATTGTTTGCATCATAAAATTTATCTTGAGCATAGTTTGGTGAAACATAACGCATATAATTATAAGGGTTTAGAGCTTTATTGAGATCCGTTCCATGACGTGATTGTGAGTAATGTCTTAACCAATAGATTTCATCATTACTAATAGAATCATTCATTACCATTCGAATAAGTTCCATGTTGTATGTACTAAATTCATCTTTTCTAGCAAACAGACCTGAATCGTATAGATCTTTTATAATTTCATATCTTTTTAAAGCATCATAAGAATTCGGTTGCATATTGAAACTCAACGGTGAACCGTTTTTATCTGTGCTATAAGCAATTGCTAAGGCAATCATCATCTTTTTATAAACATCACCTTGTGTTTGATCATTAAGATCATCTTTGTGCTTACTATATAATTCTTTTAATAGACTAACACATTTTAAAGAATCTCCTACATTTCCAGTTTCAATAAATAGTTGTAAGTTTTTTTGGTCATTAAAAATCCATTTAATAGCTTCTTTAGCTTCACCAGTATCATCGTCTTTGATACTGTTTTGTAAATTCCAATAACCCATGCGATTGACAAATTCTCTTTTTAATACTGTATCGAAATGATTATTATAGTTTTCTTCTACTGTATTTTTAGAAAGAATTTCATCATAGTAAGATACCTTTTTAATATCATCAAAAAGTTCTGATGAAAGATCATAGTTTTCTTTTACAATTCGCGAATCTGCATAAACAGCATGATCTACTGCATTTGAGCCATTTTTATCTGCATATAATCTTAAATATTTATAATCTTTAATATTTAAATCTACATCTAAGGCATTGTCTTTTGAAGTTACTGTATTTGATTTATAAAGTTCATCCCAATTTGTTCCATCCTTTGAAGCAGAAATTCTAAACCAAACTTCTCCTAGACCATTTTTAGAAGCATCGACTCCCATTTTAGAAACAAATCGGGTATATGTACCTGAAAAACCAGAAACATCATAGGTAAGTTGTGAAGAAGCATGCGCTCCCATACCTTTATTGAAATAGATCCTTGTTCCATCAACAAGTAAACTGATTTGTCCATTTTCAATATTCTTGTCTTTTTTGATTTCTCCCCATCCTGCATAAGACCAATTATTTTCTGTAATATAATCTAAATCAGAAAGATATTTATAGTCTTCGCTTTCGTGAGCAGCCATAACAACGATATTTTCTTCATCTTTTGAAGAGTCCTGAGCACTGTTATCTTCGTCTTTACCAGTGTTTTCATCCATCACTAAGCTTTCATTCGTCGTTTCTTGTCCACCATTTTCTACTGCATAGGAAGAAACTGGACATACCATTTGAAACAACACAACTAAACCTAAAATACTACTTATTATTTTCTTTGATTTTTTTCTCATGCATTTATCTCCTTTACCGAAAGCAAATAAACTTATAAACTTAAGTTTATCTGTCTCATAAATCTATAAAAAATACTCTTTGTCGATTGTATTGTCTGTTGCTTTACATAAAGGTTTCATTACCATTAATAAAAACAGGTACAGATCATATAAAAACCTACTTTTCTCTAGTTCAGTTAAATTCTTATCAACATAGATATTTTTTTCTACTAAGGTGTGTTCTCTATATTTTTAATATTCCTTCTTTATTTTACAATTATTTATTAAATTAACAAGACAATGATTTGTTATTGTTTCACTTTCTATATGCACTCCGATTCATTATCTTCTATCTAACAAACAGCATTTATATTTCTTACAAAATAAGTAGGAATTCAATAAAAATTGTATATAAATTTGTATATGCAAAATATTTAATTTATTGTTTACTTTGACACCTACCTATATATTTGAGAACACGTGAAATGATTTAAAAAAAATGGTAAGTTTCTATGAAAAAAACTGATACAATCAATAATCTCTATTATTAATTTTATTGTAAAGTGTACCCCCCTGTCAAGAATGATTCTTTTTGTATCAGCAATGAAGAGTAAATTTTTAATTTTAAGCATTTTTTATTGTGATTTATAATAATCTCTTCAACTTTTATGATATGACATATTCAATGTCCTTTTTTTGTTCAAAAAGTACCTACGAATTTTTTATCTTTTTTCACACTTTTCAAGGTAGTCATGTTATAATATCTACAGGGATATTCTGCTTAAATGAAACGACGTGGATATATCCAATACATCGCTTGCACTTAGGGGTTGTGTCCTAAGTGCTTCTTTTATTCTTTGCGATATTTTATGTATCGTTTCAAATATTCCTATGTTCCTTTCATGCATCTCCATCAGCTGCATGATTATATGTGCAATCGTCAGTAAGATAAAGTGTCCTTTTACTGCATTTTCATGATAGCTGTATGCATGTTCCATATTATAGTATTCTGCTACGCTTTGTGCACGACCTTCTTTATATGTGACGATATATTTCCAATTCTTTTCTTTTATTTCTTTCAACATTGGCTCACTAAAATAAAGTGCATCTCCTGAAACACATATTTCCATTCTTTTAAAATGGTTTTATTCTTTTCATCAATCTTTTAGCTGCTTCATGTTCACAGTCCTGTTTGCCATATTTCAAACCTTCGTTTTCTATCGGCTCAAATTCTATTGGTATGACTATATTGTCCCTTTCAATGACAGCTACCAGCATCATCGTATAATATCTTGGACCATCTGCATGTTCTTTCTATATACTGCTCTCTATTTTTTTGTTTTTAAATGAAAATATTTCCACTCCATCTATTATCATATGATAATACCTGTTGTTTATTTTAAATCCATCAAAAAATTTTTCTTCATCAACTCTCTCAGCATTTCTCGAAGTATGTGTCTTAATTGATCAATGCTGACCTCTTCAAGATAACTGTTTATCGTATCACCATGAGGAACTTCTTCCAGTTCATCGCCAAAAAGTAATCTGCTTGTTTGAATGCCATGATCATTATTGAGTTCTCTTGTAATTTCCCTCATGCTTTTAAAATGATAGCAGTAGCTCAATATTCTAAAGAAAAGAATTTCTTCTTGTGTATAGGTTATATAGCTTTTGTGTCTTGGATCACTTACTGAAGAAAGCAACTTATTGAAATTTGGAAAATAGTGCTTGATAATTTTTAGAAGTTCCTTAAAAGCTCTGTAATTCTTTTCTGTGAGTCGTTTACTTTTTCTAGTTTCATAGTCATCAGCTCCCTATTTTTTTATTTTCTAAAAAAATAAATAATCATCTGAAACATTATTAAAACAAATTAATTTATTATTCATTTTTTTATCTACAAAATCTTTTACTGAATGAATCATAAATGCCTCCTTATTATATAAATGAAAAAAAGAATTATAAAATTTGATTCGGAATTGTTACGTTTTTCATTTGGGAGAATGAATTTTATTTTTGATCAAAAGTTATAATTCTTTAAACTACTTAGAATTAAGTTACCAATTTATAAAAGTACGTATTTATGTGTGCATAAAATATAATGATTAAGCATGTATAGAAATGATTTACAGTAAAATTATCTTTTTTATGAGGTTTTAATATTTTTTGGGAAGTTATTATTAAAATGAAAATACCTAATATCATATTCTCATAGATACACCCTATTATTTCTTTTATAAATTTATTCATTCTACTTAAATTCTTTTTTTACAACTACTCAATATTAAATAAGAATTGTTATTTAAACACTTAATGTTTATTAGAGAATGCTACCTGTCTATAAATTTAAGAGCTAGGATCATTAAATGGATTATAATATCTATAATTGTGCAATGTACCAAAATTGATTTTTATCTAGATATCTTTAACAATAATCTTATTTTTAACTTTTAGAATATTAACTTATAAGTCTACCCTCTATCTAAGATTAACAAGCGATTTATAATATTAAGTTTTATAGAGTGGTAGCTTTTTAGATTGCTATTAAAATCTAAAAGCTTTCATTATTTTGTGTTGTATCACCTCCCATAAATATTTTTAATGAATAAGGTTTATATGTAATAGAAATTTAAAGAAGTATTAAAAAACGAGCTTGTACCTATTCATTAATAATTAACTGCTTTAGATAGCAAACTGAACCGATTAAGTTTAGCTTACCTAAGCTACAATAAATGCTATAATATTTTGAATACATCTATTTATAACTTGATGGTATGATAGCATACAATTTTATGCATTTTTTCCCATATTTTTTATTTATCTATTTAATTTTTTGAGAATACCAAAATAAACAGTCCCTCTCAAATTTTAATATAGAAATTATTGCAAGAAGAATATATTAAATCCTTTTGACTTTATAAACATATTCAATATTTTGGTAAAGTGGACTTATTCAACGTATTGAATGGACTTTTCTAGCGTAACATTCAACTCAGCAAGTCTATGTTCTCAATTTATTAGTACAGGATAGCTTAGTAAACTTTTGTATAAGTGCTTTAGCTGATATCTAATAACCAAAACTTTTAGATGGTCAGGTTCATCGTAATGATCGATCAACCCCATCGGAATAAGTGATCAATTAGAGTGGAATAATCATTTATCAATTATTTTCTTTTCACTTTCAATAAGAAAAAAGTTTTTATTTCCACAATTAATAATAAATCTCTATTTTTCAATAACTATTAAAAAATTATATCTTACTTAAGATATAATTTTAATTTTAAAGATAAAAAATTCTTCATCCTGCAATGCTTTATATTCTATATTGTAATTATTCAGAATATTACTTACAATATATAAACCTAATCCATTACTATTTTCCTTATTTAAATCAAATTTAACATCAAATATTTCATCCATATTCGAAATTTTATTGTTACCGTATGAATTTTCTATATATAACCAATCATTAACCATCCCAATATTAATTACCCCATTTACATCAGTATATTTTACCGCATTACTAATCAAATTAGATAAAATAATCTTTAAAGCTGTTTTTCCTATATAAACATTCTCATCTAATATATAATTATTGACAGTTATTTTCTTTTGATGTGCTAATATTTCATACTTTTTTAATACATCTTCTAATGTATCATTTATTTTCAAATATTCTTCATCATTATTCAAATTTTCTATAGAATGAACTGATAATATTTGAGAAATATTTTTTGTTAAACTATCAACGATTTCAATGCATTCATTAATATAAATATCTTTTTCTTTATATTTTCCAATATTGTATTTCATGTTTTCCAGTATTATTTTAAGACTAGCAAGAGGAGTTTTAAGTTCATGGGATGCACCTTTAAAAAAGTCATATTTTAACTTTTCTAATTTTAAAATTTCTTTATTTTTAAATTCTAAATCGTCAATTGTTCTTAATAAAGTAGAATACAAATCATTAATTTGTTGTTTTAATTCTCCAACTTCATCATTAGAGCTAACTTTTAGACGTATTTTTTTATCAAGTTTCATCATTTTATCAGTAACAATTTGTATTTCTTGTATATTGTTTTTTATTAATTTTGCATAAATTAAAGAAATAATAGAAGAAAATAAAATTGATACTAACAAAGAATATGGTAAAAATTTAAGACTTAAATCTTTTGCATCTTTTTGCATATCGGCTGTAGAGACAAATTGTAGATATGTTTTTTTACCATTATTAAGCTTTATTTCTCTTTCTTCAATTATCAAAGAATTACTATTACTTTCTAAATTAGCATCTATATTATCTTTGATTTTTATTTCATTATTATTATTATTTCTTTCTTTTATAAATGCCTTTATTTCGCTACTTTTAGAATAAAGTTCCAAGGTTTGTTCTATATATTTTATTTCTTTTCCATTCATAATATTAGAAATTTCATTTGCTTTACTATAGACCTCTTCTTTTCTGGTCTCCAAATATGTTTTAGGAAAAATAAAGAAAACTAATAAATGAACTAATATAATTATTATTCCAAGAACAGAAAATATTTGTATGAACATTTTGGGAAATATCTTTAATTTTTTCATTTTCTCATTTTATCTCCAATTTATATCCCACATTTCTTATAGTGGTTATGCAGTCTAATTTTAATTTTTTTCTAAGTTCTTTTATGTATACGTCTATTACTCGATCGTAAGGAATTTCTTCGCTATCTTTCCATACATAATCAATAATTTGCATTCTAGTTAATACTTGTCCATTATTATCCAATAGACACTTTAATACATCTAGTTCTTTTGCATTTACATCTATTTCTTCATCATTTATTTTAGCTGTATAGCTATTAAAGTTAACCGATAAATCCTTATATTCAAACTTCTCTAAATGTCCATAATTCTTCTTAATCAAAGAATCTATTCTAACCTTTAAGACTGGCAATGAAAATGGCTTTTCTACATATCCATCTGCTAAATTAGTAAATGCATCAATTTTATATTCTTCATCACTAAATGCAGTCAAGATTAGAATTGGTAAATTGCTTTTCTTTCTAATTTCTTTCAACACTTCTAAACCATTTATAAAAGGTATCTGAATGTCTAAGATAACCAAATTTATAGCGCTATTAAATTTTGACAAAGCTTCTATTCCATCTTTAGCTTGAATAACAGTATATCCAAATTCCAAAAGATATTCACTTATTCCCTCTCTGATCATATTATCATCTTCAACAATTAATATTTTCATATATACCTCCACTTAAATCTATACACTTATATTATACAGAATATTATTTGATATTTAAAAGTCAAAAAAATTTCGGTGCTAGAAAGCACCGGTTTTATTTTATGTCATGATATTTGAAACTGCTTTTCAAAATCTTGCGGTTTTAATAACTAAAACTAAAAGCGAGCCTTTTCTGTTATATGAAGTTTGCTCTTTTTCATAATAATAACTAACGCTAATGGATTAGCTGTTTACAATTTATAAGTTATGGGATATTAAAGAATTAGATATAGTTATTTTTAATTTTTCTCTTTTCATTAAGTCTTTTCTTATTTATCTTTGTCATAGTCATTTTTCTATTCTTAAGCTTATTAAATGTATTTTTAAATCAATTACTTATTTGAATTTTAATTAAAGAATATTATTATTAGTTGTCAGCTATTCTTTTAATACACTAATTTTTGAGTAGGTTTACCGTTTATTGTGTTACCAATGTTAAGTAAAAAATATCTGGACTATGGCAAGACATCAATAATAGAGCATATAAAAACATGAGGTCTCCTCCATAGAAAAAACCTCGTGTAATCTAATTAGCTTCGTTTTAAAAATATCATGTTATTTCATAAAGTCAAAGCACCAAAACTTTTAATTATTATCAATTAATAATTCTTTTGGGTTTTTTCTTAATGTATGGAGTGAAGAAACAATCAATGAAACAAGCAATACTAAACTCATAAATATAACTACATAAATTATAAACTTAGGTACTACATTTATATCTAAACTTGATAATGTCTTATTAAATCCTTCAGCTTCTGCCCCACCCCCTAATTGGCTAGATGCAGATTGTCGAGCTATTTGTTTAGCTATATCACCAGTAACCTTATTCAATATATTATTTCCAAGTTTGCTAGCTGTGTATTGAGCTAAGAAATAAGAACCAACGAATGCGGGGATTGATATAAATATCATCTCAATTAGGAATTGACCAAAAATTTCTAATTTTGATATACCTAATGATAGTAATACCGCTATTTCTTTCTTTCTAGCATTCATCCATAAGAATAGTAATAATGAAACTACAACTCCTGCAAAAATTAATGAACCTACAAATAATTTATTTGAAATTGAGTAGATACCTGATATAGATTGTTGTAATGCAGGGTAATTTGATGAACTTTTAATCAAATTATATTCTCTCCAATTTATATCTAATTTCCCAAGATCTTTTATCACACTATCAAGATTCTTATCACCTTTTACAAAGAATGTTGCATCTTGATATACAGCTGTATCTTCTGTATTACCATAAACTTTAGCGGCCGTATCAATATCAGTGATTAATGTATTTTCGTATAGTTCCTGTGCTGCACTTACTCCACCACTATTATGCCCATCGAATAGACCTTTAATTTCTACTTCTACTGTTTCATCTGCACCTTTTTCATTATCAGCGTCAAATAAATTAGATTTTAATTTTATCTTATCTCCAACTTTAAGATTATTTTTTTTAGCTAAATCTTTATGCATTAATATTTTATTTTTATCTTCATTTTCTAAATGCTTTCCTTCTACTAATTTATATGCTTCTGATACAAATTTTGTTTCTTTTGATGAGTCATTAACCCCAGTTAACATAACTGTTCTTTTGAAATTTTTCGCTCTTTCAGGAGATTGATTCGCAAGAGTCTCTTGAGTTTCAATAATATCATAATCGACTAAATCCGCAACACTATTTATTCTTTTTACATAGGAGTCTATACTATCTGTTTGAGATATCTTTTTAATATCTTCACCTTTTACATTTCCCCCACCTCTAGGTGTTCCTGGATTTACTTGTCTATTTATCTCCATAGAAAAACTATTTGTTATATTAGCCAATGTGCCTTTTGAAGCTCTGTCCGTAGCATCTTTAATAGATAAACTAATAAAACTTAAAACTGACATAGATAAAATTACTAACATAATAATTAATGATTTTAAGCTTTTTCTAGTTACATAAGCAAATGCATTTTTTATCATTATTCAACCTCCAAATTCATTTTATTTACTTTTTTCAAATTTTTACCACTTAGTTCTAAAATGATATCCGCAGAATCTGCTACTTCCTTACTATGTGTTACAACTATTACACATTTATTTTTGTCTTTAGCCAACGTCTTTAATATAGCAATTATTTCTCCAGCAGTAACACTGTCTAAATTACCAGTAGGTTCATCAGCTAGTATTATTGGCGCATTTGATACCAATGCTCTAGCAATAGCTACTCTTTGTTGCTGTCCACCAGATAATTTCATAACATTTCTTTTTATTTGTTTTTTATCTAAACCCAGTTCAAACAAGATACTTTCATCTGCTGATTTGTTTACTAATCTAATATTTTCAATCGGTGTTAAATAATCTATTAAATTGTAGTTTTGAAATACTAAAGATATATTATTTTTTCTATGATTGTTATATCCTTTCTTTTGTATATCTTCATTATTAAACAATATTTTTCCTGTTTTAGGTTTATCAAGTCCAGCAAGTAAGGAAAGAAGTGTAGTTTTTCCTGTTCCTGACTTTCCTACTATCGCATAAAACTTCCCAAGTTCAAATTTTTGATTTACTTCTGACAAAATTTTTTCTTTAGAATTTACATAATTATATGCCACATTCTTTATTTCTAATATATCCATTATTTTCTCCTAACTTATTTTTGATAATATTTCTTTAGGCTTCTTGATTAATATTAATGAAGAAGCAAATACAACTGATAAAACAATAATACTTATTAATATTAAATAACTTTGTCCAAGTGCTCCTATATTTAACATAAAACCACTATTATTTATTAAACTTCCACCGGAAATTATTGAATCCTCTGAGTTAATGAATCCATCTACAATTACTTTTAGTAACACATTTCCTAAAAGTAAGGAAGATATTATACTTGGCATCGATATGAATATTAACTCGAGTATAAATTGCATTATAATTTGCATCTTAGATGTTCCAATAGATAAAAATATACCTATTTCATAAATTCTTTCTCTTAACCATAGAACCAAGATTAATGAAAGAACAATCATTCCTCCTAACATAATAGAATAAGTCATTACTTTTATTATATGTTTTATTCCACTTACTGACTCTAAAGACTCCTCAAATACATTAGAATCTTTTTCAATGGAATACATTGATTCATCAATTTTAAGCTCTTTCAACTTATTTAAGACTAAGTCTGTAGATTCTAAACTACCAGAATACATTAAAATTTTATTTGCAATTTTATTATTTTCTAAGTTATTTAATATCTCTTGGCTTGTTGAATAATCCACAAAAACCATATTTTCACTAAAATCAGAAGATAGACCTGTATATGTTTCCTGTTTTTTACCAGAAAATATTCCTATAATTTCAAATTTATGACTCTTTATTTTTCCACTTTTTTCAGTATCTAGTAATTCAAGATCAACTTCATCACCTAATTTTAGATTGTTTTGTTTAGCGAATTCTTCATGAACAATAATTGAGTTTTTATCATTTTTCTCTATATTTTTACCTTCTTTAATTGTAAATACTTCACTATTAAATAAAATGTTTCTTTTAGTATTATTTGTAGCTTCGAGTGAAACAACATTCTTAAATTCATCAGATAAATCTTCTCTATTTATTTTTTGCTCTCCACTAACTACTTTAGCACCTTTTAGTTTTGCTAATCCATCATATTGAATTATTATTTCTTCAATTTCTTTTAATTTTTCAATATCCTTAAATTGATTAACATTAAAATATTTACCATCTTTTTTTGTTATTGATATTGAAGAATTAGAACTTTCATATAAAGTCTTTTCTATTTCATTGCTTGATTTCATTATTGTTAAACAAGAATACAAACAAGAAAGAACTATTGTTAAAATAACAAAAATAATAAATGTTCTATTTTTTTTTCTTGTAATGTATGCTATTGCATTTTTTATCACTTTTCTAATACGCTCCTCTCTTTTTTTATTCCACAACTAAATGTATCCACAGGACAAACATTTTTGTATCGTCCACATCTGATACATTCTAGATGATTGCAATTTTCAACTGGATCTATATTCATTTGGCAAACTTTTTCACATTCTGCACTTTTCTTCGTCTAGTCTATATCTGAATACTGAAATTGGGCTAATAACTGAATAAATAGCTCCCAAAGTCCAAGCATACCTATTGGACTAATAAGCTTACAAAAATATCAACTAAAAATAGAGGAAGTATTATTACAAATACAATCAATATTATATATTTCAATTTTCTCAAATTCTTATCAAACTTAAATGTCTCAATTTTTTTAATTCTATCCAATTCCAACACACTCCAAGCAAATTCTTATTACCTTCTCCAATTCAACTCTAGTCGCTCCATGACTATATCCATAGTAAGTCATAGTCATATTAATAAAGACAATTACTCCCTTGTTTTCACCATTATCTGTAACAACACTAACAATATTAAAACACTTAATTTTTATTTTGTTCTAAACCTCAACTAAATTTGGAATCTCTTTTACACAAACTTTACGCTAAATTGTAAATACGTTTACCATACTTCTCAAAATATTTACTTGTAAAATCCTAACCATTTATGTCTTTTGGTAATAGTTTACGTAAATTCCTAACTGATTATTTTTTAAATGCTTCTGTATTTTCTAAATCAGTTTTTTCTGATAGAACAAAACCATTTTTAGGACGTTCTTTTTTTTCTATAATTTGAATCTCAGTTTTTTTAAATTCATTTAGAAGGTTAATTTCAGATCCACTGTTTGTGCTAAAATAGCAATCGTATTTTCCATCACTTGAAACTCCTATTTTAGTATGAGTATCACATTTTGTCAATTTAGATATTTTTTCTTCTGATGTATTTTTTTCAAATATACCAATAGTTCCAATTCTTTTAAGCCCATTTTCCCATTTTTCATAACCACCTTCCTTTTTATTAACAACTGCTTTTTTTTGCTCTTTAGTCATTTTATTAAAAGTTAAAAAAGCATATTTTAATTCCTTATCTATAGGACTTTGATCATCTAACATCGCTATCTTTTTATCATTCATATACTTTTTAAATTTATTTGAAAGTTTAAATTTAAGACCTAAATATTCATAAACATATTCTTTTTTTGTTTTTAAAGTATAATCTGATGGCTTAAATGTTTCATTTTTATCCTTTTCTTTAGTTGACATACCCTTCTCTTTAGAACTTATTGATTGTCCTTCTTTAATTTTATTGCTTTCATTACTTTTTTTACACCCAACTGTACTTAAGCTCAAACATAACGTAAGTAATAGGAATGCACCTCTTGATACTTTTTTTTCCATAATTCTTTCCTCCTTTATTCCTTTATTTTTTAAACAATAGCCGTTCATAACTACTTTCAATAATATTATACACATCATTTATGAAACGTTGATGAAACGTTGATGAAATATAATTTTATATTTTTCCAAACTATAGTATGATAATATAAATCTCGCAAAGTTCAAACTTACAAATCTTCTTATAATCCTGTATGTGCAAATAAGGATGAATGTTCTCACAATCACGTGTGTTCCGGTTGTCCTGCTTTGCAGAGACAGATCTCCTGGTGCCTGCAATGGCTGTTCCAAATATAACCATTGCCGCTATGACAAGTTTAGATATTCTGCCGATTTGGCCCACAAAGAATATAGAAAAGAACTTGTTGATGCTAGAATCGGTATCAATATGACCTACGAAGAGCTTAAAGCTTTAGCGAATGTTGTTGTCCTTCTCATCAAGGCCGGACAGTCTCCCTATCAGGTCATTACAAATCATCCCGAATTAAACATTTCAGAAAAAACTCTCTATAACTACATTGAAAATGGTAGCTTTAGAGAATTTGGTCTTCTTGGTGTTGATTTGAGAATCAAAACAAAAAGAAGAATTACGAAAAAAGCTTCAAACAAATGCAAAAAAAGAGAAGACAGAAAATATCTTAAAGGACGTACATATGATGACTTCATCAACTATGTAAATGAAAACGACAATCTCAGCATTGTCGAAATGGTACCGTCTATAATAACGGGTCTACCGATCCCTTTATACAAACATTTAAATTTCGGTCTTACTCTTTCATGTTTATTATATATCATGAAGAAAAAACATCAAAACCATGCTAAAAGGACTTGATCTTTTGGAAACAATTTTAGGAAAAAATTTATTTTACAAAGAAGTTGAAGTCTTAAAAACGAATCGTGGCAGTGAATTTATAGATGCAGATGGTTTTGAAAAAGAAGAAGATGGTTCAAGAAGAACTTGTGTCTTCTATTGTGATCCTATGGCATCCGGTCAAAAAGGAAGTTTAGAAAAAAAGCATAAGAAAATCCGTTATATTTGTCCTAAAGAAACAGATTTGAAAAAACTGGGATTGAACTGTCAAGAAAAAGCGAATCTCATGGTTTCACATATCAACTCTCAGTCAAAAGAAAATCTAAAGGCAAAATCACCTTTAGAAATGATGGAGTTTTTGAATTCTGAACTTTATAAAAGATTCATTGAATATGGAATTGAAAAAATCGAAAGAGATCAAATTGTTTTAAAACCCTACTTATTAAAAGATAAAAAATAAAATCATTCAGAGAATGTATGAAACAAGGTAGCAGATTGACAATCCAACGTATTATCCAAGTGGAATTTAGTCTTACACCTCGAAAAAAATGATGAAATTCCATAGCTTTAATGTGCTCAAAAATAGTTTCAGTTTCTACTAATCTCGCTATTTTTTACATTTGAAAAACTTAATTCAACCTATAAAATAAAAAGAATATCAGGAAAAGCTCCTAATATCCTTATGATTTCTACTTTATGAAAGACTTAATTCTACTTTTATTTTTTCTTTTTTTAAAGTGGAATTTAACTTTTCACTTTTACCAAAATAAAAAGTACATAATTAAATGTACTTCATACCTAACTTTAAATGCGCTGCAGGTGGGAAGGGTGCATGTTTATTTAAAGTTATAATTAAGATAGTGTATAGTAATAATAAAAAAAGGCGTTGCTAAATATTTATATCTAGCAACTTAATATTATCATACTTCAATAAATATCTTTCACATTTTTTTGATTATAATATTTTAATTTTTGAGAATTTAATTACTACTGTAGATAAAAAGAACTCAATTCAATTGAGCCCTTCTATAATTCAATAATTCTATTATTTTCCAAAATATCTATCTAATAAACCTTTTAATGCTTTACCATGTCTAGCTTCATCTCTAGCCATTTCATGAACAGTATCATGAATTGCATCTAAATTATTCTTTTTAGCACATGTAGCAAGTTCAACTTTACCAGCAGTAGCTCCAAATTCACAATCAACACGCCAAGCTAAATTATCTTTAGTTGTTGCTTTCATATTTGGTTCTAAATCTTCTCCTAACATTTCAGCAAATTTAGCTGCATGTTCTGCTTCTTCATAAGCAGCTTTTTCCCAATATAATCCAATTTCAGGATAACCTTCTCTATGAGCAATTCTTGCCATACATAAATACATACCAACTTCTGAACATTCACCTTCAAAGTTAGCTTTTAATTGATCAAAGATATATTTTTTATCTTCATCACTGATATCAGGATTATTTTTTACAGTTTTAGCATAGATTCCATATTCATGTTCTGCTGCTAATTTCATTTCACCTTTTACTTCTTCAAACATGTCAGCCCCTACATGACATACTGGACATTCAGCTGGTGCTGCATCTCCTTCATAAACATATCCACATACTTTACATACAAATTTAGCCATATTTCTTTTCTCCTTTTCTATAATTCCTTATTAGGAATGATTACTATTTAATTATAGCATATTATTTTCTTATGTCAATGGTTTTAAACTCATAATTTGTATCTTTCTTTATTATAATACAAAAAAGATGCTTAAGCATCTCTTGATTGAATTAATAAAATATTTCCACTATTTTCAATAATAGCATATTCACCTTTGACTTCATTAGAAACACAAAGAGGATCTTCTCTTTTTAAAAGATAATGATCTAAAGTATATTCTGCTTGTTTAATAGATAAACTACTTTCATTCAAGGCAAATAAAGAAAAATAATAATAATCCTTATTTTCTATATGATAAATACCTGGTTTTAATAATTGAATACAGTTTTGTTGGTCAATGACTTTTAACTTTATATCTTGATATTTTTCTAATAAACACATGACCGCAAAAAAATGATCGAGACGTCCTCCTGTTACACCATAGATTTCAATTTCATCATAGCCTTTTGATAAAAGATAATCAATAGCAGCATGAGTATCTGTCACATCTTTTCTTTCTGGTAAAATTTGAATATTTAAATTTTCTAATGTCTGTCTATTTTGTAAGGAATCAAAATCACCGATGGCAAACTTTGGTGTAATTCCTTGTTTCAATAATTCTTCCACACCATGATCCACCCCAATATATTCTCTGTCTTGAGGAAGTATCATCTTTTCTAAATGTGTGGCACATAACGCTATTTTCATTTTAAAGAAGCAATCCTTTGTGAACAATCTTCACTATTAAAAACATAGCTTCCTGCAACAAGAACATCAACACCTGCTTCTTTACATTGTTTTCCTGTTGTTTCGTTGATTCCACCATCAACTTCAATGAGATAATTGTAATTATTATCCTTTCTTCTTGAAGCTAAATCTTTGATTTTATCTAAGGCAATTTCTTTAAAGGATTGTCCACCAAAGCCTGGTTCAACAGACATAACTAAAACAACATCT
Source organism: Faecalibacillus faecis (assembly GCF_003024675.1). Lineage (GTDB taxonomy): Bacteria > Bacillota_I > Bacilli_A > Erysipelotrichales > Coprobacillaceae > Faecalibacillus > Faecalibacillus faecis. The sequence goes on along the minus strand of NZ_PYLP01000017.1, from coordinate 27,671 downwards.
AGTAAGGCTAAATAATCATTGATGGCATCAACGGGTGTGTTTGGTTTAATACTGATTCCTACTTGAACATTTTGTTCTTTGATATGAGAAATAAGTTGAAGTGTTTCTTCTTTGTTTTCCATAGCTTCTATATGGAAAACAATAAGATTTGCCCCACTTTTAATAAATTCATCGCAATATTTTTGTGGCTCACTAATCATTAAATGAACATCTAAAAATAAGTTTGTAACTTTTGAGACATCTTTTAAAATACTATATCCAAAAGAAATATTTGGAACAAAATGACCATCCATAACATCATAATGAAGCCAATCAGCTTGTCCTTTTTCTATTTTTTCAATATCTTCTTTTAAATGTGCAAAATTTGCGGATAACACTGAGGGTGCAACTTTAACCATATTTTTTCTCCTTTTTTTCTTTTAATTCTTTAAGCATTATTAAATAATGTTCATAACGTTCTTTAGAAATCTTTCCTTGTTCAACAGCTTCTTTTACAGCACAATGAGGTTCACTATCATGGAGACAACCTCTAAACTTGCAATCATAAGCAAGTTCATCAAAATCATGATAAGCTCTCGCTGCTTCTGTTGGTTCCATTTCTAATTCTAATGATGAAAACCCAGGTGTATCGCCTACATAACCATCATACATCTTTAAAAGTTCAACATGTCGCGTCGTATGTTTTCCTCTTCCTAAAGCTTTGGAAATTTGATTTGTTTCTAGATTAAGTGAAATATCTAAAGCATTCAATAAACTTGATTTACCGACACCACTTTGTCCTGTAATCACAGTTACCTTATCTTTAAAGATATCTTTAATTTCTTCAATTCCTTTTCCTTGTTTAGAACTTGTTTCAATAACTTTATATCCTGCATTTCTATATTCATCAATATACTGGTGAATATGATCATCACTTTCAAGATCCATTTTTGAAATCACAATAATTGGTTCAATATCATAATATTCTATCAACAATAGAAACTTATCTAAAAGTGTTGTTGAAAAATCTGGTTCTTTTCTTGAAAATACCAGTAATGCTTGATCTACGTTGGCAACAGGTGGTCTTTTCAAAACGTTTTTTCTTTCAAGAATCTTCAAAAGATAACCGTCATCGTGACTTCCACTTTGAAATTCCACAAAATCTCCAACAACTGGTTTTATATCTTCTTTTCTAAATTTTCCACGAGCTCTACATTGATGAATGGTTTTTCCATCATCAATGTAATAAAAACCCGCAAGTGCTTTTATAATTCTTCCTTTTTCATCAGTCTTCATAATAGTAAATTGTAATTTCCGTTTGTTTTTTTGTAACTGTTGTTCCTGCATCAATACTTTGTTTATAAACAGCACCGATGTATCTTTCATCACCGCTACCATCTTCTGGGAATTGTTCCCCAACCATTGAAACAACAAAACCTAAGTTTGTAAGATTTGTCTTAGCACTATCTGGCGATAAACCAATAACCGATGGTACTGTTTGACTATAACCTGTTGAAACAGTTAAAGTAATATTTCTATTTTTTTCTGATGGGTCTACTTTATAACCACTAGCAAGATTTTGATCAATAACTGTACCACTATCTTCATCAGAACTTTGTTCACGTTTTGTGACATTAAATCCTAATGCTTTTAACTTACTTTCCGCTTCTTCATATTTCATTCCTACATAATTTTCTAAAATAACATAAGAACCTTTAGAAACTGTAAGTGTAATTGAACGACTTTTATCAGTAGGATCTTGTTTATAACCTTCATCTAAACTTTGCTCAATAACTGTTCCTGCTTCTTCATCAGAAACTTCATATTTTTCATCAACGGTAAATCCATATTGATTTTCTAAAACATCTTTAGCATCTTCATAAGACATTCCCACATAATTATCTAAGACAATATATTTACCTTTAGATACTGTAATTGTAACAACATCTCCTTTTTTTATAGAAGAACCTTTTTTAGGATCTGTTTTGGTAATAAGACCTTTTTTATAAGTATCCGATAATTCCTTATAAACCATATCTTCATTAATCGTTACACCATAATCTTCTAATAATGTTTTTGCCTCTTTTTGAGTCATACCAACAAGATCAGGCATGACACTTGCATCAGTTTTACCAGGTGATAAGAATACAAAATAGAAAATCAATCCTAAAACAACGACAACGCCTGCCACAATTCCAGCAATAATTTTTGGATCTAATTTCTTTTTCGGTGCTGATGCTTTTTTAGGTTTTCGCGTACTTCTTTCTTCAACAACTTCTTCCTTTGGTTCCTCTTCATTATTATCAAAGATTTGACGAGGATTAACGACAATTGTTGGATCACTTTCACCGTCATGATTAAAAACAAGTTTTTCTTCATCGCCACGAGAAAGACATGTTTGAAGATCTTCTAACATCTCACTGGCATTTTTATAACGATCATTTAAATTTTTAGCAGTTGCTTTGATAACAATATTTTCTACTGATTGAGGAATAGAAGGATTAAATTCTCTTAATGAAGGTAATTCTTCTTGCATATGTTTTAAAGCAATATTTACTGGAGATTCACCATTAAAAGGAACTTGTCCTCTTAATAATTCATAAAAAACAATTCCTAACGCATAAATATCACTTTGAACTGTTGCTTTTTCACCACGTGCAAGTTCAGGTGCTAAATAATGAAGAGAACCCATAATCACATCTGTTTGAGTAAATTGTGTTAAAGATTGAATAGAAGCAATCCCAAAATCCGCAATTTTTGCTGTTCCTGAATCTGTAACTAAAATATTTTGAGGCTTTAAATCACGATGAATAATTCCCATTTGATGTGCTCTTGCTGTTCCTGATAGAACTTGTTTCATAATATCAATAGCTTCCATGACATGAAGAGCCCCACGTTTAGCAATCAATTCTTTTAAAGTACGTCCTGGAACATATTCCATAACAATGTAATATTGATCATTATCTTCTCCAACATCATAGATTTCAACAATATTTTTATGAGACAAAGCCGCAGCTGCACTCGCTTCTCTTTGGAATCTTGCAATATAAACAGGATCTTTAGCAAGCGAAGTTCTTAAAATCTTAATCGCAATTGTACGATTTAAAATCGTATCATTTGCAAGATAAACATCTGCCATTCCACCTCTACCAATAACATCTAATAATTCATAACGTTCTGCAATGATTTTATTCATCCTAACGTCCTCCTTCTATTAACACAGCTGCAATATTATCACGTCCACCATGTTCATTTGCTTGTTCTATTAAAAGATGAACTTTTTCTTTTATATCCATTTCTTTTTTCACAATTTCTAAGATTTTTTGATCTTCTAATGAATTAAATAATCCATCGCTACATATTAAAATATTCTTACCATTTAATTCAACTTTTTGAATAGAGGGAACAATATCCATCTCTACACCAATTGCTTGCATTAAAACATTCTTCTGGCGATGATTCTTTCCTTCTTCTTTCGTAATAGCTCCACGTTCAATGAGTTCATTGACAAGTGTATGATCTTTCGTCATTTGTGTAATTTCTTCTTCATCATAAAGATAAATACGACTATCTCCTACATGGCATAAAAAAGCATCATTCCCACTTACCACACAAATGGCAACAGTAGTTCCCATACCTTTGGTATTTTCTTGCATATTTGCCATTCTTTTAACGATTTGATGAGCTTCTAAAACCGTATCCATAAGCCAATTTTTAACTTCATCATCATCAATAAAAGGTGGATTTGCCTTAAAGCATGTTAAAACATGTTCTTCTACAACATGAGAAGCAATTTCTCCTGCTTTATGTCCGCCCATACCATCACAAACAACACCTAAAACCTGATCTTTTAAATTAATAGCCGTGGCTGCTTGATCTTGATTTTTTTCTCTTATCTTACCAATATCTGTCAATGCATAATACTCCATTATATCACCCCACTGCGTTTTGCTCTTAATTGTCCACAAGCACCATCAATATCTCTACCATGTTCTTTTCTAACCGTACAGTTGATATGTAATCTTAAAAGCTCATCTTTAAAAGCTTCAACATTTGTACTTGGTTGGAAACCATGTTCATCAACACTATTATATGGAATTAAATTCACATAGGCATTTAAACCTCTCATATAATGAGCAAGTTGTCTTGCATGTGTGAGTGAATCATTCACTCCATCTAATAAAATATATTCAAATGTGACACGACGATTTGTTTTTTCAATATAATCTTGGATACCTTTTCTTAAAACATCCATATTAAAAGCTTTATTAACTGGCATTAATTGATCACGAATTTCATCATTTGGAGCATGTAAAGAAATCGCTAAGTTTGTTTGAATTCCTTCATTGCTATAACGTTCAATCATATTCACAAGTCCACATGTTGAAATCGTAATATGTCTTGCTCCAATGGCTAGCCCATGAGGATGATTAATAATTCTAACAAATTTCATGACTTCATCATAGTTATCAAAAGGTTCTCCCGTACCCATGACAACTACATGAGAAATACGAATTCCTGTATCTTTACTTACGGCCATGACTTGGTTGACCATTTCTCCCGCTGTTAGATTACGTTGTTTCTTTAACAAACCACTGGCACAGAATGCACATTGCATATTACATCCTACTTGACTTGTTACACATAATGATTGTCCATAATCGTGTTGCATTAAAACTGCTTCAATTAAATTACCATCAACTAAAGAAAATAAGTATTTGATTGTTCCATCACTGGATACTTGTTTTTCTTTGATTTCAAATTGATCAATAACACAATTCTTTTCTAATTTTTCTCTTAGATCTTTAGAAATATTAGACATTTCTTGGAAATCATAAGCATTTTTTTGATAAAGCCATTGAAAAACTTGTTTCGCACGAAATGCTTTTTCCCCAATTGATTGAAAATATTCTGTTAATTCTTCTAACGAATAATTATATAAATGTTCCATCTTTTAACCCTTTTTCATCTTACACATAAAAAATCCATCTGTGTGATATTCATAATTTAATATTGTACGTTGTTTAATAACTTCCATATCTGGATGTTTTTCAATAAATTTTTGAATCATTAATTCATTTTCTTTTTTATTGATTGTACATGTACTATATACCATTGTACCATCATTTTTCAATAAATAATATGCATTTTCCAATAAAAGTTCCTGCAAAGAAACAAGCCCATCCATGATAGAAGAATCGTGATATTTGATCTCTGGTTTACGTTTTAAAACACCAAATCCTGAACAAGGAGCATCTAATAAAATACGGTCAAATGTTTTTTCTGAGTAAACCTCTTTTAACTTCGTTGAATCTCCTGCTTGAATGTGTACATTTTTAACACCTAAACGTCTTAAATTATATTCTACAAGTTTTACTTTATGTTCATAAAGATCATAAGCCTCGATCTTTCCTTGATTTTCCATTAAAGCACTTAAATGAGTTGTTTTACTCCCTGGTGCACTACACATATCTAAAACATAATCTGTTTTTTGAGGATCAAGTAATCTAGCAACAAGCTGACTTGATTCATCTTGAATTGTTACTTTTCCTTCTTTAAAATAAGAAGTTAAAGCGAGATTTCCTTTATCATAAAGAAGTGCATCTTTAGATAAAGTTCCTTCTTTAAAGCATCCTTCTTTTAATAATTCTTCTTTGCTTGCTTTTAAAGTATTGACACGTCCACTTCTAGTAGGAGGTGTATTATCTTCTAAACAAATCTTTTTTGTTTTTTCTAAACCATATTGTTTATTAAACATTTTAACCATCCATAAAGGATGTGATGTTTCAATTGAAATTCTTTCTAATTCATCTAAACCTTCTAAAGATCTTCTTTCATTTCTTACAAAATTTCTTAAAACCGCATTAACAAACTTACTTGTTTGATAGCCTTGTTTTTTAGCGATATTTACTGCTTCATTAATAACTGCATATTCAGGTATTTTATCTAAATACATCAGTTGATATAAAGATAAATAAAGTAGTGTCTTTATTTTCTTTTTAACTCTTTTTCCTTTGATATAAGGTTGTAATTGATATTGAATCGCTAAAAGATTTTGAATTGTTCCATAAACAATGGTCGTACATAAATCTTTATCTTCTCTTTTTAATTCACTTTTCTTTAATTCTTCATTTAATGCAATATTTAAAAAACTTTCATCTTCAAAATATTGATTTAATATTCTATACGCATGTATTCTTGCCATAACTAGAGTGTTGTGTATGGATTAAAATCACATATCACATTTACCTTTCCTTTTTTATTATAATAATCCATCATCATCTGTAATGTTTCATAAAGATGATCTGTCTTTGTGACCTTGAGTGTCATTCTTTGACGATAGATATCACTCATCTTATATATCGTACACGGTGCTGGTCCTAAAACACCAACATGTGGAAGTTGCTTTTTCAAATATTCTTTCATTTGTTTAGCATTCCATATCACTTCTTCTTCCTTTTTCCCCTGTACTAAAACACTAATCAAATAACAGTATGGTGGATATTTCGCTAGTTGCCTTATTTCCATTTCCTTTTTATAAAACATTTGATAATCATGATTTTTAACACATTGTAAAACAAAATGATCAGGGTTATACGTTTGAATCATGACCGTTCCTTGTTTCTTACCTCTACCACTTCTACCAGAGACTTGTTCTAAAAGCTGATAAGTTCTTTCATTGGCACGAAAATCAGGAATATTTAATGATAGATCTGCATTAATGACCCCAACAAAAGTCACATTTTCAAAGTTTAACCCTTTCGCAATCATTTGTGTTCCTACTAAAATGTTCGCTTCTTGATTTTCAAAACGTTTGAGTAATTCATGATGTCCATCTTTTTTTCGGGTTGAATCTACATCATAACGAATTACCCGGGCATTTAAAAAATTATTTTCTAAATATTCTTCAATCTTTTGCGTACCACTACCAATAAGTTTTACATTAGTACTTCCACAATGTGAACATTTTTTTATAAAGGGAATCTGATAATCACAATAGTGACAACGCATTGTTTTGCTATCTTTATGATACGTCAAAGAAACATCACAATGAGGACATTTTAGCACTTCATCACAAGATAAACAACGCATATAGCTTGCATACCCTCTTTTATTTAATAACAGCATCACTTGTTCATTTTTATCAAGCGTTTCTTGAATTTTTGTTTTCATTTTATTTGATAAAAGGTCATAATTATGATGTTTGATTTCTTCTACCATATCAATCATTTCAATTGTAGGTAGAGGCTTTTGGTTGATTCGTTTAGGTAATGAACATAAATGATAAACTCCTTTTAAAGCACGGCTATAACTTTCTAACGAAGGCGTTGCACTTCCTAAAACCACCGGACATTCGTGATACTTACCACGCCATCTAGCTATTTGAGAAGTTAAGTAACGTGGATTACTTTCTTGTTTATAACTTGCATCATGTTCTTCATCCATAATAATGAGTCCTATTTTTTCAAGAGGCGCAAAAACGGCACTTCTCGCCCCCACGACAATCTTCACTTCATCTTCTACAATACGACGGTATTCATCATAGCGTTCTCCTGAAGAAAGTTTAGAATGAAGAATCGCCACTTGTTTACCAAAGCGACTTTTAAAAGCAGCAACCATCATTGGTGTTAATGCTATTTCAGGAACCATCATGAGCACTGTTTTTCCTTGTTCAATAATATGTCTTGATAATTGAAGATAGACTTCTGTTTTTCCTGAGCCTGTCACCCCATGAAGTAAATAGGTTTGAAAATCATGACATAACAAAATTTCATTAACAACTTTTTGTTGCATAGGTGTTAAAGGAAAATCATTTTGTTGAATATTTTCATGATAGGGATCACGATAAACTTCTTGTTGAATGATTTGAATAGCCCCTTGTTTTTCTATATTATTTAAAACCACTAAAGAATATGGGCAATCCTTTACAGGTAGTAAAGGATGTTCTTTTATATAATTTAATGCTTCTTGTTGTTTAGGCGTTTTTAAAGGAATTTCTTTAATAAAAGAAATAACTTTTTCATATTTAATACCTACTGTCTTTTGACTCTTTGGTTTTAATTGAATCGGAAGCATACATTGTAAACAACTTATTCGGGTCGATAAGGTTTGCTTTGCCATATACTTAGCCAGTTCTTGTAGTTCTTTATTTAACAAAGGCTTTTGATCAATAATTTGAATAATAAAAGAATAACGAAAACCTTTTTCTTCTTCTAATTGGTGTTTTGTTTTATCTGTTTGATAGCATTCTGTGACATAACCAATGATTTTTTGTCTACCAAAAGGAATACTTACGCGACACCCTGTTTCCACATAATCATTGGATAGATAATCAAAAGTACGATCTAATTGATAAGAAGAATGTTCAACAAGAACTTTTAAAATATACATACCCTCACCCCTTTGAATGTATTTTACCACAACAATGTAAAAAAAAATACGACAAGAAATCGGTCATACTTTATGTTTTTATTGAAACATGAATAAAAATAATGTCAAGACTACAATTATTTTTCTTTCTTGATACAATTGTGTGTATCGAGGTGAAATTTTTAACATGGAAAACACATTATATTTCAAAGATATGCGTACAAAAGATCATAATGATTATCCTTCTAAAATTTACAAAGTAGAATATTCTAGAATGTTTATTGAAATTTTAGATAATGACCATATTCATGGTAAACCCCATTATTTTGGAAGTCCAAGATTAAGAGATGATTTTATTAATAATATCAAAGAGCATATCTTGCGAATTAATTTAGAAGAACTTCTACAAATTCAAAATTATTGGGAAGCAAACAATTAAATAACGTTAGTAAAAGGAAAGAATAAAACACATATTCTTTCCTTTTATCTATCAAAAAGATGTTACGAATAACTATCGTAACATCTATATTTTATGTTCTCTAATGATTTTAGCAATCTTATCTTTAGCAAGATGAACATCATCGTTTTCAACAACATATTTATATTCATCTTTTGTTTGAATTTCTTTACGTGCTTTATCAAGACGTTCTTTCACAATATCTTCACTTTCTGTACGTCTACCACGAATACGTCTTTCTAATTCTTCTAATGAAGGTGGTACCAAGAAAATCGTAAGGGCATCTGGACACTTTTTCATAACTTGTAATGCACCTTGTACTTCAATTTCTAAAACAACATTTTTTCCTTCATCTAATAAACGATCTACATTATCTTTAGGGGTACCATAATAATTACCTACAAATCTTGCCCATTCTAATAATCCACCCTGAGCAATTTTATCTACAAACGTTTTTTCATCAACAAAGAAATAATCTACACCTTCTGTTTCGGCAGGTCTAGGTTTTCTTGTTGTCATTGAAATAGAATAACTTAAATTTAAACTTTCATCTTTGAATAATTCTTCTCTTACTGTTCCTTTACCAACACCACTAGGCCCACTGAGAATGATCAACATTCCTCTTTTCAATTTTTCCACACCCCTTTTTTATAAAAATTACTCTACAATAACAAAGAGATAATGTCAATTAATTTCAAATATGTTATAGTATTTTGGGGTGATAAATATGGCTTATGATGGCATTATGATGCATCAAGTAAAAAAATCATTAATTGATACCATCCAAAGTGGACGTATCAATAAAATCTATCAAATTTCCAAATACGAGCTTTTATTTCAAGTTCGTGCCAATAGAAAAAACTATCAATTACTTATTTCCAGTCATCCAATGTACGCGCGTGTACAGCTTACTTCTTTAACTTATCCAACACCTGAAGCCCCTAATCCTCTTACGATGTTATTTCGTAAATTATTAGAAGGTGGTTATATTAAAGAAATCGAACAAATTGACTTGGATCGTATTTTAAAAATCACATTTGCTTGTCACAATGAATTAGGTGATGCGATTGAATATATTTTATATATAGAAATCATGGGGAAACATTCTAATATTATTCTTGTTGGAAAAAATAATAAAATTATTGATTGTATTAAACATATTTCACCAAGTATGAATACAGAACGTTTTTTACAACCAGGAGCACTTTATCAATTACCACCTATGGTAGAAAAGCTTAACCCTTTTACAAGCGATTTTGTTGAAGATATTCAACTTACAAAGATTTATCAAGGAATAGCTCCCATTCTTTCTAAAGAAATTCTTTATCGTATTGATCAAGGTGAAGATTTTAAAGAAATCATGAAACAAATCGATAAATCTCAAGATCTTTATATTACTAAAATAAATGATAAAGAATATTTTCATGTCATTGAATTGACTCATTTACAAGGAATTACAACAAAGCATGCTTTGTTTGATGGTTTAGATCTTCATTTTAATGAAATTGATCAAAAAGAAAGAATTAAACAACAAACAAGTAATTTATTAAAATTCATTCAAAATGAATATCAAAAAAACACCACAAAACTAAAGAAACTAAAAGCAACACTAGAAGATTCTGAAAATAGTGATGATTATCGTATTAAAGGTGATCTTCTCTATGCTTCTTTGCACTTAATGCAAAAAGGAATGATTTCTGTAGAAGTTGATAATTATTATGATAATACAAAGATGAAGATTACTTTAGACCCTAAATTAGATCCTAAAGCTAATGCCCAAAAGTATTATCAAAAATATCAAAAAGCAAAGAATTCAATTGATGTTCTTCACCAACAAATTGAACTTACTGAAAAAGAAATTGATTATTTTGATTCTTTAATAACAGCTATGTCTCAAGCATCCTATTATGATGCTTTAGAAATTAAAGAAGAATTAGAAAATGAAGGTTATTTAAAAAAGAAAAAACAAAGAAATACGATTCGTAAGAAAAAAATCCCTCAATTTCAAAAATATCTTACTAAAGACGGCATTGAAATCGATATTGGTAAAAATAACTTACAAAACGATTATTTAACTTTCAAATATGCTCATCGTTATGATATGTGGTTCCATGCTAAAGATATGCCTGGAAGTCATGTCATCGTCAAAGCTCAAGATTTAGATGAATATACAATTCGTTTAGCCGCTAAAATTGCAGCTTATTACTCAAAAGGAAAAAATTCCAGCAGTGTTCCTGTCAACTATACACTCGTTAAAACACTTAAAAAACCAACTGGTAGTAAACCTGGAAAAGTAATTTTAGATAATTATAAAACAATCTATATTGATCCTGATGATGAATTTTTAAAAGAACTTACACAAAAACTCTGACATCTGTCAGAGTTCTTTACTACCTATTTACTTGTGTATAACAAGTTTGTTCATAACGTGGATAATAACGTGGTACATAGATAATGTTATTGACACGACGGCATTCAATTGGACAAATGATAGGTTGTTCTACATATTGATTTTGAAAAGTTGTACATACTCTTTTAGGAGCAACAATTGGTTGAGGTTGCATGCAACCTCCCCCATTGTTCATATTTGTTTGAAAATAAGAACCATAGTCATTACCACATGATGATTGTTGGCAATTACAACTCATAAAAACACCTCCTAATATAAGGTATGGCTATTAATAAAAAAGAATTGGACTTTTATAAAGGAGAAACAAAAAATGAAACTTATTCCATGGCATATTCACGATGATGTTGAAGCCTATACAACAACTAAAGAGCTTGGAGATATTTCCTTAAATAATCCAAATATCCTTCAAGTATTACAAAACAGACAAGAACTTGCTTCTTTATTAAATACAGATTTAGAACACATGGTTGCACCTCGTCAAACCCATTCCACAAACCTTAAACAAGTTTATTTAAAAGACGGTGGAACTAATATGTTAAAACAAACGGATACTTTATACGAAGTGGATGCAACATATACAAAAGATAAAGATCTTTATTTACTATCTTTCCATGCAGATTGCACACCTATCCTTGTTTATTGTAAAGATCAAGGCATTGTTTGTGCTATTCATTCTGGTTGGTTAGGAACTGTTCGTCAAATCGTAGATCATACAATTCGTTATTTAATTGAAAAGGAAAACTGTAATCCAAAAGATATGTATTGTTTAATTGGCCCTTGTCTTTCTAAAAATCATTTAGAAGTACAAGATGATGTCATTGATCAAGTCAAACAAATGAATTTTGATACAACACCTTTTTATAAACAAGTTGATGAAACGCATTATTTATTAGATAACAAAGGATTAAACAAACAGCAATTATTAAATTTAGGAGTTTTAGAAGAAAATATTCAAGTAACACCTTATTGTACAAATGAAAATAATGATTTGTTCTTTTCTCATCGTGTTAATCATGATGGACAAAGAAATGTTACAATCATCAAAAGAAAATAGGCGGTATGAAATTCATATCGCCTATCATATTTCAATTCAAAAAATAATAATTTAAGCTTGGAAATATTTTTCAATTTCTTTTCTTTCATATGTTGTTAGTTTTAAAATATCCATCGCTCTTTGCATTGAACATGGAAGTTCATTCATTAAATTTCTTACATGTTCAATATTTTTCTTTCCTAATAAATCTAACGTATTATTAAAAAACACAACCAAAGGTGTTAATACCCAATCAACCCTGTCATACTTGTTTTCTATATCATGATCTTTATTCAAGTATATCATAATCTGTTCCCCTTTATCATAATTTTCTAATTTTTCAATAGTCGTTCCATTGATATTTTGTTCAGTTGTTTTATAACGGTTCATATGCCCATCTCTTTTTTTAGCTGCCTGGAGAAGGACATAGTTTTTTTCATATTCTTATAATTTCGATAATCATATTCTCTTCCATTTTGATAGATAACCATTCTTGAAAGATAATCTTGACCTCTTGTAACTAAGCTATACCCTGAATTTTCTACATTTTGTATTTCCATATCTGAATAGATTCTTTTTGTTGTACCTTCTTTTTGAGGAAGATTGATACAACAAAAATAGTCAAATTCTACTTTTCTATGATGAGGAATGTCACTTACATTATTGAGCTGTTGAAAATAATAGTTTCCTTCATGATCTTTCTTCACTTTAATAAGTTCCATGATTTCTTCTAAAGATAAATTTTCTGCTTCTTTAATAAAGCCTTTTATGATTCTTCCTAGCACTTCTGGATGTCCTAGGATTCTTTTACAAAGTTTATCAATCATAATAATCTTATCTGTTGATGTATTTTCTATAACACCATCCATATTTATCACATCACTATATATATTGTCTTTTTTATTCCTTTTTTCTTTTTATTTTTTCAAAAAAGTAAAAAAATTACGAAACCTTCGTTTCGTAATTAGTCTTCCTTTAGTTTTTTCATCATCATCGGAATCTTTTCTATCACCTTAGAAGCTATCACTGTATAGTTTTCCTTATATACTTCATCACCACATAAACCATGAAGATAAGTTCCTAAAAGGGCTGCTTCTTTAGGAAGATAGCCTTGTCCTAAAAAACTACTAATGATACCGGCAAGTGTGTCTCCCATTCCCGCCGAAGACATTCCTCTATTGCCTGAATCAATACGATACGTTTCATAACCATCACTAATAAAAGTGTGTGGCCCTTTTAAAACAAGAATGATATGATACTTCTTTGCAAATACATTGGCTTGATCAATCATTTCTGAAATATTTGAAAAATTCACAAACCGTTTAAATTCACCATGATGTGGTGTTAAAATCCATGGTCCTTCATGATTTTCTAATAATTCTAAATGTTTAGAAAGAATCGTAAGAGCATCTCCATCAATAACGGTAGGTATTTTGATATTTTTTAAAAGACGACACATAAGTTGTTCATTTTCTTCATTTAGTCCTAAACCACTGCCTAGAAGCAAAGCATCTTTATCATGAAATACTTTTTCGTCAAGATATGTATTTCTAACCATTGATGTTGCTTCTGGACAATATAAACTTAAAGCATCAATGACTTTTTCATTTGAACAAACAGTGACTAAACCACTTCCCGTATAAAGAGCTGCTTTAGAAGCAAGTAAAGCCGCTCCTCGATAATGATAACAGCCTGTAACGTGTATAATCTTTCCATAAGTACCCTTATGACCATCATAGACTCTTTCTTTTAAATGATATTTTGCCCACTTATAATCAATTGGTTGTGAAAATAACATTTCTTCATGAAACGATTTAGCATCTAATAATTCTAAACTGATTTTGCCTGTATAAAGACTACTATCAGGATTTAAAAACGCAAGTTTATAGGCTGTCAAGGTAATAGTCTGCAAAGCACAAATACAACTATTATACGGATTTCCTGTATCTGGATTTAAACCTGTGGGAATATCAATAGAAATCACATCATTTTCCATTGTATTATTAATAGCATCAACGACATACTTTACAATTCCTCTTAGATCACTATTAAGTCCAAAGCCAAATAAGGCATCAACGACAACATCATAATCATTCATTCTTCTTTGAAACTCATCTAAAGATTCTTCGTCTAAAAATAAAGTTTCAATTCCTAAATTATCTACCTGTTGAACATAATAATTATTTGCCTGTGATAATTTTTCAGGAAGTCCGCTATAACAAAGTAAAACTTCTTTTCCTTCCTTAAAAAGTTTAATCCCCAAAGAAATCCCATCAGCTCCATTATTTCCTGGACCACAAACAATCATGACCTTTCGATAATGATGAAAATGTTTAATTAAACAATCACTCGCTTTATCTACTAATTCTTCTATAGAATAACCATAATCCAATAATGCTCGATCATATCTTTTTAATTGTTTACTTGTCGCAATATACACAATACCACCCCTTTTCCCTATTATAGCTTTTTAAAGAATAAAAAAAAAGGCTACTTACGTAACCTTTCTATTGATATCTAAGTCCACATGTAAAACTTCCAATACCAGAAGATACTTTAACAACATCTCCTGTATGAGGAGCATGCACATATTGTCCATTTCCAATATAAATACCAACATGCCCTGAACGCCATAAGATATCCCCAACTTCAAGTTCTGATAAACTTACAATCTTCTTAGCGGACGCTCTTTGTTCAGCAGATGTTCTTGGAATAGAAATTCCATTTTGACGATATACCCATTGAGTAAACCCTGAACAGTCAAATGAATTAGGTCCTGTTGAACCCCATACATATGGACATCCTCGTTTAGATAAACCAGTATTTACAATTCTTTCTCCAGAGAATGTGACTTCTACTTGTAATTGTACTTCTGTTTTATTTCCTGCTGTATCCATACCTGTATATGTGACTGTTTTATTTCCTGTAGTTGATGTATCGATAGTATTAAAAGTAATTTTATCTTTCATATCTCCATCTAAATTATCTACGGCAGATGTAATATACGACTTTAAATCAACTTGTGCTCCTTTATCAAGAGAAACCTTATTTGTTGATAAAACAATTTCTGGACCAGTAACATCTTTTACTGTCGCATTTAAGGTTTCTTTTGAAGTGTTTCCGGCACTATCTTTAACGATTACTGTTAATGTTGTTTGTTGATCTAACTGTTTTGTATCAATTTTACCTTCAATTTGTGGTTCAACATTAACATCTAAGTTATCTTTGATTGTCATGTAATCTTGCCATTTAAATTCACTGCCATAATTTACTGTAATATCATTTCCTGATTTTAGAGTAATTTCTGGTGCTTGCATATCTGCAACGAAGAATTTATAGGTTTCTTTTGTTGTGTTTCCACTATTATCACTTACTGATACTTCAATTGTTTGTGTTCCTTGTTTTGAAGTATCTAACTTCTTGTCACTTTCAATAAATGGTGTAACATCTCCATCTACATTATCTGTTGCCTTTAAGTAAGATGATAAATCTGAACTTCCAAAAACAGGAACTTCAATATAATAACCATTACTTGCTCCAACAGTTTTAATTTTTGGAGATTCGTCATCAACAACATCTACTTGAATTGTTTTAACGGCAACATTATTAAATTGATCTGTTGCTTCTACCTCCACTTGATAACTTCCTAATTGATTCACATTTAAAGATTGTGTATTAGCGTTGACCACTAATTCACTTCTTTCATCGTGATTATCAATAATATCAATCATATCTGTATCAAACTTTTCACCATAAGGTATCTCAATATGATTCGATAGTATTTCAGGCTTTTCATGATCCACACCAGCATAACCTACTAGCATAAAAGTAGCTACACCAAGTATTGGAATAAACATTGCTTTACGTTTTAAAACCGTTTCTTCAAACAATGTTTTGAGCCTGGTCTGTACGTCTGTTTTCATAGTGTTCTCCTTTTGATATTTTTTAACCGTTGTTTATCATAACATATTTTCAAACAAAATGCAAATGTGTTGAATTTATCGCTATTTTTTACATTTTCAAAACTATTACTGAACCTTTTTTTAAAATTAAAGTAAAAAAAAGCCGTGATTTTTCCACGACTTTTTAATATTAAGGTCTAATTGCGCAACTAAAGCTTCCTACACCAGAAGATACTTTAACAACATCTCCTGTTTGAGGAGCATGAATATATTGGTTACCACCAACATAAATTGCTACGTGTCCTGGTCTCCATAAGATATCTCCAGGTTGTGCACTTGATACGCTGATTACTGTACCAGATGATTTCATCGCACTTGATGAATGTGGTAAAGATTTACCAGCTTTTGCATAACACCATTTTACTAGACCAGAGCAGTCAAATGTATTTGGTCCCTCAGCACCCCATACGTATGGGCATCCAAGTCTTGAATAAGCAGCTCCGATTACCGAAGTTCCATAATAGTTTGGTCTTGAAGTTGTACCAACTGCTACAGATGATTTTCTAGAAGTTCTTGCAGCTTGAATAGCTTTTACTTTTACAGATAATGAAGCAGTTGCTTTATTTCCTTCAGAATCACTTACTGAATAAGTTGCAGTATATGTTCCTGCTCTTGAAGTACTTACTGATGGGATTGAAACTTTTGATTTTAAATCACCATCTTTATTATCTGTTGCACTTGATAAGTATTTAGATAAATCTAAACTTTCTCCTGCATTTACTGTAACTTCTGATTTAGATAAAGAAATTGTTGGTGCTTGTGTATCTTTGACATTAACATTTAATTGTGCAGTTGATTTATTTCCAGATGAATCAGTTGCATTAATTGTTAATGTTTGAGTACCATCTTCTTTACGTGTATCAACACTTCCTTCAACTTGAGGTTGAATTGAACCATCATAGTTATCATTTACTGAAACATAGTTTGATAAATTGAAATCAGAACTATAGTTAACAGTAACATTTGCACCATTTGTTAAACTAATAACTGGCGCTTCTGTATCTGTTACCGCAAAATCAATTGTTCTTTCTGTTTCATTTCCTGAAACATCAGATGCTTTTAAAGTAATTGTTTGAGTACCTAACTTAGAAGTATCTAAAGCTTTATCAGATT
Source organism: Faecalibacillus faecis (assembly GCF_003024675.1). Taxonomy (GTDB): domain Bacteria; phylum Bacillota_I; class Bacilli_A; order Erysipelotrichales; family Coprobacillaceae; genus Faecalibacillus; species Faecalibacillus faecis. The sequence goes on along the minus strand of NZ_PYLP01000017.1, from coordinate 10,347 downwards.
CCATAAATGGTGTAACATCACCATCAACATCATCTGTTGCTTTTACATAACTTGCTAAGTCATTGCTTCCTTTAACAGGAACCTCAACAACATATCCTTCACTCGAACCTAAAGTTTCAATTTTTGGACCAACTTGGTCAACCACTTTTACTGTAACTTCTTTTGTTGTTTCATTATTAAATGAATCAGTTGCTGTTACAGTAATCTTATAATCACCTAATTGTTGAACATTTAATGATGCAAGATCAGCATTTACTTGAATGTCACTTCTTTCATCACGGTTGTCAGTAATATCTAATGTATCTACATCAAATTTTTCACCATAAGTTACTTCAATTTGATCAGAGACAATCACTGGTGCTTCTGTATCAGCAGCAGCGTAACCAACTAACATAAACGTTGCAACACCTGCAATAGGGATAAACATCGCTTTTCTATTTACAATTTTTTCTTGGAAAAACTGAGTTAACTTCTCTTTAACATTTTTATCGTTTACAATTTGACTAACTCTTTCCTTAATATTTTTCTCCATTCGTCTCCTCCTTTCAACAAAATACAAATGTATTATAACGTAAATGAACACTAAAATCCACCCTTGAGCATGTCTAAACAAGGTCTCATTCTCTTGAAAGTCAACCCTAGCATAGGATTCAAAAGATTTAATTTTTTTTAATTTTTTTCGTATATTTTGCTGATTTTACGATATCCTAAACCAAATTTTGGCTAGATAGAAATTACTCAATACTCTTTAAAGATTCTACCATATCAATTTTTTTCAAAACACGTCGCATATAATAATCAATTAAGAATGTAAAGATCATTGTTAAAATAAAGGCAATGAAATAACATTTTAAATTGACACTACGAATAAACATTGCCATGTCAACTTCTACTGTTCGAATCAAATAACCATGAATTATTTTTCCTAAAAAGAGACCTACAATTGATCCAATAACAGAAAGAATAATATTTTCTCTAAAGACATAATCATAAACTTCTTTTGGATAGAAACCTAAAACTTTAATTGTCGCAATTTCACTCTTTCTTTCTTGAATATTAATATTCGTTAAATTATAAAGAACAATAAATGCAAGAGCTCCCGCACAAACAATTAAAATTAAGACAACACTATCCAAGCTTTCCATTTGACTATAGAATCCTTCAGAAATACCACTTACATATTGAATGGATGTTATATTTTTTTGTCGATCACAATATTTTGTTAATGCTTTTTCATTTACATTTTGATGAAGTTTAAAGTATTGACTGTTATAGTGTATTTCTTGATTTGTAAGTTTTTTATAATAGGTTGGTGACATATACATATAATGTCTAAAATAAAGCTTATAAATACCAGCAATCTTTACCTTATAATCTTTATTATCTAAAGAAATCGTCATTTGATCTCCTACTTTTAAATCAAAAAGCTCTGCAAGTTTCGCATTGATATAAACACCTTGATCATTTAAAGACAATGTTTTTCCACTTTGATAATCACTCATATGAATATATTTATCAAATTCTTTTGGTTGACTTGGTATTTCAATTGTGACCATTTGACTATCAATTGTTGTGGTTTTATTAAAAATTCCCATTGTTGATTTCACTTGTTTTTGATTTTTAAAATCTTGTTGAATTTGTTTTTCTTCAGTTTCCGTTAAGTCATCTTGATAATTAACAACACCATCATAAATCCACATCTTACCATATTGTTCACTTGCAAGTGGAGAAACTGAATATTTAATACCAAAGCCAATCACAATTAAAGCGGTACATCCAGCAATTCCAATAACTGACATTAAGAAACGTTTTTTATATCTAAAGATATTTCTCATTGTTACCTTTTGATTAAAAGATAAACGTTTCCAAATAAAAGTCATTCTTTCAAGTAAAATACGTTTTCCAAGTTTTGGTGCTTTTGGTCTTAAAATCTGTGCTGGTCGTTCTTTTAATTCTTTTGAACAGACCATAAAAGTTACAAGTAAAATAATACCTACCGAAATCAAATAGGTTTGAATACATGTCGATGCTTTAAAAATAACTCGGGTTGGTGCGCCAACATCAAACATCATAATACGATAGAGGTAATAAATAATACTTGGGAAAAAATAGGTTCCAAAGACAATTCCTAAACTACAAGCAAAGAAAGTCGCTAAAAAGGCATAAACTAGATATTGCATAATGACATCTTTTTTCTTGTATCCCAAAGCCATAAATGTTCCATTTTGTACTCTTAATTCTTCGACCATTCTTGTCATTGTTGTCATGGAAACAAGCGCCGCTACTAAGAAAAAGAGAATTGGGAAAATTATAGATAAGGCATCGATGGAATCACAGTTTCCGCTAAAACTTAAAATGGCTGCACTTTCATTTTTCGTAAGTGTAATGATTTTTCCTTTTTTTAAATCATTTACTTGTTCTTTAGCTTCTTCTAAATCTTCTTTAGCCTTTTCTAAATCAACTTTTGCTTCTTCAAGTTTTGGATAGTTTGTCTCAAGCTCATTCTTTGCTTGATTTAATTGTTTTTTAGAATTTGCTAGTTTAATTCCTGTTTGGTCTAAAAGAGCTTTAGAATCATCTAATTTCTTTTTAGATACATCTAATTGTTCCTTACTTTGATCTAAAGTTACTTTTGAAGAATCAAGAACCGCTTTATTTTTTGAAAGTTCTTCTTGAATACTTGGAAGCTGTGCTTTCAATGTATTGATTTGTGTTTCATTTTGTTTCAAAGCATCATAGCCTTGTAATAAAACTTGACATTGTTGATAGTAAGGTGATTCACTTGGAATATTTTTTACAACTTCTAATCCACCTAATTGATTGATTTGATCTTCAATCGTTTTTAAAGATTCATCATATTGTTTTACTTGATTTTCATATGAAAGATAGGTGTTATACCCACTTTGATATTGACGATAGCCTTCTTCATATTGTTTTAAGCCACTTTGATATTGATGATAACCCTGATTATATTTCGTTAAGCCATTTTGATAATCTTTTAATCCTTGTTGATATTGAAGATATCCTTGATCATATTGTTTCTTACCATCAAGATATTGTTTTTTACCTTGATTATAAGCATCCATACCCTCTTGATATTCATTTAAACCATCTTGATACTTCTTTTCGCCATCTGCAATTTCATTTAAAGCATCTGTTTTGTTTTTTTCATATAAATCATTATTATAACTTTTTAAAATCGTTTTAATTTCCTTATTGGTTGGTTTGACATACGTATCATAATCATCATCAAATTCATAATAATCTTTTCCATTTTTTAAATGAACACGCAAATCATTATAAAAAGTCTCTTCACCATGTAAATCAAATAACTCTTGAGGAACAGCCATGTTTTCATTTCCTTTCGTTAAAACAAAAACAAAACCACTGTTATTTCCATCTCCTAAGCTATTCGTTCCTCTTTCTAAATCACTAATATAACGACTATCATTCACAATTCCAACAATCTTATATTTCTTTTTACCATAATCACTTTCTAAAGTAACACTGTCTTTTAATTTTAAAGAGGATTTTTTCATATATTGATAATCCATCAAACATTCATTTTCTTCTTTTGGCAATCTTCCTTTTAAAAGTTCAGGAAGATCAACACCTGTTTTAAAATCATCATCACTATAAACCGTCATACCAATATTTGCTTTTTCATCATAAGACATCAAAGCATCAAAACGAAAACCATAATCAACGCTTTCTACTTCTTTCAATTTTTGTACCTTTTTTATCACAGAATCATTAAATCCATATGTTGCAATATAATTCAAATCATTCCATTGATAGGTTTGTAAATAATCGTGTATAGATTCTTTCATAATGACCGGACTTTGTCTTAGTCCTGCAAAAAACGAAGCTCCTAAAAAAACAATACAAAAAATAGATAAAAAACGAGCTTTTGTTTTTTTAATAATACGCACCTGATTTTTTAAATACGCTTTCTTCTTCATAACTACCACTCAATTTCTTGAATCGGTTGAGGATGTTCATTTAAAAACATTTGATCAACCTTTCCATTTTTCAAATGAATCACACGATCAGCCATAGGCGCTAGAGCACTATTATGAGTGATGACAATTACGGTCATATTATATTTATCACACATTTCTCTAAGTAACGCTAAAATCGCTTTTCCTGTCAAATAATCAAGTGCTCCTGTAGGTTCATCACATAAAAGAAGTTTAGGATTTTTCGCAATTGCACGGGCAATAGCCACACGTTGTTGTTCTCCACCAGATAACTGTGCTGGAAAGTTATTCATACGATTTTCAAGCTCTACCCTTTTCAAAACCATTTTTTCATCAAGCGGATCTTTAGAAATTTGTGAAGCTAATTCCACATTTTCTAAGGCTGTTAAGTTTTGAACAAGATTATAGAATTGGAAAACAAAACCAATATCATCTCGTCGATATTGTGTAAGTTTTGCTTCACTATAACGTGCAACATCTTGACCATCAACCATAATCGAACCACTTGTAGGTTGGTCCATTCCTCCTAGTAGATTTAAGATCGTTGTTTTACCTGCTCCACTCGGTCCAACAATGACCACAAATTCACCTTTATTGACTTCAAAATTGACACCATTACTGGCATGAATCTCAATATCTCCTACTTTATAAGTTTTTTTCACATCTTTAAATTGTATAAATGCTGACATAAAATACCTCACTTTCTTATTTTATGATAAAATAATTATAACATATTTAAGGAGGTTATTTATGAAAATCATTATTTTATCCGATAGTCATTCTATGACCAAACAAACCCTATTACAATTTATTAAAAATCATCCAGCATCTTATTATATTCACTGTGGTGATATCTATATGCCTTATACTCCTTTAGAAGTAGATCACTTCTATAATGTACGAGGAAACAATGATTTTATTGATTTACCAAAAGATTTAACACTGGATATTGATCATTTGAAATTCTTTATTTGTCATGGACATCTTTTCCACATTGATGAATCCCCTTATGAACTTGAAGCGTATGCTTCCAATCATCATCTAGATGTCGTTTGTTTTGGTCATACACATAATCCAACTTATTATAAAAAAGAAAACACAATTTTTATCAATCCAGGAAGTATGACTTTTCCTCGTGGTCAGTATCCTCATCCTACTTATTGTGTATTTGAAACCACAAATCAAGAAGTCACATTTTATGATTTAAAGACCGATTCTCCTTGTAATCCTTTTAAAAAAATAAAAAAAGAATCCTTTTTTAAAAGATTCTTTAAATAATTATTTTTCCATAATGATTGAAGTTGGTAAAATACCTTTATAAAGTTTCATGCTTAATAGATAGCTTATTAATAAAGGAACAATTTGTATAATTAAGATAGTTAAAAATAAATAAAACGTAATTTTAGCTCTTAGAAGTAAATTACATAAGATAATGATTTGATAGGATAATGGAAGTAAAAGAATAACACCATAGAAACAAATCATTTCTTTTTTTATAATTCTTTTTAATTGTCCAAGAGAAAAACCTAAACGACAAAGATTTTCAAAATTACCTTTTCTTTTAGAAAGTTCCATTCCTATTTTAAAAACAATCGTCAATGACATTAAAATCATCACTGAAACATAAGACATTAAAGCAACCATTGAAACAAGTGGTTGTTTTATTGTATAAACGATCATACAAGTAAGTAAAACAGAGGAAAGTAAAGAAATCAGCAATAGTCCAAAGATTTTTTGAATATCACTATGAAAAAAACCTAATGCGATTAAATCTTCTGAATTCTCTAATGAATTATTTCTCTGTCTTTTTCGAATAAACTCTGGTAACACTTTTTTTATAAGACCTGATATACCAATCAAGCCAAATAAAGCAATAAACATATAAGATGTCGAATCTTTCACAAATAAAAATAAAAACATAGGTACGAAATAAAAAACAATAAAAACTTTACTCGTAATTTGTGGACCTTTTAGACCACTTAGATCTATCTTATTTTTATCATGTATCATGGAATTGATCGTACTTCTTACACAATAACCTAAATTCAACATAGAACACCACATGACTTCAAAAGCAAGAATCATGAAGGTTGCTGGAAAGGTTTGACTTGATAAATAGAAAAGCTGTCCGCTATATTTAAAAGTCATCATAAATAAGGAATTAATTGTTGGAATCAGTAAATATCCTAAAATAAGACCTAAAGGAATCGCGCAAAGCATGATTATAAAAACTTGTAAGAATAAGTAGAAACCTAATTGATAAATACTTGCTCCTGACATCAAAATAATCGAAATTTCTTTTCCTTTATTAGATACATAAAAGTTATTTGCGAGAAAAACACAAAGCATAGCAATAACAATAACAAAGACTGCAATAGGTGTCACAAAGGTTGTATCATCTTTTCCTAAATGAATGCCTGAATAAGGATTAAATGTAAGATTAAAAAAAGAGAATATAAAAATAGTTGTAAGAAGAAAGGTCAAAAAGTAAAAGATACTTTTTGACATATCTTTCTTTAAAGAAACAAATGCAAGTTTAATGATACCCATTATTCAAAGAGTTCTTGTGATTCGCTTGAATTAATATCAACTATTTTATAAAAATATTCTTTTTGTGATAATCCTTCTCTTTCAATCGTACGATCGATAATTCCATCTTTAATATATAATAGTTTAGAAGAATAAGAAGCAATCTTACTATCATGTGTTACCATTAAAATAGAGACACCTTCTTTTTCATTAAGCACTTTAAATAAAGAAAGAATTTCATGAGAGTTTTTACTATCAAGATTTCCAGTTGGTTCATCTGCCACAATCAATTTAGGATTAGTAACAAGTGCTCGACAGATAGCCACTCTTTGTCTTTGTCCACCTGAACATTCATTAGGATATTTATCAAGAGTTTGCGCTACATCGAGTTTTTCAGCAACTTCTTCGACTCTTTTGGTAATTTCTTTTTTATCCACATTTGCAAGAGTTAGTGGTACAGCGATATTTTCAAAAATAGTTAAACTATCTAAGAGGTTAAATTCTTGGAAAATAAAACCTAAATTTTCATATCTAAACTTACCAATTTCCCCTTCTGACATAACACGTACTTCTTTACCATTAATAAAAACTTTTCCTTTTGTAGGAATATCAATGGTTGAAAGGTTATTAATGAAGGTCGATTTACCAGCCCCAGAAGGTCCCATGATACACACAAATTCACCTTCATACATTGTTAGTGAAACTTCATGTAAAGCTTCATAAAGTGTTTTTGTTCCAATTCCATAAATTTTTGTAATTTTATCAGCAACAAGTATTTCTTTTTTTTCCATTTTATTTTCCTCCTTTGATTGGTTTAACTACTGCATCGATATATTGAACATAAGTAATAAATCCTGAAATAATAATTGGTATAACATACGATAAAATATAGACAAATACAAATTGAAATGACATATCCCCATAATAAATAAAACGTCCTGATATAAAAACAATATAAATAAGCGGAATTAAAATCAAAACAAAATAATAACTAATAACTTCTTGTCGTACTATTTTATTAAGTTCTTTTTTGGTATAACCGATTTTCCATAAATTCAAGAAAAGTGTTTTTCTAGTCATAGCTTCCATCGATAACTTATAAATAATCGAAACAACTAGTAAAACAATAACAACCACATAACCAATAACTCCTGTCGTAAATTCACGTGGTGAATGAATATTAGAAGCAAGAATGGCAAGCATTCCTGTAACAGCTATCGTCATTAAAGAAAATAAAAGAAGTGATCTTTGAATCGAATAATTTAAATTAGAAATTGAAATAAGAACATATCTTTTTGTAAGAAAAATTCCTCTTTTTAAATTTCTTACAACATCTGGTAACACATAACGAATCACTCCTACTGCCCCCGATAACCCTACAAGCGTTGGCGCAATATAAGCGGTTGGTTCATGTGGATTCATAAACATCATAACAATTCCAAAAATATAGATTCCAAAGAAAACAAGTGAAACACTTTTTTTCGTATTTTTTTTAACTTTCATTTCTTTTTCTTGACTTAAAAGAGTTTGAATATCATTTTTATGTAAAAAGCCTGCCGTCAAAACACAAATCATTGATAAAACTATGGCAACTAAGATAAATGAATAAAGATAAGCTTCGCCTGGTATAATGGATGGATCTTTAGAAACATCCAACATTTGATACATGTAAGCATTCGAAAAGGGAACCACACATCTCCCAATTAAAATTCCTAAAGGTGTAGCAAGAATCAACAAAGTAAATGTTTGATATAAAACATACATCGTTGAATTAATGTACCCTGAACCAGACATAGCCATGATAGCAAGTTCTGTTGTCTTTCTTGATAAAAAGAAATTATTTGCGAAGAAAATCATAAAACAACAAAAACAAATAATTAAAAAAGACAATATCGAAGAAAAAGGCATTTGTACCTCATTCCATGTACCCCCACTTTTAGCAATCGCTTGATCAGCTAAATCTGGATTATTAATAATATTGAAAAACACAAAACATACGGTAACCGCAAATATCAGAGTAATTCCATAAAATAAACTCTTTTTATAGTCTTTGACAAGCATTCTTATTGAAAATTTAAAAGTTCCCATAGCACCCTCCTATTTAAATAATTCTTTAATTTGATCTATTGAATGAATACAATTTTCTATTTCTTCTTCAGATAAAATCATTTTCATTTTATTCATGATATCTTGATAGATATCTTCTGTTTCCTGAATCAAGTTTTTTCCTTTATCCGTAATAACAATACGTGTATGACGTTTATCAAAATGACTATTTCCCATTAAAAGCCAACCTTTATCTTCTAAACGAAAAACAATTCCCACAACTGTCGAATGAGGCAATTGAAAATTTTGACAAATCGTTTTTTGATAAACCACTTTATTTGTTTGTGCTACAAAACGAATAATATTTAATTCATTGAATTTAAGCCCATAAGGTTTTAGCTTCTTATTGGCATACTTATTCATCTGTGTCGTCAGCAAATCTAACGCCACCAATACTTGATATTCTTGATTCATACATATTCCCCTTTCCCAATTATAAAAGCGCTTATATGTAATTACAACAAAAACATGTCGAATTCGACATATTTTTGCAAATTTGGGTAAGATCCCTGTATTTTATCATGTCATCCCTTAAATTTTGATTTTTTTTAAAGTATTTCCCCAGTTCCACCTAAATAATAAGTAACAACTATAATTAATTCTTTAGCTATATCTTTTACATATTTATCAGAGGTTTCTTTATTTCCTTGAACAATAAAGAAAATATCTTTGCTTTCATTTGTGACTTTTGTTTTATCTACTTGTCTTATTTCACTAAAACAAATAATATCATTGGCATCATCTATATAACTATAAATACCTGCTTTGACCTCTTTAGCTTCTTCACTCCCTAAAGGAATATAATTTTCATTTCCTTGAGTTAGTCTTAAAGTAATATTTCCCTCTGTTTTATCTAAATCATGGGCTCCTAAAGCTAATTTAGTATCCATAGATATTAAGTTATAGAGATCTACTAAGGGGTTGATTTTATGAAATTCTTGTTTCTTTAATAGATTTTTTAAAAGATTTTCACTTGCTGGTAAATTCTTTCTTTTGGGAATACCAACTTCTTTATGTAATTCATAAAATCCTTGAATCACTTGATTCTTTTTTAAAGATTCTAATGAATTGTTTTCTAAAAGACGTTTTACATGAACATCTATATAATCATCTAAAGCAGAAGAATACACTGTATTATCAATATCATGTATTCTTACACCTTTAATTTTAACTCCTAAATCAAGCACGTCTTGTTGTACTTTAAATTCAAATTTTCGATTCATCCTATCTCTCCTATTAAAAAAGGGAAAAGAATTTCCCTAATCTTGAATTAAAGGTGTTGATAAATAACGATCTCCACCATCTGGTAATAAGACAACTATTGTCTTCCCTTTATTTTCTTCTCTTTTTGCAAGTTCCTTCGCTGCTTGGATTGCTGCCCCTGATGAAATACCTATTAAGATTCCTTCTGTCTTTGCTACTTCTTTTCCTGTAGCAAACGCATCTTCATTTTCTACCGTGATGATTTCATCATAGATTTTTGTATCTAATGTATCTGGTACAAATCCTGCTCCGATTCCTTGAATCTTATGTGCTCCACCTTTTCCTGTTGATAATACCGGTGAACTTGCTGGTTCTACCGCCACTACTTTTACATTTGGATTTTGTTCTTTCAAGTATTTTCCAATCCCTGAAATTGTTCCTCCGGTTCCTACTCCCGCTACAAAGATATCTACTTTCCCTTCTGTTTGGCTATAGATTTCTGGTCCTGTTGTCTTGTAGTGTGCTTGTG
>NZ_PYLP01000016.1 GCF_003024675.1 Faecalibacillus faecis | reverse complement strand
GCGCTGGTTCGAATCCAGCTACCCCAGCCATAAAAGGTATGACCCGCTAGCTCAGTTGGTAGAGCATCTGACTTTTAATCAGAGGGTCAGGCGTTCGAGTCGCCTGCGGGTCACCATTTAACTGAATAAGCCCAGGTGGCGAAATTGGTAGACGCACAGGACTTAAAATCCTGCGGACCTTAAAATCCGTGCCGGTTCGACTCCGGCCCTGGGCACCATTCAATGCGGGTGTAGTTCAATGGTAGAACTTCAGCCTTCCAAGCTGACTACGTGGGTTCGATTCCCATCACCCGCTCCATTAAAAAAATAAAATAAATACTTGCAATGCTTTGAAAACTATGATAATATAGATGAGCATTAAGAAATGCGGGTGTAGTTCAATGGTAGAACTTCAGCCTTCCAAGCTGACTACGTGGGTTCGATTCCCATCACCCGCTCCATTTAATTGAATAGGCTTGAATAGCTCAGTTGGTAGAGCAATCGGCTGTTAACCGATCGGTCGTAGGTTCGAGTCCTACTTCAAGCGCCATGTGGCTCGTTGGAGAAACGGTTAACTCACATGCCTTTCACGCATGCATTCACGGGTTCGAATCCCGTACGAGTCACCATTTAATAAATTACATCACTTAGGTGATGTTTTTTTGTTGTTTGCAATTTCATTATCAAGGATATTTAAATAAATATTTGTAAGTTTTGTATTACGTCGATCAATTGAAGAAGAAATATAAGCTGTAAGAGATTTAATAGAGGCATCATTTTGTCCATTAAAACTTTCATCGACAAATATACGTGTATTTGTTCCTTCATACTCTAACATCCAATAAACATTCTTTTTAAAAGTACCGTGATCAACAGGCTCTCGTACAATTGGATTATAACTTGACGTATTTAATTCTTGATAATAGCGATCTAAATAAGAAGCATTATTTAGACTGTCTTGTTGAAAGAGCTTCATTTGTGTTTGTAGTATTTCAGTTGGCGCTTGTGTGGCTAATAACTCATAGATACCGGCTGAATAAAGTTGATTATAAATAAGATATTGTAATGTTTTATTTGTCAAAAGGATCACCCGTGTTTATTATATGTATAGATATGTTGTTTATGATGGAGGGATTAAAATGTCTTATCAAATATTAAAAATGATTGTTTATGTTTTTTCGGTTTTATCAGCAATGTATGGTTTGAGCTGTTTTCGTTTTGATCAAATGATTTCTAAAGGAAAAATGAAACAATTTTATTGTTTTTATATTATTGCTTCATTATCTTTAGGATATTTACTTGCATCTTTTATATTAGATTTTGTTACGATTCATTTATAGTCTAGTTTCAAATAGTTTTCATATAGTAAAATATGAAAACTATTTTTTATAAACTTATTTTATGTCTAGCTCTTTTTATTACGTTATTCTTTTTATATAAGCCACAAATAAATAACAAAATATACAAAGGAAAAGAAAAAGATGTTTATGTAAGCGTAGAAATGAATCAAGAAGTCCATCAAATTTTACTTGATGATTATTTATTAGGTGTTGTTGCGGGAGAAATGCCAGCAAGTTTTGAACTAGAAGCAATTAAAGCACAAGTTGTCGCCAGTCGTACTTTTGTTTATTCACGTTTATTAAGTGTTGATAATACAACTAATACGCAAGTATATTTAGATGATGAAAAAATGAAAGTATCATGGAATGAACATTATGAAGAATATAAAGAAAAAGTAAAAAAAGCAATTAAAGAAACAAAGGGAGAAATAATAACATATCAGGGTGAGTGTATTTCTGCCCTTTTTTATTCAAGTAGTAATGGTAAAAGTGAAAATGTTGAAAATTATTTTATCGGTTCTGCCAAACCTTATTTGGTTTCAGTAGATTCTCATTGGGACGAAAGTTATGATCCTCATTTTTTAAAAGAAAAAGAATTTTCTAAAACTTCTTTGAAACAAATGTTTAATGGTTCTTTTAATTATCAGATTCTTTCCTATTATCCTAGTGGACGTATTCAAACGATTAAAATAAATAATCAAAATTATACGGGAAGACAAATGAGAGAAAAGCTTCAATTAGCTTCAAGTGATTTTACGATTGTTGAAAAAAGTGATAGTTATGTTTTTAAAACAAAAGGCAGTGGTCATGGTGTTGGTTTATCTCAATATGGAGCGCAAGGAATGGCGAAGGAAGGTTATGATTATCAACAAATCTTAAAACATTATTACCAAGGTGTTGAGATTTCTAAGAATAATTAATGTAATTGTGGTTAAACTTCATAAGAGGTGAAATCGATGAAAGGTTTAATAAGAAGAAATAAGAAAGTATTTATCTTTATCTCATCATTGGTTTTGTTTTTAGTGGGTGCGGGAGTTGTACAAGAAATACTTAAAAACGTAAAACCATTTGAAGATGTTCCAGTTGTTTCGGTAGAAACAAAGAAACAAGGAGATACGGATGAGACAAGTGAAGTTTTACAAAAGCCAGTTAAAGAAGGTGTGAAAGTTTCTAAAGGATTTTATGATACAAATTTATCAGAAAAAGAATTAGAAAATGCTTTGAATTATTTTGAAGGTGTCTATCGACCTAATGATGGAATCGATTATACAAAGGATAATGAAAGTTTTGATGTTTTAGCAAGTGCAAGTGGAAAAGTGGTTCGTAAAGAAAATGATCCTTTACTAGGTTGGATCTTGACGATTGAACATAAAGAAGGATTAGTGACAATTTATCAATCAATTGATCAAATCAAGGTGGAAAAAGGAGATCAAGTTAAACAAGGAGATGTCATAGCGATAGCTGGAAATAATGTTTATCAATCAGGATTAAAGAAGCATTTACATTTTATTGTTTCGATACAAGATAAAAGTGTAAATCCACAAAGTTATTTTGGTCAAAAAGTAGAAAAAATAGAGGTAACATCATAAGAATTTATTATTTTTAAAAAAGTGATTTGTTTTGTTTTTTATCCTTGTATTTCATTAAAATCGTGATACAATATTGAAGAAAAACATACAAGGAGGAAAAATAATGGCATTATCAAAAGAAATTGGTATCGATTTAGGTACTGCAAATATATTAATTTATGTCAAAGGTGAAGGTATTGTTGTAAATGAACCTTCAGTAGTATCAATAGATGAAGAAACTAAAAAGCCATTAGCTGTAGGACAAGAAGCAAAAGATATGTTAGGTAAAACTCCTGGTAGGGTTCAAGCAATTAGACCATTAAAAGATGGAGTTATCGCTGATTTTAGAATTACTGAAATCTTATTAACTCATTTTATTAATAAATTAAACTTAAAAGGAATTTTTGCTAGACCAACAATCTTAATTTGTTGTCCATCAAATATTACATCTATCGAAAAATCAGCAATTAGAGATGTTGCTGAAAGATGTGGAGCTAAAAAGGTATTTATTGAAGAAGAACCAAAAGTAGCTGCAATTGGTGCAGGTCTTGAAATTAATAAGCCAACAGGAAATATGGTTATTGATATCGGTGGAGGAACTACTGATATTGCTGTATTATCTTTAGGTGACATCGTAACAAGCTCATCATTAAAAATCGCTGGGGATGTTATGGATGCTGATATTATCAAATTTGTTAAAGATAAATATAAATTATTAATTGGTGATCGTACAGCAGAACAAATTAAATTAGAAATTGGTTCAGCTATCAAAGGTGCTTCAGATAAAACATTTGAAGTACGTGGTCGAGACTTAGTAACTGGGTTACCACATACAATCACAATTACATCTAATGAAACTGAATTAGCACTTAGAGAAACTTGTGCGACAATTGTGAAAGAAACAAAACATGTTCTTGAACAAACACCACCAGAATTAGCTGCTGATATCGTATCACGTGGTATTTTCTTAACAGGTGGGGGAGCTTTATTAAATGGTTTAGACCGTTTATTAGAATCTGAATTAAATGTTCCTGTATTTGTGGCAGATGATGCTTTAAATTGTGTTGCTAATGGATGTGGAGTTATGTTAGAAAACTTACACTATATGAAATAGACTGTTCTTTGAACAGTTTTTTTTCTTATCTAGAAATCATACAAATTGAATAATAAAAAATGATACAATCCTACTTGAGGTGAAAGCATGAAAAAAGTATTATTCTTTGATATAGATGGAACATTATTAAATAGTGAATTAAAAATACCTGAAGGGGTAAAAAGAGAACTTAAAAGATTGAAAGAGGCTGGACATTATTTATTTGTTGCCTCAGGTAGACCTTTAGCTTTTATTTCAAATCAAATCATTGATGCGGGTTTCAATGGTTTTGTTTTGTGTAATGGAGCTCATGTAGAATTGAATCATGAAACTATTTATGAAAATAGAATTCCTTATGAAAAAGTGAATGATTTAATGAATTTGTTAGAAAGCGTTGATTGTGAATACGATTTTGAAACAGCAACGGATTGTTATATTGATTCTGCTTATCATGATTTTATTGAATTCTTTAAAGTTTGTGATATTCGCCATGAAAAATTGATTACAGACTATGATAAAGAAGAAGTAATGCATCGTACTTTAAAAATAGAAATTAGTGCAAAAAAAGATCATGATAAGATCATTGATTATATTGCGGATAAATTCTATTTTGATCATCATGGTACTGCCAATTCTTTTGAAATTTGTGCCCTTGATACTTCAAAGGCAAAAGGCGTGCAAAAAGTACTAGAATACTTACATATTGATAAAGAACATAGCTATGCCTTTGGTGATGGGTTAAATGATTTAGAAATGATTCACTATGTTGGACATGGTATTGCCATGGGAAATGCTGTTGATGAACTTAAAAAAATCGCAGATGAAGTAATTGGGCATGTCGATGAACAGGGCTTAGAAGAATATTTAAAGACAATTGAGGAATAATAAAAGAAGCTCCTATATGAAGCTTCTTTTTCAATTATTTAATAAATTTGAAATGTTGGCCAGGTTGAATGAAATCTAATAAACCTAAATCTTCGTCTTTAATACGACCGATTAAGTTACGTTCACCATCATTTGGAATTTCAGTTAAAACAACTTCTAATTCTCCACGATAATGAGCCAAATTATCATTAACAACTAAGACATCTCCACGAGTAAAGACTTCTTTTCCACAATCGTGATGTGGAATTGATTTGTCTTTTTTGACTTCTTTCTTTCCGCCAAATCCTGAATCTTGAACAGTTGCTTGGTTTTTGAATTGAAGTCTTGGGAAACTTGATCTTAACATGAATGATGAATGATCGTATCGATCCCAATGTGGTGCGAATTCATACATGATGTATTTTTCGTTATCTGTAATTTCTGGTACTTCATCAACACGTAATTCTAAAGCTTGGAAATTGATTTTTGATAATGCTTCTAATTCTTCTGTACTTGCAGGATAGTTACCAACGATAATGTCATCAACATCACCAGTTGCTAATAAATATCTTGCTTGTACTTCAATTGGTAATGGTCTCATGATTTCTACTGTAGGTAAACCACAGAAGACTTCCCAAGGACCAATTGTTGGGTCGTTATGACTTGAAACAAAGGCAGCAGTATGAAGATTTAAAGCTTTCCATTGTTTATTGAATTTTTGGAATAAATCAAAATCTAACCCAGTATATCTTTCTGGAAAGAAATTATGACACATAATGATTTGGTCTTTATTTCCACCATTTTTAATTAATAAGTCAACACCAGCATCCATACTTGCATTAAATTCAATTTTAATACCATATGGATTTCTAGTAACAGCGATGTCTCCTTGAGTACCAAAGTTACCATCTAAACGAATGATATCTAACCCTAAATCAGCAAATGGTTTTAAATTATCAGGTGTAGCTCCAATTAATTTAAATACTTCAGGGTTTGTATCTGCGGCTACAACAAATCCTAATTCATGAGCTTTATCCATGAATCCTTTAAATTCTTTTAAATAACTTTCTCTTTTATCATCTGGAATCGATAAAAAACAAGTAAAGATTCTAGAAAAACCTAATTTAGCGGCAGTTTCCATATATTCATAAACTTCTTTAATATCACTTTTATCGGGATAAACAGAGATTCCTAAACTATGCATATATATTCCTCCTTGTATACTAGTATAGACAAGTATCGTTCTAAATACAAGGATAATTGATGATTTTGACCAACAATTGTATATTGAAATTTGTATAAAAATAATGAATAATATACAAGTAAAGGAGGTGGCATCATGACACTTACTGTTGTCTTATCGTTTGTTGTGACGATGATTTTATCGGCAGCAATGATTCCATTGATTATTAAAGTGGGAAATCAATTAGGTATTGTGGCTCATATGAACAAAAGAACTGTTCATAAACATGAAATTGCACGTATTGGTGGCTATGCTATTTATATAAGTTCTTTAATTGGTTCTATGCTTTTTTTAAAAACAGATCATCAAATCAATGCCATCTTAATTTCAGGATTTATAATTTTTATGGTGGGACTTTATGATGATGTTCATGATTTATCACCGAAGGTTAAATTGATTTTTGAAATGCTTGCAGCATTGATTGTCATTGTTTATGGGCAAGTTTACATTAAAGGTTTTGGTTATTTTCCAAGTGATGCTATGACTTTACTTTCAGGTATTGTGACTTTATTTTGGATTATTGGAATTACCAATGCAATTAATTTAATTGATGGACTTGATGGTTTGTCTGCAGGAATTTCTATTATTGTTTTAGTAACGATTTCTGTCACTTCAATTTTATCAGGAAGAAGTGATATTGCGGCTTTATCTCTTGTTTTAGCGGGAAGTATTATGGGATTTTTGTTCTTTAATTTCCATCCAGCTAAGATTTTTATGGGGGATTGTGGGGCTCTTTATATTGGTTTTATGATATCGGTCATTTCTTTGCTTGGTTTTGGTTATAATGCATCAGGGTTCTTTACTTTAGGTGCACCTATTATTGTTTTGATGGTTCCTATTATGGATACATTGATTGCTATTTTAAGAAGAAAGATCCATCATAAAAAATTTAGTGAAGCAGACCGAGGACATCTTCATCATAATTTAATGTTTAAACTTAATTTGAGTCAAAGAAAAAGTGTTTTGATTTTATATTTAGTAACAATCTTATTCTCACTTTCTTCTTATCTTTATTATTATAATCAAATGGCAGGAACTATTTTATTTATTGCTTTAATGATTCTTTTTGAAATCTTTGTAGAAATTACGGATATGATTTCTCGTAAATATAAACCATTATTAACATTAGCTAATATATTTATAGATTCTGATAAGTTTCCAAAGATTAAATTTTTAGATCAATATCGAAAAAGAAGAACACCAAAAAAAGCAATGCGAGATCATTTTATTATTGGGGTCTTATGTTTGAGTTTAGTTGTTGTAGCTGGTTATTTTATTTCTATCAACAATCCACAACTACCAATTAAAACGACAGATGTTAAATCACCTTATTCAAAAATAAGTGATATAGACCTCATGAATACTATTTATGCACGTTTGGATACAAGTTATAAAGAGCATAATGAAGAAGATGAATGTCAATTAGTAGCGGCGTATTTTGCATGCGATTATTATACTTTTGTAGATAAGAAAGATGACGAAATTGGTGGTCTTGATTATATGTATCCAGATATGATTGAAAACTTTAGTAATTATGCAAATACTTCTTTTTATAGTCAAAAGAATAATTATCCTGAATTAGAAGTATTAAAATATAATATTATTTCTTTTTCACCGTCAAAGGTTTCTATTTCTAATTTAGATGATAATAATTATTATAATGTATTGATTTCTTTAACTTTTAATGAAGAAGTTGAAGGATTAAATACAACAGTTAATGTGACAGTTGTCAAAGTAGACGATCGTTTTTATATTTGTGGTTTAGATAATGCATAAATTTGATAAGATATCAAAATTATGTTGTTTTCATGAAGGTTTTATGATAATATTTGCTATGCAATGTATTAAATTAATCGAAGGAGGTTAAAAATATGTTTGATATGATTTTAAAAATTGCTATGGTTGTTATTGCCATTGTGCTTATTATATTATGTTTATTACAAAGTGGAAAATCTGATGATATTGTTAATGCATTAACTGGTCAAAGTTCAAATCTTTTTGCAGAGCAAAAAGAACGTGGTATTGATTTAGTAATGTCTCGTATGACAATGATTCTTGGTGTTGCCTTCTTCGTGATCGCAATTCTACTACGTATGAATTAATAATAGGACGCAAGGCGTCCTATTTTTTTTGGAGGTGAGAAAATGGAAGAAAGAATTTTAGAGTTACTACAAGAAAAAGAAAGATCAATTCATGAATTACAAGCTTTACTCGCTTTAAATAATAGCGAAGGTTTTACGGTTTTGTTAAAAGCTTTAAATCATTTAGAGGATGAAGGTAAGGTTGTAAGAAATGAAAAGAATGAATATTTATTAATTGAAAATTCAAATTATATCGTTGGTGTTTTACATATTAATAAAAGAGGTTTTGGTTTTGTTATCATTGATGAAGAAAGTGAAGATATCTTCATTTCTTCAAGAGATTTAAAAGATGCTTTTAATATGGATACGGTCATGGTTGAACTTAAAAAGCATCAAACGGGTTCAAGAAAAGAAGGACGTATTGTTAAAGTTATTCAAAGAGGACAAACACGACTTGTTGGTTTATTAAAGAATGCTAAAAGAGAACTTGTTTTTGATGCTGATGATCAAAAATTTAATCAACCAATTTATATTGATCATGCGCATAGCCATGGGGCTGTGGCAGGACATAAAGTTGTTGTTGAAATTAAAACTTATAAACCTTATTTAAAAGGAAATGTTGTAGAAATCATTGGACATGTTGGTGATCCTGGAGTAGATATTTTATCTGTCGTAAGTCAACATGAAGCACATGTAGAATTTCCTAAAGAAGTTTATGATCAAATTTCTACAATTGAAACAGAGGTTGACCCAAAGGAAATTAAAAATCGTACAGATTTAAGAAAAGAAACAATTGTTACAATTGATGGGGATGATGCAAAGGATTTAGATGATGCCATCTCTTTAAAGAAATTAAAGAATGGAAATTATTATTTAGGAGTGCATATCGCAGATGTTTCATATTATGTACAAGAAGGAACAGAACTTGATAAAGAAGCTCTTGCAAGAGGAACATCAATTTATTTAGTGGACCGTGTTATTCCCATGCTTCCTCATAAATTATCTAATGGGATTTGTTCACTTAACCCCCATGTAGATCGTCTTGCAATTTCATGTTTTATGGAAATTACACCTCAAGGTGAAGTTGTTGATCATGATATTGTTGAATCGGTTATTAATTCAACAGAAAGAATGACTTATAATAATGTCAATAAGATATTAGCGGGTGATGAAAAATTACAAGGAGAATATAGTCATGTATGTGATTTATTCTTCTTAATGAAAGAACTTGCTCAAATCTTACAAAAAACAAGAGAAGATCGTGGTGCTATTGATTTTGATACAAATGAAGCAAAAGTACTGGTTGATGAAAAAGGAAAGCCAACAGATGTAGTTTTAAGACAACGTGGAGAAAGTGACCGCATCATTGAATCCTTTATGTTAGTTGCCAATGAAACAGTTGCAAAACACTTTAAATGGCTTGATTTACCATTTATCTATCGTGTTCATGAAAATCCTAAGGTAGATAAATTAAGAAAATTCTCTACAATTTCTAGAACTCTAGGTTATACAATAAAAGGTTCGTTAGAAGATATTCGTTCTAAAGAATTAAGTAAAATCGTTGAAGCAAGTAAAGGAACAGATGAACATGTCATTATTTCTACATTACTTCTTCGTTGCATGGCAAAGGCAAGATATGATGAACAATGTTTAGGACATTTTGGTTTATCGGATGAATATTATACACATTTTACGTCACCAATTAGACGTTATCCTGATTTAATGGTTCATCGCTTGATACGTACGTATTTATTTAAAAAGAAATTAGATCAAGAAACTCTTTTCCATTTTGCTTCTATTATGCAAAATGTTGCTGATCAAGCTTCTTCGCTTGAAAGAAAAGCAATTGATATTGAACGTGAAGTTGATGATATGAAAATGGCTGAATATATGGAAGATCATATTGGTGAAACTTTTGAAGGAATTGTTTCTTCTATTACTAATTTTGGTATGTTTGTTGAACTTCCAAATACTATTGAAGGTCTCATTCGTATGGAAGATCTTGTAGATGATTTCTATTATTTTGATGACGTGAACCTACAATTAATTGGAAAAAGAACAGGTAGACGTTTTAAGGTGTCGGATAAAGTAAAAATCAAGATTTCAGCAGCTTCGAAAAGAGAAAAAACAATAGATTTTCAAATTGTTGGTATGAAATCTAACAAAAAGAAGAAAAAAACTGTTATAATAAATAAGCGACGAGATAAAAAGCCTAAACAAAAGTTTAAAAGAAAAAGAAGATAAAAAAGGTGGTGATATGTATGAAGATTATTTCACGAAATAAAAAAGCGCATCATGATTATTTCTTATTAGATACTTACGAAGCAGGTATTGAATTAAAAGGAACTGAAATTAAATCTGTGCGGTTAGGAAATGTGAATTTAAAAGATTCTTTTGTCAGAATAAAAAATGATGAAGTTTATGTAGAAAACATGCATATCGCTCCTTACGATCATGGAAACATCTTTAATCATGAAGCAAGAAGAACAAGAAAACTCTTGCTTCATAAAAAAGAAATTCTTAAAATAACAAATAAACTTAAAGAAGGTGGCTTAACCGTTGTACCTACCAAAATGTATTTTAGTGGTTCTAAAGCTAAATTAGAAATTGCGCTTGCAAAAGGTAAAAAACTTTATGACAAACGTAATGATCTAAAAGAAAAAGCGGCAAAAAGAGATATCGAAAAATCACTTAAAAATTATTACTAATCTGGGGATGTCTTGGATTCGACAGGGGTATGTTTGACCTTAGCTGCAGTCGTTGGAGTACGTTAAACTCAAACAAAAAATAACTGGAAACAGACAAACTAATTACGCTTTCGCTTAGTCGACATAGACATGAAAGCTGCTAACATTTAGTGAGCCTATAGCTATTTGTTAGTATTATAACTTTTAGGATAAGGGTTGAAGGGGTCTTGACTTTAACCACGAAAATTTAAAGAATCGCTTGGTGTAAAATTGTTCGTTGATTGTAGCCAAGTTAAATCATTCAATGGACTAAACTGTAGACGCTTTGGAGGAATTGCTTTTGGACGCGGGTTCGATTCCCGCCATCTCCACCAAAATTAAGAGTTAAAATGGATGTCATCGAAAAAAAGCCGATGAAATCAACGTTTTTTAAGATATTTTAAAGAATCAAAAAATAGCGATTTACGTGGATGTCACCCATATAAAAGGGTGTCACTACCTAAAAATCGCTATTTTTTACTTCAAAGATGAGGTAAAATGGATGTCATTAAAAGAAAGCAGGAAACCAAATGAAATTTTATATTAACAACAACGAATTAAGTGAAAAAGTATTTTGGAGAACACTAGATTCGTTAGTAAGTCCAATACAAAGAGTACATATCTTGGATGGAATGAAAGTGAAGATTGCCGATTATTTATGTTGGATTGAAATAGTGTAATGCTTTTAAAAATGAATATGAATGATAAGATAGTAGATCAGAAGATTTACTATCTTTTTTTATGAAAGAAGGTGGTACAATGAAAGAAATAATCATATCTATTGTTTCAATGCAAATAGGTGCATTTATAGGAATTGCTACAATGTGCTTTTTTCAAGTCAATAAAGGTAATGGTAGCTCTGATAAGCAATAAATACAAGTATAGACTTTGTACAAATTTAATGATGATAATGAGTAGAGGAGATGAGAATATATGAAAAAAAGCAATATTATAGTTTTAGCATTATCTACACTGTTGGTTGTTTGTAATGCACTACCAATGAACAACCATGTAGAAAACAAAAAAGAAGTAGTTATTTCACAAAAAGAGGCATCAAAAAAGAAATCAAAGAAAAAAGATGTATCCAAAGATGAAACCAATGAAAGTGATAAAAGTGTAAATGATACATCCAAACAAATAGCAGAAGAAAATACGATTCAGGAAGATCAAGAATCTGTAAAAAGTGATGTGCAAACTCAAGAGGAAACGAGTAATCAAAATACTAATGAAAATAAAACACAAAAGAAAGTAGAAACAAAACAAACACCAATACAGCCTGTTGAAAGTAATCAGCCTTCTTCTGTAACACCAAGTCAGCCAGCATCAAGTGGAAATACTACTAATGCACAACAACCTCAAAAGGAAGAAAAAACAAAGATTTTAAGAGTGACATATTGGGTTAAATGTGATTGTGGAAAAGAATTGACACATTCAATAGATTATAAAGATTATGAGTCTTACTATAATAGCAACGATTACTCAGTAAAGATTTTAATTAACCAATTATTAGATGAAGGACATTGTGCAGGAAATGAAGAAGTATGTGGTGCTTCGCATTATCGTTATGGCACAAATGAAAATTGGATTTATAAGTAAATCATTATCAAACTATGTAGAAACATGATAGAATTAAATGCGGATAAAGAATAAGTAAATAGTTTATCATAAATAATTACTGAAAAATTCAAAATATTACCAACAATTTTTATAAAAATCTCTCATTCTTTATCCATTTGATATTATAAGCAGGCAGGTCGATATGATCTGTCTTTTTTTGTTGGAGGAATATATGTATTTAAACAAATGGGTATTCAAGCCATAGGACAATCGAAAGATTGTCCTTTTTGCATTTAATAAACAAAAGAAGTAGGGCGATGTTTGAAACTTGCATTGCAAACAATAAATAACAGGAGAAAAAGTAAAATGAAAAATAAACTTTCTAAACTATATAAGATTTTTTTGGCAATAGGAATGGTATTTTCAATGTGTTTCAATACGCTTGGAATGAGTGTCGTAAATGCTTATGATCCATCCGTTCCTAAAGAATTTACAAGAGTGAAAAATATCAAGTATCCAGAATGGTGGGGCAGAAAGATTCCATCCATTGCTTCATGGTCAACGTATTCATGTAAATACGATGGTAAATGGGCTTTCTGTTTGGAAGCAGAAAAGAAAACACCTGCAAGTGGTAAATATCCTGCACAGGTCATTGAAAATAATGAAAACGTAAGAAAGCTACTTTATTATGGCTTTGGAGGTCCGGCAGCCTATGGTGAATTTGCTGCGGATGCTGATCTAAAGACAGCTATCTGTCCAGATGACCCTCTTACAAATGATGATATCAAATATCTTTTGACACATATCTTTTTAAGTGGCGCTTATTCAGGACAATGGAAAGGTTTTGATGAAAACTTGTTCAACCAAACATTCGGAAGTAATTATGGTACAAATATCATGAACATCTATCGTCGAATCATTTCATTACCTGATCCAGGTAATGGTGTTTCTTGGGAAGGCAACAAGTCAGGAAACAGAGCATTGTTTAAAGCAAGCTATGATAAGACAAATAATCAACAAGTCACAAATACTGTGAAGTTAAATGGTGCTTCATCTGCTGAAGTGAATATCCCATTGGCTTCAAATGTGACAATTCACATTGCTGGAACTTCTGCAACACAAACAGGTGGTACTGCAAAAGTCTATGGCGGACAAAGCTTTTATTTCACAGCACCATGTCAAAATTCACCATCAAATTTTGTGAGTGACAATGTATGTGGAAACGGATGTGAACGATTTACAGCGTTAGCTATTCATGATGGAGGTGCTGGAACTCAAGCACAAGGAACTTGGAATATGGATCCTGATGATGCACGTCTATATTTAAATATTGAATGGCTTGATTTTGGTTCCTTGGAATTAACTAAAAAGAATACAAATCAAGATCTTATTGATGGTGCAAAATTCAATATCAAATCTGTTTCATATGACGGTTATAATGAAAATACTGTTGTAAAAAATGGAAAGATCAAAGTGAATGATCTATTGGTTGGAACTTATGAAGTCAAGGAAACAGAAGCACCATATGGTTATCTTTTAAACACAGATACTTTTACAGTCAAAGTAGAAAAAGATAAGACAACAGTATTGAGTGTTACAGATGATGAACCTAAAGGAAACATTGATTTTCAAAAAGAAATCGATACTTCTAAAACGAATGGTCTAAAAGGTGATGCTACTGCTGAAGGTGTTACTTTTGAATTACACGCAAGTGAAAAGATTACAAATCAGGCTGGAACAAAAACTTACTATGAAAAAGGTGCATTGGTATCAAGCAAGAAAACAGATGCCAATGGAAAGATTGCTTGGAGTGAATTGCCATTAGGGAAATATTACATTCAAGAATCAAAAACAAATGATTCATTGGTCTTCAATGATGCAAAGATCAGTGTATCAATTGAGTATGAAGGACAAACAGTTTCAAAAGTATCAAGAAGTGCAAAAGGTACTAACAGAGTGAATATGCAAAAGATCCAAGTTTTCAAGTCAGGAGAAAAAGACAGTATTTCAGGTCTTGTTAAAGGATTACAAGGAGCAGAGTTCACGTTCAAATTGTACAGTGAAGTTAACCATGTCGGATGGGATAATGCTACAACTTATGCAGTCATCACAACTGATACAAATGGTAAAGCAAATACACCATATCTTCCTTACGGGAAATATATCGTCAAAGAAACAAAGACACCTAAAGATTATATTACAGCACCAGATTTCACAATTTCAGTAACAGATGATTACAGTGAATATAAAGATGTTGAACAGGTAAAACGTGTCAATGTGAATAACCGACCATTTACGTCACAACTTAAAATTATCAAATTAGATGCTGAATCAGGAAAGAAAGTCACATTAAATGGTGCATCATTTAAAATCAAAGATTCAAAAGGAAACTATGTTGTACAAAAAGTTGGCGGTAAAAAATATGACACATTTACAACTAATTCTAAAAACGTTGTTACAGTAAAAGACAGCGAAGAAGGAACAGTAACACTTCCTTTACAGTTAGACGCGGGAGATTATTCTATCGAAGAAGTAGAAACACCTAAAGGCTTCTTGCAACTAGAACAATCTGTAAAATTTACAATTACAAATACAAGAGATTATGACAAGGATGAGGATGAAGATCCAATTCTAACTGTCAAAGTTAAAAATGCACAGCCAAAAGGAAAAATCATTTTAACAAAGACAGACAAGGCTACAAATGAAGCACTAGCTGATGTTGAATATGAATTAACTGCCAAAGAAAATATCTACAGTGCAGTTGATGGTACTTTACGCTATGCAAAAGGAGCTACTGTTGCTAAAGGAAAAACAGATGCCAATGGAAAACTTGTCATTGATTCGTTATTCATGGGCAAATATGAATTAAAGGAAACTTTAACAAATGAAGGATATGTGCTTTCAGAAAAAGTACATCAGATCAATCTTGAACAAAAAGATCTAACAACTAAAGAATATGTCATTACAAAGAATGTAACGAACATTGCACCTCATGGTGAAATCCATGTACAAAAAAGAGACAGAGATACATTAGAAGATCTTTCAGGTGTTACTTTCCAATTAACAGCAAAAGAAGACATTTATTCACTTGATGGAAGAAATACACTTCTTTATAAAAAAGGTGAAGCTGTTTCAATGGATATTTCAGAAAACGGATATTATGTGACTAATGAATTAGGTGAAATTCATATTTCAGGACTACCACTTGGAAAATATGAATTGAAAGAAGTACAAGAATTAGAAGGATATGTTAAAAACAATAAGGTCTATGACATTGACTTAAGCTATGATCACACAGATAAAATCATCTATTCAAAAGAACTTGATGTTCTTAATAAAAAGACAGCAACTGAAATTTCAAAAGTTGATGCAACTAATGAAAAAGAACTTGAAAGTGCAAAGCTTTCATTAAGAGATGAAGATGGAAATCTTGTAGAAGAATGGACATCAACAAAAGATGTTCACATTATCAGAGGTCTTGTATCAGGTAAAAAATATATCTTGCATGAAGATCTTGCACCATTAGGATATGCAACAGCAAGTGATGTAACATTTACAGTAAATGAAGATGGAAGTGTGACTAAAGTTAAAATGAAAGATGAAATCACAAAGGTAGATATTTCAAAAGTAGATGCAACAACTGGAAAAGAAATTGAAGGAGCTAAACTTACCTTAAAAGACAAGGAAACAGGTGAAGTAGTTGAATCATGGACTTCTGGAAAAGAACCACATCGAATCGAAGGATTAACTGTTTCAAAAACTTATGTGCTTCATGAAGATTTAGCACCTGCAGGCTACAATGTTGCAAGTGATGTTGAATTTACAATCTCTGATACAGGAGAAGTTCAAAAAGTAGTTATGAAAGATGAAGCAAAACCTGTTGTTGTAAAAACAGGTGATGATACAGACTATAAATCATTGAGTGCGTTACTAATTGCCAGTGGATTATTAATTGCA
Organism: Faecalibacillus faecis; assembly: GCF_003024675.1. Classification (GTDB taxonomy): domain Bacteria; phylum Bacillota_I; class Bacilli_A; order Erysipelotrichales; family Coprobacillaceae; genus Faecalibacillus; species Faecalibacillus faecis. The sequence goes on along the minus strand of NZ_PYLP01000016.1, from coordinate 40,381 downwards.
GCAGTGATTTGTAAAATCAAAAGAGGTAAAGATGAATAGAAATCAGAAGGTAATGTTTATGCTGTTAGTCATTTTCATTACCTATTTTCTTTACATTGTCTATAAATACTGGATTGCAGATATTGAATGGTTTCCATTTAAGAATATCTGTCTGTAACAAAGAAAAATAATTTTGAAGGAGGTGATGACTATAAGATGAAAATGAACAGTTTGATTTCATGGGTAGGTGGAAAGAAGTCTATTAGAGATTTGATCTATGCAAGATTTCCACAAAGCTATGGAAGATATATTGAAGTGTTTGGTGGAGGAGGGTGGGTACTGTTTGGAAAAAAGCCAGATAAGTTTGAGGTCTATAATGACTTCAACAACAACCTTTCAAATATGTTTGCGGTTGTAAGAGATCAGCCATTGGCTTTTATTCAGGAACTTGGTTATCTTCCTGAAAACGGAAGAAATATCTTTAATCTTTATAAAGAAATTATAACCAAGCAAAGAGTAGAAGATAAATTTTTACAGGAAGAAATGGAAAAGGTAAAGGTTTATTTTACCGAACTTCAGCAAGAAGAAATCATGGAAATCATGAAGCAAGAACGAATTGAAAAACAGGATGTAAAACTTGCTGTTGCATTTTTTAAGCTTGTCAGATATTCCTATGGTTCAGGGTGTAAAACTTTTGGATGTCGACCTTATGATGTACGTAAAGCATTTAATACGGTCTGGCAAATCAGCGACAGATTGGCAAATACAGTTATAGAAAACAAGGATTTTGAGGCACTGATTATTCAATACGATCGATCAGATGCCTTTTTTTATTTAGATCCTCCCTACTATGAAACTGAAGGACATTATTCTGTCGTATTCACAAAGGAAGATCACATTCGCTTAAGGAATACCTTAAAGAAATTACAGGGAAAGTTCCTGCTTTCCTACAATGACTGTGAATTTATACGAGATCTGTACAAAGATTTTTATATTGAAGGATTTTCAAGAATCAACAATATGGCTCTTCGTTATGATAAGAGTTCACAGTTTCCAGAAGTGTTGATTTCCAACTACAATCCTATGAAGAATTCAGGAATACAGAAACAGCTTGATTTATTTGAGCAGGATGGAGGTGATGAAAATGATGAATGAGTATCAGATGAAACTTGAGGAAGGGAATAAAGTGACCCTTCCTGAAAGTTTAGTTAATAAGTTGCTGTTAAGAAAAGGTGAAACGGTCTGTTTGATTCAGGAAAATGGAATCAAGGACAAGTGCTTTAAAGTAACTGCAGAAAATGAAAAAGAACTGTTCGATGAAGATTTTTACTGCATTCCCAAAAGGGTATTTGATATGTGCCATTTGGATTATGAAAGTATTCAGATCATTGTTGAACAGGGACAAATGGTCATTACCAATCCACAGTATGTGTTGAGCTATTTAGGAAAAGATATGATTACCTGTCTTTTAAAGCAAAATGTGGATTTAGGATTATTTGCAAAGGATCTTGTAGATTTATTAAATGAACAGACAATCGAAGAAGCTGTTTAGAGAAGGAGGAAACAATGGTACAAATTTTAAAGAATAAAAAAGTAAAGGTCATTATCTGTTTGACGATCGTCTTAATAATGCTTGTATTAACAATGAAACAGTCTTATGCATCAGGAGATGTTTCAAGTGTTATTCAGCAGGCTTGGAAACAAATGGAGTCGCAGATTAAAAATATTGTTAACAATGTTGTGTTTCCTGTTATTGATATCATACTTGCTGTCTTTTTCTTTGCTAAACTTGCAATGGCATATTTTGATTACAGAAAACAAGGACAGTTTGATTGGACAACACCAGCAATACTGTTTGCGTGTTTAACATTTTCCTTGATTGCACCAAACTATATCTGGAAAGTCCTATAGAGGAATAGATTATGTTTTTATGGGATTTTGTCGCAGATAAGGTCATGGGTCAGATTGTTGACTGGATCTACAGTAAGCTACTTGAATTTTTAGGTGAATTCTTTGGTATGATGGGATCAATGGGAGCCGATCTGTTTGACTATGACTTTGTAAGAGCCATTATAGAACTGTTTAGACTTTTTGGATGGGCGCTGTTTGTTTCAGGAATGGTCGTTGCAGTATTTGAAATAGCTGTTGAATATCAAAGCGGGCGAGGCAGTATCAAAGATGCCTGTCTTAATGCTATGAAAGGGTTTATGGCTGTGTCTTTGTTTACTGTATTGCCTGTAGAATTGTATAAATTCTGCATTTCTTTACAGGTAACCATGTCCAATGGACTTGCTAAACTTGTAGGAAGTCAGTCTGTAGGTGATTCAGCAATTAAATCACTGTCGTATATGCAAAAGCTGTCGCTTGGAACGGTACTGCTTATCTTTTTGCTGATTATGATGGGTTATTCCATTATCAAAGTGTTCTTCGCAAATCTAAAAAGAGGAGGTATCCTTTTAGTAATGATTGCAGTAGGATCGCTTTATATGTTTTCAATTGTGCGTGGCTATACAGATGGTTTTATTCAATGGTGCAAGCAGATCATTGGTATATGTCTTACTGCATTTTTACAGGCAGTCATTTTAATTGCAGGTCTGGGTGTTATGAAAGAAAACTGTCTTTTAGGAATCGGCTTGATACTGGCAGCAAGTGAAATTCCACGAATTGCAGGACAGTTTGGACTTGATACAAGCATGAAAGCAAATATCATGTCTACTGTTTATGCGGCTCAGTCAGCTATGAATATTACAAAAACAATTATGAACAGAAGCTAATAATCATCTTGCATTTTTCCTGCTTATTTGGTATTTCTGTTGTAGGAGGTACAGCATGACTATCGAAGAACTGAAAAAATATAAATGGTTTGTTGCAACATGCAAGTATGAAGGTATCGTTGGGAAAAAGCATTGTTTTACATATGATGTTGATAATTTAAATACAAATTTGTTAAGTGGAATGATTTTAGTTGATGATGAACTTGTAAAAGAAACAGAAGAAAAGGGTGTCTGGCAGGACTGTGTTTTTGATGCGATTTGTGATGAAAAAGTTCAAATCGTACAGCAATGTTCAAAGCCAATCATTCTTTATGAAGAAGTTCCAGAATATGATGAGTGGGTGAATCTGTTATTGTATCGCTATCTTGAACAGCATTATTATGAAAAGAAATGGATGACCTATATACAGGTCGATAGAAAAATGAATGATGAAATGAGGTTGAACTAAAATGTATATGTATCCCGATAATTTAAAAGGGAAGGCAACATTATGGCTATGGTATTTAAGAGATATTGGAATCGTAGGTGTGGGGGCAATCATTGGAGTGATTGCCATTTCTCATGCCAATTTTTATATGCCAATGGCATTAGTAGGGTGCTATGCTTTTTTAACTATCCGTATGGCTGATACCAGTATCTTTGATTTTTTATCATATGCCTTTGCCTTCTTTATATTTTCACAACAGCTATATAAATGGCATTTTACAGGTGAAATAAAAACACCCTTGAATACAGAAAACAGGAAAAAGAAATGGAGGCTATGATGAAAAGAAAGAAGAAAACAGAGAAGAAAGATACCGTGAAAAAGAAAACAAAGAAAAATAAAAAAGTATCCAGTACAAGGATGCTAATCAATACTAAGACGATTACCGATTACAGTTTAAAACTGTTTAATGGAGAGGAAGTCGTCTTTTTTGTTGTTCAGCCACAAAATCTTTCTGTTATGTCAAAAGAAAACATAGGTGCAAAGATATTTGCACTTACAAATGTTGTAAAAGGACTAAATGATATTGAAATTATCTGTCTGAACAGTCGAGATAATTTTGAAGAAAACAAATATTTTCTGAAAAAAAGAATTCAGGAAGAAACAGAAGAAGTTGTTATCAAGCTTCTTAAAGAAGATCTGTATCATTTGGATAAGATTCAAACACAGACAGCAACAGCACGACTTTTCCTGATCGCTGTTCGTATAAAACCTGATGATCAGTTAGAAGTACATTCTTTGATCCATCGTATTGAAAAACTCATTCGTATGCAAAATATCTCTGTAACACGAGCAGATAAGGAAATGATTAAAAGAATGTTGGCTGTCTATTTTGAACAGAATGTTACAACAAGTCAGTTTGAAGATTACGACGGAAAGAGGTGGTATGATGGCATTCAATAAATTATTTGGTAAATTCAAAAAGAGTGAAGTTGAAGATGAAGAAGAAATCAAAGTGCAGGATTATCTTGATATGATTGCACCTTCAACAATACGTTTCTATACAGAATATTTTATTTGTGGAAACAGCTACAGAAGTGTCTGGGCATTACGAGAGTATCCAACCTCTACAGATGAACAGGCACTTTTACGTTATATGGGTGAAAAAGACGGAGTCACCTTGCATATTTATGCCAGACAGGTCACTTCTGCAGAAGAAAAGAAGATTATTGGAAATGCAGCTAATAAAAACAGGCTCAGACAAAGCAATACGCAAGATCTAAAAGAAACAGTAACTGCTCAAAGTAATCTTAATGATGTTATTGAGCTGATTGCCAATATGCATCGAAACAGAGAACCACTTGTTCACTGTGCTGTTTATTTTGAGTTGATTGCTGACAGCTATGATGAGCTTAAACTTATTCAGACTGAAATGATGACAGAACTTGTGCGAAGCAAGTTGAATGTTGATCGTCTTCTTTTAAGACAAAAAGAAGGATTTCTAGCGGTTACTCCATCGGGATATGATGGATTCAAGGAGCAGTTTGAACGTGTTCTTCCAGCATCAAGTGTTGCAAATCTTTTTCCATTTAACTATTCAGGTAAGACAGATCCGCATGGAATCTATATAGGTCACGATAAATTTGGAAGCAATATTATTGTTGATTTCAATGAAAGAAGTGACGACAGAACAAATGCCAATGCTCTTATTCTTGGAAATTCAGGACAGGGGAAGTCATATCTTTTAAAACTTTTACTGTTGAATTTAAGAGAACAGGGAATGTCTTTAATAACTCTAGATCCTGAACATGAATATGAAGAAGTAACCTATAATCTTGGCGGTGTTTTTATTGATATGATGGCAGGACGATATATCATTAATGTTCTTGAACCAAAACAATGGTCAGAAGATATAGAAGATTCAGGTGAAGATGATGTTCCTGTTGCATTTAAACAGTCAACAGTTCTTGCACAGCATATTTCCTTTTTAAAGGATTTTTTCAAGACATATAAGGCGTTTACAGAAGAGCAAATCGATACGTTAGAAATTATGTTGGTAAAGGTCTATCAAAGATTCAACATTAATGAAAAGACGGATCTTAGTGTTCTAGAACATGACGACTACCCTATATTGAGTGATCTCTATGATTACATTGATGAAGAATACAAACATTACAACACAAACAGAAATAACATTTATACAAGAGAATCACTGCGTGAAATATTGCTTTTATTAAATTCAATATGTGTGGGAAGTGACAGTCGTTTCTTTAATGGGCATACCAATATTCATTCACAAAAGGTTGTGACTTTTGGTGTTAAGGATCTTTTACAGGCAAATAAGTCTTTAAAAGATGCGATGCTTTTTAATATCCTTTCCTATATGTCCAATGAGCTGTTGAAAAGAGGGTTTACAGTAGCTTCAATCGATGAACTTTATCTTTTTTTAACAAATACAACAGCAGTAGAATACATTAGAAATTTTATGAAGCGTGTTCGAAAAAAGGAAAGTTCTGTTATTTTAGCTTCTCAAAATCTGGAAGATTTCAATATTGAAGGAATCAGAGAACTAACAAAACCATTGTTTTCAATACCAACACATACGTTCCTGTTCAATGCAGGAAATACGGATGCAAGATTTTATATTGATACGTTACAGCTTGAAGAAAGTGAATATGAACTTATTAAATATCCACAAAGAGGTGCCTGTCTTTATAAATGTGGAAGTGAAAGATACAACCTTATTGTTCATGCACCAGATTATAAATCAAAACTGTTTGGTGATAAAGGCGGAAGATAGGATGATGAATATCCATGAAAAGTCAGCGTTTTGGAATAGAAATAGAAATGACAGGTTTAACAAGAAGAAGCGCTGCTTTGATTATTGCTAAACATTTTGATACAGGTTTTAGGCATGAACGTGGTGTATATGATACCTATTCTGTCTGTGATCAAGACGGAAGAAAATGGAAAATTGTGCGAGATGCAAGTATTACACCGCAATGTGGAAATCGATTTGATTATGATCCTGATTATAAAGTCGAGGTTGTTTCGCCTATCTGTCATTATGAAGATATTGAAACGATACAGAGCATTGTTCGTGAATTAAGAAGGAATGGTCATGCTAAAGTCAATGAAAGCTGTGGAATTCACATTCATGTGGATGCTTCAAAACACACTGCCAGATCATTAAGAAATATTGCAAATATTATGTATTCAAAAGAGGATCTTATCTTTAAAGCTTTAAAGGTAAGACCGCAAAGAGAAGTACGATTCTGTAAGAAAATAGATGATGATTTTTTAGAAATGCTCAATCGAAAAAAGCCAAAGGATATTGAGGAAGTTGAAAATCTCTGGTATGACGGAAATACCAGCAGAAAATACGAACACTATGATGATTCGAGGTATCATGCCTTAAATTTTCATAGTGTTTTTTCAAAAGGAACAATAGAATTTCGGATGTTTAATGGAACACTTCATGCAGGTGAAATCAAGACCTATATCCAGTTTTGTTTGGCAATATCTCATCAGGCACTGGTTCAAAATAAGGCAAGCAGAGTTAAGACACATTCGTCTAATGAGAAATATACGTTCAGGACTTGGCTTTTACGACTTGGACTTATTGGCGATGAATTTAAAACAGCACGACATCATCTTTTAAAAAATCTAGATGGATGTATTGCATGGAAAGATCCACAACAGGCAGTTATGCAAAGAGAAAGATTGCAAAGTGCACAGGAAACAAATAATGAATCATTGGAAGATGTTCAAGAAGAACTTGGAATGCACATGCAACAGATGTAAAGGAGGAACAGAAAAGAATGAAATATTATGTGGCTTATGGCAGTAATTTAAACAGGGAGCAGATGGCACACAGATGTCCAGATGCTAAACTGGTTGGAACAGGCATGTTGTCAAATTATGAAATGGTGTTTAGAGGAAATAAAAGCAATGCAGTTGCGACAGTAGAACCAAAAAAGGGAATGGAAGTACCTGTAGGTATTTGGGAAATTTCAGAAAACGATGAGCATTTTCTTGATCGCTATGAGGGTTATCCACACCTCTACGAAAAGAAAAATTTGAGAATTTCTAATGGAACAATTACAACTGAGGCGATGTTTTATGTGATGAATGATGGTTATGAATATGGAGTACCAGGTAAGGAATACTATGAAATAATCAAGCAAGGATATAAAGACTGTTCTCTTGATGAAAAGTATTTAGATGAGGCTGTTGAAAAAATGAAAGAAACTGTTTTAAATCAAACAGAAGCAGCAATGTATCCTTATGGTTATAGAGATGTCAGACAGTAATGAAAACAAAACTTATAAAGTTAGCTCTGTCTTTTTTTAGCAGTGATGATGGCAGGAAGTTTGTCAGAAATGTAGCTGTTGTTATTGTTTCACCATTTGTTGCTATTACTGTTTTAATTGGTGCTATTTTTTCAGATGGTATTTCATTCAATCACAATCTTGTAACGGATCTGTTTGAAGGCAATCCAATTAGTGAACTTACAGGTGAAATGAAGCAATATGTTCAGGAAATACAGGATGGACTTGTGTTGATTGACAGTCATATTGACAAAATTAATCAGACTTTTACAAATGGATCATCGCTTAATATTTATCAGGTCAAAGGGTATTTTATTGGTTATATGGTTTCTTCACAGCATAAAGTATTTTCAGATGAAATGGCAGAGGTATGGGTCAACAGTTTTACAGAGGGTGAAGAAGTCAAAGTCCCTACTTCTGTAAACGCCGTCATCTATGCCAGTCTAGAAAAGAACCTGAATGAAAAACTGCTGAAAGATACAAAAAAGTCAATGGAAACCTGTTATGGTGCATTGATTGGAAATGATGGAAAAACAGTCACAACACTTTCCAAAGAGCAGATGGATGAACTGATAAAAAATATGCCTGAAGATACAAGTGAAATCAGAAAGAAAATAGTGATGCAGGCTGCGGATGCTGTTGGAAAGATACCTTATTACTGGGGTGGTTCTGCCAAGTGTGCAGGATATGATGGTAATGATTTTGGAGTAACTGTTGCACCAGACAGCAAAGGAAGAAATAAAAAAGGACTGGACTGTTCACATTTTGTAGACTGGGTCTATTGGACTGTTATGAACAATAATCTTGGCAATACAAATACATCAGGACAGATAAAAATGTGCAAAAAAATAGCAAAGCAAGATCTCAAAGCGGGTGATCTTGCCTTTTTAATTAACAAATCAGGAAAGACAACTCATGTGGGAATCTATGCAGGAAATAATGCAAAAGGTGAAGCTGTGTGGATACATGAAAACAGTAACGACAGCAATGTTGCCATGAATACTGTGTCTTACTGGAGTGGTTATTACAGACTGAATATGATGGAAGGACGATAGCAATGAATGAACAAAATGAATTTATAAAGAACTACTTGCATACAGAATATGTTGGCTGTTTAAAAACGGATCATGAAAAATGTATAGATCTTCAGTATGAAGAAATTGGAAATTTTGTACAGAATGCAGGGATGTTTGGTGATCTTGAAATCTCTATAAAGCACAATGGCTTGGTACTGTTTGATACAAATGGTATTTATATCAACAAGGTGTTTCCTAATACAGAATATTCCAGAGATTATCTTATGGAACTTATCAATTCTGTTGCGATGCAACTTCAAAGTGATTTTGATGATGGAGATATAGGACATCCAACAGGCAAAGTCAATGAGTTTATTAAGGATAATTTTCAAGTTGATCTGTTGAATATCGAACAGGAAAATAAAATAAATTTTAGTTTGCAAATGTAAGGAGGTGAGGAAAATGAATCAAGATAAAATTAAGGAAATCAAACAGAAATATCCAAAGGGAACAAGGCTTATGCTCAATTCTATGGACGATCCTCATCATCCTGTTCCCTCTGGAACATTAGGAACTGTAGAAACAGTTGATGATATGGGAACGATCCATATGAAGTGGGATAATGGTCAAAGTTTAGGTCTTATTGTAGGTGAAGACAGCTTCTATGTTATTGAAAGTGTTCAAAATCAGGAGAAAATACGAGAAGCCGATGAAAAAATACGTGTACTCGTTGTTGAACCGATGAAAGAACCAAAAGTTGAATATATAGAAAATACATTGGATGGTATGCAAAGAGTTGTTGGCGGTCTAATTGAAGAAATCGACTTGAATGATAATACTGTTCTTGTCTGTAACGAGGAAGGAAAACTCATGAATTTACAGGCAAACAGACGTGTTGGCAGAGATGTTATTGCTGGCACTTTTTTTATTGCAGGAGATGATGGATCAGAAGATCTAGTTTCTTTAACCGATGAACAGGTCAATGAATATAAAGAAAGATTTCATGAATTAGAGGAAATCGAGCAGCAAGAAGTGTTTGAAAAAATTGAAATAACGATAAGGGGGTTTTAAAAATGGTTAAACAAAAAGAGATAAAAATAAAATATCCTGAAGCAAGAGTTCGAGCAATCAACTCAAATCTTGCAAAGAAAAATACAACACTTGAAGTAGAAATTATGGAAAGCTTGAATCAAATCTATAAAAAACACGTCAAACCAGAGGTTAGAGAATTCATTGAAGAATTAGAAGGAGATGAACCTGTCGTTAGTAAAAAGCCTAGAACGATCATTGAGGAACATCCATAAATCAATGTATCAAGGAGTGTTTGGCGGTAAATTTTGATCGTGTGCGCTTTTTATAGAAATATGGAATAAGTATGCCAATTTTATTTGTTTAAAAACGTGTGCCCTTATTTTAAAGATTTTTCAAAACAGATGGATAGAATGTCCAATTTGAATTGAAAAATAAGGGTAACTTTTAAAAGATGTGGCGTGTGCAGGTTAAAGAAGCGACGTCGCTTCACCTTACAACAACGGGCAATGCCCGTTGTTTCAAAGAAGTTCACAAAAGAAAAACAACGTCATTATTGAAGACAGTGCGTCAATAGTGGCGTTGTATATTAAATGTTCTCCTAGAAACAACAGGAGATAACAGGTCGTCAAAAACAGCGTAAGCAGAATTTTGACGAAAAATGTAGTTTGAAAATATGTGATATGTTATAATCATAAATGGAACAGCCGTATACGGTAGGTGGTTATCCTTGGTCGTCATGACGAAGGTACGCAATCCTTCGAAATTCACATTCCTAGAAGTTTTGGGAAAATATGAAAAACGGAGGTGATGCGAATGACAACATATGAAACAGTCATGGTAGTGTTAACTTGTTTAACACTTGTCGTGTCTTTAATGATGCTTGTTATTAAATTACTTCTTATCATAATTGATAAAAGTGAAAAAAAATAACTACCTCACTCCTGGTCAAAGTATGAGTTAGTTATTTTAACAAAAATACAAAATCCAAGGACAACCGCTTACTGGCAGTTCCTTTTCTCAACTACATTATAGTTTATACAAAACTGAAAGTCAATATACCAGTGTATTGAGAATAACTACCTATTAACTACCTATGCACTACCTACGACACAAATGGGGTCATTTCTGATTGCTTGAAAATTCAAGAATATTTGATGAAAAAATGAATGTAAAATTATAAACAGAATAATAAAATTGATAAATTTAAAATTATATATAATAGAGAAAAACGGATACAAAGGTATCCTTTTTTTATTGGAGGAAAATAAAATGTGAATAAGAAAAGAACAACGATTTGGCTAAGTCAAGATGTGATGGACAGACTGGATGAAATGACAAAAACAGATGACAGCAAAAGTCGAAGTGAGTTTATTGAAAGAGCAATTATGTTTTATGATGGTTACAATCGCTCAACGTTGGAAAATCAGTATTTGCCTGTTGCTATTTCAAGTGCAGTTCAAGGAACTGTTAAATCAAGTGAAGATCGTATTTCAAAATTGCTATATAAAAATACTGTAGAGCTTTCAATGGTCATGAATGTTCTATCAGCAATAGCTGATGTTGATAATGACACTCTTAAAAAATTAAGAGTGAAGTGTATGAACGAAGTTAAAGCAACCAATGGCAAGATAAGTTTTGAAGAAATAAATAAATATCAAAAAGGTTCCTGATTCATAATAGCTATATAAAAACTGTTGTGATAGTATGTCGTCTAGAAAGGAATGATCTACATGTCAAAACAGGATGAATTTATAAAACAACTTTATTATGGAGATGACTTATTCTATGAAAATACTAGAAAGGATTCTTCAAAAAAATGTGAGTTAAATAAAATCAGAGATGAAATTCATAAAAAAATTATGAAGGCATTGATACAAGTATATGGTGAGGAAGAAGCAAACAAAATAAATGAAGAATGGATAGGATGTTCATCAGAAATAGAAATTGAAAATGAAATAGTTATTTTTAAAGAGGCATTGTATTTGGGATATGATCTTGCAGATGTATTTTTAAATAGAAGATAGGAAGTATATGTTAGGAAACTTTAAAAAGGTTTCCTTTTTTATTTGGTAAAGATTATGGTAAGAATTATTGTTAAGTCAGGATATATGAAAGGTAAAAGTCATAAAGAATATTATGTGAATTATATTGCTACCAGAGAAGGTGTAGAAAAGTTTAAAAGTGATTATGGAAATATGAAGGCAACAAAGAAACAGCAGAAACTTATTCAACAGCTTATAAAGGATTATCCAACTGCAACAGGAATGTTTGAATATAATGATTTCAAAGAAAATCCAACAAGAGAAAATGCCAGTGAATTTATATCGAGTGTGATTGATACTAATCTTGATGATATTACAACAAAGGAAAATTATATAGATTATATTTCACATCGTCCTAGAGTAGAAAAACTTGGTGAGCATGGTTTGTTTTCAGATGCAGGTCTTCAATTTGAACTGAGTGATGTTGTCAAAGAAATAGGAGAACATGAAGGCAACGTCTGGACACATATCATTTCTATAAAAAGAGAGGATGCTACCCGTTTAGGCTTTGATTCAGTTCAAAGCTGGATGTCACTTTGTCAGGAAAAAAGAAATGATCTGGCAAAGGCAATGAAGATAGATCCGAACAATCTCAAATGGTTTGCTGCTTTTCATAATGAAGGTCATCATCCTCATATTCATATGGTTGCCTATTCAAAGAATCCTAAAGAGGGTTATTTAACTAAAAAAGGAATAGAGTCAATCAGAAAACAGTATGCTGGAAGTATTTTTAAAAATGATCTTTTACATATTTATGAAAATCAGACTGCCAATCGAGATGAAATAAAAAAATACAGTAAAGAAAAAGTCGTTGAAATTTTAAATGGAATGGATCATGAACATTTTGACAGTTCGCAGATCTTTAATGACCTTTTAAAACTAAAAATGAGCTTGAAAGATTATCATGGAAGAATGATGTATGCCTATATTCCAAAGGAATCAAAGCAGATCATCAACGACATTTTAAGAGAGTTGGAAAAGGATAAAAATATAGCACAGCTCTATGAACAATGGTATCTGTATAAACAACAAGTCAATGAAACATATAATGACACTGTCCTTGAACGTTTACCACTACTTGAACAAAAAGAATTTAAAAGCATCAAGAATATGATTTTAAATATGGTCATGCAGGATTTTGAAGATATTCACAATTTCGGCAATAGTGAATTGGATGATGTGACTAATGAATCAGGTATGGAATTTAATGAAGAAAAAAGTTTGTTGGAAGGATATAAAATAAGACGTGACTATAGAAAAATAGGTGATATCAATTTAGCAATTAAAAACAATGAATTTGAAATGATTCCAGAAAGTATAGAATGGCTTGAAAAATGTGAACTTCCATTAGCTAAATATATACTTGGCAAAATCTATCATGATGGATTCTATGTAGATCGTGATTTGGATAAGGCAATAGAGTGTTATAAACAAAGTGGTGATAACAAATTTGCTTATAACCGACTAGCAAATATCTATAGGGAATTAGGAGATAATGATTTGTATGTTCATTATCTTTATCAGTCGGCAAATGAAAATTTTTCAGTAGCACAATTTAAAATTGGTAAAATTCTTGTTGAAGGTGAAGTTACTGAAAAGAATGTAGAGCAAGGAATTTATTATTTGAATAAAGCTTGTGAATATAGAAATGAATATGCACAGTATTATTTAGGCAAAATGTACCTTTTAGGAAAAGATGTTGAAAAGGATAAAGAGAGAGCTATAAAACTATTAACATTGGCCGCTGAAAATGGAAATGAATACGCTCAATATTTTTTAGATCATATAGATGATATAAAAGAAGTTCCATTAAGTATGATGACAACAAGAATGTTTCGTCATATTGGAAGAATCATTGAAAATGAGTTGCCAATAAGAAATACCATTCTTACAGGAGTCGAACATAAACTCAAACAGAAATTAATAAGAAAACGAAGTGCAACGGGACATAGAGAAGATGATCATTCACTTCGTTTTTAATTTGAAGAAAAAGGTGAAAGATATGAAGGATAAAATTAAAAGTATTAAGCATATACAAAAAGATGAGTCTATGAAAGTAAAGTCAATCAAAGGCAAAAAGCAAAATAAAAAGAAAAAAGCAAGGAGGCATCAGTAATGGCACGAATGTTCAGTGAAGAACAGATTGCAATGGCTAATTCAGTTGATATTGCATCTTTTCTTCAAATGCAAGGTGAAGCACTCATAAAATCAGGAAAGGATATGAGATGGGCAAGGCATACAAGTATTACTGTAAGAGGTAATCGCTTTTATGATTGGAAGGCAGAAGCAGGTGGTTATCCAATAGCGTTTGTTCAAAGATATTTTAACTATAATTTTAAGCAGGCTGTGGAATTTCTTCTATCTAATGTGGGTGATCTTCAAATGTCAGTTCCTTATGAAAAAACTGAGAAGGCAGAATTTAAACTTCCTGAAAAAAATGAAACTTTAAACAGGGTCTATGGATATCTTTTGAACACAAGATTTCTTGATAAGGAAGTCATTGATGAATTTGTAAGAAAAGGTTTGATCTACGAAGATAAGGAATATCACAATGCTGTATTTGTTGGTTTGGATGAAAATGGTGTGGCTCGTCATGGGCATAAAAGAGGTACTGCAACTTATGGTAAAAATCAGTCATTTAGAGGAAATATAGAAGGCTCTGATCCATTATATCCGTTTCATTATAAAGGATCATCCAACAAGGTTTATGTTTTTGAAGCACCTATTGATATGCTTTCCTATATTTCTTTAAACAAAGCGAATTGGATGGAAAACAGTTATATTGCTTTGAATGGACTTTCTAAAATAGGACTAGATCATTTTTTAGATGTTCACCCAAATATTAATAAAATTTATTTGTGTCTGGATCATGATATTGCAGGTATCGAAGGAGCAGAGAGAATAAGTGATTTTCTAAATGAAAAAGGCAGTTACACTATTTCATGTATTCGAGCAAGAAATAAAGATTTTAATGAAGATCTGAAAGAACAAAATAATGTTGAATTTATTAAATCAACGGACAGTCCCAAATATCAGGAAGCAATGAAATATGTTTCAAATATCAAAAGTGATTTTAAAACAATTGTAAAAGACAAATTTCAAGAAGATGAATTTGATTCGCTTTTTGCCAAGTTTTATTATTCTTTTAATGGAAAAGAACCACGAGATGATTTTAAGTTTCAGGCACAGTTGGATAGACTTTTAAAAATGACAATGATCCATGAGCATTCTCTTTTAGGATTCTCTCATCCATTATCAGATAATTCACCAGTCTGGTCATATTTAAAACAGGATTATAGAAGTTATAGGGACAATGGCAATACAAAAAAGTTGTTTGAAAATGTTTGTCAGTCAGTAGCTGACTATAAAAACTGTGTTAAAGGAAATAACAGAAATAATCTAGTAAAGGCTTGTAGAAATTTATCTGCAGGTCTTTTTTATATGGATGTTCATTATAGAAGGGAGATTTATAAAGCTATGGAAAATAAACAGGCATATGGTCTTCTTGAAGAAGAACGACCAAAGGCAAAGATGATAGGTGAAGATGGAAATATTTTTAATCTTATGGGTATTGCCTCAAGAACATTGAAAAGTGCAGGGTATGAAGAAAAAGCCAACGAGATGTTTGAAAGAATAACTTTCAATGCGAAAAGCTATGATGAGGCTTTGAATATTATCAGTGAATATGTTGAACCAGTTGAAAATTATGAGGAGTCTTTTCAAATGAAAGGATTTGAATGAATAGGTGAAGAAGGTGAGAAAAAACAATGACAAAATCACAAGGAATATTTATAGCGTTTGGTATTTTATTCTTTCTTTTTATAGGATGTGCTATGTATTTTAATGGAAACTATAATCTGAATAAGATCAAATCGAAAACAGTCGGTGATGGACAATATGGAACAGCTCGATTTGCGACAGATAAAGAGGTTCATCAAAGTTTGAAATATATTGAATTTGACAGTGTGAATTGGAGAAAAGGTATTGATCTTCCGAAATCACAGGGATTGGTTGTAGGAAGTAAAATAAACTTTGGAAAAACATTTGGATATGTTGATTGTGATGATATTCATTTATTGATGATTGGTGCTGCTGGTGTTGGAAAAACAGCCCATTTTTTATATCCAAATTTAGAATATGCCTGTGCCAGTGGTGTCTCTTTTATAACAACGGATACAAAAGGTGATCTGTATCGTAATTATGGTGGAATTGCTCATGATTATTATGGGTACAATATTTCAGTTATTGACTTAAGAAACCCCCTTTTTTCAGATGGGAACAATATGCTTCATATGGTCAATAAATATATGGATCAGTACAAACAAAACAGAAATGATTTGTCTTTAAAAGCCAAGACAGAAAAGTACGCCAAAATAATTGCTAAAACAATTATTTTTTCTGATGGAGAAAGTGCATCGAGCTATGGTCAGAATTCATTCTTTTATGATTCGGCAGAGGGACTTCTTACAAGTATCATTTTAATTATTTCTGAATTTTGTGATGATGGAGAAAGACATATCGTCAGTGTATTTAAACTTGTTCAGGATCTGTTGAAACCTTCTGGAATAAAAGGGAAAACACAGTTTCAGATCTTGCTTGATTATTTGCCTGATAACCATAAAGCAAAGTGGTTTGCTGGAGCTGCTTTGAATACAGGAGAACAGGCAATGATGTCTGTTCTTTCTACTGTTTTATCACGTTTAAATGCATTTATTGATTCTGAAATTGAACAGATATTATGTTTTGAAACTACAGTTGACATAGAAAAATTCTGCAGTGAAAAATCTGCAATCTTTTTAGTAATGCCTGAAGAAGATAACACAAAACACTTTTTGATTTCTCTTTTTATTCAACAGTATTATCGTGAAATGTTGGCTTGTGCTGATAGTCAGGGTGGAAGATTAAAAAGAAAGGTCATTATGTATCTAGATGAAATTGGAACTATCCCTAAAATCGAATCAGCAGAAATGATGTTTTCGGCATCGAGATCAAGAAATATTTCCATAGTAGCAATAATTCAATCATTAGCACAGTTAGAAAAGAATTATGGAAAAGAAGGAGCGAGTATTATTGTGGATAACTGTCAGGATACACTATTTGGCGGTTTTGCACCTAATTCAGAAACAGCGAAAGTAATGAGTGAAAATCTTGGATCAAAGACTGTTATGAGTGGATCAGTTAGTAAAGGGAAAAATGATCCATCACAGTCTTTACAAATGATAGAAAGACCTCTTATGACAACAGATGAATTAAAGAGTATGCCAAAGGGTCATTTTATTTTGATGAAGACAGGAATGCATCCAATGAAAACAGTATTAAGATTATTCATTAAGTGGAAGATAAAGTTGGACAAGGAATATCAAGTCAATCAGAGAGTGCAAAGAGAAGTTAAATATGCAGATATAAATAAGATCACATCAATTTTAAAATATAGGTTTGAAAAAGATGACAATATAAAATTTGATCTTAAAAAAATAATAAATGAGGCGGGTGTCAAAGTTGAATAAGGATTATATGTATTTTTATACAAAAGTATCAAGTGCCAATGTAACTCCAGCAGGAAGAATGGTTTATAGAGCATTACTACGATATGCAAACAGGAAAACATGGTCGTGTTTCCCATCAGTTAGAACAATTGTCAATGATACAGGACTTTCGGAAAGAACAGTAAGAAAGCAAATAAAGATACTTGTAGAAGAAGAACTCATAATAAAAATCCCAAGAAAAAGGGAAAACAATGGAAATACATCTAACATGTATTTTTTTAATTGATCTTTATCTTGGGATAACTGTAATTATATAAGTGCATAGGGATGGTGCAGTTAAGACATCCCTGTAACTAGTTGCCTAAAAATTATTACAGAAAAGTAATTATTAATTGTATAAATATAATATAAGTGATAAATCGGTTAACAATTGT
This sequence comes from Faecalibacillus faecis, assembly GCF_003024675.1. GTDB lineage: Bacteria > Bacillota_I > Bacilli_A > Erysipelotrichales > Coprobacillaceae > Faecalibacillus > Faecalibacillus faecis. The sequence goes on along the minus strand of NZ_PYLP01000016.1, from coordinate 22,863 downwards.
AGTTGGTATTCATGCATGTTAAACGGATTTTTAACCACTTAATCAATTAATCTTTTTTTTGTAACAGCGCAATTGTAATATTAATATAAACAAGAAAAAAATAGAAAAAAGTCATATTTAATAAAAAAGTAGGTGCGATTATTTTTTATTATTTAAAACGATTGATATTTTTACTATTAAATAAAAAAGGGAGGAATATTCGATGGCAATTGCAGTAGCAGAAAAAAGAAAACAACCAACAAAAAAACGTGATGATTATGAAGCACCTTCAAGAAATGGTAGGATACATCATAGTAGAAGATTACCAGGTAATAATAATAAAAATAGGTATCCACCGGTCTTTGAACCAAATGGTTCAAATGGTTCTCAATCGAATTCAGGAAGTAATAAATGAACAAAGATATAGAAATAAAATTTTTGAATGACTTAACAAAAACAAGGGATGATTATATTGATCAAGAAAATTCTATGAAAAAGTGTTTAAAAATAAGTTCTTATATAAGAGCAATATCATTATTGTTGATACCAGTTTTCACTTTTTGGAATTTTTTAAATGGAGGTCTGGTAATTATTTTAACTGCAATTATATCTTTTACAGAGTTTTATATTAAGTTTAATAAATTTGATTATAAGCTAAATTTATTAAATATAGTTATTACAAATTTAGATATGGAATACTATCTGTATCATAATATGTGCGGCTGTTATTCATCAAAAAACAATAGTAAAAACTTCAAATTATTTGTAAAAACTACAACGTTAATGGTTAAAGAAATAGAACTAAAGCTTAATAATAAATATGATATGGATGCAGCAAAAAATATACGATATACATCAAAAGATAATTAAAAAATATAGGCTATTATTAATAAATAGTAAATTTTTTTAAGGAAAGCTTCTTCATTAGAGAGAAGTTTTTTTATGTTAAAAATTAATAAATTCTCTTGAAATTTTATTGATTTAAAATAAAATTAAGTAAAAATGGAATAAAATAAAAATTTTTCTTTACATATTCACGATTTTCTGGTATATTTACAACTCCGTTAATTCTTGATATAATCAATAATGATATTAGAGATGTTTCCTCAATAATTAATTTGTAAAACTTTAATGGTAATATACTAGAAATTATTAAACACGTATAGCCGTTGTCAATCACTATAAGTAATGCATTCGTTTTACATTTTTTTTGTTAACCAAGATATATAATCTTGGTGGAGGTGAAAGGAGATGATTTGGATGTGCATTGAAATTGAAAAATATAAGCAAGAACATAATTATGATTTTTCCAATTATTTTGATAGTAGTCAAATCGATGATGATGCTGAAGCTTTACTAAACGATTTTTTGAGTAATCCGAATTATAACTTGAAATTGGATAAAAGAAAAGTACCGATTATAGAACTTGCTAAAATAATGGGATTTAAAATCTATACAGCAAAATTCAAAGATAGAAATCTTTCAGGAACAATTGGTATTTCTAAAAAATTAGTTAATCGATATAAAAGTGATAAGGTTATTATTTTAAATAATCAGGATACAGATGAACATATTCTTTTTACTTTATGTCATGAGTTAGCACATTATATTTATGATTATGAAAGTAATGCTCATAATGAATATTCAAATACGTATAGAACAAATGAGGCTATTAATGCTAAAGAAATGAGAGCAAATCGTTTTGCTGCTTCTTTATTAATGCCAAAGGAATCTTTTAAAGAAGCTTACTCAGAATTATCTAATAATATAGATGATAAGAATATTATTGTTCAAGGGTTATCTGATACGTTTAATGCACCTAAAACTGCTGTTCGTATACGAATGAAGGAAGTATTAAATGTCTAATGAAAATAGACTAAATGATTTTTCTGAAGATTTTGATTCAGAAGAATTAGAAAATGCTGACTCTATAGATGAACTACCACATAATAGAAAAGATGAAAAAGAATTAGATGAGAGAAATAAAGTATATACAAAAATACTAAATAATTATTCTAAATATTTAGAAGAAACTTTAAACGAAAATAGAATAAAGAAAAAATATGTTATATATTCAATGATTGCTATTTTTGTTATAATTGCTGTTGTGGTTTGTATTATTGCATTCCGTAATGAACCGTTGGCAACAATTTCAGCAGTTATTTCATTTATTAGTGCAATTATTGTTATTCCAACAAAGATAGTAGAGTACTTATTCAATCCAAAAGAAACGGAGCAAATTAGTGAAATCATTAAAAATATTCAAACGTATGATAAAGCCGTTCGAGATGATTTATCAAAAGAGAAAGATGGTAATAACTAATTTTGGTTTTGTTTATATTAATATGGCTATTATAAAAGAAAAGTTTAAGAAAAAAGAGAACAATTGCTAATTTTGTTCTCTTTTTATTTATATAAGAAAATAGAAGGTTGCACTATATAAAAATATGCTACTTATTTGATTGTTAGAATTTAATATATTTAATTGAATAAAGTAAAACTAAAAATAATTTTGGAGATTTAATCATATATTTTTAGACATAAAATTGCATGTTAAACATAAATCATACCTGTTGAACAAGTTGTGTTTACTTCTTTTTATAGATAAATAATAATGAAGTTGTGAAGGAAAGTAAGAAGAGGAGAAAAACTAATATGAAAAAAATAATAACAACTATTACATTATCATTTGTAATGTGCTTAATGTTTTTAGGAAGCACTTCTGCATTATCATGGAGTTCATCAGAATCGTTAACTGTACCATCTTGGGGTGCTATGAGTAGTCCTACTTCAGCTTCAAAAAATAAAACAAAAACATGTAGTTATGGATATATAGAAAAAACAGTAGATAACTCAACTTTTGCGAAATATGGAGATTTTTATAAGGGTGGAAGAATTTCAAAATCATATTATCAAATTTATTTAAATAATCAAACAAGAATTCATTACACAGATGCTAATGCGAAAAAAACAATTTCATCTGTAAAAGCTAGAGTATGTGGATCAAATTACGAACCATCTGCTGGAACAAGAATTTCTATAAAATTCTCAGCTGACAATTAAATAACTATTATTAAAACTACTTTCCTTTACTTCTATTAGAGAGGTGAAATTAATGATTAAAAGAAATTTAAAAAAAATCATTATGATTCTTTTTATTGTAATATTTGGAATATTTTTTATTGATAGCTATATGAGTACCGGAGTCGAAGAAGATTTTTTTACAGATATTTACCTATATTTATGGAATGGAAACTTGAATATTGTTTTTTTACTAGTATTCTTGGCAATTTTTCATGAGTTATGTGTTATGGATAGTTACAAAAAAATATATAATCATTTTGATAGATATGTTATTACACGAATAGGATATAAAAATTTTTACAAAAAAGAATTTTCAACAATATGTTTAAAAAGCTTCTGCTACTATTATCTACTACATGGAATCATGTTACTGTATTGTTTGATACGATATGGTTATAGAACATCTACTAACATTGAACTTTTTAAATATCAATTATTTAGTAGTAATCCATTAACCAACCTTATTTTATTTATTATAATATCTTCCTTTGGATTAATGATATTGAACTATTTTATATTTTCGTTAAGTTCATTTGTAAAAAATATTTATTTATATAGATTTACTTCGATAGCATTATTATTTATTACAATTTTAGTATCTAATATTTTTAGCATTATTATTCAAAATTTATTCGAATCAACTGAATTAATAAAAACAATAGGTCAAAGTCTTATGGTAACAAGCTTATTGCAACCAGGTATGGGATTTATGATGTATGGTTTTTTGAATTTCTCAATAGCAGCAATTATATATATTATCTTAACTATTACAGCAATATCAATAGCCATTAAATATAGGATGGAATACGATGGTTAAAACATTAAAACAAAGTTTATTAATTTTTATATTATCAAATTCATTAATTTTATGGCTATATTTATTTAATAATTTTTTTGTTGTAGATGTTTTAATTGTAACTTCAAATATCTTTTCTTTTGTTTTGAATAATATATATATATGTTTGTTATTTAAAACAATCAATTATTATAATTCAATAAAAAATTTTATTGTAGTTCGAATTGGAAATAAGAAATTTGATGAGATTGTAATATCAAGATTATTCAGAACAAATCTATTAACAATACTATTAGGATATATAGTACCTATATTTTTGTATTTGAATAAATTTTATAGTTATTATCGTTATATTACATTTATCATAATTCAGTATTTTTTATTTACGTTATATATGGCAATCATTTTTTTGTATACGAAGACCACTAATAAATATTTAAAAACATTATTATTTTTGTTACCTTTTGTAATAAATATTGCTATTCAAATTTTCTTTTTTCAATTCTATTATTAATTTAAAGGAGCAACTGATCATGATTTGTTTAAAAAATGTATCTAAAGAATTTAACAAAACTAAAGTTTTAAGTGATATTAATCTAAATATAGATGAAGGACAACTGATTAGAATTGTTGGAAATAATGGTTGTGGGAAAACGACCTTGTTAAAAATATTAGCAGGAATATTAAAAGCAGATGATGGAGATATTACTTATAGTGAAGACTGTAATATAGGTGCAGTTATTGAGAATCCATCATTTATTGAAAATGAATCATTATTATATAATTTAAAGTTTTTATATAATTTGAAAAATAAATTTTCATACGATATATGCGAAAAATATTGTGATTTATTTTCATTAGATCTTAATTCAAAAATTGCTATAAAAAAATACAGTTTAGGAATGCGACAAAAAGCAGCAATTATTCAATCAGTTATGGAAAATCAAAATGTAATATTATTAGATGAACCAACTAGAGGATTAGATAATGATAGCATGAATCAATTTGATAATTTAATAAAAGAGCTGAAGCAAGAAGGAAAAACAATTATAATATGTGCTCATGACGGAGTTGAAAATATAGCTTTTGATAGAGTCCTTGAAATAAAAAAAGGTAAAATAGAAGAAAAGTGCTAAAGTATAGATTTTTATGTTTGAGTTTTGTTCTAAAAATACTTATATATTCGATTACTCCAACCAGTAAGTATTATATTTTACTCAGTCAAGGATGTCCGTTAAATATTATTCATTTTTCTATAATGTCTTTAGTACTGGTATCTGATATTATGTTTTTAATTGATTATACTTATTATTATATTAATTTAGAATGTTTTATTACTGTAAGAATAGAGAAAAAAAAGTACTATGCAATTATTTTGAAAAAATTGATAGGTGGAATAATACTACTAATAATTTCTTCTTTTTTAATTCCATACTATAGTGTTGATTTATTTTTTCTTATTATATTAGATAAACTCAGTCTATTAATTGTTTTTTTTCTTATACTAATAACATGTTTAAAATATAAAAAAACAGATGGTATAGTACTTTGTTATTTTATTATGGTATTATTAAGATACATGAAAACATTTTTTTAATTATAGTTAATAATTAAAAATAAAAAGAGAATCATAAAAAACCATTATGAATTGTAAGGTTTTCGAGAATCTCTTTTTTTGTTATATGTATGGTTGTTTCAAAATTAACTAGGAATATCAAAAGATATTAGAATACTGATAAACAAATTATCAATATTTCTAATGCTTAAAGAATTATATTTATTAAACAAGATTTCGTTTATATTTTTTTCGATATTATATTTATCAATTGAAGATGCAGAATAAAATAATTTAAGAATAATTTTATTAGCTGTTTTTACCGATTTTATTATTATAATTTTATCAGAAGTAGCAACTTGTAAACAAGAATCGATAGATAAATTAATGAGATATTCAAATAGATTTAGTTGTGTATAATAATCTAAATTTTTGAAATCACTATATTTAATTACAGTTTTAATGTCAATGTTATAATCAATAATTTTTGTTAAATTATTATTTATAACATAGTTTAAAATATATGAGTTACTGTATATTGCATTAAACTCTTTAAAAGCTGTATCAGATAATTTATTTAAAACATTGGTTGCTTCTATATAATTTGAATCGTTAAATAAAGAATTTAATTGACTACAAGTATGAAGGAGATTGTGTAAAAATTTAAAATTATAATCATAATGTTGAGATAATAAATCAAGTTTAGAATTTATTAATTCTTCTTTTTGTTCTGCAATTTGAAGTTTGTGTTTCATGTTTGTTGAATTAATAGCAGATATGAAAATAATAAATAGAATAATATTTGATACTGCTAATCCTGCAGTTGTTAGTAAGACATGCGGACTTATGTTCAATAAATCAAAATAGTCATCTGAATCTAATAAGAAAATGATGCTTATAATAGGAAGAATAAGTGCAAGCCAAGTATATTTTGGCAAATTGTCTGCTTGGATAAGTTTTAAAATTCTAACATAAAAAAACACAAAAATTGCTAAAATAGTGTTAGAGAAGATAGTTCCAAGCAAAAAACCATGTGAAAAAGCATTGCGGGTTATTTCTATAAATAAAATATTATTTAAACAGAATGCAACAAGTATTTCTGATATTACTTGTATTAAGAAAAATGGTACAATAATCATAATTTTTTGAATTGGTTTTCCTTCAAATTGAATAAAAACATAAAGAAAGTACATGATTAATAAAAAAATACCTTTAAATGGTGATGCTCCAGTATGATTGATAAAGCTTTCAAGTGTAATAAAAATGAATAAAATAGCCAAATATTTATTTTTAGAATATTTAGATGATAAAAAAGAATTTGCAATGTAACTAATTAAAAGAAATGCGATAACATTAGAAATAATAATCATAGCATTTCATGTAGAAAATCATTATATTTTTGATCAAATTCTTTTTTATAATGTCTAGAAAGTGGAATTGTCTCATTATTGATTAAAACAATTTCATTTTTATTAAATGCACTAATATATTCAAAGTTTATTAAATAAGCTTTATACGAATAGGCAAAACCATATGTATTCAATCTATCATACCAATACTTTAATGTACAATTAGTAGTAATTATATTTCCACCTATTGTATGTACGTTTGATTTTCTATTTAAAAATTCTATATATAATATATCTTTAACAAAGATTTTATAAGGACTTATTTTTTCATCATAGAAGCCAAGAGATTTTTTTATATATTTTTTTATTATTGCATTCATTTCTATATTAAATTCAAGTTGATTAATTGGTTTTATAAAGTATCTGTCAGCATGGATTTTATAACCATCGATGGCATATTTTGAATAGTTTGTTGTTATTATGATTCTGCAATCATGTTTTATATTTTCTAATTCTAAACCAATATCAATTCCATTTTCATTATTGATTTCCATATCTAAGAAAAGCAAATCTGCTTTCGTAATATTTTGGATTAAGTCTTTTTTGTTTTTACAAATATGAGTTTCATAATTTTGCTTTGTTTTTTCAAAAAAATTATTTAGACAAAGTAAAAGATGATCGATATCTTTTTGATGGTCTTCATAAATTAATATATGTATCATAAACTTCAACACCTCTTGATAATATTGTAACAAATTAATATAAATATTAAAGTATTCTTTTAATATAAGAGATACTAAGGCTACATATAGAAATGATATTAACAAAAAAAATAAAATTTAATATTGTAGAAAATGTATATATCTTGGCTAGACCAATAACTCCTATGTATATTATTTCAATGAAAAGAGATGTCTTTTTGTATAATTTTAATTGCTTATCATTTAGTCGCTTATTTGGATGATCAATAGGTGCAATTAAGATTGTTTCTATTATTAAAATTATGCTAGTTAAAATAATTATCCAAATGTTAATATTATAATACCTAGATAAAAGAACAGGTATTATAGAAACTGTTGTCGATATAAGTATGCATACAATATTGTTTGAAAAGTGGAAACCGCCAATATATTTACGTAAGGGAATATATAGAAATAAGAAAATAATTGTTTGAAAGACGCAATGATAGTATACAGCTATACTTAAAGTTATAATTAGATAAAATAAATAATGTACAAAAATTGACCAACCATAGTGATATAAATCCTCGGCAATATCAATGTTATTTTTTTTTAAAATGTTAAAAATTATTTTATTCATATTTTTCCTTGTTATTTATATCATTAAAATAGTTTATTAATTGTAATAAAATTTGATATTCTCTATCATTTATATCACGAACAGATAATTCTAAAGGGTGATTATCTTCTATTAAATAATCAGTTGTAATGTTACACACTAATGCAATCATTGTTATATGAGCAATTGTTGGGACTGATAATCCTTGTTCCCAGTTATTAATAGTTCCTCTAGTAACATCGATTTTCTTTGCAAATTTTTCTTGACTTAGATCTAGTATATTTGTTCTTAAAAATTTTATTTTATCTGCTATATCCATAATAATTATCCTTACTTATTGTTTTTCATTTGTTTGTATAATTCGAAAATAAGATTTCTTTGCTCCTCTGTGAGCGTTTCAATATTTAAGCCCTTTCTACTTTCATTGAATAAAATCATTTCAGAAGAAGTATCGAGAATATTCATAAGTTTTATTACTTTATCTAATTGAATTGTTCCGCCTCCAGCTTCCCAACCTTTTAATACACTCTCGTTTATTTTTAATAGGGCAGCTAGTTCAAGTGTTTCCATTTTCTTGTTTTCTCTTGCTATTTGTAGACCAGATTTATTTATGTTTGTCATAATGTATATCACCTTATTAATAATTGATTATAGATATAGTATATTTTGAATTTATTTAATTGTAATATACATAAATTTGTTAAAATGGTTTAATTTATACAAAATATATTAAAAATGTATAGTTAAATACAATTATTACAAATGTAACTGCACTTTAGTAAAAAAAGATGAATCATAATCATAATCACTTTAAGAAAACATTAATAGATGTTATTCTTTTTTTGAAAGGAAGGGTCGGTCATGAAGAACTGTAAACAATATTTTTTAAAAACATTTGCTTTTTTGTTATCATTTTTAGCTATTTCATCTGTTAATAGTGCTTGTGCTGTTTTATTTGGACAAGAAAAGGAACCAGATAGTTTGGCACGATATAAAAAGTGTTAATTTTATTTAGAGTGTATGTTAATTTCGATATCATCAGTGTTTTTTACATTGATGATATTTAGTTATTAAGAAAATTATTTATGAAGCTTCCCTTAGTTTTACATGGATTATCAAGCAAAAAGATTTGTTTAAAAAATGGGAAATACAAATTTAAATATTCTTTTGAATTAAAAAATAAAAAGTGATATCAAAAAATAAAATATTGAAAAAGAAGAGACCCATGTTTTATTTTATTGATAAATAATGCTTTTTAAATCGTTAATAGATATTTGAATTAAGTAGTTTTAATAAAGAAGAAGGAGGAATTTGATTTGAATGAAGACTTAAAAAATGTAGATGATTTTTATAAAGAGTTTGATGAAACTTGTACAAAAAAGGCAGTCATAAATGAATTAGGAAAATTATACCCATATGTTTATTATATAGAGGTAGCACTAATTTATTTAATTGTAATTGGTTATTACTTATATAAATTTGTAAAAAATGGTTTTAATTTTGAAGAATTTAGTTTAAACAGCACACAAGCAATCTGGCATTATGTAGTTACTTTGATAGCATTTATGTTTGTAGCAATTGTTATTATAGTAGTAGGTGAAGTAATCCTGATTAAAAAAATAAAAAAGAAAAATGATATAACACAAACAGGTTATCAATTGTTTTTTAATACGATTCGTATACCAAATGTCAATAAGACAATTGAAAATTTATTAGAAAAAAAGAGAAAAGAATTTGTAAGGAAAAATATGAATTCATATTCTAAAGAAGAAATAATAAATATTTATAAATTCACCAGAGATGATATCAATAATATTTCATTAGAAATATCTAACACATCAAATTCTGGTACATATGTTTCTTTTTTAACAATTCTTGTAACTGCTTTTTTTACATGGTTTCTAAATGAATCAGATTTTAGTTTTAAAAATGGTTATGATCTTTTAATTATTGCAGTTGCAATTTTCTTTGTAATCCTAGTAGTTTATTTATCATACAGATTTTTAATTTATATATATAATTTATTTGAATCCTATTTCTTACTAAGTGTTTTAAAAAAAGAAGAAAAGGAAATGAAACAATTCTTATATTTTATAAAAAAAGTGATTATTAATTATGACTATTATAAGGAGGAGATTAAGTGTATGAATGATAATGTTCCAAAGAATGCAGTATTAACACAAGAAGATAAGGATAGATTACATGAAAGACCATATTTCACATTTGTAGAAGCAAATCGTTCTTCATTATCAAATAATTTATTTTTTATAGATTTAACATTTAAAAATGATGGGCTAGAAAAATCTTTTAGAACATATCCGGAATCAAATGGTAAAACAAATATTTTAAATAAAACTGTTAGTTTTAAAAGAGTAGAACCTAATAGAACACCTGTTATAAAGGTTGATCAAGAATTCACAACTACATGGTGCTTTGATGATGCTAAAAATTTCGAAAATTGTATGGTTAATGTAGTTATTGAATTTCTAGATGTTTTAGAAAGAAAATATACCCAATCTTTTGAGATTGCTTTATCAATGGTTAATGGAGAAATTCATGGAGATGCAATAAGCTATAGTGATCCAGTTCTTAAGAGTGAATAAGTAGAAAAAATGTAAAATTCAGTTATCAAGGGTACAACAAAATTTATACTTTTTAAATTGTACCCTTTTTTTAATGCGTAAATTACTATGAAAAATTAATAATCGTATCGGTAGTGAAATTAGACGAAGTCTAAAGCACTACTTTTTTTATACCCCGCTTTAGACATTGTCTATTAAGGGGGATATATTTGTGAATAACATCAGATCTCCTCCTGATTATCTTCAACCAAAAAATACAATGGAGGAAGATAAAATGGAAAACGATTATAACAAAAACTATTTTTGGATCAACAGGGATTTTAAAGGAAACAAACACTATTATTTTAAAATAAAAGGTCAATACCATGAGGTATCGGAAGAAGTATATAAAACTTGTTACAATTCATTTAAAAAAGAAGAACGTGAAAAAGAAAAGAGAAGTGAGTTTAAAGTATCCAGTTTAGATCAGTTAGATAATAATAATACTGCGCTTGTAGATAAGATTGCTGATAATAATAATCAATATGATACTTTTAATGTCAATGAAGAAGTTGAAAATGTAATGAACATCATTAATCAACTTTCAGAAGAAGATAAGAACCTTATTACGAATCTTCTTATCAAGAATAAAACAGAAAGAGAACTCTCTGCATTGATGGGTGTTTCTCAACCAGCAATACATAAACGTAAAAAAAGAATAATAGAAAATATCAAAAATAAGTCAAAAAAGTAACTTGTTTTTTTTAATAAGGTTATCAAGTAATAAAAAAATGTCCAGTTATATATGAGGGGAGTTATTAAGCATCTCCTCTCAGGAGGACATTGAAAACAGAATAGTCTGAATCAGCAACAAAAAGTTTTCTAGCACGTTGATAGTTGCGCCAAGAGAATATGTGAACATAGATATGTAAGGTCACAATAAAATGTGAACTTTTTTCTCTGTTTCGTATTGGAGCGAGAAACAACTGATCATAAAAAGGTGGGGATAGACCTTTGCCGATATGAAAACGTAAATGATACTTCACTCTATTCAACAGTCGAGCGTGAACAAACCGTCGCAACAATTGAGGAGTGGTCTTTGACACGTGTGTCGTATGTTCTTGATGATCCTATATAGAAGCTGGTTTGGACAATGGAAAACAGACTTGAACCGATACGTTTATTGATAGATCGTGACACCTGTAAAAAAAATGCAGGTGTCATCATTGTGTTAATAAAGGAAAGGATTGATCTTATGAAAAAAGTACATATTTTAACACAAGAAGAAAATAAACTTTCTTCGAAGCAGTTAGAGGAGTATATGGAATTCGCTGCTAAAAACAATTATGAACTTACTGGAGAATTGCATTTTCATTTTTCTAATGCTTTTTATGAACCAGAGAAGTTTGTGAATACAATAAAGGATCTTACGACAAGCAGAACATTTGTTACTGATGGTGAGTGCATCGTGTTTGCTAATGCATTCAATGATGGAAGACTGCTTAAGGCATTTGAAGATAATGGCTTTGAAGTCTATGAACGTGACAGTGGTCGTCTCATTCAGGATGTGTTCAATGAATTCAACGAAAGACAGATTCATACTTTGAAAGCTGTAATTAACAGTGCATTAGAATCAGCGGTTAATAACAAGCCGCTGTTTGTAACAAGCAATTCAAACAGTGAAGCTACTCATGATTGTGTACGAGAATATGTATCCAAGTATGACTTGGATCATGCTGTTGTTATTCAACTTTCAAATCTGAATGAAGAATTTAAAAAACAGATTGGAGATGTCATAAAAAATGAAAAGTGTGACCATCTGGTACTTATTGAACCTGATTCTTTTTCAAAACAAATGCAACAGGATGTTGTTGATTTTGCATTGGAAAATAATCTGAAAGTAGACAGTTACTATGCACAGCCGGAAGTTGAAATTTCATTACAGATGAAAGGCATGGTTAACTGATTAAATGGATATCTTTGATTACTATTACATATATACATGCCTGAAGAAACTTGTCACCTATAAAAAGATCACTAAAAATGTTGCCAATAAAGTTCTGAAAAAGTATGAAGAAGAATGTAATCCACTTGTCAGATATCATTTTTAAATTCACAAAATAAAGTGAATAATGTCATGGATAGTTCGAAAGAGTTGTGGTACTGTGTGTGGTGATAAGAAAGGGGATTTTTAGAATGGCTCAAGCTCAAAAACAAGTACGCATTATCGAACCACTGGAAAGATTTGTAAACAGAATCAATCTTGTTGGCTGTTATGCAAGAGTCAGTTCGGACAGTGAAGATCAGCTTAATTCATATAACAATCAGGTTGATTTCTATGAATCCTATATCAACAGCCTTGAAAATTCCAAACTGGTTAAGATCTATACGGATGAAGGAATAACTGGAACAAGAATGGACAAGAGAGATGGTTTTCTTCAAATGATTGAAGACTGTCGAAAAGGTCTTATAAATAGAATAATTACTAAATCGATCAGTCGATTTGCACGAAATATAACGGAGACACTTTCAGTAGTAAGAGAACTGAAATCAATAGGTGTCTCCGTTTATTTTATGACAGAAAAAATTGATACAGCAAAAATGGGAAGTGAAATGATGCTTGCTGTTTATGCTGCCTGTGCTGAAATTGAATCAAAAGCAATTTCAAATGCACAAAAATGGGCATTTCGTACAAGGGCAAAAGAAGGAAGATACAATCAACCGAAACTGCCATATGGATATCAAAGAATAGATGGTGAAGTAAAAGTCATAGAAGAAGAAGCAAAGATTGTTGAAGATATCTTTAATAAATATGTGAATAAAGATTTTTCGGTAACAAAACTTGTAGATTATCTGAATAAACATTATTTCAAAAAGAAAAAGTGGTCACAGTCCACAGTTTCATCAATGCTTAAAAATGAAAGATATTGTGGAGACATGCTTCTTCAAAAAAGATATTCACCCGATGTCTTTCCTTATAAGTTAGTCACAAATAAAGGTGAACTTGCACAGTATTATGTTTACGATGTGTTTCCAAAAATCATTGATCGTGAACTTTTTGAAAAGGCAAATGAAAAACTTGTGAACAACAAGTTGAAGTTCAATAAAAATCAGACAGATGGAAATAGAGAATATCTGTTGACATCAAAAATAAAATGTGAACATTGTGGTGGAACTTTTAAAAGAAGGGTGTTGAGGAATAAAGAATATTGGAGTTGCAGTAATCATGTTACTTCAGCAAAGAAATGTGAAGTAAAAATGATTGAAACGGATGAAATAGAAGATGCATTTTTAAAAATCTTTTATAAGCTCAAAGAAAATATTCATGTTTTGGAAGCCTATAAAAAACATATTGTGAATTTTACGACAAATGACGATGACAAATGTGAACTTGATCTCGTTAATCGTGAACTTAAAAAAGTAAGCAGTTCTATCAATACACTTGTTCGATATTATCAGAAAGATCTTATCAGTCTGGAGGATTATAAGAAAAAGCATAACGAGTTGCTGGTAGACAAATCAGTTTTTGAAATGCAAAAGTGCAAACTCAATGAAAAAATCTATCAAAGATTTGAAGTGATACAAACGCAGATCATCATTGAATGTCTGGAATCAATGAAAGAAATTACTGCATTGGATGAAGAAATATTTAATACATTGGTTGATTCGATTGAGGTGGGAACATTGGATATCCAGTTTACATTGAAAAACGATCTTAAATTAAAAGTAGAAAGGAAACAGTTCTAATGGATAAAGAAAAGGCAAAAGAAAACAGAATGGTACAGCAGTTTTTTAAAAACAAGGTCTTTTGGGGAATTGACAGTATTCCTTTAAAAAGAAAAATCTACAGAGGTAAAAGAGATAAGAATGGATCTCGAAAAAATGAATGCTTCTATGTAAGTGAAGATCAGAAATATCGAATCGAAGAAAGTGTTCTGGTCAAGAATGTGAATTTGTTGCTGGAAGAAGTTATCAATATGAAAGACAAATACATACAAGGATGGAACAGTGAATCAAGTGAACAGTATTTTGAAATATTGAACAGAAATGCACTCCAAAATATGAATACAGAAAGTGACTACAAGAACTTTATCTGTGACTATCTGAATCAGCAAAGTTCACAGGAATATGAAAATGTGAAGTTAAAAAGCAATATAGAGAAATGTGAATTCAAGAATATTATTGAAAAGATTGAGGTATATGAAACAGGAATACTGAGTATTTTCAATAATGGTCTTGAACTTTTTATTAATTATTAAGGAAAGGGGGTAAGATTGTGAACTATATTATCAGAGATGACAAAGAACATGAAACAACTGCACCGAAGGTTAAAGTGATTGCTCCAAGAAAGAAGTTTCAGCCATCATACAATGACAGGCAAAACAGGAAAATAAGAGTTGGAGCATACTGCAGGGTTTCAACGGATTCTGACGAACAGGAACTGAGTTATGAAACACAGTGTGAATATTATGAAAACCATATCGGCAGTCATGAAAACTGGGAACTTGTTGCCATTTATTCAGATGAAGGAATAACGGGTACATCAACCAATAAAAGATCAGATTTTATGCGTATGATTGATGATGCTCGAGCAGGAAAGCTGGATATGATCATTACAAAAAGTATTACACGATTTGCAAGGAATACTGTTGATTCACTGATGTATTTGAGAATCCTCAAGGAATACAATGTTGATGTTTACTTTGAAGTAGAGAATGTTCACAGTCTGGAAGCAAATGAGATGTTGCTGACGATCCTTTCAAGTGTTGCACAACAAAGCAGTGAAGATAAAAGTGAAAGTATCAAATGGGGATATCAAAGGCAGTTTGAAAAAGGAAAGGTTTATGCCGCCAACATGTATGGCTATAAGTCAAACAGAGGAACACTTGATATTATTGAAGAAGAAGCAGAAGTTGTTCGAGAGATCTTTTCTAAATATCTTTCAGGAATGAGCGAAAGTAAAATAGCAAGGTACCTGACGGAAAACAAAGTTCCCAAGAAGAACGGGAGTACAAAATGGAATTCAGGAACAATTGGCAGGATGCTGCAAAATGAAAAGTACAGTGGGGATGCTCTTTTAAAGAAGACATTTAGCATAGATTTTCTTCACAAGAAACGGTATAAAAATGAAGGTCAGAAGAAAATGTACTTTGTTGAAAACAGTCATCCTGCGATTGTGACCAAAGAAGTATTCAAAGCAGCTCAAGTAGAAAGAACAAAAAGGAACATGAAATCAAATGATGAAAAAGAGGCTGTGGAAAGTCACTATCAGAATCGCTATTCATCTAAAAATCCTTTAAGTAATAAAATCATCTGTTCAGAGTGTGGCGCCTTATATAGAAGGGCTGTCTGGACAAAAAGAAATAAGGAAAAAGAACCTGTATGGAGATGTTCAAACAGGTTGAAGAATGGAAAAGCAATCTGTCCAAACAGTGTGACTTTAAAAGAAAAGCCATTAATGGATGCTTTGACATCATTGATCAATGGAAAAACAAAATCAAAAGAAAAAACACGACTTGAACTTGCTAAAGAATTATCGGAATATTTAAATCCAAAAGATATTATTGAGAAGAAACAAAAACTGAATTGTGAATTAGAAAATGTGAATTCACAAATAAACGAATTATTAGATAAAGGAATGTTACTTGTTGCCAGAGGCGTTCAAGACGAAAGTCAAATTGAGGAACACTTGGCACAATGTTATCAAACCAAACAAATGCTTAAAAAAGAACTGCAAAAGCTTGATGACAAATACAATGCATTAAAGCAAGGCAGACAGGAAAAACTATTAAAAACGTTAGAAAAAAACAGCAATGAACATACTGTTATGACACAAGAAGATCTTGCAGTTTTTATTGATAGAATTGTCGTGAAAAAAGACAAGATTGAAATAGAAACAATAGATGATCAAAAATGTGAACTCCTATTAAATCAGATAAGTTAGAAATTTTTTTAGATGAATGCAAATGTTTATTAAATATAGTAAAATATATTTAATAATTACCATAAACAGATGGGAGGAACATTATGAATATAGAGATAAGAGGAAGAAAAATACTACTGATTGGTAATGGGTTTGATTTAGCACATGGGTTACCAACATCATATAGTTATTTTCTTGATTTTTGTGATAAAGTAGAAAAGAAATTTAATTTTCAATCAGGAATAAATGAAAAGGATTATAAGACAAATGAGCTTAATGATTGGAATATAGATGATTCTATAAAATCCAAGTTGTATGAATGGGATAAAAATACAAATAATAATCTAAATAAATTATTTATTGAGATATATGATAATATTAAAGACAATATTTGGATAAATTATTTTTTAAATATTAGATATACTCTTGGAAAAAACTGGATAGATTTTGAATCTGAAATTTCAAATATAATACAAGCATTTGAATGCATAAGAGATAATATAGAAAGAAGAGAACGTATACAACAAGGTGAAGGGAGCAAAGTCATAAAATTAGAAGTTGTAAAGGGTTTTGTGAATATTTCAACAGAAATTGAAGGACTTAAAGAATTAGATCTAGAAGATATGTATACAAATTTAAAACTTTTTGATGTATATATTAAAAAAATGACTGTAGATTTGGATAAATTAATAAGAGCATTAGAAATATATATTAGTGAGTTTATAAATAAAATAGAAGTGTTACAAAAAAATGATGATATCAAAGACATTAATCCAGATTGTGTTTTGTCATTTAATTATTCTAATACATATGAAAGAATATATGGTCAATCAAATAAAGTTGAATATGATTATATCCATGGTAAAGCGGATAAAACTAATAATGTAAATACTTGTAATTTGGTTCTTGGAATTGATGAGTATCTAGAAGAATGTGATAGAGATAATAAGTTAGAGTTTTTACCATTTAAAAAATTCTATCAAAGAATTTTTAAATCAACAGACAGTTCTTATATGGAATGGGTAGATGAAATAAGACAAAATTCAAATTATCCATATGAACTTTATATTTTCGGTCATTCACTAGATAAAACTGATAAAGATGTTTTGGAATTATTAATATGTAATGATAATGTACAAACTAAAATATACTACCATCGAAAAAGCAACGATGATAAAAAAGAATTAGGTAAATTGATAAGAAATCTAGTACGAGTTATAGGATCAAAGGAATTAATAAGGAGAACGGGTGGATCACATAAAACAATTGAATTTATACCACAGACACTTCCTGAAGCAGATTAAAGTAATCAGTTATTTCTATTTGTTAAATTAAAGAAGTATGAGGGTTCTGAATTCTTGTTAGTATATTTTTAATATGATATACTAATCTTGTTTAAAAATTAAATATTCGATTTAATATATGCAGCAAAAGTGATTGTAAGAATTTTATATATGGTGCTGAATTACTTTTTTGAAAAGCTAAAAATACATTTAATGACATCTATATTAACTCTTAAATTCAAAATTAAGAGTCAAAATGGATGTCATCGAAAAAACACCGATGAAATCAATGTTTTTTAAGATATTTTAAAGAATCGAAAAATAGCGATTTACGTGGATGTCACCCATATAAAAGGGTGTCACTACCTAAAAATCGCTATTTTTTTACTTCAAAGATGAGGTAAAATGGGTGTCATTAAAAGAAAGCAGGAAACCAAATGAAATTTTATATTAACAATAAAGAATTAAGTGAAAAAGTATTTTGGAGAACACTAGAATCATTAGTAAGTCCAATACAAAGAGTACATATCTTGGATGGAATGAAAGTGAAGATTGCCGATTACTTATGTTGGATTGAAATAGTGTAATGCTTTTAAAAGTGAATATGAATGATAAGATAGTAGATCAGAAGACTTACTATCTTTTTTTATGAAAGAAGGTAGTACAATGAAAGAAATGATAGATAATCAAAAGTGTGAATTTACTATGAGTAAATTAAAATAAATGTTATGATAATATAAACAAGTTTATTTAGTAAAATTTGTTGAAAAATGTAATATTCGATATTATTAAAATAATAAATAATATCAAATTATTTTAATTTAAAAATATGTAAAGGAGAAGAAATATGCTATTTGATGAAAGAGATTTAAGAGTTTTCGACAATCCAGATTCTCGACAATATTTTGAAGAAATTTTACAATGTTACTATAGTAAAAATTATAGGGCAACTATTGTTTTGCTATATTCATTTGTTATTTATGATTTGTTTATGAAATTACAAACTATGGCAAGTGAGGGAAATAATAAGGCTGAGGAAAAATTAGCAGAAATTAATGAATTAATTTTAAAAAATGAAAAATATTTAGAAGTCGAAAAGAAAATAATTGAATTCTTTAATAAAAATTGTAAGTTGTATTTTAATCGATTTACAGAGGACGTAAATTATTTAAGAGAGTGTAGACACAAATGTGCTCATTTGAAGGTCAATGATAATACATTATATGTTCCAGAGGATTATCAAGCTAGAATGTTAATATGTTCAATGTATGATAATATACTTTCTGTTAAAGCACCATTTATTATGGATTTATTTTCTATAGTAGAAGAAGTTGTTGAAATTTATTCACAAAGAATTGATAATATTTCTCAAAATAGTCTGGATGAAAGAATAAAAAATGAAATAACCAAAAACTATTTGGAACGTATGACATATGATTCACTAAAAATGTCGTATAAAACATTTTTAAAATTATTATTTATTACTACTGATAAAGATGCAGAAAGAAATGCTTATGGATTATTTGCATTTGTTTACGCTATGACAGATCATATAAGGAAAAATGGGTTTGAAAGATTATTTAAAGAAGAAGATGTTAGAAAAAAATTATTAAGTATTAGTATTGAAAATTTAGAAAACTCTTCTGAAAGAAAACAATCCTTAATAGAACTTATTTTAAATTTTCCAATTTTATTGGATATAATCAAAGAAGATGTGTCATTGTTTGAATATATCAGCAACGAAATTTTACTGAATCCAAATGGGATAAAATATTATAGACTATTTTATCCACGTTCTAATAAAACCCCATATGAATTTTTCAAAGATAACAGTATAGTTCAACAACCACTTTATTCAATGACATTATATGATGCTGTAAAAGAAAGTGTAGATTTTGATTTAGCAGAATTTTCTAAAATCTTAATAAATAAAGTACCACCTTATAATGGATTTAATGATGCTGATGGTTTCATGTACTTTTTCAAAAGACATTTAAATGATATGGCTATTGAAGATATAGATTCTGTAATGAGTATATATAGACGAAATGGACAATGTACAGGTCGTTCTAGACATTCAACTGATTATCAAGAAGTCAGTAAGTATTTAGAAGAACATAAAGTTCATGATACTTCAGAGGACGAAAGTAACTAAGTATAAAAAAGAGATTGCTAATTGTAGCAATAAATATATAGAACAAGAATACTGAAGAATTATGTAATTCTCGTATTCTTGTTTGTACTTTTCAAACGTGGTATACTAATCTTGTTTAAAAATTAAATATGCGATGTAATATGTACGGAAAAAGTAAATTGTGAGAATCTTATATACGATATTGAGTCGCTTTTTGAAAAGGTAATAATATATGTAATGATGTTTTTATTGACTCTTAAATTCAATATAATTAAATAATTTTTAAGTTATTAAAGATAGCAAGAGCAGTTATATGTACTTTTTGCGGTATGTATAGCTTTTTTTGTGTAAAAAATAAAAGGACAAGAAAAACAAAATGAAATTCTATATAAATAATAAAGAATTAAGTGAGAAAGTATTTTGGAGAACATTAGAATCTTTAGTAACACCACTTCAAAGAGTTTATATTTTAGAAGGAATGAAGGTAAAGATTGCAGATTATTTATGTTGGATGGAAATTATTAAATAATTATTTTTTTGAAAGGATGTGTTTTTCATGAATTATATTTTAAAACAGTATGATAATGATTTATTGTATTAGAAATTTTTATTGATGCTGTTAATCAAAATTTACACGATCTTTTACCATTAGATTTAGAATTAAGTAATGAAGGATTAAAAAATGGCTTCAAAAAAGGACAATTCCTAGAAATAGAGCCTATGCTTCTAATTTTTTATTACGATTAGGATTAAATGAAAAAGATACAAAAGGTATTATTGATATGTGCCAAGGCTTATCATTGAATGATAGTTATTGGGTTGTACAAGAAAATTGTAAAGACTTATTTAAAGATAAAAATCTTTATCATAATTCTTTTAATACAAACATTGCTTCTATTGCTTTTACAGGATATGGAAGTTATATTAGAACTTCATTTAGATCATCACCTGAATTTACAACAAATGGGATGCTTGCAAAATCATGGAGAAGAATAAAAAATAATATTTTTCTTTATAAATCGGGAACAGAAGGATTTGCGAATAGTGGTTTAGAACATTATAGTGAATATTAGGCTTCACAGATTGCAAAAACAATGGATTTACATTATGTGGATTATGGGCTTTCTAAATGGAAAGGAAAGCTTTGTTCAACATGTTTACTTTTCACAAATGAAAACATATCTTATATTCCAGTTGGAAGAATTATTAAAACAGGGGGAATAGAATCAGTTATTGATTATTATAAAAAGATAGGTGAAAGCTATTATCAAGAATTATTAGATATGCTTGTTTTTGATGCAGTTATTTTAAATGAAGATCGTCATTTTGGTAATTTTGGTTTTTTAATTGATAATAAATCAAATAAAATTGTGGGATGTGCGCCTATTTTTGATAATGGCTTATCTCTTCTTTGTTATGCTATGGATGATGATTTTAAAAATATTGATCAATACATTCAAACTAGACTTCCTGCAACATATTTAGATTTCATTGGTTTTGTAAAACCATTGATGACAAAAAGACAAAAGGATAAATTAAGAAAACTAATAGATTTTAAATTTACAAGCCATTATAAATATAAATTACCAAAGAAAAGATTGAAATATTTGGAAGAAATTATTCAAAAAAGGGTTTTAGAATAGTAGAGCACATCTACTATTTTCATTTTAAATTAATAAATTACTTGACTATATCCTAAGGTCATACTGTTTAATATAAGTAGAGGTGATAGTTATGACAACACATGAAGTAGAAGAAATGTTAAATGTAACAAAAAAACTTTGATTTATTATGAAAATGAAGGTTTAGTAAAACTATCAAGAGATAGCAATAATTATCGCAATTATGATCAAGATGATATTTCTAAAATTAAGTTTATTTTATTATTGAGAGAGATGGATGTAACTATTGAAGAAATTAAACAAATTATAAGTGAGAAGAAATCTATTCGAGATGTTTTAGAAAGCAAAAAATATATGATCAAAAAACAACATCTTGATTTAGAACATATAGATGAAAAAATTAATAATTATATTAAAAGAAGAAAGGTTAAAATAGCAGTTAATCATATTTTAGATTATGGATCAATTTATGATCGTTTATATTTTTATAAAGATTATCTTCAATATGATCAAACAAAAATAAAATATAGTGATGTGAAATGTTTTAAATTATCCATGTCAAGTTCAATAGGTCTAATGAGAGTATTAGTTGCTTATATGAATTATTATGTAGATTTAGATGTTGTTACAAAGCAGGATACATATTCTTTTCAAATTATGAATAATGAAGTTGTTTATCAAATGATGGAAAGAATTAAAGATTATCCAATAGAAGATCCTCTTGGATTGGTTGATATTTATCTTAATAAACGAGATATGGTACAATTTAATCAATA
Organism: Faecalibacillus faecis; assembly: GCF_003024675.1. Taxonomy (GTDB): domain Bacteria; phylum Bacillota_I; class Bacilli_A; order Erysipelotrichales; family Coprobacillaceae; genus Faecalibacillus; species Faecalibacillus faecis. The sequence goes on along the minus strand of NZ_PYLP01000016.1, from coordinate 502 downwards.
TATTAATAGACATTTTAGAAAGTGGGCAAAAGAATATCATTTAGATAATTCAAGAGATAGTATTATTAAAAAGTAATAAAGACCAATATGTTCTTAAATAAAAAATATTTAAATAGAAATGTTAAAATAATAATGCACATAAAATGTGTACTATCACTGGTGATGATTGTCCATATGTTTACCTTTCGTGATAGTTTGTGAAGCGTAAGCGCCAAATAAAATAGTGGATAAAAATATAGAATTTTAAGAACTACAATATAGAATGTGGAGACTCCATAAACTATATTGTAGTTTTTATATTCTCCAAAAACTATATGGAAAGGAAGAGAGACTATATGACAGTACAGGAACTTACCGAAAATGAAAAATATAAATTTTGGTATTTTAAAATCAAAGAATGCAAGGAAAGTGGTTTATCTGTCAAAGATTTCTGTGACAAAAACAATATCAAGCCGTCGACTTATTATAATTATCAACAAAAAATCAGAAATATTTTATGTGA
>NZ_PYLP01000015.1 GCF_003024675.1 Faecalibacillus faecis | reverse complement strand
AGGAGGCGCTTTTAAACCAAGAACATCACCATATGCTTTCCAAGGAATGGGATCAGCAGGGTTAGATATCTTAGTAGCGGCTAAAGAAGCAACAGGACTTCCAATCGTCTCAGAATTAATGGATGCAGAATACTTAGATGAATTTATTGAAAAAGTAGACTTGATTCAAATTGGAGCGAGAAATATGCAAAACTTCGATTTATTAAAGAAAGTCGGAAAAGCTACAAAGAAACCAATCTTGTTAAAAAGAGGATTAAGTGCCACTTTCCAAGAATGGATCATGTCGGCAGAATACATCATGGCAAGTGGAAATCCAAATGTTATCTTATGTGAAAGAGGAGTGAGAACATTTGAATCTTACACAAGAAATACATTAGATTTACAAGCAGTCCCAGTCATCAAAGAATTAACACATTTACCAATCATTATTGATCCAAGTCATGCTGGAGGAAAATGGTGGTTAGTGAATCCAATGGCAAAAGCAGCAGTAGCTGCAGGTTGTGATGGATTAATGATCGAAGTGCATAATAATCCAGAAAAAGCTTTATGTGATGGACCACAATCATTAAAACCAGCAAAATTTGAACAATTGATGAAAGAATTAAAACCAATCGCAGATGCTGTTGGTAAAGAAATTTAGGTGATAGAAATGGAAATGATCGTTAATTTAAGGGAACATAGTTATCCTATTTATATAGAAAAAAATATTTTAAATCAATCCAATGACAAAATTAAAGAAATCTTTAAAGGAAAGAAAATAATGATCATTTCTGATGATCGAGTTTATCCTTTATATGGTAATGTCTTGACTTCAAATCTTGAAAAAGATTTTGAAGTTGGACATGTCGTTGTTCCTCATGGAGAAAAGTCAAAACGCTTTGATATGTTACCGACACTTTATAAAGCTTGCTTAGATTTTAAACTTACTAGAACGGACTTAATTATTGCTTTAGGTGGTGGTGTTATTGGTGATATGGCAGGATTTGTTGCAAGTAGTTATTTAAGAGGGGTAAAACTTGTTCAAATTCCTACTTCTTTACTTGCTCAAGTGGATAGTTCAGTTGGGGGTAAAGTAGCGGTTGATTTACCAGAAGGGAAAAATCTGGTAGGAGCTTTCTATCATCCTTCCATGGTTTTAATTGATCCATGTACTTTAAAAACCTTAGATTCTCATTTTATTAGTGATGGAATGGGAGAAGTGATTAAATATGGATGTATTAAAGATAAAAAATTATTTGATCAATTAAATTCTTATCAAAATTTTGAAGAACTCTATGAATTTATTGATGAAATCATATATAATTGTGTCAACATCAAAAGAGAAGTTGTTGAAAAAGATCAATTTGATTTTGGTGATCGTCTTTTACTTAACTTTGGACATACTTACGCTCATGCCATTGAACAATACTATCATTATGAAAAATATTCTCATGGTGAAGCCGTAGGTATTGGGATGTATCAAATTACTAAACTTGCCGAAAGTCTGGATTTGACAAAAGCAGGATCTGCGATGCAAATTAAAGAAATCTTACACAAATTCAATTTACCTTTTGAATGCAAGATAGAAACAAAAAATCTTATTCAAGCAATTGCTTTAGATAAGAAAAATATTAATAATTCTTTATCTGTTGTTTTATTAAAAGAAATAGGAAAGAGTTATGTTTATCAAACAAATCAAGAATTTTTATTAAAAAAAGAAAGGGTATAAAATGAGTCAAATTAAGTTAATTCCTACAAAACTAAAAGGAAAAGTATCTGTTCCACCTTCAAAATCATTAGCACATCGTGCAATCATTGCAGCGAGTCTAGCTAAAGGTATTTCAAGAATAGATCATATTGAATATTCTCAAGATATCAAAGCAACAATTGGTGCCATGGAAGCACTAGGGACAATTATTGAACAACATGAAGATTATCTTATTATTAACGGTAATTACACATTTACTAAAAATAATACGATGCCAGGAGTCCAAATTGATTGTGAAGAATCAGGATCAACTCTTCGCTTCATGGTTCCTATTTCTCTTGTAAAAGAAAATAAAGTACGTTTTATAGGAAGAGGACAATTAGGGAAAAGGCCATTAGATACCTATTATGAAATCTTTGAAAGACAAGATATTGGTTATTTATACCGTGAAAATGTTTTAGATTTAAATGTTGTTGGAGAATTAAAACCGGATCTTTATCGTATACCAGGAAATATTTCTTCACAATTTATTACTGGTTTATTATTTGCTTTACCTTTATTATCATTTGATTCAATTATTGAAATTACGACACCTCTTGAAAGTAAAGGTTATATTGATTTAACGCTTCAAGTGTTAAAGCTTTATGGTATTGAAGTTGTTAATCATGAATATAAACAATTTATTATAAGAGGTAGACAAGAATATAAAGCGAGAGATTACCGTGTAGAATCTGATTTTTCACAAGCTGCTTTCTATTTAGTGGCAGGTGCTTTAGGAAACGATGTCACTTTACTTGATTTGAATTTAGATTCTTTACAAGGAGATAAAGCAACAATTGATTTTTTAAAACAAATGAATTGTGAAATTATTGAAAATGATGAAGGAATTAAAGTCGTCAGTCATGGTTTAAAAGCGACAACGGTGGATGCGAGTCAATGTCCTGATGTTATTCCTGTTGTTTCTCTTGCCTTAGCATTGGCAAGTGGACATAGTGAAGTTATTAATGCCGGACGTTTACGTATTAAAGAATGTGATCGTCTTCAAGCAACCGTAGAAGAATTAAATAAATTAAAAGCACAAGCAGTTGAACATGAATCTTCTATGGAATTAGAAGGGGTAGGCACTCTTATAGGTGGAAATGTTTCAAGTCATGACGACCATCGTATGGCAATGATGCTTGCCATTGCTTCAACAGTATGTAAGGAACCAATCATTATTGACAATAAAGGATGTGTAAAAAAATCTTATCCAAGCTTTTGGAAAGACTTTGAGATGTTAGGAGGAAAAATTGATGGGGGCAACTTATAAAAATAACCTAGAACTAACAATTTTTGGTGAATCTCATGGAAAAGCCATTGGTATTACCATTGGTAATCTTCCTAGCGGTATCCAAATTGATTTAGATGAAGTTGCGCGCGATATGAAAAGAAGAGCGCCAGGACAAAATAAAATGTCGACAGCTAGAAAAGAAGCAGATCAGGTAGAAATTTTATCTGGGTTACAAGATGGTATTACGACAGGAGCACCACTTACAGGAGTTATCTACAACAGTGATCAACATTCTAAAGATTATTCTTTACTTAAAACAAATATGCGACCAGGACATAGTGATTATCCAGCTTATATTAAATATAAAGGATTTAATGATGTTCGTGGGGGCGGTCATTTTTCTGGAAGAATTACTGCACCCATCGTTTTTGCAGGGAATATTGCAAAACAAATTTTAAAACAAAAAGGAATACAAGTAGGAGCGCATATTTTATCTATTGGAAAAATCAAAGATGAAAAGTTTCCTGTGGATGTAAATGATGACATGCTTTTAAAATTAAGTGAAAAACAATATCCAACAATCAAAGAGGGTGTTTTTGAAAAGATGGAAGAAGCGATTTTAAAAGCAAAAGAAAATTTAGATAGCGTTGGGGGCAAGGTAGAATGTGTAGCTTTACATGTTCCTGCGGGAATAGGAGAACCTTTCTTTGATTCCTTAGAAAGTCATTTATCTTCTTTAATGTTTTCAATTCCCGCTGTTAAAAGTGTTTCTTTCGGTGATGGGGAAAACATTGATGAAATGCTAGGCAGTGAAGCCAATGATTGTTATTACTATGATGAAGCTGGACATGTAAAAACCTCTACTAATCATAATGGGGGAATTACTGGAGGGATTACCAATGGTATGCCGGTAAGTTGTACCGTAACATTTAAACCAACACCTTCGATTGCTAAAAAACAAAAAACAATTAATATTGAAACAAAAGAAAATGTAGAATTAGAAATTAAAGGAAGACACGATCCTTGTATTGTTCAAAGAGCAGTCGTTGTCGTTGAAGCGATGATGGCTTTAGGAATACTTGATATGATGGGGGAATAAGTATGAAAGATTTAAAACAATGTCGTATGGAAATAGATGCAATTGATCAACAATTAATGGAACTTTTTGAAAAAAGAATGGCTCTTTCTAAAAGTGTTGTAGAATATAAAATTGAAAATAATTTAGAAATCTTTCAACCTGAAAGAGAAAGAGAAGTTATTGAAAAGAATCTTAATCGTTTAAGTAATGATCAATTAAAAGAATATGCAAGATGCTTTATTCAAGAAATGATGACAGTTTCTAAATCTTATCAATCAGATTTATTACCTCTTGAATTAGATGAAAATATTAAAACAGAATTTAAAAAAGATCCAGTTGTAGGTTATCAAGGAATTGCTGGAGCATTTTCACAAAGTGCGGTAGAAAATTTCTTTGGAGAGGGAACAAAGAATATTGGCTATAAAGACTTTGAAGATGTTTATGTTGCTTTAGAAAATGGAGAAATAGATTATGGGGTTTTACCTATTGAAAACAGCTTAACAGGTTCAATCAATGATAACTATGATTTAATAAGAAAATATGGTTTTTATATTGTTGGAGAAACAGCAGTTAATGTCAGTCAATGTTTAATGGCACTTCCAGGGACAAAGATAGAAGATATTAAAGAAGTTTACTCACATCCACAAGGATTAGCACAATCAAGTGAATTTCTATATCAACATCGTTGCATAGAACAAAGACCATTTCAAGATACAGCGATGGCAGCTAAATATGTAAAGGATTCAAACAATCCAACAAAAGCAGCGATTGCTTCACCACTTGCATGTAAACTTTATGGTTTAGAAATGTTGAAAGAAAATGTTCAAAACAAGAAAAACAACAGAACACGTTTTATGGTTATTTCTAAAGAATTGATTTGTCCAAAAGAAAGTGATAAAGTATCAGTTATCCTTACTTTACCACATCAAGTAGGAACTTTAGATAACATGCTACAAACAATCAAACAAAGTCAAATTAATATGGATCGTATTGAATCAAGACCAATTGAAACTCAATATTGGCAATATTATTTCTATATTGATTTTGAAGGAAATATGCATGAAGAAAAAATTCAACGTGCAATAAATAAAATGAAAGCAACCAGTACAACATTGAAAGTATTGGGAAATTATAAAAGGGCGTAAGAATGGAAAATATTATATTAGTGGGAATCATGGGATGTGGAAAAACCACAATCTCTAAATTATTATCAGAAAAATTGAAGATGCCAGTGATTGACATGGATGAATATATTGAAAAGAAATATCAATGTACCATTCCTGAAATGTTTAATATCTCCGAAGAATATTTCAGAGATCGAGAAAGTGAAGCTTGTTTAGATATGGCAAAATTAGATGGTTACATTATTTCTACAGGTGGGGGCGTTATTAAAAGAAAGAAAAACCGTGAGATTTTAAAACAAGCGGGGAAGGTATTCTATATTGATCGACCTTTAGATAATATTGTAAGTGATGTAGAAACAGCACATCGTCCATTATTGAAAAATGGACCACAAAAACTTTATCAATTATTTGATGAAAGACATGATCTTTATTTAGATAGTTGCCACTATCATGTAAATAATGACGGGACATTAGATGATATTGTTAATAAGATTATAGAAGATATTCAAAAATAGAATATCTTTTTTTTAACAAACAAGCGTGCTTATATCATAAATAATATAAGCACGAAAGTATAAGAAATAATAATTTAAGATTTTATGTCCTTAGATTTAATATATTCTTTAAAAAGTGTATAAATGATTGAAGTAAGAGGAATGAATAAAAACATACCTAAAATTCCCATCAAATTACCACCGATAATAACAGCGACAAAGACCCAGATAGAAGGAAGTCCCACTGAATTACCTACAACATGAGGATAGATGAAATTGCCTTCTATTTGTTGAAGGATTAAAAATAGAATAATAAAGGCAACAGCTTGTATTGGATTTACAATGCCAATCATAATAATTCCTATAAAACAGCCAATAAAAGCACCAAAAACAGGAATAAGTGCGGTGATTGCGATAATAATTCCCATCAATAAAGCATAAGGCATTTGTAAAAGAGACATAGAAACCACAAACATGCTACCAAGAATACATGCTTCTAAACATTGACCAGTAATAAAACTTGTAAAAGTATCGCTGGAAAGTTTTATGATTTGACAAATTTTTTTGGTTTTGTCTTCTCCTAATAAGGCTTGTGAAGTGGTTTTTAATTGTCTAGAAAGTTTTTCTTTAGAAAATAACAGATAGATTGAAAAAACAAAGCCAATAAAGAAAGAAGAAAGACTACTTACTGTATTGGTAAGTATAGAAAACCCAGAGTTAAATAATGGTTTCCAGTTTTTTATAAGTTGATTAAAAATCTCAGCTAAATCAAAATCTAAAGAAACAAGTGAATCTATAATACTTGTAAAACTTCCGTTCATGATATTTCTATTTGTTTTTAAGAAATCTATGAGATTTTCATAAGCTATAGGAGCTTGTTTCATAATCATTTTGATAGAAAGAATAAGTTCTGGACCTACAATAAAACAAATAAGACCAATAAAAAGAACAATTAATAAAAACATAGTGATAAAAGATAATATTCTTTTATTCTTCTTGATGTTTTTATAAAGTGTATTTTCTAATTGATGAATTATAATATTTAAAACAAAGGCAATTGCAAAACCAATTATAAAAGGAACAAGAAGTTGCCAAATAGAAGCTAAAAAACCAATTACTTTAGAAAAATAGAGAATAACAAATAAAACGACTCCAGCATATGTAATGGTTAAGATATTTTTTTTTGTTTCTTGATTTATTTTCATAAGTTCACCTCATCTTTCTATTATAATGGCAAATGTGAACTGCATATGAAAAAAACAGATAAATATCATCTTAGTCAAGATGATACGTTTTTAATCGAAACGGCTTCACCATTACATGACATTGGAAAAATTTCCATTCCTAATGAAATCCTTAATAAACCAGGAAAACTGACGGAAGAAGAAAAAAGAATCATGCAAGATCATGCCGTTATAGGAGCTAAAATGTTAGAAAATTTACTTTTCTATAAAAATGAGCCACTTGTAAAATACGCACGTGAAATCTGTCACTATCATCATGAAAGATATGATGGAAAAGATTATCCAGATGGTTTAGTAGGAGATGCATAAGTACGGTACACCTTATCAGGTTGTGAAAAGGATAAACCTTAATTCAAGAGAGGATATGAAGTTGTTACGGGAAGTATTAAAAATCAGTGATTATGACAACGAGGATGAGTAGCCTTTTTCCTCTTACGAAAAGATACAGCAAACAAGAGGAAATAAGAATAAGTGTGTTCATATGTCATAAAAACAGTAACTAAAACATTAAAATCAAAATTTGTATGGAAAGCTTACTTGATATTTTGCGCTCACAGGAGTATCATCAAAGCATGAAAGGAAAGTAAACTTTCCATTTTTTTTTAGAAAGGAGCATGTTGTGAAAAATCGTTTGGAAGAATTACGGAAACAAAGAGGAATTAAACAAGAAGATTTAGCTTCTGCTCTTGAAGTATCTCGTCAAACAATAGGTTCTTTAGAAAATGGACGTTATAATCCCTCTATTATATTGGCATTTAAAATTGCAAGGTACTTTCAAATGAGCATTGAAGAAATTTTTATCTATGAGGAGGAAAGTGAAGATGAAAAATAAGGGTCAGATTTGGTATATCGGTTATATTGTTTCGTTGTTTTTGATTATGATAATTTTGGTTATAGATTTTCCCAAAATGGTAGATCTTGGACTTGCTATTTTATTCAGTGTCGTTTTTGGCGTTTCTCATGTTCAAATTTTGCACGATAAAATGATGCAGACTACAAAATCAATGTTATGGACGAACGGAATGTCATAATCAAAGAAAAAGCGGGAAATATAACAAATATGTTTAACACAATACTGTTAGGGGTGGCAACAGTTATATTTATTTGTTTAGACTACATCATTCCAGCTATTATTGTCGGAAGTATCATTGCAATCCAGCCGATTATTTTAATCATTATCAGTAGTGTGCTTGAGAAAAAAATGTAGAAATAAAGGTTCATACAAATAATAAGAAAAGGGAGGTACACGCTTTTGTGCAATCTCCCTTGTTCTTTTGCTGTCATATCAAGGCTCATTCAATCCTGGTAAATTCGTGGTAAAATAATTGCTTTTTTGATTGATGAATAGTCCTTAAATACCGTATTTACGCGGATAATCTGATTTTTGTATTAAGTTTAATAGAAATCATCTGATAATGCTTATGATCAAATCTATGATAAATTAAAGGATAGTTCTGTTATTAAACAAACAGGATTGAAACATGTTACAGTTATGCGATCATATGAAGATAGGGAATCTGACACTTATTTGATTGCTTGGCAAAGTGAAAATGGTAAATACATAACTTCATTCCTTAATAAAAATAAAAAAGTAGAAATAACCGATGTACATTAGAACATTCAATTAAATTGGATGTTTTTTTTGCAACTTTGTAGAATTAGACTTTGTAGAATTATGATGTGAATTGTTTAAAAAGTACTATGAAAATGTTATAATGGACACAAAATAGGGGGATTTTATGGAATTGCTTATGATGGTGTGTTTTATCTATTGTTTTTTGATAGGTATGTGTGTCGCTAGTTTTATGAATGTTGTGATTGATCGTGTTCCCCGTGGAGAGAATTTTGTATCAGGTAGAAGTCATTGCGATAGTTGTGGTAAAGTAATAGCTTGGTATGATTTGATTCCTGTTGTGAGTTATTTGGTTTTAAGGGGAAGATGTCGTTATTGTCATAGTAAAATACCTGTTAGAGGCTTTTTTATTGAAATCTTTGGTGGGTTGAGTGGTGTTTTTTGTTTTTATCGTTTTGGTTTTGAGTATGAAACGATATTGATGTTTGTAATAGCTATGATATTATTGGCGATTACGATGATTGATTTTGACACGATGATAATCCCTGATGGATTAAATATTGCTATGTTTCTTGTTTGTCTTGTTTTAATGTTTGTTAGACAAATGAGTTTAGTGGATAGTACTATTGGCATGTTTTGTATTAGTCTACCAATGTTTTTAATGAATCTGGTGATACCAGATTCATTTGGTGGAGGGGATATTAAATTGATGTTTGCTAGTGGGATTGCACTAGGATGGAAATATAGTTTATTAGCTGCTTTTATTGGTATTTTAATAGCAGGTATTTATTGTATTTATTTGATTTTAACGAAGAAAGTGGATAAAAAGGGGCATATTGCTTTTGGACCTTATTTATCCATAGGAATATTTATAGCTTTATGTTATGGTTATGAGATTATTTCTTGGTATTTAAATTTATTGATGTAAGAAGGTGAGGATGTGGCAACTTTTAAATATGTAGCGAAAGATATGGCTTCTAAGGTTCAAAATGGAACCAAGGATGCAGATGATCGTAATGAGCTTGTTAGGAAATTGAAAGATCAGGGGCTTTATTTAGTTGAATTACAAAGCAAGCAATGAATCAATATCGTTTAAAATATAAAGAGCTTGCAAATTATTCAAGAGAAGTTGGGACCATTCTTGCTTCTGGTTTATCTTTGATTCGTACGTTTTCGATTATGGTAAGACGTGAAGATAATAAAAAGATTAAAAAGATTTATGAAAATATTTATGTAAAGCTATAACAAGGCTATACTTTGTCGTATGCTGTGGAAGCTCAAGGTGTTGCTTTTCCTTATTTAATGATTCAAATGTATCGTTCAGGAGAAGCTATTGGTTCGATGGATAAGACAGCTTTAATTATGGCTGATCAATATACAAAAGATCATCGTATTAAAGGTAAGAAAAAGTCAGCAATGACATATCCTATTATTTTAATTATTGTCACAATTCTTGTTTTATTAATCGTTTATTTAATGGTATTACCTTCATTTTTTGATATTTTTAAAAATGTTGATTTGCCTTTAATTACACAAATTAATATTGGTATTTCTCATTTTATCCAAGATTATTGGTATTATCTTATTTTAATATTTGCTTTTCTTATTGTTGGTTTTATGGCTGCTTTGAAAATAAAGAAAGTAAGATTTAAAGTAGATAAACTTAAAAACAAAACGCCATTATTTGGTAAACTTATGATAACGATTTATACAAGTCGTTTTGCTAGAATATTATGTTCTTTATATACAAATGGGATGTCTATTGTTAATGCGTTAAATATTGCAAAGACAACCATTGGAAATGTTTATATTGAATCACAATTTGATAGTGCTATTAAAAAGATTTGAAATGGGGAAACCCTTTCTCAATCTTTAAAAGATATCGAAGGTTTTGATGTGAAGCTGACAAGTAGTATTTATGTTGGTGAGGAAAGTGGGCGCCTAGAAACAATGCTTACAAATCCTGCTGATGATTTTGATTTTGGAGCTGAACAAGCATCTGAACGAATGGTTACTTTGATTCAACCAATTATGATTATTTTTTTAGCGTTGGTTATTTGTTTAATCATTATTTCAGTATTATTACCAATTTATACATTGTACAACAATGTAGGAAATATGTAGGAGGAAGATTATGGATACAGTTGTATTTTTATCAACAAGTGGATTACAAATGATACAAGGAAATGTTTCAAAAAGCCAAATTCATATTTCTTCTTTTAGAGAATATGCCTTTATTGAAGGAACGATGGTAGATGGAAAGATTCTAGATGATTAACCTATTAGAGATATTCTTTTAGAATTAAAGAAAGAACATATTGATTCTGTAAGACTGGTTGTTGATAGTGGACAAATTTTAGTTAAGTGTACCATGTTACCAAAAGCAAATCATCGTCAAATGATTCAATTTGTACAAGATGAATTTGTTGATGTACAAAGTCAATATGAAGATTTACTTTATGACTATACGATTTTAAAAGAAAAAGTTGAAGATAAAGAAGGTCAACTTGTCTTATGTGCGTCTTTAGAAAGAGAGTTTTTAAAGCCTTATATTGATTTATTTAAAGAGATGGGTATTTCTATTTCTTCTATTGATATTCTAACAAATTCTGTAATTAAACTTACAGAATCTATTGATAAGTTAAAGAATCAATCATACATCTTAACAGCAATCAATGGTCAAGATGTCAACCATTATTTATTTATCAATGGACAATATGAAATTACCAACAGAACACGTGTTTTCTCTGATCGAGGAACAGTTGCTTTTATTACAGAATTATCCAATTCTCTTACTAAATTATTACAATTTACTAAAGGGACTTATAAAGACCAACAATTATCTCAAGTCTATTTTGCTGGATTAGAAAAATATGAGGAAGATTTACTTATGTCTACTATTTCAGCAAATCTAGATATAAAAACATCACAATTTGAACCTAAAAATTATACATGTGATAGTAATAATGGATTTCCTATTCATCAATATCTCATGGTAGGAAATTTATGGACATGTATAAGGGAAACTATGATAAGTTGCATCGAAGAACAAAGATGAATAGAAATAACTTTATTTATGCAGCAATTATTACAGGAAATTTAGATTTAATCAAAGACTTACCAGAAAGAGATGAAATCGATATGTGTGAAGGAATGGAAAGAATGGCAGAAGGATTTAGAAGTGAAGGAAAACTAGAAGAAAAGAGAAATACATTAAAAGAACAATTAGTCATTAAATTAGGAGCTGTTTCAAGTCGTTTAGAAGAATAACTTACAAATGCATCACTTGAAAAATTAAATGTATTAACGCGTAATATATTTGATATTACAAGTGAAGAAGATGTTTTAAGAATTATTCATTAGAAAAAAAGAATTCAACTGTTAGAAATAATGGTTGGATTTTTTTAATTATTTTTTCTAATTGTGTAAGAGCTTTCAATGGTTCGCGCTATTGTGTTAAAATAATGATAAAGGTGGGATTGAAATGGATGATTTTTTAAGAGAAATACAAACCTCTCTATTTAGAGAATGGATCAATAATCAAAAAAGAGATTATTATCATCTTCATCAAAGTGAAACAGATCCAGATGCAATTATTATAGAAAATGAATATTGTTATAGTTATGTAACATTTAATCCACAATGTATTATTGAATTATGTGTAATGAATAAAAGAACAGATGAAATGGCTTTTTATCTCCATTTTCAATTCAAAACACTTAAACATGCCATTTCTTTGTTTGAAGAAATGGATCAATGTATTAAAAAAATGATAGATCAACCGATCTGTCGACTTTTACTATGTTGTAGTGGTGGAATGACAACAGCCTTTTTTGCAGATAAAATAAAAAATGGTATTAAAGTATTAAATTTAAATATGGAAGTAGCTGCTACTTCTTATCAAAAAATATATAATGTTGCTCAAAATTATGATGTGATTTTACTTGCACCACAGGTATCTTATGTTAAATTACAAGTTGAAAAAGTCTTTAAAAATAAACTTGTTTTAAAAATACCAACACAAATATTTGCTTCCTATAATGTTGGGGCGTTGATTACTTTTGTAGAAGAATCTTTAAAACATAAAGAAAATAAATATAATGGTTATGTTGAACCATTAGCTTCAATGATGGAAATAAAGACAAATAAAAATGTTTTAGCGGTATCTATTAACGCTAATGGTGAAAATAGTCATATTTCTTATCGTTTATATAATTCACATCAAGATATTGTCTTAGATAGTAATATTATTAAAAGTAATATTAAACTTCAAGATGTATTGGATGCTTTGGATACAGTTGTTTTACAAAATGAAATGATTGATGTGATTTCTATTGCTTTACCGGGTGTTATGGTTGAAGGAAATGTTTATTCAGGGATTATAGAAGGTGGTAATCATCAATTAAAAGAACGCTTAGAAAAAAGATATGAAAAAGAAATTTATTTAATTAATGATGTTAATGCCGCGGTTGTTGGTTATTATGCTTCACAAAATGAATATAAATCACTTGCTTTTTTATTTCAACCGATTGGACGTATGGCTGGAAGTGGGATTGTTGTAAATGGACAACTCGTAAGGGGAATGGATCACCTTGCAGGTGAAGTAGCACTGTTACCTTTAAAGCTTTCGGATAGTTATTTAAATCTTGCTAATACTCCAGAAGGAACTTTAGAATTGGTTACTAAAAATATCATGAGTATTATAGCGGTTGTATCACCAGAGGCAATAGTTGTTTATAGTGACTTGATTTTAGATAGTCAAGATGTTAGTGATGAAATAAAAAAATCATTGAGTCAATACTCTTTAAAAGTGTATCCAAAGATTATTAAAGTGGAAAATATTTTAGAATATATATTATTAGGAACTATGATTTTAAGTGCAAAGGAGTAAGAAAATGAAAATTATTTGGCATGGACATTCATGTTTTGAAATAACAGGAAAAGATGGAACAATTATTTTTGATCCTTATCAAGCAAATTCAGTTCCGGGATTAAATCCTTTAAAATTGAAGGCAAATCTCGTATTATGTTCTCATGAACATGAAGATCATAATGCAAGAAATTGTGTTGAAACAACAGCTAAAGATTTTAAAGTAACATGTATTGAAACGTATCATGATCATCATCAAGGAAGTCGTCGTGGTAAAAATACGATTCATATTGTTGAATTTGAAGATATGAAGATTGTTCATATGGGAGATATAGGTTGTATGATGGATGATGTTTCAAAGCTTAAAAACTGTGATGTCTTGATGATTCCTATCGGCGGGTATTATACAATTGATACCAAAGAAGCTTTAAAATATATTGAACGTATTCAACCACGTATTGTCATACCAATGCATTATCGTAGTCATGAATTTGGTTATGATGTATTATCAACTAATGAAGAATTTATTCAAAAATCATCAAATATTGTTTATGTTGATGATTATTTAGAAGTTCATAAAGAAACAAAAGGACAAACGATTGTATTTAAAAAACCAAGGAATTAATTTTCCTTGGTTTTTGTTGTAATCATTAATAAAAGAATACTTACAAAGATCATAACAAGAGCGATGATAAAGGCATAAATATAAGAACCAAAGAAATCATAAATATAACCAACCATTGATAATGAAATGGCAGCCCCAACATTAGAAGCAAAAGAAATCGTTGGAAATGCCCTTGCATAATTTTTAGTCTTAAAGAAATATTTGGTAAGTAAAGGAACAGCAACAGCTCCTAAAGAATAACATGAACCAAATAAGAAAGCACCAATAATAAGAAGTGTCATAGAACGCCCAATTATTAATAAGACAATTCCTAAAATATTCACTGTAATCATCATTAATGTGGCTTTTATTTCACCAAAATGATCGCTTAAACTTCCAATAACTAATTTAGAAACAATATTACCCATCATTCCTGAAGATAATAAAATCGCACAAGAAGTTAACGGAAAGCCTAAAGATTCACCATAACCTGGTAAATGTTGAGTCACACTTGTAATACAACTAATCAACATACCAAAAATGAAGAAAGAAATAAAAGAAACGGACATAAAATGGAATGAAGATGTTGTTTGATTTTGGGCTGTTTCTTGCTTTTCTTGATAACCATAAGGAAGCAATCCCTCATCTTTAGCGTTCATAGAAAATGGATAAAGAACAGCTGGTAAACATAAAAGTAAAAGAATAACCGCTTTTAATAGATATCCCATTTGCCAATTAAAAGAACTAATAATACTTGATAAAACCGGAGAACAAAGAGTTCCACCTAGACCACTAAAACCAAAGGCAATACTTGTAGCGAGACCGTGTTTTTTTTCAAACCAACCATTGATAATCATAGTAATTGGTACAATAGAAAAAAGACTTGTCGACATTCCACGAATTATTCCTAAAATATAGAAAGAGATGGCATTTTTTCCTAGTGCCATAGCGGCAGTTGAAACAACAGCAACAATTACACTGATTGTTAGAATCTTTTTAAAAGAAAATTTTTGATATAGTTTTGGTACAAATAATGACATGATAGCAGTTGCTAGCGAAAAAAGTGTCATATGCATTGAAAATGTACCTCTTAACATATGTAAACTTTTTGAAACAGGTGTATAAAAAACACCTGACGAATTAATTGAAATACCAATCGATGCTGCAGCTAAACCACAGCAACAAATTAAAACGGACCAATGTTTTTTCATAATGTGTCCTCCTTTTCTGATTCCATTGTATAAAGAAATTTTTATAATGTCTAATACTTATAATTTATGTTTTTAATGCTTTTTAGGCATTGAAACAAATGTGATTAAATTGCTTTAATTTTTTAAATAATCGTATTAAAATAGTTATCAGTAGGGGGATAAAGAGATGAGATTAGAAAAAGTACTTAAAGAAATGCAAAAAAGACAATTAACACATTTAATTATTAATGATCCATCATCAATTGATTATTTAATCAATTATAAAAATAATCCAGGTGAAAGAATGTATTTACTTCTTTTATCAAGTGATGGACATCATAAATTATTTATGAACAATTTATTTTATTTAGATCATGAACTTGATATTGAACAAGTATGGTATAGTGATACAGATAATTATCTTCAATTACTTGCAGATGAATTTGATGGAGCATGTTCTATTGGAATCGACAAAAACTTTCCAGCAAGATTCTTAATTCCTTTAATGAATTTAGTAGATGAATGTCATTTTGAATTAGGATCTGAATGTGTTGATCGTGTGAGAATGATCAAAGATGAAAAAGAACAACAACTCATGATAGAAGCTTCAAAAATTAATGATTTAGTTGTCGATGAAGTCATTAATATTTGTGCTAAAGGTAATTTAACAGAAGAAGAAGTTTCTAAACAACTTGAAGGAATTTATCAAAAACATGGTTGTGTAGGAAATTCCTTTGAACCAATTGTTGCCTATGGTAAAAATGGAGCGGATAATCATCACAGTGGAGATGATAGCCGTTTAAAAGCTGGTGACAGTATTGTTATTGATATTGGTGGATTGTATAAAGGTTATTGTAGTGATATGACAAGAACTGTTTTCTATAAAGAAGTATCACCAAAACAAAAAACAGTTTATGAACTTGTTTTAAAAGCACAAAAAGCAGCAGAAGCAATGATTAAACCAGGTGTTAGACTTTGTGATATTGATAAATGTGCTAGAGATATCATTGCTGAAGGTGGTTATACGGTTGAATTTAACCACCGTTTAGGACATTTCATTGGACGTGACGTTCATGAATGGTGTGATGTTTCACAAAACTTTGATTTAGAAGTTCAAGAAGGAATGACTTTCTCTATTGAACCAGGTGTTTATTTACAAGGTGAATTTGGAGTTCGAATCGAAGATCTTGTACTCGTTACAAAAGATGGATGTAAGGTCTTAAATAGTTATCCAAAAGATTTAAGAATTATTGGTAATGACTAATAAAAAGCATAGGTTAGATAATCTAATCTATGTTTTTTTTAATACTCTAAAAATAAATCAAGTGTTTTAGAATGATTTTAATGATACAAAGCACCACTTGCCCTTAAAAGACCAAGATTTAATTTATTAGATCATTTAAAACAACTTCATGTAGAATTTACTTTAGAAAGTAAAGTTATCAAAATTAATTAAGATGGTATTGTTTATAAAAAACATAATCAATTAGAAATACTTTATCATTTTGATACGATTGTTTTAGCTTTTGGTTCAAAAGCAAATTAAAACCTTTATTAAGAAATAAAAAATGAACATGTTCATTTAATTGGCGATGCAAGTAAAGCTAGTGACGCTAAAAAAGCTATTTTTGAAACCACTCAACTTGCTTTGAAACTTTAGGAAGGGTAAACCCTTTCTTTTCTTTTTCAAATTATGAAAATAGCATCATCTTTAAAAAATTATGTTAGAATATATTTTACGATTAGGGAGGAAGAAATATGTCACTAAAAGCAAAATATAATTTTTTACATTTGTTTTATTGGTTTACTGGATGTTGTATTAATGGTTTCATTGCCGTTTTCTTACAATCAAAGGGTTTATCAAATACGGAAATTGGAATTGTGACAGGTGGTTCTTGTGTTGCTACAATTTTCCTATCACCCTTTATGTCATCTTTAATTTCTAAAATTAAAGGCATGACAATCAAAAAATTAATGACATTTTTAATGTTAACAACAGTTTTATTATATATTGCGATGGCTTTTTTACCAATACCAGCCTTTTTAGTTATGATTTTCTATGTCATCATGTATGCATTAAATATGTCAACAGTACCTATGCTTACGATGATAGCAATGAATTATATCAATGAAGGAACATATGTTAACTTTGGACTTGCGCGTGGAATTGGTTCAGCTTCGTGGGCGACAAGTGCTTTGATTTTTGGGCAAGCCGTTTCATTTTTAGGAGCTAATATTTTATCAATTGCCTACTGTGTCTTTGCTTTAGTGACATTATTTATTTTATATCATTTACCTGAATCAAAGATTACAAAAACAAAAACAGAAGAAGTTCAAGAAGAAGGCTCTGTTGTTACTGTTATTAAAAAATATAAAATCTTCTTTTTCTTACTTTTAGGTTTTTGCTTTATGTTTTCTGGAGCAACAGCGATTGGTACTTATTTAATTAATATTGTTAAAAGCTTAGGTGGAAATACGTCGCTTTATGGGGTGGCTATGTTTGCTATGGCCTTTAGTGAATTACCAGTCATGATGACTGTACCAAAACTTATGAAGAAATTTAATAGTGTGACCCTTATTTTAGTGGCTTCTATTTTCTATATTTGTCGTAACTATACTATTGGGTTAGCACCGAATCTTATTGTTTTAATTATTGGAATGATGTTCCAAGGACTTTCTTATGGATTATTTACAGGGGTTATTACTTACTATGTTACTTATAATCTAGATACCCAAGATCAAATGTCAGGACAAACAATGATTGGTATTATGACATCAGGGATTGGCTCAACTTTAGGAAATGTTTTAGGTGGTATTTTACAAGATACTATAGGTTTAAATGCGTTATTCACTTTTGTTTATTTAATGACAGCTCTTGGGGCCGTTATTATCTTTATTTGTAAATTTGTGAGTATAAAAGTCAAAAAATAACTTGCTTTTACTTAAAGACTTTGATACTATCAAGATGTTGAATGAGGGAGTAGTACACGTCTTAAGACGCGGTTTGTCAACATCATGGCGTAAGCCTGGCAAATCTTAAAGAACGAGACTCATGCATAAGTTTTTTATGCATGGGCCTCTTTTATTTTAGGAAGAAAGGAATTTGGTATGAGTTTATTTATTGAAATCTTTTTGATTGGGGTAGGTCTTTCAATGGATGCTTTTGCAGTATCTATTTGTAAAGGTTTATCAATGAAAATGATAAAAAAGAGAGATGTTTTTATTATTGCACTATTTTTTGGAGGCTTTCAGGCTTTAATGCCTTTTATTGGATGGTTTTTAGGAAAAGGTTTTGAAAGTTATATTACGAGTATTGATCATTGGATTGCTTTTATTTTATTAGGTATTATTGGTGGTAAGATGCTTATTGATGGAATTAAAGCAGAAGATGATGAAGAAACAGGAGAATTTAAATTAGATTTAAAGGAATTATTTCTACTTGCGATTGCAACATCAATTGATGCTTTAGCAGTAGGAATTACATTTGCTTTTTTAGATTATCCAATTGTGGAATGTATGAGTATTATTGGTTGTACAACTTTTATTATTTCTTTTATTGGCGTTTATATTGGTAAGATTTTTGGGTCAAAATATGAACATAAAGCAGAAATTGCTGGTGGTATTATTTTAATTGTGATTGGTTTAAAAATTTTATTAGAACATTTAGGTCTATTTTAAAGGAGAGAAAATTATGACAAATGTATTTGTATCATTATTAGTTCTTATTGTTGGTTTTATTTTATTAATGAAAGGAGCGGATTTCTTTGTAGAAGGAAGTTCTTCTATTGCCACAAGATTTCATATTCCTTCATTAATCATCGGTTTAACAATTGTGGCTATGGGAACAAGTTTACCTGAATGTGCTGTCAGTATTACAGCTTCGATGGATGGAAATAACGCTTTAGCGGTAGCAAATGCCGTAGGTTCTAATATTTTTAATTTAATGGTTGTTTGTGGTATTTCTGCTTTATTTGTACCGATTGCAGTGCAAGTAAATACGCTTAAAAGAGAATTTCCATTTTCTGTTTTATGTGCTATTTTATTAATGATCTTAGGTTATTTTGGGATGATATTAGGACATATTGATGGAATTGTTCTTTTGATTTTATTTGTAGGATATATTGTTTACATGATTGTTTCGGCTAAAAAAGCCATGAATACATATCAAGAGGAAGAAGAAATTAAAGTTATTTCAATGGGATTAAGCTTGGTTTATATTGTTGGTGGAGCAATCGCTATTAAATTTGGTGGAGATTTTGTAGTAGATAGTGCTTCCAATATTGCTTTATCTTTAGGAATGTCACAAAACTTAGTCGGTCTTACCATTGTTGCTCTTGGAACTTCTTTACCAGAACTTGTTACTTCAATGGTAGCTGCTAAAAAAGGTGAAGTAGATATGGCTCTTGGAAATGTTATTGGTTCAAATGTTTTTAATATTTTATTTGTTTTAGGTATTGCAGCAGCAATTAGTCCAATTACTTTTATCTTTGAAAATATTATTGATATTCTTATTTTAACAATTTTTTCTTTAATAGTTTTATATTTTGGATTTACGAAACATAAAATTGATCGTAAAGAAGGAATTATTATGCTTCTTCTTTATGTCGCTTACTTAGTCTATATCATTATACGTTAGAGAGCATTGCTCTCTTTTTTTTGTTGCTAAAAGAAAGAAAAACAATTAGAATAAAAGCATTGAAAAAGGGGAAGAATAATGAAAAAAATAGTATTTTTAGATATAGATGGAACATTAGTCACACCAAATTATCCTTTATCAGATTTTGTAAAAAAAGGAATTAAAAAAGCAAGAGAAAATGGGCATTTAATTTTTTTATGTACAGGAAGAAATCGTGTCGGTATAGAAAGTATTATGTCAGATGATTTTGATGGTTGTATTTGTTCAGCGGGTGGTTATCTTGAAATTAAAGGGGAAATGATTGAAACAACTTATTTAGATAAAGAAGAAGTTGAACAAGCAAGAAGAGTTTTTGAGCAAAATCATATTCTTTATAATTTAGAATCAACTTATATGACTTTTGCTAGTGAAGAATTACGACATTATTTTGCACATGCTCTGTTAGGTGATGAAGGAACAAATTCAGAATTTGAAAGATTAAAAGAACAACAAAAGAAAGAATATCATATGATTGATATAAGCAAATATCAAGATCAAGGAATTCATAAACTTTGTTTTATTGCTTTTAATAGAGAAGATATTGAAAAAACAAAAATACTCTTACCAAATTACCATTTTATTGTTCATGAAATGTTTAGCCAACATTCTATCAATGGTGAAATCATCAAGAAGGGAACGGATAAGGGGCTTGCCATTAAAAAGGTCGTTGAAACACTTCATATGAAAATGGAAGATACGATTGCTTTTGGTGATAGTATGAATGATTATGAAATGTTACAAGTTTGCAATTATGGTGTAGCAATGAAAAATGCCTGCCAAGAATTAAAAGCAAGTGCTGATAACATTTGTGAAAGTGTTGAAAATGATGGTGTGTATTATGAAATGGAAAGGTTAGGATTGTTTGAATGTTTGGATTAGGAACACTTGTTAATACCATATCTGTTGTTGTAGGTGGTATTATTGGTTTGTTGTTTAAAAATGGTTTAAAAAATAGGTATCAAGAAACGATTATGCAAGGAATTGGTTTAGCGGTTTTGTTTGTCGGTATTTCAGGGGCGATGACAGGGATGCTAAAGATTTCTAAATCAATAATAGAGTCGACAGGGTCTTTAATTCTTGTTTTGTCTTTATGTTTTGGGGCTTTAATAGGTGAATTTATTAATATTGAAAAAAGAATTGAACAATTTGGTTTTTATTTAAAAAGTAAAGTAAAAAGTAATGATTCTAAATTTATTGAAGGTTTTGTTTCAACTTCACTTGTTATATGTGTAGGGGCTATGGCTATTGTGGGTTCTTTTCAAGATGGTTTGTTACATGATCCAAGTGTTTTGATTTCAAAAGCCGTAATGGACTTTGTAATCGTTATGGTCTTTGCTTCAACACTTGGGGTGGGAACAATTTTTTCCGCAATTCCTATTTTTGTTTATCAAGGATTGCTGACAGTCTGTGCTTCTTTTCTAGCACCTTATTTTACGACAACAATGATTTCTAATATTTCTTTTGTGGGTTCGGTTTTAATATTTGCGGTAGGGACAAATTTATGTTTTCATACAAAAATTAAAGTAGGCAATCTTTTACCAGCGGTATTTATGCCCTTGTTATTAGCACTTTTTATGTAAGTGCTTTTTTTGTTTACTTGTCAATTATCTAAAAATAATGTACGATAACAACGTTTGAAGAAGGGAGAAATTTATGTTAGACAAGTTTTTTAAGTTAAGTGAAAAAGGCACTACAGTAAAAACTGAAATTTTAGCTGGTGTGACAACATTCTTAGCGATGGCTTATATTTTAGCAGTCAATCCAGCAATGCTTGGTGAAACGGGAATGTCTGTTCAAGGGGTATTCCTTGCAACTGCTATCGCTTCTGCTGTAGCTACTATTATTATGGGACTTGTTGCAAACTATCCAGTGGCTTTATCTGCTGGTATGGGTGTGAATGCTTTATTTACTTATACAATTTGTTTTGGTATGGGCTTATCTTATAAAGGAGCCTTAGCCTGTGTTTTTGTCTCAGGTATTATTTTCTTAGTTATTTCTATTACAGGAATTAGAACAATGATTATTAATGCCATTCCTGCACAACTTAAATTAGCAATTGGGGCAGGTATTGGTTTCTTTATTGCCTTCATTGGTTTAAAAAATGCAGGTATTATTGTCGCAAATGAATCAACATTTGTCGGCCTTGGTAACTTACAAGAACCAACAGTTATTTTAGCAGTAGTTGGTATTTTAATTACCTTATTACTTTTAACTAAAAATGTTCCTGGAGCTGTTTTCTATGGTTTAGTTGCTACAGCTGTTGTAGGAATTATTGCTGGAGTTTTTGGTGTTAAAGGAATGCCAAAAATTCCTACTGGAGTTATTTCATTTGACTTTGATTTTTCATTAGTAGGAGCATTTGCTTCAGGACTTGGAGAATTAACTTCACATCCACAATGTTATGTAGCCATCTTCTCATTATTATTCGTTGACTTCTTTGATACTGCAGGAACTTTAGTTGCTGTATGTAACAGAGCAAACTTAGTTGATGAAACTGGAAATCCAGAAAACGTAGATCGTGCTTTATTAGCTGATTCAATCGGTACAGTTATTGGTTCTATTGCTGGAACTTCAACTGTTACATCATTCGTTGAATCAACTTCAGGTGTTGAAGTAGGGGGAAGAACTGGTTTAACTGCGGTTACTACTGGGGTATGTTTCTTATTATCTGTTTTCTTCTCACCATTACTTTCATGCGTAACAAGTGCAGTGACAGCGCCAGCGTTAATTATTGTTGGTATTTTAATGGCACAACAATTAAAAGGAATTGAATGGGATAATCTTGTTTATGCAGCAAGTGGATTCATGACAGTTATTTTTATGATCTTAGCTTATTCTATTTCAAATGGTATTGCTATTGGATTTATTACATATACCGTTTCTATGATTGGTGTTGGTAAAATTAAAGAAATTAAACCAATTGTATGGATCTTAGATATCTGTTTTATAATCTTTTTAGTATTCTTACCTAAATAGTCAAGAAGTGAGTTTTACGCTTAGGTGTAAGACTCTTTTTTTATTTAAATGAAAAGGATGTACTAAACATCCCTTTCACTATGATAGAGTTAGAGTATAAGCTTATATGCCTCCTGGATTACGGAAAGTCATATGTGCTTGTGCTCTTGAAATTTCATAGTTAACACTATGAATATCTCTGGATAAATCATGAAGTTCTTTTGTTTTTAAGTAAGTTTCTTTGCTTTCTTTACCTTTATTTTTTCTATCTTGGATAAATAAATAAAGATAAATTCCAATAATGATAATCATAATAGGAACTACTAAATAAATAAGCTTCATAGATATCACCTCTTTATTTCATTATAACATCGTTGCATGAAAATATCTTGTATTAATCAATGTTTTTGATTTTCTATCAAAGTAATATCCCCAAACAGATCCTAACTTATAAAACTGAATAAAGATCAATAATAAACATAATATCAAGACAAAATACCATCTTAGAATCTCCTATTGCATATAATAATAAAAAAAAGAGCCATGATTGGCTCTAATATTATTATGCTTTACATTCAGCGTTTCCTAATTCGTTACCTTCATTGAAGTTACGTGCATTTTCCATTGTAACAACAGCGATTGCTTGTAAAGCTTCACGAGTAAAGAATGCTTGATGACTTGTTAAAACAAGTTGAGGGAACATTTGTAAACGAGCTGTGATATCGTTTGTAATAGCAACATCGCTTTTATCTGTATAAACGTTATTATCTTCACCTTCATATACGTCTAAAGCAACAGCATGGAATTTACCTTGTTTTAATGCTCTGATTAATGCTTCAGGATCAATGATAGGTCCTCTGCTCGTATTAACTAACATAACTGTATCTTTCATTAAAGCGATTGTTTCATCGTTAATTAAATGATAAGTTCCATTATCTCCCATAATTAATGGACAGTGTAAAGAAATTAAATCAGCTCTCTTTAATAATTCTTCTTTACTTACATAAGTTAATAAACCTTCATCAACTAATGCTTGGTTAGGATAAGCATCCCATCCTAAAACTGTCATACCATAACCTTTACAAATTCTAGCCATACATTGACCGATTTTACCAGTACCCATGATACCAGCAACTTTATTATGTAGGTCTAAACCTAATAAACCACTTAAAGCAAAGTTATTATCTTTAACTTTTGTATAAGCTTTGTGTAAACGACGGTTTGCTTCTTGTAGAATTGCCATTGCATGTTCAGCAACTGCATATGGTGAATAAGCAGGAACACGTAAAACTGTAATTCCACATTCTTTTGCAGCTTGTAAATCAACATTGTTGAATCCAGCACAACGTAATAAGATTAATTTAACACCACATTCATGTAATTTTTCAACAACTGGTCTTGAAGCGTTATCGTTAACGAAGATACATACAGCATCATAACCTTGAGCTAAACCAGCAGTTTCAGGTCCTAATTGAGAATCAAAATATTTGATATCTGAATTGTAAGTTCCTTGACCTTTATCTTTTACTAATTCACTAAAGAAAGTTCTGTCATAATCTTTAGTTCCAAAGAATGCGATTTTTAAAACATCTACAGGTTTCTTTTCTTCAAAAGCACCATGTAATAATTCTTCGATTGCTTTTGCTGCAACTTCTTCGTCATCACCATCGATAGCAACTTTTAAAGTATCACCTTTTTTAGCACCTAATGCTAAGATTTGAAGAACGTTATCTCCATCAGCAACTTTTTCGTCTAAATAAATTCTTACTTGGCTTTTGAAATTCACGCAACATTGAGCAAGTAACGCAGCAGGTCTTGCGTGAATACCTAATGTGTTATTAACTACATAACTAATTTCTTTCATTTTAAATCTCCTCCATTTTGCAAGACCATTTTAGCACAAAAAATATGAGAATAAAGAAGAAATTGAGAAAAATTACAAAAGTAATGGAAATTTTATAAAATATCACTATAATAGGTTTGTCAAGAGGGGGAAAAATAATGCTAATTATTAATTTTATCTTAGGTTTATTACCTATTATCTGGTTAGTAATCGCTTTATGTGGTTTAAAATGGCCAGGATATAAGGCTGCTTTAGGTGCCTTAATTATTGCTGCTGTTGAAGCATTAACATATTTTGGATTCTCTATGTCAGATACATTAACTTCTATTTTAGAAGGTTTTGCATTTGCAATGTGGCCAATTGTTATTGTTATTGTTGCAGCGGTTTTTACGTATAACTTATCTTTGCGTACAGGATCAATCGATATGATTAAAAAATTACTTACAAGTGTAACCGCTGATAAACGTATCTTAGTTTTATTAATCGGATGGTCATTTGGTGGATTTATGGAAGCAATGGCTGGATTTGGTACAGCAGTTGCGATTCCAGCAAGTATGTTATGGGTTTTAGATTTTGATCCAATTCTTGCCTGTCTTGTTTGTTTGGTTGCCAATGCAACACCAACACCATATGGGTCAATTGCTATTCCTACCGTAACACTTGCCACAAACTTAGGTTTAGAAAATAACTTAATCGCTTTCGCAACTTCTTGTGCTTTAAGTGTATTAATTATTTTAACACCATTTGTGATGGTTTATATTTTAGGAAAAAGTACAAAAGGAAAAGGTTCTGCCTTTAAAGGCATTGTACCAGTTGTTTTAGTTTCAGGATTATCTTTCTTAATTCCAGAAATGGTTGTTTCATATTTTGTTGGTGCTGAACTTGCGGGGGTTGCAGCTTCAGTTATCTCATTAGTATGTACAATTTTAGCTAGTATGAAATTTACAAATCCAGACGCTATTCCTGACGAATATCGTTTAGAAGTAAAAAAAGGAAGTCCTTTAAAAGTAGGAAAAACTTTACAGGCATTATCACCATTTATTTTAATCTTTGTTGTTTTATTACTTACAAGTAATTTAGTATCACCAATTCATGATGCGTTATCATCATTTGCGACAAGTGTAAAAATTTCTACATACAAAAACGCAAGTATGACAACATTTACATGGATCAATACACCAGGTGTCTTAATTATTTTATGTGCAATCGTTGGTGGATTTATCCAAAAAGCAAAAGTATCAGAAATGTTTGCTGTCTTTATTGCAACATTAAAACAAATGATGTTTACAATTCTTACAATGTTATTCATTTTAGCAACAGCACGTGTTATGCAATATTCAGGAATGATTGCTGCCGTTGCCGCTTTATTTTCAGTATTTGGACCTGTTTATCCATTCTTTGCCCCAATGTTAGGAGCTTTAGGAACATTCGTTACAGGATCAGGTACAAGTTCAAGTGCTTTATTTGGATCAGTTCAAATGTCAACTGCTGCAAGTATTGGTGCTAATAAATATTGGCTTGTTGCCGCAAACAGCTTAGGTGTTGCTACTGGTAAAATGATGGCACCACAAAGCATTGCTATTGGATTAGTCGCTGTTGATGAAGCGGGTAGAGATGGAGAATTACTTAAAAAAGTATTACCATACGCTGCTTTATTCATTATTGTTAGCGCACTCGTATGTTTCTTTGGACAATACGTATGGGCAATCTTCGGAATTGCTTAAATTAAAAATAAATGATTTAGGAAGTGTCTGTAAAAAGATACTTCTTTTTTTTGTGAAAAGTTATAAATCTATGCAATGAGGAACACTATTTTATAATTTTATATGATGAGTTTTTTTGTTTTTATCAAGAAAATGACAAAAAAATATACAATGTCATGAGGTGGTTTTACATGTTAAAAAAAGGATTATGTTTATTAATAGGGATCATGATGCTTTTTTGTCAAATCAATGTTGTTCATGCAACAAATCTTGCAAGTGGGGCAGAAAGTGCAATTTTAATTGATGCTCAAAGCCAACAAGTTTTGTATCAAAAAAATGCAAACAAAAAACTTTATCCGGCTTCAACAACAAAGATTATGACGATGATTTTATTATTTGAAGCAATTCAAGAAAAGAATTTGAAATGGGATGATGTTTTAACGTGTTCAGCTTATGCATCAAGCATGGGAGGAAGTCAGGTCTATCTTGAAGAAAATGAAACAATGAGTGTTTTTGAACTTTTTAAATGTATTGCGATTGCTTCAGCGAATGATGCCTGTGTTGTGGTGGCTGAAAATATTGCGGGAAGTCATGAAGAATTTGTTTCTATGATGAATGAAAAAGCAAAAGCATTAAAACTCAAAAATACGCATTTTACCAATTGTACAGGATTACATGATATCAACCATTATACCTGTGCTAAAGATCTTTCAACTATGGCAGCTTATCTGCTTCAAATCGGTGGAACAAAACTCTTATCTGTTACATCTCTGTATGATAGTTATGTCCGTGAAAAAACAAAACAAAAGTTTTGGCTTGTAAATACCAATAAGCTTTTGAAACAATATCCAGGAGTGGATGGTTTAAAAACAGGTTTTACCAAAGAAGCGGGTTATTGTATTGTCACAACGTGTAAGAAAAAGGATTTAAGATTAATTGGTGTTGTCATGAATGAAGATAAGCCCCAAACACGGAATGAAGATATGAAGGGATTATTGAATTTTGGTTTTTCCAAGTATCAACAAGTTAAACTTTATAATAAAGGAGAAATTATTGATACTGTTAAAGTAAAAGATATGGTTGAACAAAAGATCAATGTAGTAAGTCATAAGAATCTTTATTATCTTTATGAAAAAACAAATCAAAAAAAGCTTAAAAAGAAAATAGTCTATGGTTCTTTGCAATTACCAATTGATCAAAAGAGAAGTATTGGAAAACTGATTTTATGTAATAATGGTAAAGCTGTCGCAACTTATCCTTTATATAGTGAAAAAAATGTTAAAAAAATGAGTTTTTTAGATAAATTACTAAGAGTCTATCAATCGTTGATTTAGGCTCTTTTTTTGTGATTTGTTCTAGTTTTGTCGAATCTATTTTTTTTATTTTTAAGATGAGATAAGATGCTTTTAAGGAGATGAAAAAATGGAAAATAAAATGGAATATGAAATAAAAGAAGAAACATTGGTGGTCTATTTTTATGGTGAAATAGATGGCTCTAATGTTTCTTTGTATCGTAATAAGCTCAATGTTATTTTAGCGATGAATGAGGATGATGTTATTTTTGATTTTAAACATACAACATTTATTGATAGTGCCGGAGTTGGTCTTGTTTTAGGTAGATATCAACAACTATCCAAGGAAGGAAGAAAATTAGCGGTAAGTCGTTTATCAAATACAGCTTATAAGGTTTTTGAATTAAGTGGTTTGTTTGAAATTATAGAATATTTAAAGGAGGTTCAAAGATGACCAATGAAATGGCGCTTTCTTTTAGTGCAACTTTAGAAAATGAACCTTTTGTAAGAACATGTATTGCCTCTTTTGTAGTTTGTTTAAATCCTACGGTAGATGAAATTGTAGAAATTAAAACGATTGTAGGAGAGGCTGTTTCCAATGCCATCATTCATGGTTATAACGGTGATAAAGGTTGTCTTGTAAAAGTTAAAGCTTATATCGAAGATGATTTGCTTACAATCTATGTCATTGATAAAGGACAAGGTATTCAAGATATTGAAAAAGCAAGACAACCGATGTTTACTTCTAAAAAAGAATTAGAACATGCTGGAATGGGACTTAGTATTATTGAAGCATTATGTGATGAAACGACAATCGAATCTTCTTTAGAATTAGGAACTCAACTCATAATGAAAAAAAGAATTGTTCATGAATAAAGAAGCTGTTTTAAACAATATTCAATTAGCACAACAGGGGGATGAAACAGCTAAGGAATTAATTGTTAAAAATAATTTAGGTTTAGTTTGGTCGATTGTTCATCGTTTTAAGAATAATTATTATGATAAAGAAGATCTTTTTCAAATTGGTTGTATTGGATTAATGAAAGCTATCAATAATTTTGATGTTCATTATGGTGTACAATTTTCTACCTATGCTGTGCCAATCATTATGGGTGAAATTAAACGGTATTTTAGAGATGATGGAACCATTAAGGTTTCTCGTTCTTTAAAAGAATTGAATATTAAAATCAATAAAACCAAAGAAAAACTAACGGTTCTTTATGGAAAAGAACCAACTGTTAAAGATATCGCAGATGAATTAGAGGTGGATGTTATGGATGTTATTGAAGCTATTGATGCTTCTTATTATCCAACCTCTTTATCAGAACCAATCTATGAAAAAGATGGTTCAACAATTTCAATGGAAGAAAGAATCGAAGATAAGAGACATGCTATGTGGTTTGAAAAGATAGCTTTAAGCATGGAAATAGATAAATTAGATGAAAAAGAAAGACTTATTCTCTATTTACGTTATCAACTTGATTTTAATCAAGAAAAAGTTGCACAAAGACTTCATATTTCTCAAGTACAAGTATCTCGATTGGAAAAGAAAATTATCACAAAGTTAAGAAATCATTTGAATGAAAAGGATTAAGTGATATAATTCATTCAGGTGATTTTATGGATGAAAAGAAAAAGAGTGAAGTATCAATTTTATTGGAATATGTAAAAGTCATTGTTTTAACGATGATTGCGACTTTTATTTTGTTACAATTTATACAAGTATCAAGAGTAAATGGATCAAGTATGGAAAATACGTATTTTCAAAATAATATTGTTTTAATAGATAAAGTGTTTTATAAAAGACAACAACCGAAAAGAAATGATATTATTATTGTGGATTATGATGATGGTTTAGAAGATACTTTGATTATTAAAAGAGTGATTGCTGTTGGTGGAGATCATTTAGATATTGTTAATAATGAAGTTTATATTAATGGTAAAAAATTGAAAGAAAATTATATTAAAGAAAAGATGGATACGGAAGATCTTTCAATCGATATTCCAAAAGGAAAAGTGTTCGTGATGGGGGACAATCGTAATCATTCTCTTGATTCTCGTAAGTTAGGTTATTTTGATTTTAAGGATGATGTCATTGGAAAAGTCTTTTTTAAGATTCCTTTTTAGGGGTCTTTTTTTTTGTATAGATATGTAATAATAAAATATCTATATAATAAATAAGTATCAATTGTATAATTTTAAGCAAAAAATTAACAAAATAAGCAATATTTTTGCTGTTTTTATTTTGCTTGTAAAAAATTTTATGGTAAGATAATGTCAATCAATAAGGAAATGTGTGGGGAATCTTATTGGTGGAAAGGATGATAAAATGTCATATAAATTTAAAATTATTAGAGGAAATGCAATTCTTAACTTTTCAGAAGAATACTGTCAATCACGTTGTGAGTTGATTGAAAGTGAATCTTTCGCTCGTGTACTTAAAGGATACGTACACGATATTAAAAGAAAGAAAACAACAGCTTATGAATACTTGAGAGAAGTTCAAAAAGAAAGTATTGATATTGTTGATGATTTAAGAACGGTTTTTAGATTATTACTTGTTATGGATCCAAAGGAATTAGCTTCAATTTATCCTAAATTTGCACCTTATTTTAGAGATATGGATGAATTTACACAAGTAATTGAAGATATTTACTTATTCTGGCGTCGTTTACAACGTTATAGTGTGGTTTATAACGAAGAATCAAGAGGGGGATATCAAAACGTTCAATTCGCTGATGCACAAGTAAACTTTGAAGCGCTTGTTTTATCAGTTTATCGTTCAATTAAAAATAAATGTATTGGAAACGCAGAAAATGTTTTACGTCAAATTACTGCTGGTGTCAATGCAGGGTTACGCGTTTCAAACATGCGTTCATTTTTACCTTATGAATATCGTTGCTTAGACAATATTCCATTTATTGAATCGGTTATTATTCATCCACCTTTTATTACTTATTCAAAACGTAATAAAAGAGATGGGGTTTTCCCTGAAACAAAGAAAAACCCAATTGAAGATTTAAAATTTGATCCAGAACAATGGTTCTGTTATCCAGCAAAAGTTGGAGATTTGTTATGCTATGTTTATTTCAATGTTGCCTATATGGCACAAGGGGTTACTTTATGTAACTTATTCCAATTAGCAAATGAAGAAGAATATCGTAATAGAAAACCAGATATGATCTATGTTTATGGTTATGAAGATGGTAAAAAACATCAATATTTCTATCAAGATGATGAAAATGATATGATGGTTGCTTTACTTTCAGCAAACGATGAATTTGATTATTTCGGTTATATGAAGAAAATGATGCTTACATTACACAATGTAAGAAAAATCAATAAAAAACAACTTCCAATTCATGGGGCAATGGTTCAAATCACTTTACAAAGTGGAGAAACAAAAAATATCGTTGTTATGGGTGATAGTGGAGCTGGTAAGTCTGAAACAATTGAACAAATTAAAGTTTATGGAGCAGCTTATATTAGAGATTTAATTACTGTCTATGATGACATGGGGATATTATCATTAGACGAAAAAGGTACAGTTAAAACATCAGGTACAGAAATTGGTGCTTTCGTAAGACTTGATGATTTAGATGCTGGATATAGTTTCAAGGAATTAGATAGATCTGTCTTTATGAATCCAGATAAAGTCAATGCTCGTATCGTTATTCCAATTACAGAATATAAAGATGTTGTCGCAAAACATGATGTTGATATGTTCTTATATGCAAACAACTATGAAGAAAAAGGAGACTCATTAAGTTTCTTTGATAATGTTGATGATGCTCTTAAAGTCTTTAGAGCTGGTAATCGTATGGCTAAAGGAACAACAACTGAATATGGTTTAGTAGGAAGTTATTTTGCTAACCCATTTGGTCCTGTACAAAGACAAGATCAATGTGAGCCATTATTACAAGATTATTTCCAACGCATGTTTGATCAAGGGGTTAAAGTGGGTCAATTACGTACACGTTTAGGAATTAAAGGAAATGAACATAATGGTCCTAAAGAAGCCGCTGCAGAAATTTTAAAATATATTACTGGTGAAAAAGAATTAAAAACATTAGAAGATGATGAATAATCATCTTCTTTTTTTATATTTTATAATATGGAGAAGAAAAAACGTTGGTTAATTAATTTTTTATATTATGGAATCTTTTTTTGCTTAGGAAGCATCATTCTTTATTTATTATTTAAGAAATGTTTGATTGTTGTTTTAAGTTATTTAACTGCTATTTTATTAAGACCTTGTATTGATTTGATCTTAAAAAAACTGCATGTCAAAAATAAAATAATTTCAACAATCATGACAATAATGATTTTTATCTTTTTATATATTTGTTTCTTTCTTTTTGTTTTCTTTTCATGTCTTTTCTTTATTAAAACACTTTCATTTCTACCAGATTTTATTGAAAACCTTTATCAAGAACTTCTTAGTCATCAATATCTCATTTCTTTTTTTACACAATTTTACCAACAAATCCAAACGATTATTCAAAATATACTTTCAACAAGTATTCATTATTTATTATCACTTGCGATGAATATGGTTCATTTTATGGCTTGTCTTTTTATTCATTTCTTTTTAACTTTACTTTTTTTATTTCATCAACCTTTTTTTCAAAGAAAAGAAGAAAGTCTTTATACAACGCTTATATCTTCTTTTACAGAGACTTTTTTTATCATTATAAAAACATATAGTATTTTATTTATTATCACATTTATAGGGCTTTTTTTAGGCTTTTGTATTATTGGTATCAAACAAGCATTAAATCTTTCCTTTTTTATTGCATTCTTTGACTTTTTTCCAGTTTTAGGAATTGAAATGATTATGTTTCCTTGGATTATTACTCTTGCTTTATTAAATCAAATATCTCTTTCATTAAAACTATTAATTCTTTATGGTGTTATTGCACTTATCAGAAATATTTTAGAACCACATCTTTTATCTAAAGAAATCAAAATACCTGCTCTCTACATGTTTGTTGCTATGTATTTGTTTATGAAATTAATTGGTATTTGGGGACTTATTGTTGCACCATTTGTATTATTGATTTTTAATAATATAAAGCAAAAAAGAAATCTCACAGAGATTAAAAAAATAATTAAAAAAAGTCTTTGAAATTTTTTAAGATTTTGTTATAATTGTCATGCAACAGTGTCTAGGATATGCGAATACTCAACGTATAGCTTGGATATTGCCAAGAAATTAACATACGGAGGATAAATGAAATGTTAACAAAACAAGAAAAACAAGCTATCATGAAAGAATATGCTACTAAAGAAGGAGATACAGGTTCTCCAGAAGTACAAATCGCTGTATTAACTGCAGATATCAACAAATTAAATGGTCACTTCAAACAACATCCAAAAGATAAACACTCAAACAGAGGTTTATTAAAGAAAATTGGTAGAAGAAGAGATTTATTAAAATACTTAAAAAATAAAGATATCGAAAGATATGCTTCTTTAGTAAAAAGATTAGGATTAAGAAGATAGTTAAAAAAGCGCTTAGGCGCTTTTTTTTTATTGGAAGAATAAAGCATATAAAAAACTCTATGATTTTTATTTCATAGAGTTTGTGTTTTTATTCAACTGTAACGGATTTAGCTAAGTTACGAGGTTTATCAACGTCACAACCTTTAAGACCAGCTGCATAGTAAGCAATTAATTGTAAAGGTACAGCAACTAAAACAGATTGTAGGATAGGATCAACATCTGGTAAGATGTATGTTTCTTTAACGTTTCCTACTTCTTGTCCTGCGATTGTAAATAAGATAACATTTGCTCCACGAGCAATTGTTTCTTGAATGTTAGAAATTGTTTTAGCAGCGATATTTGGTTGAGTTGCTACAGCAATAACTAAACTTCCTTGTTCAATTAAGGCAATAGGTCCATGTTTTAATTCACCAGCAATATATGCATCAGCATGAACATAAGAAACTTCTTTTAATTTTAAAGCACCTTCTAAAACCGTAGCATAGTCTAAACTTCTACCAATATAATAAGCATCTTTTAAATCTTTTAAATAAGAAGCATAATGTTCAAATGTTTTTTCATCTTTTAAGATGTTTTCAATATGTTGAGGTAATGAAGCAATACCTTCAATAATGCGTTTATAATCTTCATTTTCATTTCCTAAAGCTTGAGAAATATACATACCAAGTAATAATAAGACAATTAATTGAGTTGTATAAGCTTTTGTTGAAGCAACGGCAATTTCAGGCCCCGCACATGTATAAATTGTATGATCGGCTTCACGAGAAATAGATGATCCTAAAACGTTAGCAACGGCAATAGTTGTACATCCTTTTTCTTTAGCTAAACGTAAGGCAGCCATTGTATCAGCTGTTTCTCCTGATTGAGAAACAAAGACACACATTGTTTTTTCATCAACGATAGGATCACAGTATCTAAATTCACTAGCAACTTGAGTAAAAGTAGGGATTCCTGTTAATCTTTCTAAAATGTTTGCCCCTGAAAGACAAGCATGATAAGCTGTTCCACAAGCAACAAAGTAAGCTTTGTTGAAAGTTTTGAATTTATCATGAATGGCATCAAGCTCAGGTAAAATGATACGATCTGTTCCTTCAACACGTCCTCTTAATGTTTCAGAGATGGCATATGGTTGTTCATGAATTTCTTTTAACATGAAAGTATCATACCCACCTTTTTGAGCAGCTTCATTATCATAAGGAATTGTTGTAATTTCTTTTTCAATTGGATTTCCATGTTGATCGAAGAAAGAAACATTTCCTTTGTTTAAGATAGCAATTTCATAATCTTCTAAGAAATAAACATCTTTTGTATAATCTAAGATGGCTGGAATATCACTGGCAGCAACAGAAGCATTTTCTGTTTTCCCAATAACTAATGGGCTGTCTTTTTTAGCGATAAATACTTTATCAGGTTCAATTAATGAAACGATACATAAAGCATAACTTCCTTCAATTCGAGTAATAACACGTTGTAATGCTTTTAACATATCTTTTTCTTTTTTATAGTAGTAATCCATTAAATGAACAACAACTTCACTATCTGTTTCAGAGTGAAACTTATATCCTTGTAAGATCAAGATTTCTTTTAACTCTCTATAGTTTTCAATAATTCCATTATGAACTAAAGAAATTGTTTCATCATTATTTGTATGTGGATGCGAGTTTAAGTTTGATGGAACTCCATGAGTTGCCCATCTTGTATGTCCAATTCCCACATGTCCTAAAACATTTTCATCTTTTAATAAGTCTTTTAAATTTTGAAGACGACCTTTAGCCTTCTTTGTAAATAAATGATTATTTTCAATTGTTGTAATACCTGCTGAATCATATCCTCGGTATTCTAGTTTTTCTAGCCCTTGAAGTAAGAAGTGAAGGGCTTCTTTGTTTGCACTAATGGCAGTAATTCCACACATTTAAAAAAATCCTCCTTTATATATTTATATGTGTGGTTATAAAAAAGAGGATACCGGATGAATTTGTTTTACAATCACTTGTAGTTTTTGTCCATCGTTTAGGTAGTATCATACCTCTAGACCATCCGCCGAATCTTTCGATAAGTCTAGTCCTCGTCAACTGCATAGCAGTCCTGGCGCTCATTTTTTTAATCTCATTTTATAACCGCATTTATTATATAGACTCCTTTTTCATAAATCAACTCAATTTTTTTAAAAAAAAAGAAGAAAAAATGAAAAACTTGGCGTATATAGTAGTGGAGGATAAAATTATGGATAAGAAAAAAGTAGAGATGTCTGTAGAAGAAAATATAGATGAAATGAAAAAATCATTAAAGAATTTAGAGGAGTCTGATTGCTATGATGTAGGAAAATATACATATTCATTACTTCATCAAACAAGACAGTTGGAGTATTTTTATTGTCAATTACTAGAACAAGAAGAAGCAACGCCAGATCAAACTTTTTATCATGTTTCTAAAAGACCAGAAGTTCATCAAATGGCTTATTTTAATATTGGAAGGGGCTTTCCTAAAGAAATTATGGATGCTCATTGGTGCTATGTTTTAAAGGACTTTGGATCGAAGATGCTTGTTATTCCTTGTACTTCAATAAAAGAAGACTCACCAGAAGCAAGCTTTTATGAACTTGATATTGATGTTCGAATAAGAAGATACTATATAAAAAGCCGTATGCAACTATCATATATGCGTTGTGTAGATATTCAACGTTTAGATTTAAGAAAACGTTTTTGTAATGTTGTTACAAGTCGTG
Source organism: Faecalibacillus faecis (assembly GCF_003024675.1). Lineage (GTDB taxonomy): Bacteria > Bacillota_I > Bacilli_A > Erysipelotrichales > Coprobacillaceae > Faecalibacillus > Faecalibacillus faecis. Next base: position 22,556 of record NZ_PYLP01000015.1, on the reverse strand, counting down.
AAGAAATCGAACGTTTTATCAAGGAAAATGTTTTTGGTGAAGATGAAAATGAAAAAAGCCTCGAGTGAGGCTTTTGAATTTATAAGTTTAATAGTCTCTTTGTATCTCTTGCAATGACAAGTTCTTCATTTGTTGGAATAACATAAACTTTAACTTTACTATTTGGTGTAGAAATTAAACGATCACCTTTACCGTTAACGTTAGCGTCATCATCAATTTCGATACCTAAAGCTTCAGCTAATAAATTACAGATTTCTTTTCTAGCAAAGAATGAGTTTTCTCCAATACCTGCAGTGAAGCAAATGGCATCAACGCCACCTAAGGCAATGAAATAACGACCAATATAAGCAATAACTCTTCTAAAGAAAATATCTAGGGCAAGTTGAGCTCTTTCGTTACCATTGGCTGCAGCTTCTTGAACATCTCTAAAGTCACTTGATACACCAGAAACACCAAGTAATCCAGATTCTTTATTAAGCATCTTGATGACTTCTTTCATATCTAAACCAACTTCTTCAATTAAATAATCAATAACTGAAGGATCAACATCTCCAGAACGTGTTCCCATCATGATTCCAGCAAGTGGTGTAAATCCCATAGATGTATTAATTGATTTACCATCTTTTACAGCTGTTAAAGAACCACCAGCTCCTAAGTGAGCAACGATAATACGTGAGTGTTCAGGATTTCCCATCATTTCACGACAACGAGATGAAACATAGAAATGGCTTGTTCCATGAGCACCATATTTACGTACTTTGTTTTCTGCATAATATTTGTAAGGAATTGGATAAATATAGCTTTTTGGTTCTAATGTTTGATGGAAAGCTGTATCAAATACGGCTACTGCACCAGCGTTAGGAATGGCTTCTTTAAAAGCGTAGTATCCAGTTAAGTGAGCAGGGTTGTGTAAAGGTGCTAATGATTTTAATTCATCGATTTTAGAGACAACATCTTCATCGATGATTACTGATTGATCAAAGTAAGCACCACCTTGGACAACACGATGTCCTACTCCTTTGATTTCATCTAAATCTTTAACGATTTCTTTTTTAATTAAAGTGTCTAGTAAAAGTTGAACAGCAACTTTATGGTTTTCGATTGGTAAAGTTGTGACATCTTTTTCTCCATTATATTTAATAGTAAAGATAGAATCTTCTAAACCAATTCTTTCAATAACACCAGAAGTGATAACAGTTTCATCATCCATTTCAAATAATTGGAATTTTAAAGATGAACTTCCAGCATTTACAGAAATAATTTTTGACATAACATTCAAGTCCTCCTTATTAATACTTATCCATTATAACACCGACAAGGAAGAAAAAACTATAAAAACATTGAAAAAAGAGGAGATTGATTTATAATAGAACTTGCCAGGGGCGCGAAATGCTGAGAAAGGTGAAAACCTTGTCCCTTATAATCTGAACTAGGTAATGCTAGCGTAGAGAGTGCAAAATAGTTTATTTGCCTTTTTACGTATGTAAAAAGGTTTTTATTTTGCCTCATTTTTTAAAGGAGGATGACTATGAATATTAAATTAACTACGAAGAATATGGCTTATATGGCAATGTTTGCGGCAATGCAAATTGTTTTAGAATATTGCACAAAAATCTATGAGATGCCTAAAGGTGGTAATTGTGCCTTTTCACTTGTTGCGATTATTTTATGTGGCTATTTGATGAACTGGGGATATAGCTTAATTGTTTCTCTTGTTTGTTTAGGACTTCATTTTGCGTTAGGTCTTGCTACATTCTATGGTCCTTTATCGGTAATCTTTGATTATTTATTACCAATGATCTTAATTGGACTTACACCTCTTATTCCTTTATTAAAGGTGGGTAAGTATGAACTACCAATTGGCATTGTTATTACGGGTGCTTTAAAAACAATTTGTCATTTGATTTCGGGATGGTATGCTTTCCAAACACCATTAAAAGCGAATTTGGTATATAACCTTCCATATAATATTGCGACAATTATTGCTTGCTTTATTTTATTTGTTCTTTTATATCCAAGACTTAAAAATGCTGTTCATTTATAAGACTCGTTTCGAGTCTTTTTTTTACTTTGAAAGGGCGTTATTTTTGTGTATAATGTACATGTTGTATAAGGAGTCATTTATTGTGGAAGATATTGTAGGAAAGAAAATCTTAATACATGGTTATAAACATAATGGTAAAATACATAGATGTTGGTCGAAAGGACTTGTTTTACAAGAAACAGATGATCATTACATCGTTATTAATAACAGAACGTTAGTGACAGAATCGGATGGAAGAATGTGGCATACGCGTGAACCGGCAATTTGGTACATGCCTAAACATAAATGGTATAATGTTATTTGTATGATTCGTAAAACAGGTGTGTATTATTATTGTAATATTGCTTCACCAACACTTTATGATGGCGAAGCTTTAAAATATATTGATTATGATTTAGATTTAAAGGTATTTCCAGATGGAAATTATCGTATTTTAGATCAAGAAGAATATCGTCAGCATGCTCGTGAAATGGGTTATAGTGAAGAATTAGATGAGATTTTAAAGAAACAATTGGATGTTTTAATTGAATTAGCGGTTAAAAAGGGAGGACCTTTTGATCAAGACTTTACGAAAAAGTGGTATAGCTTTTATCAAGATTTAAAAGAGGGATATTATGGAAAAAGTCATTATAATAGATAATAGAGATCAAACAATTGCTTTAGGTAAACAAATAGGAAAGTTACTTCAACCCCATATGTTGATGACTTTAAATGGTGATTTAGGGGCTGGTAAAACAACATTTACAAAAGGAATAGGGGAAGGTTTAGGTATTAAAAGAATTATTAATTCACCTACTTTTACGATTTTAAAACAATACCAAGGGCATCTTCAATTATCTCATTTTGATGCTTATCGTTTAGAAGGACAAAGTGAGGATTTAGGTTTTGAAGAAATCTTAGATAGTGAGGATGTTTGTGTTGTAGAATGGCCAGAGTTTTTAGAGGATATTTTACCACAAGAACGTCTAGCAATTACAATTAAAAGAATTGATGATTCTAAGCGGGAGTTTATTTTAAATCCAATTGGAAAAAAATATGAAGAACTTGTAAAGGAGATTGATTATGAAAACAATTATCATGGATAGTGCCAATAAATACCTAGTTGTTGCATTATATGAAGATGAAAAATGTTTAGCTTCTTTACAAGAAGAAGGAAATCGTAAACAATCAGAATATGCTATTGTTTATTTGCAAAAGCTCCTACAAGAAAATCAGTTAAAAATAAGTGATTTTGATGAAATGGTTATTACGATTGGTCCAGGTTCTTATACGGGAGTACGTGTAGCTTTAACAATAGCTAAAACATTGAATGCAACGATGAATTTAAAGATTAAAACGGTTTCTTCGTTAAAGGCGATGGCAGGAATGAAAAAAGCAATCTCAATTTTAGATGCAAGAAGCAAAAAACTTTTTTTAGGTATTTATAATGAAGGAAAAGTAATTGTAGAAGACTGCTTAATTAATATGGATGAGTTTGAAAACTATCAAAAAAAATATTCAGATTATGAAATTGTAGGAGATACTTCTTTAGTTGGTTTACCGGAACAAGAAATAAATCTTGTTAAAAATATTTACACACTTTCTTATTTAGAAAGTGAAGTTGAAAATGTAGATGGACTTGTTCCAAGGTATATTAAAGAGGTTGAGGCTAAAAAGATATGTCAATAAGAAAAATGGAATTAGAAGATTTAAGAAAAGTTGTTGAACTTGAACATGCACTTTTTTTATCTCCTTGGAGTGAAGAAGATTTTAGTCATGAATTAAAAGAAAATCCGATGGCGGGGTATTATGTTTTAGAAAAAGAAAATGAAATAATTGGCTATATTGGCTTATGGTTTTTAGGAGATCAATGTCAAATTACAACTATTGCGACAGATCAAAAATATCAAGGGCAAGGATATGCGAGTCAATTAATGGAATATACACTTGAAAAAAGTGAAGCATTACATTATCAAAATGTAAATTTAGAAGTACGTGTTTCTAATGTTAAAGCGATCGCTTTATATGAAAAGTTTGGCTTTAAAAATGTTGCGATAAGAAAAAGATATTATAGTAATGGAGAAGATGCGTATTTAATGATCAAGGAATTGGAGGGATAGAGATGTCATTACTACTTGCGATTGAATCAAGCTGTGATGAAATGGCAATGGCCGTTTTAAAAGACCAAAGAGAGTTTTTAAGTAGTGTGGTGGCTAGTCAAATCGATATACATGCAATGTATGGTGGAGTTGTCCCTGAAATTGCTAGTCGTAAACATGTTGAATGTGTATCGGTAGTTTTAAAAGAAACGTTGAAACAGGCAAAGGTGAAAATGGAAGATATTGATGCGATTTGTGTAACGAAAGGACCTGGACTTGTCGGTTCTTTACATATTGGTTTACAGGTGGCAAAAACACTTTCTTTAGCTTATGAAAAACCTTTAATTGGAGTACATCATATTGCTGGACATATTTATGCCAATAATTATGAAAAGGATATTGTTTATCCAGCACTTTGTTTAGTTGTTAGTGGTGGACATACGGAACTTGTTTTAATGAAACATCCGTATTCTTTTGAAGTGATTGGCGAAACTTTAGATGATGCTGTTGGTGAAGCTTATGATAAAGTGGGAAGAGTTTTAAATCTTCCTTATCCAGGTGGACCTGTTTTAGATAAAATGGCCCATTTAGGAAATGCTAATTATCCATTACCAAAGCCTTTAGATGATGATAGTTATAATTTTAGTTTTAGTGGTTTAAAATCTGCCGTTATTAATTTAGCACACAATCATAAACAAAAAGGATTAGAAATTAATCAAAATGATTTGGCAACTTCTTTTCAAAATGTCGTTGTTGATGTTTTAGTTGATAAAACGATTCGTGCTGCCAAAGAATATGGAGTTAAAGAAATTATGTTAGCGGGGGGTGTTTCCGCTAATAAAGGATTAAGAGAAAAAATGATGGAAGAAGTGAAACACTTAGAAAGTGTTGAATTATCTTTACCACCAATGAAATGTTGTACAGATAATGCGATGATGATTGCTTTAGCGGGAAAAGTTATGTATGATAATAATAAGTTTAGTGACTTATCACTTGGCATTAAACCCCATCTCGATTTAGAATTAGAATCAATAGGAGGAGATTAGTGTGGACAAAAAAATATCAAAAGCAACGATGTCCCGTTTTCCTGTTTATTTAAAAGCACTTAGAAAAATGCAACATGAAGGAAAAGAAACATGTTTATCGAGTGAATTGTTTGAAATTACAGGGATACAAGATACAACAATTAGACGTGATTTTACATATTTATCAAAGACGGATAATTTTGGTAGACGTGGAAGAGGTTATGATGTAAAACATCTTATTGATGGGTTGAGTGAAGTATTAGGACTTGGTTTAGATGAATCGATTATCTTAATTGGAGTCGGTAATTTAGGAAGTGCTATTTTAAAATATAATCGTTGGCAATATACTGTGGGCAAAATTGTTTGTGGTTATGATATGGATAAAAATAAAGAAGGGGAAAGATTTGGTGTTAAAATTTGTCATATTGATAAATTAGAAGAAACTTTTCCAAGTGATTGTAAGATTGCTATTTTAGCAATTTCAGAAAATGTTCAAGGAACAGTTGATCGTTTAATGAAATTAGGTATTAAAGGAATTGTTGATTTTACGCATAGTCATTTTATGGTTCAAGAAGGAGTAGAAGTCCAAACAGTTGATGTTGTGGTCGCAATTCAAGAACTTGTTATTAAAATGAAATCAAATGATCAAGAATAGGGAGAGAAAAATGTTTGAATTTATTACAGTAAGAGAATTATATGAATTATATATTAATGATAGAGATCAATTAGATGGTATTGAATATGTTGAATTACAAGGTTGGATCCGTACAAATAGAAATAGTGGGAAAGTTGGATTCTTAGCTTTAAATGATGGAACATATTTTAAAAATGTACAAGTTGTTTATTTAGATGAAATTATTGATAATTATGAAGAAACTTCACATATTTCAACAGGGAGTGCTGTTAAAGTTACTGGTAAATTAAAATTAACACCTGATGGAAAACAACCATTTGAAATTGAAGCAACTCATATAGTGGTTGAAGGAACTTGTGACGAAGATTTCCCATTACAAAAGAAAAGACATTCTTTTGAATATATGAGAGAAATTCCTCATTTAAGACCAAGAGCAAATACTTTTTATGCAACTTTTAGATTACGATCAGTATTATCTATGGCTATTCATGAATTTTTCCAAAACCAAGGATTCGTTTATGTCCATACACCAATTATTACTTCAAATGATGGTGAAGGCGCTGGAGAAATGTTTAGAGCAACAACAATCGATAACACTGAATTTGATAAAGATTTCTTTGGAAAAGAAGCTTATCTTACAGTTACAGGACAATTACATGTTGAAGCATTTGCTTTAACATATCGTGATGTTTATACATTTGGACCTGCTTTTAGAGCGGAAAATTCAAATACTTCAAGACATGCGAGTGAATTCTGGATGATTGAACCTGAAATTGCATTTGCTGATTTAGAAGATGATATGGATTTAATTGAAGATATGGTTAAATACTGTATTGATTATGTATTAGATAATGCACCAGAAGAAATGAAATTCTTTGAAAGCATGATCGATAAAGATTGTATTAATCGTATTAAAGCAGTGAGAGATAGTGACTTTAAACGTATGACGTATACAGAAGCTATTGATTATTTATTAAAAGCAGATGTTAAATTTGAAAATAAAGTTGAATGGGGTATGGATTTAAATTCAGAACATGAACGTTATATCTGCGAAAAAATCGTTGGTGGACCTGTATTCTTAACAGATTACCCTAAGGAAATCAAAGCGTTCTATATGCGTTTAAATGATGATGGAAAAACAGTAGCTGCTTGTGATTTACTTGTTCCAGGAATTGGTGAACTTGTTGGTGGATCACAACGTGAAGAAAGATATGATGTCTTAGAAAAAATCATGGATGAAAAAGGAATGGCCAAAGAAGGATTACAATGGTACATGGATCTACGTCGTTTTGGTGGATGTAAACATGCTGGATTTGGTTTAGGATTCGATCGTTTCTTAATGTATCTTACAGGTATGCAAAATATTAGAGATGTTGAACCATTCCCAAGAACTCCAAGAAATTTAAAATTCTAAAAAGCCTATTCGTTAGGCTTTTTTTGATATGACGGATATGTTTTACATCTAAGATGAAAGTCCTTCATGAGCGTAGTTGCCGACGAATTATATAACGACTTGCAAGTTTCACGTCGTGAGGTGTGCAAAAGAGAAAGCAATAGCGAAATCGTGGTCCAAAGAACATGAACTGGCTAATAAGGTGTATAAGAGGCTAAATTGGCCAAAGTGTAAATCCAGTGATTAGAGGATGGATAAATTACTATGCCATTGGTGATATGTATAGAGTTATGATGAAAATAGACGCACATCTAAGAACAAGATTAAAAGTGATATTGTGGAAACAATGGAGAAGATATCATTGGTTAAGGAAATTAGGAGACAATCATAATTTAGCAAGACAAGCATCGTACATGAAAGACCACAATCAGTTTGTAATGACCGAGACATGTATAGTAAAGGCACTATCAAAACAAAGACTAACCAACAATGGATTAGTCAGTTGTCTTGATTGTTATTTAATAAGACATAAATTGAAATTTAATTAAACCGCCGTATACGAAACCGTACAGTGGTGTGAAAGAGAAAATTTATTGAAAGTTTTCCCTATTCGATTGTATAATATGTGGGAGGTGACACACATGAATGAATATGATTTGATGAATCTTTATTTCAATTTTATTTTTAATGAAGGAAAAAAATCATTTAGAGATGTTTATGCAAGTTATGAACAACTTGGAGAATTAAAAAACTGGTTGACAGAACAAGAAATCAATTTTCCATTTGTGAATCAAATTCAAAAAAATGAATGTGAGTTACTTTTTAGAAGTAAAAACTTTGAAACTTATGATACAGCTTTTAAAACAAATTATGAAAATGAGTATCATCGTTATATCATTGAAGAAAAACAAAAGTATCAAATTATTTTATTATCAGGATTAGAAGATCATTTTTTTGATGACTTTGATAAAAAATATAATCATGAAATAATGCGAGTTTTTTGCATAAAGAAATCCTTAAAAGAAGATGTTTCTTTGTATGGGCCATACCACTTGTTTTTAAATGCACTTTTTCAAATAGATCATTGGCCAGGTATTTTTATTTTTAAAGGAGAACAAAGTGTTTTTTATCCTTTAAAAGATGTATTAGAAATCAATCATTATTTTAAATTGATTGAAGAAAATCAAATTTTTGAACAAAGGATTTCTTCAAAAGAAGAACAATACTTTGTTCAATTAAGTGATCTTCATTTAGGAACAAAGAAAACAGATAATGGTCTGATTGTTTTACAAGAGAGCTTCGATGAACTTTATCATATGTTACCTCATAATCATCAACTTAAATTTTTGATTACAGGAGATTTAATGAATTCACCTAATCGTAAAAATATGTATGCAGCTTCTCGTTTTATGAATCGTTTAAAGAGAAAGTATCATAGTGATGTTACCTTTGTTTTAGGAAATCATGATGTGATTGTTTATGGTTTGAATCTTTTAAAGAAACAAAAAACAAAAGTGGTAGCTTATTTGCTAGGAGAAAATATTAAAGTTTATCCAGATGTTAAAATGATTGTGATCAAAATAGATTCTACTTCTCAAGGAAATCTAGCAAGGGGAATGGTCGGACAAAGACTTCTTAAAGAAATTGAAGATGAGCTTTTATCAATTGATCATTTAGAAGACTATACCTTGATAGCAATGATGCATCATCATTTAATGCCACTTAGAAAAGATGATTTTTTGAAAATAAAATGGAATGAAAAACTATTCATGGGGAAAATTGCTGACTCGACAAAAGCCCTTGTGGATGCTCAAGATGTAATGTATTGGTTAGAAAAACATCATGTACGTTATATTTTCCATGGACACAAGCATATTCCTTGTGTTGTAAAAAAAGGAAATACGTATATTATGGCAGGAGGTTCTTCTTGTGGAGGAGGTACCAGAGAAAGAAAAAGCAGTTATTTAAGTTATAATTTATTGAAATATAATCGTAAAGATCAAGCGTTTAAGTATTGTTTTGTATTTTATGATGATCTTACAAAACAAGAAAGACATCGTGTAAAAATAAAATTATTTTTGGAGGAAAAAAATGAAGTTAGTAGATAAGATGAAAGATGAGAATTTAGGACTTGCAATCCTATATAACTTTACAAAAGGGTATGGGCATGTTCCGATGAATGTTTATGATGTGGTTTTACCACTTCTTTATCATGATGATTTTAGAAATCATTTATTTGAAGGAGTTGAAGTAGAAGAAGCTCTTACTAAATGTGTACAAGAGGATACATCTTTTATTCAAACTATTTTAGATGCGATTGAAGAAGATAAAGAAATGACATCAAGAGCATTAGGAATTTGTCTTTTAAATAAATATTTAAGCTTTGAATTTGAGGATAATGAAATGAAAGGAATTTATCATGAAAGCTCTATTTTAGATATTAATGAAGCAATCAATTTAGGAAAATTCTTTTCAGGAAAATCTTATGAAGATATTTTAAATATTTTAAAAAAAAAGAGTTCTAGCGTTGTCTTTTTAGATAGTGTTTGTTTAGGAGATGATGTTGATCTTTCTAAGTTGAATCAATTTGGACAAGTAACGATTTATAAACAAAGTAATCCAGAAGAAGTCATTGAACGTATTCAAGAAGCAGATATTATTATTACTAATAAATGTTTACTTACTGAAGAAGTCTTACAATATGCTTCTAAAGTAAAACTTATTTGTATTACAGCAACAGGTGTCAATAATGTTGATTTAGATTATTGTCATCGCCATGGTATTCCCGTATGTAATGTGGCAGGTTATTCTTCTTTAAGTGTTGCTCAACATACTTTTGCTTTAGCTTTAGATCTTTTACATAAAAATAGTTATTATCATAATTATGTTCAAAGTGGACAATATAGTGATAGTGGTATGTTTAGTCATATTGGACCTCATTTTTATGAATTGCATGCAAAAACATGGGGGATTATTGGTATGGGAAATATTGGACGTACGGTTGCTAAAATTGCTGAAGCTTTTGGTAGTCAAATTCAATATTATTCAACAAGTGGAAAAAATACAAAACAAGGTTATCCGGCGGTTGATTTAGAAACTTTATTAAAAACAAGTGATATTGTTTCTATTCATTGCCCTTTAAATGAACAAACAAAAGGATTAATTGGGGAAGATTCATTTAAACTTATGAAAAACGAAGCAATTTTAATTAATGTGGGACGTGGTGGTATTGTTGATGAAAAGGCACTTGCTGAAGCTTTACAAAATAATGAAATTGCGGGGGCAGGACTCGATGTTTTTGAAAGTGAACCTCTTGCAAAAGAAAGTCCTTTACTACAAATCAATGATGCTTCTAAAATATTGATGACACCTCATATTGCATGGGCAACAGTAGAAGCAAGAAATCGTTTATTTGATTTAGTTGTAGAAAATATTCAAGGTTTTTTAAAGGGTGATTTAAAGAATGTATGTTAATGCATTCTTTTTTTGCATTTTAAATTGAATTATGTTATACTCGAAAAACTTGAGGAGAAAATGAATGAACAAATTTGAAAAATTAGGATTAAGTGAAGAATTATTAAAATCAATCAATGAATTAGGTTTTGAAAAACCAACACCTATTCAAGAAAATATTATTCCTGTTATTTTAGAAGGCTATGATGTTATTGGTCAAGCACAAACAGGAACAGGAAAAACCTTAGCGTTTTCAAGTATTTTACTTACAAATTTAAAAGAAAGAAAAAAGAAGCCGCAAGCATATATTTTGTCACCGACAAGAGAGCTTACCATGCAAATTCATGAGGAATTAAAAAAACTGGGAAAATACAGTTCTTTACGCTTTGCTTGTGTTTATGGTGGAAGTGGTATTGAAAAACAAATTAAATCAATTAAAAAGGGTGTTGATATTGTTGTAGGAACACCGGGAAGAATGATGGATCTAATGCGACGTAAAGTCCTTCAACTTGATGAGGTTTCTTATGTTGTTTTAGATGAAGCGGATGAAATGTTGAATATGGGATTTGTAGAAGATATTGAAACCATTATTTCTAAGACAAATCCAGATCATACAACTATGCTATTTTCTGCAACGATGCCAGAAGGTATTAAAAAAATTGCCAAAAAATATATGAAACCTGATTATAAGCATATTCAAGTTAAACAAAAAACAATTACCGCTAATACAGTAAAACAATACTATTTTGAAGTTAAGCAAAAAGATCGTTTTGAAACATTATGCCGTATTATTGATAGTGAAACGGTACAATCAGGAATTATCTTCTGTCGTACTAAAAGAAGTGTTGATGAAGTAACAGAACAAATGCAAAAGGCTAATTATAATGTAGAAGCAATGCATGGTGATTTAAATCAAGATCATCGTATGCGTACTTTAAAGAAATTCAAAGAGGGAACAATTCATTATTTAATTGCTACAGATGTGGCAGCAAGAGGTATTGATGTAGAAAATATTAGTCATGTCATCAACTATGAATTACCCCAAGAAGTAGATCTTTATGTACATCGTATTGGACGTACAGGACGTGCAAACCGTGAAGGGAAAGCCTATACAATTGTTGTAGGAAAAGAAGAACGTTATTTAAAAGAAATTGAAAGAAAAACAAAATCTCATATTGAAAAATTAGAAGTACCAACATTAACACAAATTCATCAACATAAAGTAACAGAATTAATGTATAAATTAGAAGATATGATTTTAAATGGAGAACATAAACCGATGAAAGATTTGGTTAATCAAATTGAAAATCATATGTTAAAAGATGTTACAGCGGCATTAATTGAACTTTCTTTAAATCAACAAATTGGTTATCCTTATACAAAAGAAAAACTTGAATCTTCATCAAAACGTAAAAAAGGAGCAAGTGAAGGTTATACACGTCTATTTTTAACAGTAGGATCTATGGATAAGGCAAAGAAAAAAGATATTATTCATTTCTTAGTATCAAAGGCAAATATTAGAGAAAGTGATATTCAAGGAATTGATATTAAAAGAAAATTTACGTTTGTGAATATTAATGATAAGGCTATAAAAAAAGTAATGCAACATTGTCAAAAAGAAAAATTAAATGGACGAAAAGTAGAAATAGAACAAGCAAACAGTCGATAAGCTGTTTCTTGTTCTATTTTTTTTAAAAAATTAAAGGCGATAGAATCAACATAATTAATAAAAATTATGAAAGCGGTATCAATTTACACTTGAATGTAAGGGCTATCATGTGTATAATTATATTAGTTGATTAATTAGGAGGATTGATTGAAATGAAACAATATGTTTACTCTTTCAAAGAAGGAAATAAAGATATGAGAGTCATCCTTGGAGGTAAAGGGGCAAACTTAGCTGAAATGACAAGTATTGGTTTACCTGTTCCACAAGGATTTACTGTATCGACAGAAGCTTGTACTGCTTATTATGAAGATGGAAAACAAATTTCACCTGAAATTTGTGCGCAAATTGATAATAAATTAGCTGAATTAGAAGCAGAAACTGGGAAAAAATTAGGAGATCCAACAAATCCATTGTTAGTATCTGTTCGTTCAGGAGCAAGAGAATCAATGCCAGGTATGATGGATACTGTTTTAAACTTAGGTTTAAATGATGAAGTAGCTACTGGATTTACTAAAATTACAAATAATGAAAGATTCGTATATGATAGTTATAGAAGATTCATTCAAATGTTTGCAGATGTTGTTATGGGATTTCCAAAAAGCTCATTTGAAAGAAAATTTGATGATATCAAAGAAGAAAAAGGAGTTGAATTTGATACAGATTTAACTGCTGATGACTTAAAAGAAGTTGTTGCTATTTATAAAGAAGAATACAAAAAACATGCGGGAGTTGAATTTCCACAAGATCCAAAAGTTCAATTAATGGAAGCTATTAAAGCTGTATTCCGTTCATGGAACAATGATCGTGCAATTACTTATAGACGTTTAAATGATATCCCAGGTTCATGGGGAACTGCTGTAAACGTACAACAAATGGTTTATGGTAATACAGGAGATACTTCTGGTACAGGTGTTGCTTTCACGCGTAACCCTGCAACTGGTGAAAAGAAATTATTTGGTGAATACTTAATGAACGCTCAAGGTGAAGACGTTGTTGCTGGTATTCGTACACCTCAACCAATTGCCACATTAAATGATGTTATGCCAGAATGTTATGAACAATTCTGTAAAGTATGTGACATTCTTGAAGAACATTATAGAGATATGCAAGATATGGAATTTACAATTGAAAATGGTAAATTATTCATGTTACAAACTCGTAATGGTAAAAGAACTGCACAAGCTGCTTTAAAAATTGCAGTTGATTTAGTAAATGAAGGAATGATTACTAAAGAACAAGCATTATTAAAAGTAGAACCAAGACAATTAGATCAATTATTACATCCAAACTTTGAAGAAACTTCATTAAAATGTGCTCAAGTTATCGCTACTGGATTAGCTGCTTCTCCAGGTGCTGCAACAGGACGTATTTACTTCACTGCAGAAGATGTTATTGAAGCTCATAAAAATGGTGTTCAAGATATCTTATTAGTACGTCTTGAAACTTCACCAGAAGATATCGAAGGTATGAATATCGCTCATGGTATCTTAACTATTCGTGGTGGTATGACATCACATGCTGCCGTTGTTGCTCGTGGTATGGGTACTTGCTGCGTATGTGGATGCGGAAGCTTAAGAGTTGATGAAGAAAATAAAGTATTAACAACACCAGATGGTAAAAAATATCATGAAGGTGACTATATGTCATTAGACGGAAGTACAGGTAATGTTTACGGTGAAAGAATTAAAACTGTAGAACCTGAAATCAGTGGTGACTTTGAAACATTTATGTCATGGGCTGATGAAGTACGTACATTAAAAGTTAGAACAAATGCTGATACTCCAAGAGATGCTTTACAAGCTCGTAAATTTGGAGCAGAAGGTATTGGTTTATGTAGAACAGAACATATGTTCTTCGAAGAAGAAAGAATTTTCAACTTCAGACGTATGATTACTGCTGAAACAGTAGAAGCAAGAAAAGAAGCTCTAGAAAAAATCTTACCATACCAAAGATCTGACTTTAAAGAATTATTTAAAGCAATGGAAATCTATCCAGTAACAATTCGTTTCTTGGATCCACCTTTACACGAATTCTTACCTCATACAGATGAAGAAATTAGACCTTTAGCTGAAAGTTTAGGTATGACATTTGATGCGTTAAAAACTCGTGTTGAATCATTAAAAGAATTTAACCCAATGATGGGACATCGTGGATGCCGTTTAGCAGTAACTTATCCAGAAATTGCTGAAATGCAAACAAGAGCAGTTATTGAAGCTGCAATTGCTGTTAATAAAGAAGGACAAAATGTTGTTCCTGAAATCATGATTCCATTAGTTGGAGACATTAAAGAATTAAAATATGTTAAAGATGTAGTATGCAAAACTGCTGATGCAATTATCGCAGAAGCAGGAGTTGAATTACCATATAAAGTTGGTACAATGATTGAAATTCCTCGTGCTGCATTAACTGCAGATGAAATCGCAAAAGAAGCTGAATTCTTCTCATTTGGTACAAATGATTTAACTCAAATGACTTATGGTTTCTCTCGTGATGATGCTGCTAAGTTCTTAAATGAATATTATACTAAGAACATCTTCGAATCTGATCCATTTGCTCACATTGATGAAAATGGTGTTGGACAATTAATGCAAATTGCTATTAATAAAGCAAAACCAGTTCGTCCAGATATTAAATTAGGTATCTGTGGTGAACATGGTGGAGATCCTAGAACTGTTGAATTCTGTCATAGAATTGGTTTAACTTATGTTTCTTGTTCTCCATATCGTGTACCATTAGCACGTTTAGCTGCTGCTCAAGCTGCTGTTAAAGAAAAAATGAGTAAATAGTTTATAAGGAGGGTAGTGAAAACTACTCTCTTTTTATTTGTGTAGAATACTATTATTGAAATTTTCTTTTTTAAGCGAAATAATAAATATTAGGAGATGATAAAATGACGTATGAAGAAATGATAGAAGATGAAACTTTTATTGATGGAATGCAAACACGTATCATATCTGATCAAGAAATGGATACCATGTATATTCCTGATGTTGAGTATATGAATAGTGATGAAATCCGTCGTGTGCTACAAATATTAGTTCCACGTAAAAGGATGATGGAAAATGAAAAATATCCACTTATTGTTTACGTTCAAGGTTCTGCCTGGCATAAACAAAATGTTTATCAACATGTAGGACAATTTAATTATTTGTGCAAACAAGGTTTTGTTGTGGCTATTGTGCAATATCGTGAAAGTGATTTAGCTCCTTTCCCTGCACAAATAGAAGATACTAAAACAGCAATTCGTTTTTTAAAGAAACATCACGAAGAATATTTTGTTGATGAACAAAATGTTTTTTTATTTGGTGATTCATCGGGTGGACATGTTGCTCTCGTGAGCGGACTTACGGCTAAACTCCCATTGTTTAATGGTAATTTATATTCTGAATATTCAAATGAAGTGAGAGCTATTATTGATTTTTATGGCGTTGTTGATATTACGATGGAAGATGGTTTTCCAACCACAGAAAACCATCAACAACCAGATAGTCCGGAAGGCTATTTAATAGGAAGAAAAAATGTTTTAGAACATTTAGATATTGCACGTCAAACGAATCCAATGGCATATTTAGATGGGAATATTCCACCTATTTTAATTGCTCATGGTACAAAAGACCGTTTAGTTGCTTTTAAGCAAAGTGTTAAACTGTATAAGGCTTTAAAGGGTAAAAATAAAGATGTTGTTTTTTATCGTATGAAGGGTGCTGATCATGGTGGGCCTATGTTCTTTTGTGAAGATATGCTCGAGGAAGTAATTAAATTTATAAAAAAGAACATATCTAATGCATAAAGGATATAATCTATGGTAAAACAAGTACATTGGAGAAAAGGATATGTTAAAAAATATTGATAAACAAAAAGTATTAAAATTAAAAGAAGCGGTCACTTATCAAAAAGGACAAGTTGTTTTTTTAATATTAACTCAAAATGAAGCTTTAAGTGTGACACTTTTTTTTGATAAAAGAAGAAATTAGCTCTCATAAAAGTGGAGGAGATGCTTTTGTAACTTGTTTAGATGGTGAATCAATTGTAATGCCTATTGGGTTACCATATGCTGTTTATGGAAAAGAACAATTTAAAATGTTATGAGTTGTTGTTTTTTAAGAAAGTTAAGATGAAATCTCATCATAGCTTTTTTTTTAGCGATAAGCTATAATAAAAACAAGGTGATTATGATGGAAAAAATGATGTTAAATCTTAATAGTTTAGCAACAATGTTGTTTACATGCGATTTGCATGCGTATAAAGATGCTGTTTTAACTTTTGATGAATGGATCAACGTTGAAAAAAATTTAAAAGTACATGGTTTAAGTGGACCAGGGTGTTTGTTTGGTTTGAATGCAGATGAATTGATGGATATTTTAGATATTTCTGAGTATACTTCTTATAAAATAGTACAAAGAATGAAAACGATGAATGTGTTTTTAAAACATATTTATGAATATGAACAAAAAGGAATTCGTATTATTACAAAATACGATGAAGAATATCCGCAAATTTTGGTTAAAAAGATGAAGAAAAATGCACCAACTTGTTTATTTGTGGTAGGAAATCTTCCTGTAGAGTTTGAAGGGATTTCTCTTACTGGGTTACAAACTGTAACAAAAAAGGAAAAGGGTTGTATTAAAAGATTAGTTGATAAAATCAACAATGAAAATAAGTGGCTGATTTCTAATGATTGTAAAGGTGTAGACCAAGAAGCATTTCAATATGCATTACATCATCATGGACATATCATCAGTTTTCTATGTGAAAAAATGGAAGATAAAGCAATGGAATACAAGCGCTATATTCGCTCAGGTAATCTTGTTTTATTAAGTGCTATTGATCCAATAAAAAGATTTACAGTAACTCACGCGATTGATCGTAATAGTTATGTATGTGGTTTATCGAAATTTCAAGTTGTTGTTTCAAGTAAAATCAATAGTGGAGCAACATGGTTTACTATTATGCATAATATGCATCATAACTGGACGATTTCTCTTGTTATTGATAATGATTGTTTTGGGAATCAACGTTTATTGGAAATGAAAACAACACCGTTGTATGTTAAAAATATTGTTTCGGATATGAGTTTTGAAATGATTTATAATGAAAATAAAAAAGAAGAAGTGGAAGAAGAAATTAATATAGATCAAATGTCTATTTTTGAATTTATTGGAGATGCAAATGGATAGAAAATATAAAGATTGTATAATTACATATGTTTTAATGGGAATTTGTATTATTGTTTATTTATATACAACATTACGCTATGGAGTAGAAATGTCAGCAATGGAAGGCATTGAAGTTGGTGGGTTCAATCCTTTATATATTTATTATAATCATGAATATTTTCGCTTTATTACAGCGAATTTTATTCATTTTGGCTTGATGCATATTTTTTGTAATATCTATTCTCTTTATAATTTAGGAATTTTAATGGAAAAAATTCTTAAGAAAAAGAAATATGCCATTGTAATCATTGTTTCAATGCTTTCAACAACATGTTTTTCGTATCTTTTATTTTTATTGTTTAATAGTGGAACAAACAGTGTCATGGGAGGAATATCTGGTGTTATTTTTGGACTTATTGGTTCACTTTTAGCGTTAGCGATTCTTTATAAAGATATTTATAGTTATCTATTTAAACAAATAGCAACAAGTGTTTTATTAATGTTTTTTATCTCTGTTGCTATTCCTTCGATTTCTCTTTCGGGACATATAGGTGGTATGCTTGGTGGTTTTGTAACAACAATTATTTTAGAGAAAATAAACATTAAGAAAAAAATGATAATCAATTAGGTGGTGAATGTAGTGAATTTTCAAGAAAAATATGATGAATATAAACAAAGACGAGAAGCTAAAAAGTTTTTTAATCAAAATAATGATTATCATTTATCAGTAAGCGATTATATAAGGATGTTTATTGTTGGTACAGTGATAGCTATTTTTTCAACAATTGCTTTTGACTTTCTTAGTATGAAAATAGGGTGGAGTTTTTCTTATTTTGATATTTTAACAGGTTATTTTACAGGTTCTGTTGTTTTAAAAATAGCACGTTATGGAAGTGAGAAAGTTGGAATTATTTCGGCAGTATGCTATCTTTTAGGAACGCTGTTTACGCCGATATTGACATACTATATTTTTTGGAATCAATCTGTTTCTTTAACAACAGCTATTCAACTAGCGTTAGGGCAGTTTAGCAATCTTTTTTCTTTAGTTTTTATAGCTATCGGAGCAATGATAGCATATACAACGAGTAAAAATTAGTAGGACTATAAGGCCCTATTTTTTGTTTCTAACAGAAATAGTAAGTGAATTCATGAATACGTGTAGTCAAAATGTTTGGAAAGTAGTATAATGAAGTAAGCAAAAGGAGGAATTTTTTAATTATGGCTAAAAAATATTTGTCAATGGATGGTAACCAAGCTGCTGCTCATGTTGCGTATGCATTTTCTGAAGTAGCAAGTATCTATCCTATCACACCTTCATCTCCAATGGCTGAACATGCTGAAGCATGGGCTGCAAATGGAATGAAGAATATCTTTGGATCTCCTGTAAATGTTATTGAAATGCAATCAGAAGCAGGTGCTGCTGGTGCAGTTCATGGTGCTTTACAAGGTGGAGCGTTAGCAACTACATTTACGGCATCTCAAGGATTATTATTAATGATCCCAAACTTATATAAAATTGTAGGTGAAAATTTACCAGGTGTATTCCATGTTGCTGCACGTGCTTTAGCAACTCGTTCACTTAATATCTTTGGAGATCATCAAGATGTGTATGCTTGTCGTCAAACAGGTATTCCAATGATTTGTTCTCACTCAGTACAAGAAGTAATGGATTTAGGGGGAGTTGCTCACTTAACTGCAATCAAAGGATCTGTTCCGGTAATGCACTTCTTCGATGGATTTAGAACATCTCATGAAATTCAAAAAGTTGAAGTAATGGATTATGATGTATTAGAAAACTTGTTAGATAAAGAAGCATTAGCTAAATTTAAAGCAAATGCATTAAATCCTCATACAAACCCAATTGAACGTGGGGGAGCTGAAAATGATGATATTTACTTCCAAGGTAGAGAAGCTCAAAATAAACATATTGATGCAGTTGTAGAAATTGCTGCTGATTACATGAAAAAAATCTCAGAAGTAACAGGTAGAGAATATGCACCATTTACTTATTATGGTGATCCAAATGCTGATAGAGTTATTATCGCTATGGGTTCTGTTACTGAAACAATTAAAGATACAATTGATGAAATGGCTAAATCTGGAGAAAAAGTTGGTTTAGTTAAAGTTCATTTATATCGTCCATTCTCAGCAAAATACTTATTAAAAGTATTACCTGCTTCAGCTAAGAAAATTGCGGTATTAGATCGTACAAAAGAACCAGGTTCTGCTGGTGAACCACTTTACTTAGATGTATGCAGTGTTGTAAAAGATGCTGAAGTTTTAATTGGTGGGCGTTATGGTATGGGGTCTAAAGATACAAACCCTGCTCAAATCAAAGCTGTTTATGATCATTTAAATTCAGATAATCCATTTAATAGTTTTACAATTGGTATTGTTGATGATGTTACTCACTTATCATTACCAACTGAAGAATTTAATGTAACTGGTGATTATACAGAATGTCTATTCTATGGTTTAGGATCAGATGGTACTGTATCAGCTAATAAATCTTCTATTAAAATCATTGGAGATCATACAGATTTATATTCTCAAGCTTACTTTGCTTATGATAGTAAAAAAGCAGGTGGAACAACTCGTTCTAACTTAAGATTCGGTGCTTCACCAATTCGTGCTACATATTATGTAAATAATGCAGACTTTATCTCATGTTCATTAGATAACTATGTATTAAAATATGATATGTTGAAAAACTTAAAGAAAAATGGTTCATTCTTATTAAATACAGAATTCTCTAAAGAAGAAGTTGCTGACTATTTACCAAATAGAGTGAAAAAACAATTAGCTACAAAGAATGCTAAATTCTATATTATTAATGCTAATAAGATTGCTATGGAAATTGGTATGGGACGTCGTACAAATACTATTTTACAATCTGCATTCTTTGCATTAAATCCACAAATTTTACCAATTGATAAAGCTGTTGAATATATGAAAGAAATGGCTAAAAAATCATATAGTAAAAAAGGTGATGCTATCGTTCAATTAAACTACAAAGCAATTGATGCTGGTAAAGATGCAATTGAAGAAGTAACAGTTGATCCAAAATGGGCTGATTTAGAAATTCAAGAAACTAAAAAATTAACAGGTGATGATCATTTTGATAATTTTGTTTCTGTAATTAATGCTTTAGATGGTAATGATTTACCAGTTTCAGCATTCATGGACAAATTAGATGGTTCTATGAAATCTGGAATGGCTTATATGGAAAAACGTGGGATTGCTACAATGGTTCCTCAATGGAATAAAGATGACTGTATCCAATGTAATAACTGTGTTATGGTTTGTCCACACGCTACGATTCGTGCATTCTTAATGACTGATGAAGAAATCGCTAATGCACCAGAAGATATCTCTAATGATGTTTTAAAACCTATGGGTAAAGGTGTTGATGGATTATCTTACAGAATTCAAGTTTCACCAGATAACTGTGTTGGATGCGGTTTATGTGTTGAACAATGTTTAGGAAATAAAAAAGGTGAAGCTTTAAAAATGGTTAATGTTCATGAAGAATTAGATCATGCTCCATTAGCTGATTACATCTATAAAGAAGTAGAATATCGTGATGATAAATATCCTACAACTACTGTAAAAGGTGTTGGATTCAAGAGACCATACTTTGAAGTATCTGGTGCTTGTCCAGGATGTGGGGAAACTCCATATTATAGATTAGCAACTCAATTATTCGGATCAGATATGATGATTGCAAATGCTACAGGATGTAGTTCAATTTATTCTGGTTCTACACCATCTACACCATTTACAACTGATAAAAATGGTCAAGGGCCAGCATGGTGTAACTCATTATTTGAAGATAATGCTGAATTTGGTTATGGTATGAAATTAGCTCAAAACTATAATGAAGCACATATGATTCAAGTAATGGAAGAAGCTAAAGATGCTTGTGAACCTGAATTAAAAGAAATAATTGAAAAATACTTATCTGTAAAAGGACAAAGAAGTGAAGAAAAAGCAATTGTTCCAGAATTACTAAAATTAGTTGAAGCATCTTCAAATGAAGCCATTAAAGAAGTTTTAGATAATAAAGGTAATTTAGTTTCTAAATCTCAATGGATTGTTGGTGGAGATGGATGGGCTTATGACATCGGTTATGGTGGATTAGACCATGTAATCGCTAATAATGAAAATGTTAATATTTTAGTATTAGATACTGAAGTATATTCAAATACTGGTGGACAATCTTCTAAATCTTCTCAAGCTGGTTCTATTGCTAAGTTTACTGCTGGTGGTAAAACAGGAGCTAAGAAAGATTTAGCACAAATTGCAATGGCTTATGGTCATGTTTATGTTGCACAAGTTGCTATGGGTGCAAATCCAGCACAAACAATTAAAGCATTGAAAGAAGCTGAAAGCTATGATGGACCATCATTAATTATTGCTTATGCTCCATGTCAAGCACATGGTATTAAAGGTGGTTTAGCAAATCATCAAGCTGAACAAAAACGTGCAATTGATTGTGGATATTTCAACTTATTAAGATATGATCCAAGATTAGAAGAAGAAGGAAAGAATCCATTACAATTAGATTCTAAGACTCCTAACTTCGAAGGATTTAAAGATTACTTATTAGGTGAAAACAGATTCTCTCAATTATTAAAAGTAAATCCAGAACATGCAGAACAATTAATGGCTAAATGTCAAGCTGATGCACAAAAACGTCGTGCTCGTTTGGAAAAAATGGCTCAATAATAGTGTTATAAAACCGAATCCATTTGGGTAATACCAAATGGATTTTTTAATATATAAAAAAGTATAAAATAAAAAAATAAAAAAAATTCAAAAAAAGCTTTACAAAAGGAGAAATGGATGGTAGTATAAATGAGCACTCGACGAGAGAGACGAGTGAGAGGACATTGAAAACTGAACAGGAAAGAATAAAACACAACGTCAATTTAAGTTTAAAAGAAAAAAGAGCTAAACAGACCAAAGTTGTCTGAAGAGATAGAAGGACAATGGAGAGTTTGATCCTGGCTCAGGATGAACGCTGGCGGCGTGCCTAATACATGCAAGTCGAACGCTTCACATATGTGAAGAGTGGCGAACGGGTGAGTAATACATAAGTAAC
>NZ_PYLP01000014.1 GCF_003024675.1 Faecalibacillus faecis | reverse complement strand
TCATAGCCAAGATAGATGGAACCACAAAGAATAGTTTTCTGGATGGTATCATAGGTAATGTTTCTGATCTTGCCTCTATTATAAAGAGAGCGGATATAGTTGATGTTGTCATTAAAGATATAGGAAAAAGATTCCTTGCCTTTGATTTTATCAACATGATTAAAATTGTATAAAGTAAGACAGTCAGCATAGTTAGTATCATCAATCATAAAATCACCAACTAACATTTTAAAGAAAAAGGTAATAATCTTCAAAGATTATTACCATGTGGACAAAATTTATTTTGTCCCTTTTTTATTTGAATTATAGATAAAAAATCCTCTAGTTTTCACTAAAGGATTTACTTCTTGCTTATGAAATTGAGTCTTTTACAAAATAAACAACTTCTAAATTTTTTTCTTTAATATTGGAGTCAGATAACATCTCATCCATTGTCATCCAATAGTAATGCTTATTATTTATCACAAAATTGTCTTTTTTCATATAAGCAGGTAATTTAGAAAGTGTTATAGAGTAAAGATTGTGATTATAAATTCTATTTTCGTTATGACTAACTGAATATTTTTCTTGAGTTCTAGAAGTAACAAATTCACAATTTATTGTTGAAGTATCAAGTTGTAGATCTTTTTCTAATGCTTCTTTTATAGCAGTTTCATTATTTTCATCTTTAGTTTTGTAATTGATAAATAATTTACATTGCCATCTTTCATCATCGTAAAGTAAATACTTGTCTTTGTTTTTGATGATGACTAGCGAATGTCTATGAGCCACTAAGTCTAGATTATTAATATCATTTATTAAATTTTCATAATTATATTTTTTTGTCATAAACTCTTTTCCTATCTTAAATAAATAAAGTACACCAATTACTATAAAAAAATATTTAATAATGATACTTGGAATCATAAAAAATGAATCATAATTTGCTGTTAAAGCAGATAATAGAAAGGAAACAGCAGCAAAAATAGTATCTTATGTTATATTATTTCCAATATATTCACTTTTATTTTCTAATAGATGTTCTAAATCTTTCTTTTCGATGTATAGACGCATTGTGCACCAATCTTTCTCAAATTATATCTTAAACAAAAATAATATACAAGAAATAGATATTAAACTATCTCTATAAATATATACGTCAAAAAATTAGAAATTTCTTCTTTTTTATATAAGAAAAGACTGTACGAAATTAGTTTTCTAATTTGGACAGACTTGTATGTAATAGAATATTTCTTATGTGTTAGTCTACTTCTGCGGTAATGCATAAAAAATCAATACTATGATTAAAAATTTTGGAAAGAAGTTTCCATGTAGCAATTGGCATTTCTCTTTCGTAGTTTTCATAGTGTGAATACGTACGGGGAGAAACAGAGATCAGTTTTGCAAGATCTTTTTGTTTTAAATCATTGTCTTCTCTTACATTTCTTAAATTAATAAAAATGATTTTACTCATATGAATTCCTTTCTGTTTCTCTTGTCAACACAACGAATATCATAATGGATAAGAGAGACGTGTTCTTTGTATTTTCATTATATGGAAGAAATGTTGGGTCATTGAAAAACGGAACAAATTGGGCTTTTTTTTCGTACAATTCATTTTTTAGACATATTTTTTGGTATAATAAGATAAAAATGGAGGTATAAAAATGGAAGGTATTACAGAAATTGATAAAACTGCTTATATAGATGAATGTAAAGAAATTGTGAGAAATGAACTTGATGAAGAACTTTCTGATGAAATGCTTACAATTGTGACAAATGAAATTATGGATACATGTTTATTTATTGGTGGAGACTTTAAAAAAGAAAATATCATCGATATTACAAAACAATATGTCACAATGGGTGGTATTAAAAGAATTAAGAAAGCACGTGAGGGTATGTAAGATGCAACATTATTGTGAAATACCAACACCCAAAGGAACACTTAGAGGATTTTTTCATAAACCTAATCAAGACAAACATCCTGTTTGTTTGATTTTCCATGGTTTTACAGGACAAAAAACGGGAACAAAGTTTTCTTATGTACAATTATCACGTATGTTAGAAGCTAAAGGAATTGCTTCTTTTCGCTTTGATTTTTTAGGAAGTGGAGAAAGTGATGGGAATTTTGTGGATATGACTTTTCAAGATGAACTGTCTTGTGCCAGAGTTATTTTAGAAGAATGTTTAAAAATGGAAAATTGTACAGAAATCTATGTTTTAGGACATTCGATGGGAGGAGCTATTGCTAGTGAACTAGCAAAGCTTTATCCAAATGTGATTAAAAAGATGGTCTTATGGGCACCTGCTTTTAACTTGCCAGAGGCACTTCATTATTTGACAGGTCAAGTTGAAAAAGCAAAGACGTATGATCATGGGGGCTATGAAATATCGGATGAATTTGTAGAAGATATTTTAAAAAGAGATTTTTATCAAAATCTTGATACGTATCAAAATGAATTACTGGTTATTCATGGGACAAAAGATATAACGGTTCCTTATGAAATTAGTGATAAATATATGAAATTATTTCATAAAGGAACAAAGTTTGTTTCGATAGAAGATGGAAATCATAACTTTGATAAACTTTCAGATATTAAACAGGTTTTAAAATTAACTTTAGATTTTTTTGGATAATGTGTTTAGCACATTATTTTTTTATGCGAATAATTATTGAAATATAATACTATACATCGTATAATATTATTGTATAAAGAATAGGAGGGTAAATATGATATTTAATACAGGGGCTGCTTTATTGGATGCCATTGTTTTAAGTGTTGTTGCTAAAGAAGAAGAAGGAACATATGGTTATAAGATTACCCAAGATGTAAGAAAAGGAATTGATGTTTCTGAATCGACATTATATCCTGTCCTTAGAAGATTACAAAAGGATGAGTGTTTAGAAACGTATGATAAACAAATAGATGGCAGAAATAGAAGATATTATCGTATTACAGGAAATGGAAAGAATAAATTAGAAATGTATCGATTAGAATGGATCGATTACACAAAGAAAATTAATTCATTATTAAAAGGAGGGGATAATAATGAATAAGGAACAATTTCTAAAGGAATTAGAAGATTTATTACAAGATATAGATGCAACAGAAAGAGAAGAAGCATTGAATTATTATCGTGATTATTTTGAAGATGCTGGAAGTGAACATGAACAAGAAATTATTAAGGAACTTGAATCACCAAAGAAAGTTGCACAAACAATTAAAGAAGGGTTAGGTGTTGAAAATCATCAAGATATCAAATCTGATCATGAAGAAATTCATCATTTTAATGAAAGAAATATGCGTATTTTAAGAGGCATTATTGTTGTCTTGTTAGTTCTTCTTGTTTTACCAACGGTTGGTGGCATTGGTGGATTAATTGTTGGAGCAATAGGTTTATTTATTGGTATTGTTTGTGTTGGTGTTTTTGGAACATTTGGTTTACTTTGTGCTGTTGTTGCTTTAGCGGTAGTGGCGCTTCGTTTATTTATAGATGGCTTAATTGCAGGTGGTTTGATTTGTTTAGGTATTGGTCTACTACTTGTTTCGCTTAGTTATTTAACATCATTGATGACAGTAAGTTTGTTTAAATATTTACCACAAGCTTTTAGAGCAATGATTGATTTAGGAAAAAATATTTATAATAAGGTGGTTGGTTAATATGAAAATTTATAAAAGTATAGCTTTTGCTTCATTGGTTATAGGAACTGTTTTATGTATTGTTGGTTTTTTTATGAATGGAATTAGTGAATTACCAGATGAAACACAAAAGCTCAGTAAATATGTAACAATAAGATCTTTTGGGAAAGCAAGAAATGTTTCTATGGAAATGAGAGTAGATGATTCTTGTGATTTATCTTTGGAGTTATCTGCAGTAAATGGGACAATTAAATATTATGATGGTGAAGTCATTAAAGTTGAAGCAGATAATGTGGATAGGGACTATGAATTTAAATATGATGGTGTAAAAGCAAATATTTCTTTTGATGGAGTGAATAATAAAAAACAGGCAGGAAATGTTACACTTTATTTACCGAGAAATATTAGGTTTAATGAGGTAGGTTTAGATTTTGATGCTACAAATATTACAATGGAAGCTTTACAATGTACACAACTTGATTTAGAAAGTGATTCAAGTAAAGCAACAATTAAACGTCTTCAAGTGGACGGAAAAACAAGTGTTGACAATGATACGGGAGATCTTAGATTAAATTATTTAAATACAGATTCATTTGATATAGAAAATGATATGGGTAATGTTGAAGTAACGATGGCAGGTGCAAGAAACCAATATCATGTTGATAAAGATGGAAACATGAGTTCGATTCATGTAAGTAAAACAGATGAAGTCGTTGGTAATAAAAATATTACAATTGACACAGATTTAGGAAATGTTTCAATTCATTTTGAGGGGGAATAGAAATGAAAAAAAGATTATATCGTTCAAGAAAAGATAAAATGTTGGCAGGCATTTGTGGTGGATTAGCTGAATATTTTGCTGTTGATCCTTCACTTGTAAGAATTGCGTGTGTATTACTTTGTTTATATGCTGGAACAGGCTTATTGGTTTATATTCTTGCCGCAATTATTATTCCAGAAGATCCTACTTACTAATTTGAGAAATATTAAAAATAATATGATTTTGTCGCATTATTTTGTTGACATTGATATTGTGATTTCATATAATTAAAAAGGTTTCATAGGCAAAAACCTTTAAAGTCCCCGGTAAGGATAAACAAAGGAGAAAAGAAAAGATGAGACAAACAACAATGGCAAATGCTGCCACAATCGAAAGAAAATGGTATGTAGTTGACGCAGCTGGACAAACATTAGGTCGTTTAGCTTCAGAAGTTGCTACAGTGTTAAGAGGGAAAAATAAACCTACTTACACACCACATGTTGATACTGGTGATTATGTAATCATTATCAATGCTGACAAAGTAGTTATGACAGGTAAAAAATTAGAAAACACTAAATATTACCGTCACTCAGGATGGTTAGGTGGTCTTAAAGTTAAGACAGCTAAACAATTCTTAGAACAAAATCCAACAGGATTTGTTGAAGCAGCAGTTAAAGGTATGTTACCACATAACACTTTAGGTAGAAAACAAGGTATGAAATTATTTGTTTATGCTGGTGATAAACATCCTCATGCAGCACAAAATCCAGTAGAAATGAAAGTGAAAGGGTAAGGTGAAAGATAATGGCAAACGTACAATATAGAGGAACAGGTAGAAGAAAATCTTCTGTAGCACGTGTTATCTTAACACCAGGTACAGGAAACTTCGTTATTAATGGAAAAGAAGCTAGAGAATATTTAGCATCAGACGTATTAAACATGATTGTTAATCAACCATTAGAATTAACAAACACTAAAGACAAATTTGATGTAACTGTTAATGTTTATGGTGGAGGGTACTCAGGACAAGCTGGTGCAATCCGTCATGGTGTTGCTAGAGCTTTATTACAAGCTGGTGACGATTACAGACCAACATTAAAAGCTGCAGGATTCTTAACTCGTGACTCACGTGTTAAAGAACGTAAAAAATATGGTCTTAAAAAAGCACGTCGTGCTCCACAATTCTCTAAACGTTAATTTTTGGGAATGCCCAGAACAATTCAAAAAAACTCAAATCAGCAAAAGCCTTTATTTATCGGCTAAAACTCGATTTGAGTTTTTTTGTATATTTGTAAATTAAAAACGGTATGCAACAAATATGCAACACGTATGCAACAATATTCTCACCTCAAATTCTCATATATGCAGCAAACTATCATATATCAACCCAATTCTCGTCCCATTCTTGGGACTTCGAGGCTCAACCGAAATGGTTTATATTTATCCATCTGTATATCGCCTTATTTATTCAACAGAAAGCAAGACAATTTCAAGGATAAACATGCTCACTTCGTTCGTCCTTGACATTGTCTTTTAGACTTTCTGTTTTATTCTTCTTGGCGATATACGAAATGGATAAAAAAGAACCACATCATAGACATGGTTCATGAGATTTTAGTTTAAATGTTTCTTTACTACCATCATCATAGTGAATCGTTACTTTGTTTTTATTGTAACTGATGATGGCATTTTTATTATGCATATCTTTTACGAGTAAGCTATAAGAATCATGAATGCTAATCGTTAGATAGTTTATATCAAAGTTCCTTTTAATCCATTGGTATGCTTTATATTGAGCAACAGTATCACATTTCAATTGGTTATTCATGTTTAATGCTTTCTGGATAATAAATAGAATTAACTGCATTAATTAAATATTGCATATCAATATGAGTATAAACTTTCTCGGTCATTGTCATTGCACCTTTGTGTCCTACGATCATCTTTGAATAAGTAGGTGATACATTTGCTTCGGCAAGTAATGATATACATGTATGCCTACAACAATGAGGTGTTTGATCAAAACCTAAACGTTCCATCAATGGAATAAAGTAGCTATCATAATAGTTTCAATATTTGAATGGCTTTTGTTCTTCGGTGTGTAATAAATAATCACACTTTGAGCTATTGTACCAATCTTTAACGAAAGGATAGATATAATCACTGATTGGTACTTTTCTTATTCCATTTTCTGTTTTTGATTTTATTACTTCGAGATAGTGCTCATCTAAATAAACATTCTCTTTTTTTAGAGATAGCAATTCTTCAATTCGTAAACCTGTATAAATCAAAATTAATATAATCTGATAATACTTATCATCTTTGAAATCCCATAAGATATTAAGCTGTTCTTTAGTGAATGGTTTTCTATCATATTTATCTGGATTTTTATCACTATGTTTTGTAATATCAACATATTTAGAATAATCTTTTCCACATATATCTAGTTTCATAGCATAAGCAAATAACTGATTGAATAGTATCTTGATTTTTCTAAGTGTAGGATAGTTTTTATCACAATTATCAATAATATTCTGTAGATCATTTGTTTTTAAATCTCTAAATTTTCTTTCATAAATAGGAATACAAGCATTAAATGCTGCACGATAACCGTTGATTGTTGAACGAGACGCATTTTCATATTTATCTGCAGACCAGTTTTCATAAACCTCTCTAAATGTCATACTTCCATTTTCAACATCAAATGGGTGTTCATGATATTTGGCTAGCATCTGCAATCCTTCATTTCTGGTTTTAGCATAACCAATAATCGCATACGTTTGTTTGGCCTTACTATTTTGTTCATCAATGACATAACCAGTTGTAATACGCACCATATAAGGTTTTCTTCTACGTGAAGCACTGCTCATTTTAGAAACACTACCGTAGCTATTTGGTAATTTCAAGTTCTTTGCCATTATAAATAACCTCCCTAGGTTGTAGTACATATTTGTTTAAGATATACTCCTTTAATTGTTTTTGGACTTCTTTAATTTGCTTATTTGTAAGCTTAGGATAATTATCTAAACACTCAAAGAACAGCTTTTGAAACAACTGTTCACAATAACAGTTAAAACAAAACATTTCAGTATGAAAACGATTATGTGAATACTCGTTTGTAAAGTGTATTTTATTATGTTCTATAAGATAATTTGCTCTTTTACTTCCATAAAATCCTAAAGGAAGTTGCACACCTAAAATAACTGGATAATAGATTTCTCCAACTAGTTGGTAAGTTATACCATTATCTATAATCTTTTTCTCTAACATTTTTGTTTTTCTCCTTTGGTGTATTTAATAATTCATTAAAAGTTTTATAGCCAAGTACCTTTTGTAGTTTCTTGAGTTTTAATGAATCATCTTTATTTTCTGCAATAAGTCTATCAATTGTTTCATATTGCTCATTAATCTTCATTTTCAATGGAAGAATCTTAGAACGTAAACTTTTTACTTCATGTTTTAATCTGAGATAATCTTTTATGATATGATTAACAACTTTCTTCAATTTTTGGATAAATGGAACAACATATTCCTTTTTGTAATTTGTAGCAGTCATAAATCTTTTGGGTTCAGGAATAACCCATAAATCATCTGTTAAATCATGAGTTAAAGAATCAATATCTGCAGTATATTCTTCAACATCTTTTAAACGTTTTTCTAACGTTTCTACTTTATCTTCAAGTGCTTTGACTTCTTTGATACGTTCTTGTTTTTTGTAATCATAAACACTAAGATGTTCATTATGGGTACCAAGTTGATTCCACTGAATATCGTGAGAAATCATAGCCTGTTCTAATTGCTCTTTTTCAGATTCAACCCACAAGTTAAACTCTGTTTCTTGTCTACCTTTACCAACAAAGCCTAGCTGCTCCATAGCTTTCTTGAGAGAAACACGTGTTTCTAAACCACGTTTACTGCCAGTGGTATAAGGAATGAAGTCTATATGCAAATGAGGTGTTTCTTCGTCCATATGAAGATGAGCAGAGAATACGTATAAGTTTTTATTTCTATCTATGAAATCATACATATACTCGGTGAGTATTGTTTTGGCTAATTCACCATTAGGTGATTTAGCGTTCATTGTATCTTTATTACCGACTTGAACAATGATTTCATAAAATGTTTTTTCTTGTTTACCAGTACGAATCTTTTCGTAGTAGTCTGGAATGACTCTATCTTTTCTTGTTTGTTTGGCATTATATTTTGTTAAAGCATCATCAAACAACTGATGATAGGCTTGTTTGATGTCTTGGTTAGCAAATTCAATATTATTTGGTGTTCTAGCTGGATCAACATTATCAGCTATAAATTTACGTGAATTATGGCTGATACTTCCTTTTCCAAGCATTATGCTTATTGTTTGTGATTGCATTAAAAGCCTCGCAGAGCGCAAGCATCTTTTGTTTCTGACAAAAGTGCATTTGCGTTACTTTCGCGAAAGTAACAAAGGCGTTTGTTTTTAAAAGGAAGGTTGCAAGATTGCTAATCTCTAGAGACCCTGCAACCTTGCAATCTTAATCTAGTTTCCAATACCATGTTCTACCTTTTTTGAAAGATTTTACATTGAGTTCGGATTTTGCTTGGTCAAGTGTTCGTTTGGAAATATCTTGTTCATAGGCATTTTTATAGATTGTGTTGGCGTCTAAAAACCCATTAGCTAAAGTTTCTAGGATATAGTTCTTAGCTCTATCTTTATCACTTTTACGTTTCATACCATCTAATAATTCATCAGTACTAATATCATAGTTACCTATCCATTCAAATCCATTATCACTGAGTTTAAAAGCAAAGGGATTACCACGCTGAGCTAAACTTGATTTATCTTGAACAACAGCACGAATACCATCAGCATTTTTAAGCTCTCCACAAATCAGTACGCTACGAGCTGCAGCTGTAATATCAATACTGCCTAATCCACGATAAGAGGATTTTGTACCTTTTCCTTTATTCATGTGTCCGATAAGAACAATTGCTACATTATGCCTTTGAGCAATATCACCAAGATTTTTTAATAATGGTCTTATTTCATTAGCTTTATTCATATCGATATTATGGCCGATATAGGCTTGAATAGGATCTAAAACAAATAGTCTTGCGTTTTCTTTGATGATAGCTTGTTCAATACGTTCATCTAGCATCGTTAAATTACACTTCGATTCATTGATAAATACGATGTGATTAAAGTCGGTATGAGGAAAACTTTCTAATCGTGGTTTAATCGTATCGTCATATCCATCTTCAGAAGTTTGATAGATGATGTTACAAGGCTCACATTTTAGGTTAGAATCATCATTTGGGAGAGGTAATCCCGCAGATAAAAGACTTGCTAAATAAAGAACTAGCATAGTCTTACCACAACCAGGATCACCTTGTATGATGGTTACTTTACCAAATGGTATATAAGGATACCATAACCAATCAACTTGTTTGCTTTGAATTTCGGATAGTCGAACAATCTCTAAATTAGCCATGTTTAAATAGCACTCCTAAAGTATCCCGTTTCTTCCCAAACTTTCTTATCAGGACAATAATAGTTGAATTCACTAGAATTATCTCTTTTCATTGCATAACCAAATTTTAAAATACCCTTTTGTAATCCAATACGAATAAATTGTGCATCTTTCCCAATAGCCTTAGATAATTCAGCGATTGGAACATTACGACCAGTAAATGCTGGCAACTCAATAAATACTCTTTTTTCTTCTTCTTTCATTTCACATTCCTCCTTTGAGAGTATTACAATGTGAAAGAAAATTTGTTATAATGTTCAAGAAAGGACATTATAAAAACGTTCTTTCATATATTACATAGGTTCATTAGATGTAGCGACCAAACTCTATCTAATGAGCCCTTTTTATTTTCCTCCTTTCTGTGGTAATTATATGAATTATATTAAATTGCATTTACTTGCCACAACAACAATATAACACTGTTGGAAAGTTTTTGCAACTATAAATAGATATTTTACTTTATATTGTTATCTTAGTATTGTATAATTAGATTATGATTACCATTTGAAAGGAGTTTTTACAATGTCTTTTGCTATATATTTAAAAAGGATTAGAGAAGAAAAAAAGATTAATCAAACAGAAATGGCCGAGTTATTAGATATTAGTAGGACTGCAATAAAATTAATAGAGAATGGTTCAACAAAGCATCCTAGTAAAAAGGTTCTACATAATTTAGCATCCTTTTTAAATAAAACTGAAATAGACGTAATGACACAAATATTATTTGATGAAAATTCAGAAAACTTTGATGAAAATGAATTGTTTGTACGTCATTATTTAACATATATGTACTTAGAAGGATGGAATATAGTTGACCATCCTTATGTATATCCGATTTGGAATGGCTATAGTATAGAATTTGAAGGAAAAATTATAAAGAAGAGACAACCAAAAAATATTGTGATTGTTAGTTCATATAAAAAAGAACTATATAGAATTACTGAAGTAAAAAATAGAATGGATGCATTAGGATATGTTGGTGATTTAGTTTCAAAATTAATGCAAGTAATAGATCCATATAGAGGAGTTAAGTTGATTTTTAATGCTGAAAATCAAGAAGAAAAAAAAGCTTTTTATTGTATATCAGAGGTGCAAATGAGTCACAAAGGATTTAATGTTGAAGTGGTTTTATATGATAAAAATACAGGTGTTATAGCTGCTCTTCAATTATTACACTAGTAAAGAAAGGATGATTAACATGGCTGAGACAATAAATTTGTCAAAAGTTAAAAGAGAAAAGCTTTTATCTAAACTAGAGTTGTTGAAACAACAAATTGATGATGAAGATATAATAGCTACTTTAAATGAAGTTGAAACAGAACTAACTAAAAAGAAATATGGTTTAGTATGGGAAGAACATTCAGAAGAAGTAGACGAACAAATGAAATCTAATATTCCCATTTTTATAGAAGATAAGGATAAAGAAATAATTTCAGACGAAACATTACCTTTTAATTTTTTGTTAGAGGGTGATAATTTACATAGTTTAAAATTATTAGAGAAAACTCATAAAGGAAAAATTGATATTATTTATATAGATCCACCATATAATACACTACAAAATGACTTTATGTATGATGATAAATTTTTATCTAAAGAAGATACATTTATTCACAGTATGTGGTTGTCATTTATGGACAAGAGATTAAGAATAGCGAAAAACTTGTTGAAAGAAAATGGTTTTATATTTATAAGCATTGACGATCATGAAGCAGCACAATTGAAATTGCTTTGTGACGAATTATTTGGTGAAAGTAATTATCAAAATACGTATTATATTCAAGTTAGGTACGCAGATAAAATTCTTAAATCTGATATGAGATATCATAAACAAATAGAACAAGTTTTAGTCTATGGTAAAACTTCACAAAGTGTGCCTTGGCTTAAACCAGAAGAATATAACTATGATAAATTTAATTTTAGAATAATTGAACTGAACCGTGGAAAAGAAATGCAAATTGGGAATAAACGAGTAGAAATCTTTCAAAAAGGAGATTATCAAATAGAAAAACTTCCTATTGGTTCAAAAACCGGATTGAAAGAAATTTGGGCAAGTGGAACTATTCTTAATGGAAACTCTTCAGGGAGATTTTTTAGAGATTATTTACAGGGAAGAAAAGAAATTGATGGATTAGGTGTTTTATATAAAGTTTATGATATAGGTGATGATCAGTATAATTATAGATATTTTACAGGTCCACAAAAAGCAAATGCAACTAAAGGAAAGTATTATCAGGGAGTTCCTTTGGACAAATTAAAAGAAAATTCACAAAAGACAACGCCTCTTCCTAATTATTATGATATGGCGGCTGACTTTGGGAACATAAGACATGAAGGAGGAGTGGACTTTGGTAGTGGAAAGAAACCAGTAAAACTAATCAAACTGTTTATTGACTATTTTGAACATAAAAATATTACTGTTTTAGATTTTTTTGCAGGTAGTGGAACAACAGCACAAGCTGTATTAGAAGCAAATTTAAATGATGGGGGAACTAGAAAATTCATTCTATGTACAAATAATCAAAATCAAATCTGCGAAAAGAAAACTTATAAACGATTGATAAATCTTAATCAAGGACTAAATATCAATGGAAGAAAGACAGAAGTATCTTATGAATTTAATTGTAAATACTACAAAACTTCTTTTATTCCTAAAACTAATGATGGAACTGTAAATAGTAGATTATTAGATTCTATAACAGAATTAATTAAGTTAGAACATCATTGTGAGATTGATAATCATTCAATTAAAATTGCATTTAATGATGAAGAAATGGATAGAATCATCGAAGAAGGTTTATCGGAATGTAGAAAGTTGTTTGTTAGTAACGAAGTCTTTTTAACTAGTGAACAAGAAAAGATATTAGAAAATTATGGAGTAGAAATAATTGACATTCCAGAATATTACTTTGCTGAAGAATTAAGGGAGGTTGATGAAATATGATAGGTATAAGAAAATTGTTTGAATTTCAAGAAGATTGTTCATCATATATCGTTAACTATTGTAATAGTGTAAACAAGAAAACTTTAATAGTAAAAGCTCCAACAGGATCAGGAAAAACTATTATTTTGTTGGATTTTATTGATAAGTACATTAAACAAAAAAATAGAAAAATATGTTTCATTTGGTTAACTCCAGGTTCTGGAGAATTAGAAGAACAAAGTAAAAAGAAATTAGATAAGCACTTACCCCAATATACATCAAAAACAGTTGATGATATTTTAAATGGTGATTTTGATGATAAAGATGTTTGTTTTATTAACTGGGAAAGAGTTACTAAAAAGGGTAATCGCGCAATTAAGGAAGCTGAAAGAAAAAATATTTATGAAAGAATTGCTGATGCTCATAGAAATAATATAGACTTTATTCTAATAATCGATGAAGAACACCAAAATAATACTTCGAAAGCAAGAGATATCATCGATGCATTTGCTCCGATTTATACTATTCGTGTATCTGCGACAGCTCATAAAAATAAAGCTTTTGATATGTACGAAATTGATGAAGTTGATGTTATTGCATCTGGGCTTATTACAAAAGCATTATACATCAACGAAGGAGTTAGTGATGCACAAATTCAAGATGAAAATGGTTTATTATTAAATTTAGCAATAGCAAAAAGAAAAGCAATAAAAGAAGGATATGAAAAATTAGGAAAAAATATTAATCCTTTAGTTATTGTGCAATTTCCAAATGAAAATCCAGGTTTAATTAAATCTATTGAAGAAAAATTGACAACAATGGATATAACATATGATAACGGACGTCTTGCTATTTGGATGAGTGGTAATGAATATCATAAAAACATTGATAACATAACAGATATAAATAATTCTGTGCAGTTTCTTTTGATTAAACAAGCTATTAGTACGGGATGGGATTGTCCACGTGCGAAAGTATTAGTCAAATTAAGAGAAAATATGAGTGAGCAATTTGAGATACAAACTCTAGGAAGATTAAGAAGAATGCCTGAAGCGAAACATTATGACAACGAATTACTTGATAATGCGTATTTATATACTTTTGATGAAAAATATCGAGAAAGTGTAATGCAAAATATTGACAGAGCGTATTTTGTTAGAAGAATATTTTTAAAACCAGAATTTTACGATTTCAATCTTGTAAAGGAATTACGAAACTTAGACTACAATAGCTCAGGTGAAAGAGAAAAACGAGATCGTTTAGCTAAGTTTTATAAAGAAAAATATAAATTAACTAATGATGTGACAATAAATAAAGTTAAATTAATGGCAGGTGGCTACAATTTATCTGATCGTATTGAAAAGACAATTATGCAAGGCAAAGTTGTTAGAACGATTGATATGGTTAGGGAAGATGCTACTAGATATGGAGTCAGTTTTGCAGTAAATACTCATGAACATGCAATCGATTTAAGACAATCTATTGACTCATTTAAATATTTAATCGGATTATCGTATGAAAAAACTAGAGTTATTCTAGAATTACTATTTAGAGATAATAGAAGATTTAAGAATAAATTTTTAAAATTAAATACTTCTGAATTTTATGCATTTATTTTAAATAATGTACATAAGATTCGTGAAGATTTTAGAGAAGGAATGATTGGATCATATACAGAACAACGAATGTTTGTCGAAGCAAAGGAAGAAATATTTAAATTTCCACACGAAGAGATTTTTAAATATATTGAACAAAAAGATTCTAAAGTTCTTAAAAAGAATGTGTATCGTGATTATACTGATGATTGTTTAGTAGAAGAGATTAAATCAAAATCTGAAAGATTATTTGAACGTTTTTGTGAATCTTGTGAAGAAGTATCTTGGTATTATAAAAATGGAGATGCAGGACAACAGTATTTCTCAATTACATATCTTGATGGCAATCAGGAACAACATTTATTTTATGCTGATTATATTGTTGGATTGAAAAGTGGTGATGTATGGATTATCGAAACTAAAGGCGGAGAAGGAAAGAATGGTACAAATAAAAACATCGATATTCAAGTTAGAAACAAGTTTGATGCGTTTAAACAATATGCTAAAAAACATAATGCTAAATGGGGATTTGTAAGAGACAAGAATGAGAAATTATATGTAAACAACACAGAATATATTGATAATATGAGCAGTGATGCATGGAAATTGTTAAAATTTTGAAATTATATAATGTATCAATTTAATGAAAGCGAGATAGAGTTAGAAAATGGATATATACAAAAAAGTAGAAAATAAATTAACTGAAATAAAAAATAAAGTCTTGTTAATCAAAGATTCTGAAGATATAGAAAATGAGAAAATTAATCATTTAAAACAAAATATAAGTAATAAAATTAATGTAATTGAAAAGAAATTTAATAATGAACTTGGCAATTTTGATAACAGTGAAATAACAATAAATTTTAAGGAGTTAATAAACAATTTATTGTCCAAAATTTTTAGTATCTCATTACCAAATAATTTAAGTAATCTGTATGATACAGATAAACAGTTGTCTTCGATTATTTTGGAAATAGATAAAGTTGAGATACTAACTATTTTATCATCAGTTAAAAATACTGTTGTAATTGTTGGAGCGAATGGTGCAGGGAAGTCATCTTTTGTGAGTGAACTAAAAAAAACGACATTACCTAATTTGTGTGTACTACCTGCTCAAAAGTATTTGATATTTAATAAAAATGCTTTCAGAAGAGATAAAAGCACAATAGAATCTTATCAACAAAGCATGCATGAAAATTATATTGATATAGCTAGAAATATAAGTGAGGAACATAAAATAAATCAATATTTCTCATATACTTTTACATTTTTGATAACATCATTGATAAAAGAATATTCTGAAATTGCGACAAGAAAAATGCGAAATGAAGAAGATTATCGAGATAAAACTCCTATTTGGGAACAATTAGAAGAAATATGGAATCAATTGATACCAAATATTACTTTTGAAATCGACCCAAACGAAAGGGAAGTATATGCTCATAAAAAAGGAAATAGATATGGTCTAAATGGATTGAGTGATGGAGAAAAATGTATTATTTTTTACATTGGAAATGTATTAACTGCCCCTGAAAATAGTTATATAGTAGTTGATGAACCAGAAACCTTTTTAAATCCGTCTATTTATAATAAACTATGGGATTCGCTTATTTTAAAAAGACAAGATTGTCAGTTTATTTTTACATCACATACTATGGATTTTGTTAATTCTAGGACAAATTGTAGATATATATGGTGCAAAAATTTCAAATATCCAAATGAATTTGATTTAAAACTGCTAGAAAAGGAAAATGATTTTCCTATCTCTTTATTAACCGAGTTAATTGGAAGCAGAAAACCAATTTTATTTTGTGAGGGAGATTATAATAGTTTAGATTATCAGATATTTTCAAAAATATTCTTAGAATACAATATTAAACCTGTTGGTGGACATCAAAATGTGATAAATTATACTAAAGGATATAACCAAATATCAGAAATTCACGAGAATAGAGCAATTGGAATTATAGATTCAGATTTTATAGAAGATTCTGAAATTGAAAAATATAAAAAGTATAAAGTGTTTACACTTGCATTTAATGAAATTGAAATGTTACTTTTAGATGAAAATATAATTAATTCGGTTCTTAAACCATTTAAAAAAGAAGAAGAAATTAACGCCATAATTGATGATTTTAAAAACACATTTTTTGATGAAGCAAGACAAAACGAAGAACGCATAATTCTTCAATCAACAAAGATTCAAGTTGATAGAATTATCTCTACAAGTTTAATACAAAAATATAGAACTATTGAAGAAATAGATTTAGAAGTGAAAAATAGTTCATCTAAAATAAATGTAAACAATATATATAATCATGAAAAAGTTAAATTAGAGAAAATATTAAAGGATAAAGATTATTTAGGTTTACTTAAAATGTGTAATTTAAAAAAACAAATAGTAAGAGGATGTGCATCTAATATTATCATGAAAAATTATGAAGATCGTGCAGTCGAGAGGATAGGAATTGATACTAATCTATCAGAATTATTAAGAAAACTATATTTTAACAATATGGAAATTTAGGTAAGAGATTTCTTTAATTGATTATAATTTTTTTGGCAATGCAACAAGTATGCAGCAAAATAGCTAAAAAACGTTGATTTTATCACAAGTCGGAGTTCTCAAAACGTTAATTTATACGTTTATTCAGAGAAATTCAAAAAGCTCAAATCGATATTTCGATTTGGGTTTTTTGTATACTCTAAAACCCCTAGATAGTCTAGGGGTTCCGTGAAGCTTTAGCGATGAATAAAGAAATTCCTTGTATTATAATAAAATTGCGGCCTGACAAACTGCAAAAAAATTTAATACAAGGAGAAAAGGAAATGAATCAAATAAATGATAACAATTCCATACATACTTTATCACATACGACATGGAATTGTAAGTACCACATTGTTTTCGCACCAAAGTATAGAAGACAAGTGTTTTATGGAGAAAAAAGACAAGAGATAGGAAAAATACTAAGACAGTTGTGTGAATGGAAAGGAGTAAAGCTTTTGAATGCAGAAGCGTGTCCAGATCATGTGCACATGTTAGTAGAGATACCACCGAAGATGAGTATATCAAGCTTCATGGGATTTCTAAAAGGAAAGAGTAGCGTCATAATATATCAAAAATGGGGTAATATGAAATATCAGTATAGAAGCAGATCATTTTGGTGTAGAGGATACTATGTAGATACAGTAGGAAAGAATACAAAAAAGATCAATGAGTATATAACGAATCAAATACAAGAAGATAGAATGTCTGAACAAATGCGAATGGAATTTAACGACCCTTTTAAGGGTAGATAAGCGACAGTAAGCAAGTGTCAGGCCAGCAGAGGCCTAGGGGGCTTAAGCGAGATGCTGAGCTCTATGGGCGATGAAAGCAAAACCACCAGATTTTCTGGTGGATTACTTTTTTTTGTAAAATGGAAATGAGTGCAATGGTTATTGTGTTTTGAAATGAACTTGCATATTAAAATATGTAATGCTATAATTTGATTGCAAGTTAGAAAGCATTGCATCAAAACGAAAAGGTAAGGAATGGTACTCCTTACCTTTTCTAGTATTTTAGAGTGTACTTAGCACTAGGCTGATTATCGTTTAAATCTTTTGTCCAACCATTTGCATATGTAATAAACTAAAACACCTGCCACGACAGATACAACTAAGTTAGAAAGCATTAACATCACCTCCTTTCAGGGGAGGACGATAACAAAGTAATTATATCAAATATTGTCGATAAAGAATATATTG
The DNA here is from genome assembly GCF_003024675.1 of Faecalibacillus faecis. Classification (GTDB taxonomy): domain Bacteria; phylum Bacillota_I; class Bacilli_A; order Erysipelotrichales; family Coprobacillaceae; genus Faecalibacillus; species Faecalibacillus faecis. The sequence continues at coordinate 42,917 of NZ_PYLP01000014.1, read as the reverse complement.
AAGATAGTATAATTTGAAATAAAACGAAGGACTTGAAATCCTTCGCTTTTACTTACCGATAAAGGTTATTAGGTAGGTTTATAATTTGTTTTTTCTTATCTTTGTATTCTATGATAATTTTATTGTTTTTATATTGAATTTTTGCAGTTTCTAAATTTTTATCAATTATTTTAATTGTTCGGTCATCAACAATTTCTAAGTTTAAAGAGTCAATTTCAAAATTATTTTTAATCCATTGATAAGCTTTGAATTGAGATGACGTTTTACAATGAAACATATTATTATTCTTTTATATTTTTAGGATAGTAAATACTATTAACTGCATCAATCAACAAATTAATATCAATATGTGTATAAACCTTTTCGGTCAAGCTCATTGCTCCTTTATGTCCAACGATCATTTTTTGATATGTAGGAGATACTTTAGCTTCAGCTAATAATGAAATACATGTATGTCTACAACAATGAGGTGTTTGATCAAATCCAAGATGTACCATTAATGGGAGAAAATAGCTATCATAGTAATTTCTATATTTGAATTGTTTATTTTCTTCGGTGTGCGATAAATATTCGCAATTTGAGGAATGATACCAGTTTTAAATAAGGGGATAGATATAATCACTGATAGGACCATTTTCTGTTTTTGATTTAAATGCGTGTAAATGTACATTGGTGTGATGGAAATGGTGAAGAAACAATAAGGTTTTCTGCTGATCAAAAGGATTATCAATGTGTTACACGTTGTTTGTGCAAAGGCTGGTTTATGAAAATAGATCCGATTATTTAAAAAGACATCTTGAATCGATGCCTAAAAGTGCATAAAAATAAGCCAGAGATTTTCTGACTTATTTAGATATAATTTCAACACCATCTTCAGTAACTAAGAAAGTGTGTTCCCATTGGGCTGATAAAAGACCATCATCTGTATAAACAGTCCAATCATCATTGAAATTTAAATGAACATTTCTTTTACCTTGATTAAGCATAGGTTCAATTGTAAAGACCATTCCTGGAACAATCAAAACAGTATCTTCATGTGGTTTAAAATGGAAAACATAAGGGTCTTCATGCATTGTCATTCCAATACCATGACCGCAGAATTCTTCAACAACACTATAACCGTTTATATGAGCATATCTTTGAATAGCGGCACCGATATCACCGATATGACTTTTCCATGGTTTGATAGCTTTCATCCCTTCATACATAGCTTCTTTTGTAACTTTAACAAGTCTTTCAGCTTCTTTGGAAACATTTCCTATCATAAACATACGAGAAGCATCAGCGTAATAACCATTTAATTCACTTGTGGCATCAACATTAATAATATCCCCATTTTTTAAAATAACATTTGGGGAAGGAATTCCATGACAAACAACATTATTGATTGATGTACAAATGCTTTTTGGATATCCTTCATAATTTAAATCTGCAGAATGAGCATTGTGTTCTTTTAAGTATTTTCTTGTCATAACGTCGATATCTTCTGTTGACATCCCTATTTTGATATTTTGTTCAATATGATCAAGTAAACCGTTATTAACGACAGCGGCTGCTTTAATTCCTTCAATTTGTTTTTGATTTTTTATCATTGAACGAGGGGGTGTCCTCACACCTCGTTTTTTATAATAGTTTATTTTTTTATCAAATTCTTGGTGACAGACTGAATAGTCTAAATCACTCCCACACCAACATTTATTCATTCGTTTTACCTCTTTTCGTATCTATTGTAAACATCTCATTTTGTAAAGTAAAGAAAGATGATAAAATAGATTAAGAAGATGAGGTGTTTAAGTTGGAAATTTTAGATATATGTGATGAATTTGGTAACCCTACAGGAAAAGTGGAAGATCGAGAAATTATTCATCAAGAAGGTTTATTACATCGTACGGCCCATGTTTGGTTATTAAGAAAGAAAAATAATCAAATAGAAATTCTTTTACAAAAAAGAAGTGATGCAAAGGATTCATTTCCTGGATGTTATGATATTTCTAGTGCAGGACATATCCCGGCGGGTGACGGTTATTTTAAATCCGCTAAAAGAGAATTAAAGGAAGAACTTGGGGTAGAAATTGATGAAAATGAATTGATTGATTGTGGCAATCGTCGATTTCATTTTGAAGAAGTATTTCATGGAAAACTTTTTAAAGATAATCAAATAAGTAAAATATTTGTTTTATGGAAAGATTTAGAAGAAAAAGATTTTATTTTTGAGGATCATGAAGTTAGTGAAGTTATTTGGATGGAGTTTGAAAAATGTTATCAGGCGGTAAAAAATAATAAAATCAATCATTGTATTTATTTGGAAGAGTTGGATATGATTGGGGAATATTTGAGAGAATGTCAGGAATGACATTCTCTTTTTTTGCATATAATGAGGTGGTGACGTTATGAAAAAAGTAATCCTTGTTATTATATGTTTAAGTTTTATGGTTTTTTCAAATGTTTATGGTGTTAAACAAGAACTTAAGGGAGTGAAGATTGTTTTAGATGCGGGGCATGGAGGTTTTGATAATGGAACAATGGATTATGGTTATAAAGAGGATGATATCAATTTAGAGATTATTTTAAAGTTAAAAGAGGTTTTAAAGAAAGAAGGGGCGAAGGTCTATTTAACAAGAGATGGGGATTATGATATGACCAAAAGAAATCATCACTATTCAAAACAGGATGATATGTATTTAAGAGTCAAGAAGATTGACCGTTTTAAAGCGGATTATCTTATTAGTATACATCAAAATGCCTCAGGCAATAAAAGTGCTTGGGGATCACAAGTGTTTTATTATTATCGAAGTACTAAAGGAAATGAACTTGCCAAGGATATTAACCAAAGTTTAAAAGAAGTGACACATAGTTCTAAACCAGTAAGTGGTTGTGGGTTTCGTGTTTTAAGAGCAACGAAAACCTTAGGTGTATTAATTGAATGTGGTTTTATGTCGAATTGGAATGAATGTGGTCAACTAAGAAATAAAGCATATCAAGAAAAACTATGTATAAAGATTAAAGAAGGGCTCGTTCGTTATCATCAAAAGGTCTTAAGAAGTAAGAAAAAAGAGGTAAAAAAAGTATTAGAATAATTTTCTTGAATTTTTTGAAAAAATTGTAAAAAAGTATTGACGACTGTCATGGTACATGGTATTATGTATGGGCAGTTGATTGATGGGCCTGTAGCTCAGTTGGTTAGAGCGCACCCCTGATAAGGGTGAGGTCGATGGTTCAAATCCATTCAGGCCCACCATTAATTAATTGTTTTATATAGATGTGGGCCTGTAGCTCAGTTGGTTAGAGCGCACCCCTGATAAGGGTGAGGTCGATGGTTCAAATCCATTCAGGCCCACCATTTTAACAAATGGTGGATACAAATTAATAATTGGGGCCATAGCTCAGCTGGGAGAGCACCTGCCTTGCACGCAGGGGGTCAGCGGTTCGATCCCGCTTGGCTCCACCAATAGTCAATAAACTGCTTCGGCAGTTTTTTTGTATATAAAAATAAGGAGAAAAAGAAATGGCAAAAGGGAGAGGAAAAGGAAATTATGTAGTCAATACCTTTAATGGGATGGCTTATGGTTTCTTTTCAAGTTTAATTATTGGAACGATTTTAAAACAATTAGGAAATGTAATGAATATCGGTGAACTTGTAACATGGGGAAATATTGCAAGTTACTTAATGGGTCCGGCAATTGGAATTGGTATGGGCTATGCAATTGAAGCAAGAGGCTTAAATTTAATATCAGCTGTCATTGCAGGAGCAATAGGAGCAGGGACTTTCCAAAATGGAAATGTTCAAGCGGGAAATCCTATTTCTGCTTATGTTGCGGTACTAGCTGCAATTGAAGTAACGCGTCTTATTCAAGGTAAAACACCAATCGATATTTTATTAGTTCCGTTTACTTCTGTTTGTGTGGCAGGAATTGTAACGCAGTTCGTAGGACCTTATTTGACACAATTGATTACTTGGATTGGTGGTTTGATTAATGAAGGAGTCTCTTTGCAACCGTTGTTTATGTCCATTGTTGTTGGTATATTAATGGGGATGGCGCTTACCGCACCGATTTCTTCGGCAGCCATTGGTATTATGTTAGGACTTGATGGATTAGCTGCAGGAGCTGCTCTTGCTGGTTGTTGTGCACAAATGGTGGGTTTTGCGATGATGTCTTTTGATGATAACGATATTGGTGATGTTATTGCCATTGGGATTGGAACAAGTATGCTTCAATTTAAAAATATTATTAAAAGACCGGTGATTTGGTTGCCACCAATTCTTACTACGATTATCACAGCACCGATCTCGACAATGCTTTTATCCATTCGTTGTAGTGCAATAGGTTCAGGGATGGGAACGGCAGGATTAGTTGGAATCTTAGATGCGATGCAAGTAATGGGCAATCAATACACTGTTCCTATTATTTTGATTGATATTATTATTCCAGCGGTTTTAACTTTTTCATTCTATAAAGCGTTTAGAAAATTAAATTATATAAGAAAAGGAGATTTAAAGATTGAACGTCTTTAATCTCCTTTTTCTTATTTAAATAAATCAATAATATCTGCTGTAGACATTTGGGTGATTGATCCATGATTATTTTCAATAAACATATTTGATAGATCTTGCTTTTGTTCTTGAAGTTTTTGAATCTTTTCTTCAATAGAATTTTTCATGATCAATTTATAAACTTGAACGTTATTTGTTTGTCCAATACGATAAGCGCGGTCTGTTGCTTGATTTTGAGCAGACATATTCCACCATGGATCGAAGTGAATAACCGTAGATGCACTTGTTAAGTTGAGTCCTGTACCACCAGCTTTTAAACTGATTAAGAAAACGGTTGTTTTATCATTTTGAAAAGCATTTACAAGTTGATGTCTCTTGATTTTTGTTGTTGCCCCTGTAAGAACATAATAAGAAATATCTTTTTTACGCAATTCAGCTTCAATTAAATCAAGTGATTTTGTAAATGATGAGAACAATAATATTTTTTGTTCATTTTCTTTCGCTGTTTCAATAATATCCATACATGCTTTTAATTTAGAACTTGGTTCTTGAACGTTGTTGTATAAGATACGTTGATCACAGCATAATTGACGAAGGCGTGTCATCATTGCTAGAATTTGGATCTTATCAATATGATTTACTTGAATAGCGCTTTGTAATTCTGTATTGATTGTTGATAAGTTTGCAAGATATACTTTTTCTTCATCTGGCGTAAATGGAATAAGTACATTATTTTCAATTTTATCAGGTAATTCTGTTAAAACATCTTTTTTTGTTCTTCTTAAAATAAATGGTTCCACGAACCGTTTTAATTTTGCTTGTTTTTCTTGGTCTTCGTTTTTAATAATTGGTATTTCGTAAGTTTCTTTGAAATGATGATAATTATATAAATATTGAGGCATCAAGAAATCAAATATTGACCAAAGCTCTGCTAAACTGTTTTCAATTGGTGTACCTGTTAAGGCAAAACGATATTTACCATTAATAAGTTTAACGGCTTGAGCGTTTTTAGTGCTTTGGTTTTTAATGTATTGTGCTTCATCAAGAATGAAATAATAGAATTGATAATCTTTATATAATTCAAAATCACGACGAATATAATCGTAAGAAGTAATAACAACATCGTAATCTTGAAGATTTTCAATTAATTTCTTTCTCTGAGCAATGTTTCCAGTAATACATACAGTTTTTAATTGATTAGAGAATTTTTTAATTTCATCTTGCCAGTTATAAATAAGAGTTGCTGGGGCAACGACAAGGCTGACACGATCTTTAGAGATGCTGTCTTCAATTAATGTCATGACTTGTAAAGTTTTACCAAGCCCCATGTCATCAGCTAAGATTCCACCAAAACCATAATCAGACATGGTTTTTAACCATTGGAATCCTTGTACTTGGTAATCTCTTAAGATATTTTTATAATGTTCAGGTACTTGGATATCCTCATGATTTTTTTCTTCAATGTGCGAAATAAGATTTTGGAAATGTTGGTCACGATTAAATTGTAATGATGATTGAGACATGAAATTTTCTAAATATAATGAATGATATTTATCAATTTCTACTTGTCCATCTTCAATATCTTTGTATTGAAGATTTAGATCATTGAATAATAGATCTAAATCTTTGATATTTTCATCATCTAAATTAATAAATTCACCATTTTTTAAACGATGGTAATTCTTTTTGTGTTGATAAGCATAAAGGATATCTTTGATCTCTTCTTTATCAACATTAATGCTATCGATATCAATTTGTAATAAATCATTTTGTAAACGAACACCAATATTTAATTTCATGTTTTTTGGCTTGTTCATTTGCTTGATTTCTTCGCTAATATAAATTTCACAATCATTATTTAATGAAGGTAAAACACGTGTGATGAAATCATAAATATCTTCTTCGTTGTATAAATAATACATTTGTGTGATCTCATCATATTCTAGGTATTTATCTAATGTTTGTATAACGTTATCTAGTTTTAATGGTAAAACAAGATCTTTAGGATTTTCTAAAATAGTGTTTCCTTGATCATCACGATAATCAAGAGTAACAGATAACTCGTTATTGTTGTTTAAGTCTACATAGATAAGTAATGAGACTTCCATTGGTAAATATTCATCAATATCATCTCCTGTAAATTCAACATAAGGTAATATTGAATCAATGATGTATTTAGAAAAACGAGGCAATTCATGATTTGGAATTGTGAGTGGATTGTTTTCTAAATGAATAAGTAATGGACGCATTGCTTCAGAACATTCTTTGGAATAACGGTTTAATGTGTAATGATCGAAATAATAGATATATTGATGACCGATAATTGTCATGCCATCAGGTTCTTTATATTTGATGGTTGTATAATCATCATCTTTTTTCATTTCTAAAACAAAGTTCTTTAAATCAATAGTTGTAAAATTGATATTAATGTCTAGATTATCATAGTGTGATAAAAAGAAATCATCGATATTATCAGAAGAGATCTTTAAACTTCTTTCATCGTTTTTTAGATAGAAATATTCTTTAATAAATTGAACTTGTTTCCAAGAAGAATGATCAAATGCTTTTGGATTATGATCCGTAATTAAAGCATTTCCATATTCAATAATTTTATTTGATTTTACATTTTCTAAAAAAGTATCAATGTTTTTAATAGTATAACTTCTTTCACCGGCAATCTTATAAGAAAGACTTAAGCGATTGAAAGTTGATTTAACTTGTGGAATCAAGTGTATGTTTTGTGCTAAAGGTAATTGATGTTGATGATGTTGACTGCGATATTCTTGAATTAAAGAAAAAGTCAAATCAGCTTGTTGTTTTAGATGTTCAGCTTCTTTCTTGGCTTGCAAGGCTTGAAGCTTATCTAAATAATTTCCTTTTTGATTATAGGAATAAGGTAAATCACTTGATTCTAAACCATAGAATTTTAATAAGATGGCACCAATGTGACCACATGCAAGTTCATTTGGTTTACAATGATGGCAATCACAGCTAAATTCTAAAATATTACCCCCGGTATCCACTTGAATTGTGGCAGTATTGATTTTACCATTTACATTTGTACTTCCAAGTATTTGATAAATTTGACCATCCTTTATAACGGACATATTTGAGATTGTGTTATGTTGGAATAAGTTATGAGCTATTTTCCAGTTTGGCTCATTAAAATACTTATTTATTTCGTCGTCTTTTATATACATAGATAGTCCCTCCCCATTAAGGTATTATAACATTATTTTGAAAAAAAAGACGAGTGCTTAGAAAGAATTTCTTAAAAAAATAAAAAGAGATAGACGAATCTATCTCAATATTTCTTTATAAACACGCAAAACGTTTTTATAAAATATTTTTTCAATTTCTTCCTCGCTTAATCCTGCTTTTACTAAAGCCTCATACAATAACTGATAATAAGAAGCATCTTTCATTTCTAATTCACTATTAATACCATCAAAATCACTTCCTAAACCGATACAATCAATTCCTGCAAGATCTTTAATATAAAGAATATGTTTTACCATATCCTCTATACAACTTTTACAGTGGCCATCGCCATCAACTAAAAAGTTTCCATAGAAATTAATTCCCATAACCCCACCACGCTTAGCAAGCTTTAAAATCATATCATCCGACATATTACGTGCTGCCTTACACAAATGACGGGCATTACTATGGGAAGCAACAAAAGGCTTTGTTGTATTGTTTAAAACATCATAAAATCCTGCATCGCTTAAATGAGAAACATCAATGATAATTCCTAAACGTTCCATTTCTTGAATGTAACGAATTCCAAAAGGAGTTAAACCGTCTTTTGTGTTGATTTTTAACGTATCTTCATAACATTTAGCATGGCTAAAGTTAGGATGACCAATGCCATTTTTGTAATTCCAAGTAAGAGTGATCATCCGAACGCCTAAACGGTAATAATGTTGGAGAAGGGATAAATCATCTTCAATGACAGCTCCTTCTTCTAAAGTTAGCATGCTTGACATGATTCCTTGGCCTCTATGATCAAGAATATCTTGATAACAATAGACAGGTTGAATTAAATCAGGATATTTTTCAATTTCTTGATAATAATAATTAATATATTGATTTACTTTTAAAAAAGGCTTCGATGTATTTCCAAGATTGGTAAACATCGCAAAGTTTTGAAGAAGATAATCACCTTTTTGCATTTTCTTTAAATCGATATGTCCAGTATTTTCTAATAAAGATTCATTTGGATACTCTTCGTATAAACGGGTAATTGTGTCACAATGCATATCAAGAACTTTCATAAAAGCCTCCTAAATTTTATATGTAGAATGAAGAGCGCAACAAGCAAGCCCACCATGGCATGTTAAAACAGCTGGTAAGTTGTTAATTTCAACTTCAATTCCATGGAATGTTGTTTGAAGTAATAATTTTGCTTTTTTGGCGAAAACGATATTATCGGCATGAGAAATATAAATTTTATATTTTTCAGCATTCACTCCTAGTTCATGGAATTTATCAGTGATTGCTTTTAAAACTTTCACTTCCGTACGAGACATACTGTATTTATCAACAGATTTTCCTTGCTCATCTAAACATAAAAGAGCTTTGATTTTTAACATAGAAGCCATACGCGCAGCCATAGGGGATAAACGCCCACTGCGTGATAATTGATCAAAATTATCAGGGTATAAAAAAGAAAAAGAATGTTTTGTTTTTTCTTCTAAAACTTTAAAAATTTCATCGACATCTTTTCCTTCATCAGCAAGTTGTTTAGCACGAATAGCCATATCCATGACAGGAGCACCGACTTGGCGGCTATCATAAATATAAACATTGTCTAAACCAACTGTATCTTTGGCTAAATGGAAACCGTTGTTTGTTCCTGATAAATCAGCAGAACATGTTACAACAATAATGGCTTCATAGTTTTCTTTTTGCCAAGCTTCCATCTTTTCAATAAGATAACCTGTATTTGGTTGACTTGTAGATGGAGTTTTTCCATCTTTTAAATAATCATAAAGTTGTTCAGTTGAAATATCAACTTGATCTTTGTATTCTTGACCATCTACGATAACGCTTAAAGAAATAAGTTCAATACCATGAGCGGCAGCAATTTCTTTATTCATTGCGCTTGTTGTATCTGTCACAATTAAATATTTTTCCATTTTTTTCTCCTTAAAATTCTAATTCAAAGTCTTGATAATCCTCTGTAAGAGATTGTGTTGCTTTTAACCATGAATAAGCTTCTTCAAATTCTTCTTGAGTGATATCATCTATTATTCCAAAATTTATGAGTTTACATACATCATATATACTTTGCCAAAGGGCATCGAATGCTTTTTCTTCGGCTTTGATATCGGATTGTTCACTTTCTTGATAAACGACAAATTCATGAGCGATTGCTGAGGCTTTTTCTCTTTGTTGATCCATTTGTATCCTCCTTGTTTAATATATATAATTATAACATCATTTAATTATAGAAAGATATAAAATAATCAAATATACATTTATTTTTTATAAATATGAAAAAAATGTAAAAAAAATCTAAAAAAGGGTTGTCAAGTTTAAAATCTTATGCTAGTATAAATGAGCACTGTTAAGTTGCTTGAATAGCTCAGTTGGTAGAGCAATCGGCTGTTAACCGATCGGTCGTAGGTTCGAGTCCTACTTCAAGCGCCATGTGGCTCGTTGGAGAAACGGTTAACTCACATGCCTTTCACGCATGCATTCACGGGTTCGAATCCCGTACGAGTCACCATTTTGGAGGTTTAGCTCAGTTGGGAGAGCATCTGCCTTACAAGCAGAGGGTCAGCGGTTCGAGCCCGTTAACCTCCACCATTTTTTTAAATGCCGGCTTAGCTCAATTGGTAGAGCAACTGACTTGTAATCAGTAGGTTGAGGGTTCAAGTCCTTTAGCCGGCACCATATTTATTGACCCGCTAGCTCAGTTGGTAGAGCATCTGACTTTTAATCAGAGGGTCAGGCGTTCGAGTCGCCTGCGGGTCACCATTTCTATGCGGGCGTGGCGGAACTGGCAGACGCACTAGACTTAGGATCTAGCGCCTTCGGCGTGCAGGTTCGATTCCTGTCGCCCGCACCAAATGTAAGAGACATCGAGTAATCGATGTTTTTTGTTTTATATAGAATATCTATGTTATAATCAAATAAATGGGTAGATGAAACTATGAAACAATATATAACATTTAAAATCAAAAAGCTTTACCTTCATATCTTCTTATTTTTTTTATATTAATTATCTGTGGGTTTGGTTATTATAAGTGGTGTGCCAATCATCCTGAAATCAATATTCAAGTAAGTGAAGGTACAGCAGGAAACAATTTAAAAATAGAAGTCCCACAAATAATTTATACCACACGACATGGTATTGAAATAGATCCTAAAATAGAATTACAAATTGTAGAAATTCAGCTACAACACGAAGGAACTAGCTCACTTTTAAAAAATGCTTATCAAAGCAGTGATATTAAGCTTGATTTATCCGTAAAAAATGGGAAAACAATTATGCATTATTACGGAAAAGCTACGACATTTGCGGGGGAAAGAAGAAAATTATGATACTGAAGCAAAATTTGATTTTGCAATAGATGGCAAGATTATTAAAATCAAATAATAGTAAAAAAGCTCTTTGTAATGAGTACATTACAGAGAGTTTTTTTACTTTTCTAATTGACTTGTACAGTGTGGGCAACGAGTTGCTTGAATAGAAATTTCGCTTTGACAATAAGGACATATTTTTTTAGTTGTTTTTTCTTCAACTGGTTTTTCTGTTTTTTCTCTTAATTTATTCATAGCTTTCACAATCATAAAAATCACAAAAGCCATGATGATGAAGTTTAATAAACCAGTTACAAATAAACCGTAATTGATTGTAGATGCACCTGCTTTTTGTGCTTGAGCAAGTGTTTTATATGTATTTCCGTCCAAAGCGATAAATAAGTTAGAAAAATCAATCTTACCTGTAACTAAACTTAAAATAGGCATGATGATATTTTCAACAAGTGATGTTACAAGTGAATTAAAAGCACCCCCAATGATAACCCCTACAGCTAAGTCAATCATGTTCCCTTTTAAGGCAAACTCTTTAAACTCTTTTAACATTTTTTCTATCTCCTTTAGGTATTGTTATATGTAAAACAAAAAAGACATCAAGATGCCTTTTCAATATTCTTATTTGGGAGGATAAGAATATGTAGAAAGTAAATAGAGGGAATATGAATAGTAAAATCTATCTCTTTCCACATTTATTAATATAAATATAAAAATTAGAGAAAAAAAGGCACAAATGTCAAAAAATATGTGATTTATAAAACAAAAAATATCTATCAACAAGAAGAAAGATTTAGTGTATAATGTTGTAGAATAGAGGAGAATAGCATGAAAAATTTATTTTATCGTTTATTAATATATCTAGATAGTGCCAATGAAGCAGATACAAATTATAATATTGCTTGGTATATGGCACATCATATTTCTGAAGTGGCACACATGGGAATTTCTAAACTAGCAAGTGAATGTTTTGTATCACCAGCAACGATTTCTCGTTTTTGTCGAACATTAGGTTATGAAAACTATGCGCATTTAAAACAAGAATGTGCTTGGTTTAGTTCGACATCAAGAAAGTTTAATAATTTAATCAATGTTCCATTAGATATGATGAAAGATCATCCTGAAGAAAGTACAGCTTATTATACTCAACAAATTTGTGCTTCTTTAAGTCAACTTTCTTCTTATTTAGATTGGAAGGTCATTGATCAAGTCATTCAATTGATTCATGATAGTGATAATGTAGCTTTTTTTGGAACACAGTTTTCTCATTCGGTCGCATTACATTTTCAGACAGATTTATTGATGTTAGAAAAGTTTACCATGGCTTATATGGAACAAACGAATCAACTTCAATGTGCAAAAGAGTTAGATGAAAATAGTGTTGCTATTATTTTAACTGTAAGTGGACATATTTTTAATGGAAATCAAAAGATGATTTCATACATAAAAAAATCAAATGCGAAAGTTGTTATTATTACTAATGATCAAGATTTTGATTTTGGTTTTGAACCAGATTATGTTATTGGAATAGGAAATCCTAAATATAAAAGAACAGGGAAACATAATCTACTTACAACGATGGAATTAATGGCTTTACGTTATTATTCTATCTATTATCCAGATGTTAAAGACAATATTATTGAATAGAGGGAACTGATATGAAAGAAATAACATGTCAAGAAATTACAGAAACATTAAAAACAATGTGTATTGAAGCAGCAACAAATCTACCTAAAGATGTTTATCAACAACTTCATCAAAAACATGATGAAGAAGATAGTTTACTTGCTAAGAAAACATTACAAGTTCTTATTGATAATGCTGATCTTGCAAGAGAAAAACAAATGCCAATTTGTCAAGATACAGGAATGGCTTTTGTTTATGTGACAATGGGACAAGAAGTTCATATTACGGGTGGTAGTTTAAAAGAAGCAATTCAAGAAGGAATACGTCAAGGATATATAGAAGGATATTTAAGAAAATCGGTTGTCAAAGATCCATTATTTGAACGTACAAATACCAAAGATAATACACCTGCCATCATCTATTATGATATTGTAGAGGGTGATACCTTTCATATTACTTTAGCACCTAAAGGATTTGGTTCAGAAAATATGAGTCAAATTAAGATGTTAAAACCAAGTGATGGTTTACAAGGAGTCAAAGACTTTGTCATGAAAGTTGTAAATGATGCAGGACCAAATGCCTGTCCACCAATGGTTATTGGTGTTGGTATTGGGGGTTCTTTTGATAAAGTAACCATGCTTGCTAAAAAAGCAATGATTCGTGAGATTGGTAGTCATCATCCAGATCAAAGATATGCTTCTTTAGAAGATGAGCTTTTAAAGATGATCAATGAAACAGGAATAGGACCTGCGGGTTATGGCGGAAAGACAACAGCCTTATCTTTAAATATTGAAACATTTCCAACACATATTGCGGGAATGCCGGTTGCTGTAAGTATTTGTTGTCATGTATCACGTCATAAGGAGGCTTCGTTATGATTTATTTAGAAACACCGTTAACAGTTGATAAAATTAAACAACTTCATGCAGGAGATGAAGTGTATTTAAGTGGAACGATTTATACAGGTAGAGATGCTGCTCATAAAAGATTAATTCAATTATTGGATGAAGGAAAAAAACTTCCTTTTGATATTCAAAATCAAACCATCTTCTATGTTGGACCAACTCCTTCCAAACCAGGACAAGTTTTTGGTAGTGGAGGACCAACAACTTCAGGAAGAATGGATGCTTATTCACCAAGATTGATTGGACTTGGTTTACATGCGATGATTGGTAAAGGCTATCGTAATGAAGCTGTCAAAAAAGCTATTGTTGATCATTGTGGTGTTTATTTTGGCGCAATTGGTGGTGCTGGAGCGATGATGTCATCTTGTATTGAAGAGTGCGAAATTATTGCCTTTGATGACTTAGGACCTGAAGCAATTCGTAAGCTCAAAGTTAAAAATATGCCACTTGTTGTCGTGATAGATCAATTAGGAAATGATCTTTATGAAATTGGTAGAAAAAACTATTTAAAAAATGATTGTCAATAGATAGGTTATTTTCTATAATAGCTATCGTTGATAGAGGTGAGAAAATGGGATTATTTAGAAAGAAAAAAATGGACTATGGATATTATAGTTCTTATAGTTCAAAAAGAAGAAGATTAAGAGTTGATCGTGCAGCCCTTGCGGTAATTGCAGGAATTCTGCTTGTTGTCGGAATTGTTGTTTATTTTAATTTTAATCGTATTCAATTTTTAGTAAAAGGTTATTCTTGGTCAACTACAAGTGAACTTGTACGTTCATTTGATAATGATGAAGAAAAAGAATTGTTATCTCATGATAAAATGACACATATTTTAAAATGGATCGATAATTCAAATAAAGTAACTCTTTATGATGAATACGAACGTTTTTATGCATTACATAAAGAATTAGCTTATGATGATCTTGTAGAAGTGGCTGATTATATTTTTGAAAACCAAGTACCTACATTACATCAATTAGGTTATAAAGATTCTACTATTTGGAAAATGTTGGAAGATGGTGCTGGAAAAAGTGATCTTCAATATCTTGTAGATAACAAACTTTCAAATAGTCAAACAGCTCCTTTTAGAAAAGTAAAAGGATATAATTTAAAGAAAATCAATGATTATATTGAAAAATATAAAGAAGTAAAAGATTACAATTACGCAGTCAATATTGTTAATTATCCATTCATTGTATCAAGTAATGGAGATACAAAAGAAAAATATGACATTACAAATCCAGATGATTTATTAACACTTGTTAAAAAAGGATTCTATTTAAATGATTATGAACCAAAAGATTTAGTCAATGTAGATAGTGAGTATGTGGCTCCAACATGTGATCATCCACAACTTCGTAAAGTAGCTGCTAATGCTTTAATTAAAATGATTAAAGATGCTGAAAAAGAAGATATGCACTTATTATTAAACAGTGGGTATCGTTCTTATGAAGAACAAACAAAAATCTATGATGAAACACAACAAAAATACGGTGAAGTTTACGCTAAAGAATACGTTGCTACACCAGGAGCAAGTGAACACCAAACAGGACTTGGAATTGATATGACTTCACAAAGTGTTGTTGATAAACAAAGACTTGTTTTTGGAGATACGGTTGAATATAAATGGGTCGTTAAAAACTGTGCAAAATATGGTTTCATCATTCGTTTTACTGAAGGAACAGATGGTATTACTGGTATTTCTCATGAACCTTGGCATTTACGTTATGTTGGTAAAGATGTGGCTAAAGAAATTATGAACAAAAACTGGACATTAGAAGAATATTGTCTTTATAAAAATGCGATTCCAAAATATAAGAAAGATTAAAATCTAGAGTTTTCTCTAGATTTTTAAATAGATAGATATGAAAACATTAATTACAACACTCAATTCAAAATTTATCCATAAATCATTATCACTTCGTTTACTTTATGTTGCTTGTAAAGAAAGACATGATATTGATTTTAAAGAATATACCATTAAAGATGATTTAAATCATATTGTTGATGATTTAATTCAACAAAACTTAGATGTCCTTTGTCTAAGTGTTTATATTTGGAATGTAGATCTTATTCAAGAACTATGTCATCTTTTAAAACAAAAACAACCAAATTTAATCATTGTTATTGGTGGGCCAGAAGTCATGTATGACATCGATCACTTCTTAGATACCTTTGAAATTGATTATATTATGGCGGGTGAAGGAGAAATTGCTTTAGATAAACTACTTACCTGTTTAGAAAACAAAGAAGAGGTTTGTCTTCAAGGAGTATCTACAAAAGAAAAAAGAGATGACCGTCTTATTCCACCAGTGGATTTAAGTTATTTAGAAACATTGGATTCTCCCTATTTATTAGAAAGAGATAAAAAGGATATGAAGAATCGTATCTTGTATTTTGAAACAAGTCGAGGTTGTCCTTATCAATGTCAATATTGTTTATCTTCTTTAGAAAAAGGATTACGTTTCTTTTCAATGGGTTATTTAAAACAACAATTAGGTTTACTTTTAGAAACTGATGTAAAAGTAATTAAATTACTTGATCGTTCATTTAACGCTAAAACAGAACATGCATTAGAAATCCTTGATTTTGTTTTTAAACATGCTCGTCCAGGGGTTCAACTACAATTTGAAATCAACGGAGATGTTTTGGATCAAAGAATTATTGACTTTATTAATGAAGAAGCACCAGATGGTTTACTTCGTTTTGAAATTGGCATTCAATCAACTTATGAACCAACTAATAAGGTAGTACGACGTTATCAAAATTTTGAACGTTTATGTGACGTCATCAAACAGCTCCAACAAAATCATAAGATTGATTTTCATTTGGATCTTATTGCAGGACTTCCTTTAGAAAACCTTCAACGTTTTTCTAAATCCTTTGATGATGTCTTTAGACTTTATCCAAAAGAATTACAACTTGGTTTTTTAAAACTTTTAAGAGGGACAAGTTTAAGAAACGAAGCTAATAAATATGGTTATGTGTATCAACAAGAAGCACCTTATGAACTTATTGAAAGCCATGATTTATCAAAAGAAGATATTGAAAAGATTCATTTAGCAGAAGATATGTTACAAAAATATTGGAATTCAGGAAGAATGCCAATAACAATGAATAAGGTATTAAGAGCTTGTGCTTCACCGTTTTATTTCTTTTTGGATCTTGGTGAATTTTATCAAGCAAATGATTTTAAATTCTTTGGTTTCCAATTAGATGAATTATTCCAATATCTTAATCTTTATTTAAAAGGAAGATATGAAGATGAACTTATTGAAGATTATTTAAGATTATCAAAGGTAAAACCTAAAAAATGGTGGAAACCAAGAATAGAAAATGAAAAAGAAACTAAACATCTATTAATAAATACCTATCGTTTAAATAAAGAAGATGTCTTTAGATATGGAATTGTCGAAAAATTAAAAGAAGAATATATTCTTGTTCTTTATAAGAATTATCAAGTAACCGTTGAAAAATATCATATCTAATGAAATAACTTAAAATATTCGTTATACTAATAGTAGGAGTGATACTATGATTAAAAATGTAAGAAAAAGAGATGGAAGACTTGTTGAATTTGAAGTAGATAAAATTGCAGGAGCGCTCTATAAAGCTTTTGGGGCATGTTATGATAAAGTAGATTTAAAAAAGGTATATGCCATTGCTCATGATGTCGAAAAACGTTTAGAAGATAATGAAAGTACTTTTCCTACGGTAGAACTTGTACAAGATACGGTAGAAGAAATTCTTATTGAAGAAGGGTATGTACGAGTGGCGAAAGCATATATTCTTTATCGTGATAAAAGAAGTCGTTCACGTGATATGAAATCTATTTTATTAGAAAGTATTGAAAATCAATCAAGTGATGATATTAATTTGTTTGAAATATTTGAAAACTTGATGAATGATGCTATGGATAAAGCGCGTAAAGAGGATCTTAAAAAGATAGTGGCTCTTTTAAAAGAACTCAATATTGATGAAAAGACAATTATAGAAAAAGTCACAACAACTTTTTCTATAACAGCAGATAGTTTAGAAAAAATATGCAAATAAAAAAGAACGAAAGTTCTTTTTTTATTGCCATACTTCTTCTGCAATTTCTTTAACAAGTTTGATCTTATTCCATTGTTCCTCTTTGGTAAGTAAGTTTCCTTCTTCAGTAGAAGCAAAACCACATTGAGGAGATAAAGCAAGTTGATTTAATGGCACGTATTTTTCAGCTTCATGAATACGTTTAATAATTTCTTCTTTATTTTCAAGTTTTGCCTCTTTAGAAGTTACAAGACCTAAGATAACTTTTTGATCTTGGATATAACGAAGTGGTTCAAAACCACCAGCACGTTCACTATCGTATTCTAAGAAGAATCCATCTACTTTACAGTTACCAAATAATGTTTTAGCAACAGGTTCATATCCTCCTGAAGTAAACCATGTTGATCTAAAGTTACCACGGCAAATGTGCATTGTAATAACCATATCATTTGGCTTTGCTTCTAAAGCAAGATTAATCATATCAACATATTTTTTAGCAAGTTCATCTACATCAATTCCTCTTGCTTTGTAAGCTTCTCTTTTTTCTTTTGAACAAAACTCTCCCCATGAAGTATCATCTAATTGAAGATAACGGCATCCAGCATTATAAAAAGCTTTGATTGCTTTTTGATAAGCATAGGCGATATCTTTTAATAAAACATCGTTATCTTGATATCTTTCAATAGGTTGATAGTTTTCTTCTCTAATACAACAAATTAAATGAAGCATTGAAGGAGAAGGGATACATTGTTTAACTTCTGTTTCTCCAGATACTCTTTGCATGAATTTAAAATGTTTTAAAAAAGGATGATCTTCGGGGAAATCGATTTTATCTACAATTTCTAAAGTTTGACTTTTTGGTTGATGTCCTTTAAAGGCAATTGAAAAATGTTCGACGGCTACTTTTTCTACGCCTTTTAAATCCCATAGAAAATCTAAATGCCAAAAAGCTCTTCGAAATTCACCATCAGTAACAGCTTTTAAACCAACAGCTTTTTCTTCATTAACAAGATTTTCAATTGATTTATTTTCAATTTCTTCTAATTGACTTTGATTGATTTTTCCTAAGGAAAAACCTTCTCTTGCTTGTTTAATTTCTTTATCTCTTAAAAAACTTCCTACAATATCATATTTATAAGGTGCGCTCATTTTTATTCCTCCTTGAAACTTTGTCTAAAGTATAAAAAGGAATGAAATTATTGTAAAATACATATTAGTTTATGTTTGATATAGTTTTAAACTATATAAAGAATAAAAAATAACAAGATTTCTCTTGTTATTTAATGAATAAATTATTTAAGTACCAATCTTTTTCTTCTTGTGTTAAATAATCTTTAAGACGATCATAAGTATATTGTTGGTAATCATTAATTGTTTGAATTTCATGATTTGATAAATAATTTAAATCTAAACCTTCAATATCAAATGGAACATAAGTGATTGGTTCAAATTTTAAGAAAGTACCATATTCATTTTCTGTATGTTTAACACATAAAAGTTCATTTTCATGACGAATACCATGACTGCCTTCTTTGTAAACACCTGGTTCATCGGTTGTAATCATACCTGGAACGATGCATGATTCATGACCATAAAGACTCTTTGGACGAAGTCCATTAGGTCCTTCATGAACATTTAAGAAATGACCAACACCATGCCCTGTGCCACAACGATAATCTAAATCATAGTCATAAATCACACCACGAGCAAGGATGTCTAGGTTTGCCCCTGTTGTAACATCTTGGATAAAATGAGCATTTTGTAATCTGAATATTGCTTTTAAAGCAATTGTGAAGTCTTTTCTTTCTTCTTGCGTCATTTCACCTAAAACAAAGGTTCTTGTGATATCTGTTGTTCCTGTAAGATATTGTCCACCACTATCAATTAATAATAAATGAGAAGCATTCACTTTAGAATATTGTTTTTCTGTTGGATGATAATGCATTAAAGCAGCATTTTCACGATAAGCACAGATTGTTGTAAAGGAAATGTCTTTGAAATTTGGTTGTTGTTTGCGATATTCTAAAAGTTTATTAGAAATAGATAGTTCATCCATTTCTATCTTTCCTATATTTGTTTTTAACCAATACATAAATTTAGTAACGGCAATACCATCATGTAAATGAGCATCTTTTGTCGCTTTGATTTCTGTTTCGTTTTTAATTGATTTAAGTAATTGACTTGGATTTGTTTGATTGATGACATCATCTGTATTAATAGAATTAACTAATGTATAGTTTACTGATTTTGTATCTAAAAGAACTTTACCATTGATATTTTTAATATCTTCATAAATATCAAAATAATCTTTAACTTCAATTTGGTCTTTTAATAATTCATCAATGAGTTCTTGACTTACAGCTTCTTTTCTTAAGTAAAGGTTTGCTTTTTCTTTTTCAATTAAAGCATAAGCTAAAGCAACAGGGTTGCATAAAACATCATTACCGCGAATATTAAAGATCCAAGCAATATCATCTAAAGTTGTCACTAAATGATATTTCGCATCTTTCATTTCTTCTCTAATGATTTCTAATTTTTCTTTTCTAGAAACACCACAATATTTTGTATCATATAAATAAACTTCTTCATGGGAAAGTTCAGGACGCTCTTGCCAAATAAGATCTACAAGATCTTCATTGGCTTGAATGGTATTTGTGAAAAGACATTGATTATAAGGCATCACACGCCCGTCAAAACCAATGGTTGCTTCTGGATATTTTTCAATATATTCTTTAATAGTAGGAACACCCGGTGTACGCATTTTCATTAATTGAATACAACTACCGGCAAGTTCTTTTTCTGCTTGAATAAAATAACGACCGTCTGTCCATAAATAAGCTTCATCTTGTCTTACGATAAGAGTTCCAGCTGAACCGCTAAATCCAGACATATAATGACGAGCTTCAAAGTAACTTCCTACGTATTCACTTTGATGAAAATCACTGGTTGGAATGATATAAAGATCGATTCCTCTTTCTTTCATAAGTTGTCTTAATTTTGTAATTCTTTGATTTATCATAATGACCTCCTAAGTTCTTTCATTTTAACATTTACCTTCAAGAATGAAAAGGCTTAGAGATGAATAAAAAATTAGGAATGAATCTTGCTAAAAGTGGCATGACGCTAAGGTTTTGGCGGATTTATGCAAATGTGAAAATTTGTCTATTGACAAATATTGAAAAGTGGGAGTAGAATAACGTGCGAAATAAAGAATAAGCTATGTATTGCAAGCGCCACATCTCTAAGAAGTGACATGAACAACACAAAAATAGGGGAGGTGCTTTTGTTTTTACATATATTCTTTAAAGAGGATTTTTGATAAATTCTTATAAATTCGTCATAAATTTATCATAAAGAGTGCTTTTGAAAGCTATATCTGTTGAATTTTAAAAGAATGAGAGTACAATAATCCTCGACAAGAAGAAGGGGGAAAATAAGATGGATGATATTATTCAAAAGTTAATAGAATTCGATCGCCAATGCGTAGAAAAAGTAGAACTTGCGAAAAAGAAAAAAGCAGAAGCTCAATCAAGTATGATGTCGCAAAAATCTACAATTTATAGTGAGTATATTGATAGTCAACAAGATCAAGTTGAAAAGCATAAACAAGATCTATTGAATAAGAATAAAGAAGAAGCACAATTACAAGAAAATGAATTTCATAAATCAATGAAAAATATGGAAGATTTATTTACTCAAAATAAAGATAAATGGGTAGATGAAATCTTTACAAGATGTACTAAATAGAAGGTGTAAAGATGTCTTTATCTTCAAATGCCTTATGTGCAAAAGCTAAAGCAATGTATGGTGGGCGTTTAAATAAGAATGTTTATCTTGATTTAACAAGAAAACAAACAATTGGAGAAGTTGTTTCTTATTTAAAATCTCAAACAAGTTATGCAGATGCTTTAAAAGATATTAATATTAGACATGTTCATCGTGGTCAAATAGAAGATTGTTTAAATCAAGAATATTATCATCGTTGTGCGAAGTTGATGAAATATTCACCCAAATCTGATGAAGATTTTTATCTATTTGAAATTATTGGAGTAGAAATTAATTTAATTATGGATAAACTTGTTTCTTTACAAGCAAAGGAACAATATAGTTTTAATTTATCAATTCCTACTTATTTAGCGAAAAAGACAAGTTTTAATATTGATGGATTAGTAAACATTGAATCATTCAAAGATCTTTTACAATATCTTTCAAAAACAAGATATTATAAAGTTCTTAAAGAAATTGATTTCTCTGTCCCATTTGATGTTAAAGAAGTTCATATGTGCTTACAATCACTTTATTATGAAAACATTGTTGAAACAATTAAAAAACACTTCAAAGGAAGTGTTCAAAAAGATTTATTAAATATTCTCTATACTTCTATTGAATTAAAGAATATTTCAAAAATCTATCGTTATAAACAATATTTCCATGAATCAGAAGATTCAATTAGAAGTTCACTCTTTTTACAATATTCAAGATTGCCAAAAGATATGATGAATCGTTTAATTAGTGCAAGCGGTCCTAAAGAAGTATTATCTTTATTATCAACTTCTAAATATAACTTCTATATGGATGATAAAGAATTTGCCTATATCGAATATTATGCAGATAGTATTCAATATAATATCGCAAAAAGATACATGCGTTTTTCAAACAGTGCACCACTTGTTTATATGACTTATAGTATTTTACAAAGAATTGAAATAGATAATTTGAAACATATTGTTGAAGGTATTCGTTATAATCAACCTGTTTCAAAAATTGAAAATACATTGATCTATGCATAGGAGGGGAAAAAATGATTAAGAATACACATTTATATAACATTGTTTTCTCTAGAGATGATTATATGGAAGTTTTGATGAAACTTGAAAATCATCAAGATTCTATTTATCCAGTTAAAGCGAAGAAAGTGATTTCTAATTTAGACCATGCAACTTCTATGGAAGATAGAAATCCATATAACGAGGTATTAGACGAACTTTATAATGTAATGGATGTCTTACATATTGAAAGAGTAGATAGACCCGTTCAAAGTGCATTTTTAAATGTTCGTGAAATTTTAGATTATATTTCAGAAATTCATCAAAAGTTAGATGATATTAATGAAATTAAAAGAGGAATTAAAAAAGATTATTATGAAAATCAGGAAGCAATTGAATTGATTTCATGTTTAAATCGTGATCGTATTTCTATCGATGATATTCATGAATTAAAATATGTTGCTTTAAGATTTGGTAAATTACCATTATCACAAATTGAAAAAATCAAATATTTTGATAGTTATCCATTTGTTTATCAAGAATTATCACATACAGATCGATTCGCTTGGATTGTTTATGGTGGCGTTGAACATAGTATTGGTGAAATTGATAACATTTTCTCTTCAATGAACTTTGAAGAAGTAAAACTTCCAAAATTTGCCCATGGTAAAATGGAAGAAGCGATTGCTGAATTAAAAGCAGAAAATAAAACAATGGAAGCGTATCTTCGAGAACTTGATCAACGTATTGAAAAAGTGAAAGAAGAAAATGAAGAACAATTACTTGGTGACTTTTGGAAAACATATCGTTTGAAAGAGTTATACAAGAAAGGTAAATATGTAGTTGATTTAAAAACTAAAGCTGCAGTTTATGCCTTTAGTTCATTTAATAAAGATGAATTAGAAGCTATTGTAAATGTTCCTGGAATTACTATTCATGAACTTCCTATTGATACGTATCAAGATCAAGGAGTTGAAGGTCCTGTTTATGTTGAAAACAACGCATTTTTCCAACCATTTGAATGCTTATTCACATTTAAACCTGGTGAAAAATTTGATCCAACAGTGATTGCTGGTGTGGTTATGATGCTTTCAGCACTTGTTTTACTTGGTGATTTAGGAGTAGGTGTTTTAGCTATTCTATTATCATTTATTGTTAAGGGTAACATCAGTAAGTTACTACAACGTGTAGGAGCTGCTGTTACAATAGGAGGACTATTAAGTGGAACAGTCTTCTATAGTATGTCACTTTATAATTCAATCTTTGTTGTAGGTACAAACTATGCAATGCAAATTGGATTATTCTTTGTTATAAACATTGCGCTATTATTAGTTTGTAGCTTAGTGAAAAAAGTGACAAAAAGATCAATAAAGAGTAAAGGGGGACTGTCATGGCAATAGCGAAATTAAACTTGGTTAGCCTTGATTTTGATAAAGACAATTGTAATGATGTGTTACTTGAGCTTTATCAAAGAGATGATTTTCATCCCGAGCTAGCAAGCAAGTTTACGGATAGTGTTGCTGGTCTTTCAGCTTACAACAATGACAATCTTTATGAAGAATTGTTATCAAGAATTGAAGAAATGAAAACAAAATATCATTTTGAAGTTCATGAAGTTGAAACAGATTCGCAACTTAATGTATTTAGAGCTAAAGAATTTTTAGATGATTTATTTTTAGATATTGACCGTATTGATGCTGTTAAAAAAGAATTGACAAAGATGATTGAAGAAAATGATGAAGCCATCATTACTTTGAATCATGTTGAAGGTTCTAATATTGACTTTGATCAATTATTTGGAACACAATATTTAAAAATAAGATTCGGTAAACTTCCTCTCAATAATGAAGGAAAGTTAGAGTATTATGAAACATTACCATTTGTTTATAAAGCATTTCAAAGAGATGATAAATATGTATGGTGTATGTATATGACGACACCTACAGATGCTCCTGAAGTGGATAATGTTTTTACATCACTTTATTTTGAAAAAATTCATATTCCTGAATTCGTTCATGGTTCATGTGAATTAGCTGAAAAAGAAATTCAAAATGAATCTGATTCAGCTAAACAATACAGCCAAGATTTACAAAATAGAATTGATAAAACAATTTCAGAAAATATGGAAGAATTAACACGTATTTATAGTATTGCTAAAAAATTAAATTCAGTTTATGCAATGCAAAAATATATTGTTAAATTAGGTGATAAATTAAATGTTCATGGATTTGTCCCTAAGAGAGATTTAGATAACTTCAAAAACACTTTTGAAAGTATCGATGGTGTTAAACTTGAAGTTTTACCTGCTACATCAGATGTACGTCTAGAACCACCAACAAGACTTAAAAATTCATGGTTTGCAAGACCATTTAGAATGTTCGTCGAAATGTATGGTGTACCTCGTTACAATGATGTAGATCCAACATTATTAGTTGCTATTTCATATACTTTATTATTTGGTATTATGTTTGGTGACTTAGGACAAGGTATTATTCTTTCTTTAGTAGGCCTTGTTGCTGAAAAAAAATTTAATTTAAAATTAGGTGGCGTGGGAGTTCGTTTAGGTATTTCCAGTGCAATCTTCGGTGTATTCTTTGGTTCATTCTTTGGAAATGAAGAAATCTTATCTGAATATTTCAAAGGTTTCTCATTCTTTAATGCAATGTCACCAGAAAATACAATGACATTATTAATGGCTGCCATTGGACTTGGTATTGTCTTAATTCTTATTTCAATGACATTCAATATTGTTTTGAACTTTAAAAAGAAAAATATTGGTGAAGCGATTTTAAGTCAAAATGGTTTATGTGGGGTTACATTCTATGTTGCTGTTATTGGTGCAGCTCTTGGAATGCTTACAGGTATGCATTTTGTAAATATTTTCTATATTTTAATTTTAATTGTTTTACCACTAATCTTAATGTTCTTAAAAGAACCATTAATTAGAAAATTAGAAGAACATGGTGAAATGTTCCCAAATGGTTTTGGAGCATTCTTTGTTGAAGGATTCTTCGAATTATTTGAAGTAGTCTTATCATTTATTACAAACACAATGTCATTCTTGCGTGTTGGGGGATTCGTTTTATCACATGCTGGTATGATGCTTGTTGTTTATACTCTTGCCGAAATGGTAGGGGGATTTGGTGAAATCATTGTCTTGATTTTAGGAAACGTTTTCGTAATGTGTCTTGAAGGATTGATCGTTGGTATTCAAGTATTACGTCTTGAATTCTACGAAATGTTTTCACGTTATTATGAAGGAAATGGAATTCCATTTAAAACTATTAAGGAAGATTAAATTCAAGGAGGAAATTTATTATGACAGTATTAGAAATTTTATTACCATTATTTGCAGTAGTTTTATTAACATTACCATTAATTAAAGTATTTACAGGAAAAGTATCAGCTCAAAGCGCTAAAAGAAGATTAGGTGTTCATATCAGTGGTTTCGCTGGTGCCGTTGTTTTATGTTTATTAGTTGCTATGTCAAATTCAAGTGTATTTGCAGCAGGTGAAGTTGCTACAATCACTGGAACAATTGCTCAAGGTTTAGGATTCTTAGCAGCATCTTTATCAACTGGATTCTCTGCTTTAGGTGCAGGTATTGCCGTTGCTGCAGCAGCTCCAGCAGCTATCGGAGCTTTCTCTGAAAATGAAAAGAACTTTGGTAAATCATTAATCTTCGTTGCCTTAGGTGAAGGGGTTGCAATCTATGGTTTATTAATCTCTATCTTAATTATCAACAAAATCTAATTTAGAGAGTGATTTTTTATGAAATTTTATTTAATAAGTGACAATGTCGATACTGAAATGGGTTTAAGACTTGTTGGTATTGAAGGAGAAGTTGTTCATAAAAGACGTGATTTTCTTGAAGTTTTGGAAACAAAAATGAAAGATAGATCCATAGGTGTGATTTTAATTACAACGAAATTAATTGAATTAGCTCCTGATGTTATTTCTGAAATAAAATTAAAACAACAAAAACCATTGCTTGTAGAAATTCCTGATAGACATGGAAATTCTAAAATTGGTGAAACGATTGATAGATATGTTTCAGAAGCAATTGGAGTTAAGTTATAGGAGAAAGTGCTATGCAAAAAAAAGATCAAGTCTTTCTTTATATCAAAGATGAAATTGAAAAAATTTCATCAGCTGAAGAAAAAGAAATTTTAGATGAAGCCAAAGCAATTGAACAAGAAGCTTATAACCAATTAAGAGGTGAAGCCGAAATTGATGCCAAACATCAATTAGATAAAGAATTAGCAGAAATTTCTTCTAAAGCAAGTATTGAAGCTTCAGCTCAACTCGAAGAAAGATTAAAAAAATTAGTTGAAAAAAGAGAAGAATATGTTCAAACAATTTTTACAGAAGTAAAAAATAAACTTGTTGAATTTGTAAATGGTAAAGATTATAAAGATTATTTACTAACACATGTAAAAGCTGTTAGTGATGAATATCAAATGACAGATTGTGTTTTATATGTAAGAAAAGATGATTTAAAATATGCAGATGATTTAAAGAAAGCATATGCTTTACCAATTGAAGTTGAAGAAGGTCAACAAATTCAATTAGGTGGATTCATTATTGAAAATAAAGCAACAAATGTTGTTGTAGATGAATCATTAGACTCAAATTTAGAAGCTCAAAAAGATTGGTTCTATAAGACTTCTGGATTAATGATTAAATAGGGGGATTAAAGATGAGTGAAAATGTAATTTATTCTATTAATGGTCCCGTTGTTAAAGTAAAAAATGCCAAAGACTTTTCAATGTTAGAAATGGTTTATGTTGGTCATGCAAAATTAATGGGGGAAGTTATTTCTATTTCTAAAGATTTAACAACTATCCAAGTATATGAAACAACAACTGGTTTAAAACCAGGAGAACCTGTTATTTCAACAGGATCACCAATTTGTGTTACATTAGGTCCTGGTATTTTAAGAAATATCTTTGATGGGATTGAACGTCCTTTACAAGCGATTGCTGAACAATCTGGTGCTTTTATTGAAGCCGGAAGCGATGTTGATTCACTTGATGTTGAAAAATTATGGGACGTTACAATGAAAGTAAAAGTAGGAGATGTTTTAAAAGGTGGAGATATCTATGCAACATGTCCTGAAACAGATTTAATTGAACACAGATGTATGCTTTCACCACTTTTAAGTGGTAAAGTTGTAGAAGTAAAAGAAAATGGTCAATATAAAATCAATGATGTCGTTATGAAAATTGAAGATGAACATGGTCAAATTCACGAATGTACATTATGTCAAAAATGGCCAATCAAACAAGCACGTCCTACTTTAGAACGTTTACCAATTTCTATTCCTTTAGTAACAGGACAACGTGTTATCGATACATTATTCCCAATCGCTAAAGGTGGAACTGCTGCTATTCCAGGTGGTTTCGGTACTGGTAAAACAATGACACAACACCAAATTGCTAAATGGTGTGATGCCGATATTATCATTTATGTTGGTTGTGGAGAACGTGGAAACGAAATGACTCAAGTTCTTGAAGAATTTAGTGAGTTAATTGACCCTAAGAGTGGTAAACCATTAACTGATAGAACTGTCTTAATTGCTAATACTTCAAACATGCCAGTTGCCGCTCGTGAAGCAAGTATTTATACAGGAATTACTTTAGCTGAATATTATCGTGATATGGGATATCACTGTGCAATCATGGCCGATTCGACTTCACGTTGGGCAGAAGCGTTACGTGAAATCTCTGGTCGTCTAGAAGAAATGCCAGCTGAAGAAGGATTCCCAGCTTACTTACCATCACGTTTATCACAATTCTATGAACGTGCTGGATACATGAAAACTTTAAATGGACAAGAAGGTTCTGTTTCAATCATCGGTGCCGTATCACCACAAGGGGCAGACTTCTCAGAACCAGTTACACAAAATACAAAACGTTTCGTAAGATGTTTCTGGGCTTTAGATAAAGCCTTAGCTTATGCTCGTCATTATTTCGCAATTAACTGGACACAATCTTATAGTGATTATGTTTATGATCTTGAAAAATGGTATGACCAAAATGTTGGTTCTGATTTCGTCAGTGATCGTCAACAACTTTCATTCATTCTTGCTGAAGAATCAAGATTAAATGAAATTGTTAACTTAATGGGACCTGATGTATTACCAGAAGATCAAAAATTAGTTATGGAAATTGCGAAAGTGGTTCGTGTTGGTTATTTACAACAAAATGCCTTCCATAAGGATGATACATACGTACCACTTGCTAAACAATTAAAGATGATGGATGTTATCTTATATTTAAATAAAAAATGTCAAGAAGCTGTTGCTCAAGGTAAAGTTGTTCGTGCAATTAGTGAAACTGGTATTTTTGAACAATTAATTAAAATGAAATATGATATTCCAAATGATCATATTGAAAAATTAGATACTTATTATCAAGATATTGATAATGCATTAAAATCTGTAGCGTAGGAGGAAAAGAAAATGGCACTACAATATGTAGGATTAAATGAAATCAATGGATCATTAGTCGTTTTAGATCACGTAAAAGGTGCCTCTTACGACGAAATGGTTGAAATTCAATTAAAAAATGGTACAACACGTTCTGGACGTGTTGTCCAAATTGAAGGTGAAAAAATCGTTGTTCAAGTATTTGAAGGAACAAATGACTTATCACTAGAAAATACAAAAACTAAATTATTAGGTAGACCAATGGAATTACCTGTTTCTAAAGAAATTTTAGGACGTGTATTCAATGGTGCTGGTCGCCCAATTGATGGGTTAGGTGAAATCTATGCTGAAGAAATGATGGATATCAATGGTTTACCATTAAATCCAGTAAGCCGTGTTTATCCACGTAACTATATCAATACAGGTATTTCATCAATTGACTGTCTTGCTACATTAATTCGTGGACAAAAATTACCAATCTTCTCTGGTTCAGGTTTACCACATGACCGTTTAGCTGTACAAATCGTTAAACAAGCCAAAGTTGCTGACGAATCAGGAAAAGGTTTCGCGATTGTCTTTGCCGCAATGGGTGTTACAAATGACGTTGCAAACTACTTTACACGTAGCTTTAAAGAAGCGGGTGTTATGGAAAGAGTTGTTATGTTCTTAAACTTATCAAACGATCCAATCATCGAACGTACATTAACACCACGCTGTGCTTTAACTGCAGCTGAATATTTAGCTTATAAACAAAATATGCACGTATTAGTTATCTATACAGATATCACTTCATATTGTGAAGCGTTACGTGAATTCTCTTCAAGTAAAGGAGAAATTCCTGGACGTAAAGGTTATCCAGGTTACTTATATTCTGACTTAGCTTCTTTATATGAAAGAGCTGGTATTATTAAAGGGGCAGAAGGTTCTGTAACACAAATCCCTATTTTAACAATGCCTAACAATGATATTACTCACCCAGTTCCTGACTTAACTGGATATATCACTGAAGGACAAATTACTTTGTCACCTGAATTAAACTCAGCAGGTATTTATCCACCAGTTGATGTTTTACCATCACTTTCACGTTTAATGAAAGATGGTATCGGTGAAGGGTATACACGTGGCGATCATCAAGACATTGCCAACCAATTATTTGCATGTTACGCTCACGTCCAAGATGTTAAATCATTAACATCAGTTATCGGTGAAGATGAATTATCTCCATTAGATAAACAATATTTATCATTTGGTAAACTATTTGAACAACATTTCTTAAATCAAGGTTTCGATGTCAATAGATCAATTGAAGAAACATTAGATTTAGGATGGGATTTAGTTTCTGTTTTACCAAGAGAAGCACTTGATCGTCTAGATAACAAATTATTAGATGAACATTATGATCATGATCGTGCTGTAAAACGTTTCCATATTAAAGAAAAATCAATCATCAAAGAATTACAAGAAGCAGGTGATTAATTATGGCTTTAAAAGTTGTTCCAACAAAAGGAAATTTAATTTCTACAAAGAAACAATTACAATTAGCTGTTCTTGGATATGATCTATTAGATAAAAAAAGAAACGTTCTTATTAAAGAAATGATGTCTTTATTAGATGACGTTAAAATGGTCAGAGATGAAATTACGGAAGCTTATCAAAATGCTTATGATGCCTTACAAGAAGCAAATATCTCTTTAGGATTAATTAGTGACATCGTTACTGCAACTCCTATTGATTATGGAATTAGTATTGCTTATCGAAGTGTTATGGGTGTGGAAATTCCTAAAATTACATATCATAAACAACCTATGGTGTGTAGTTATAACATGGACCGTTCTAATTCAAAAGTGGATTATGCTTATGAATGTTTCTATCGTGTTAAAGAATTAACAGTTGTCTTAGCGGAAGTAGAAAACTCAGTTTATCGATTAGCTAATACAATTAGAAAAACACAAAAACGTGCCAATGCCTTGAAGAATATTTCAATTCCACGTTTTGAAGAAACAATTAAATTTATTAGTGAATCGCTTGAAGAAAAAGAACGTGAAGAATTCTCAAGACAAAAAGTTATAAAGAATCAAAAGCATTAATTAATTTTAATGCTTTTTTTTGCAAATTATAAAAAAATTAACATTATGATAAAAAAATATGATATTATTATGCTGTTGAATTTTAAATAATCAAAGAAGGTGTAATTATGAGTATTAATGTCAAAGATATCACAATAGGGGAAGGATTACCTAAAGTATGTGTTCCTATTGTTGAAGATAATGATGAAGCAATCTTAGATAAATTAAAAGAGTTTGATCAATTAGATGTTGATATCATTGAATTAAGAATTGATTTTTATAAAAATATTTTACAATTTGATGCATTAAAGAATTTATTTTTAAATATTGCTGCTTTACAAATTAAAAAGCCAATCATTCTAACAATTCGTACAGCAGCAGAAGGTGGAGAGATTGAAATCGATCCAAAGGATTATTTCCATGTTTATGAATTAGGGATTGAATCAAAGGCATTCGATATTTATGATGTTGAATTAGCTTTAGGAACAAATATGGCAATTGAACTTCATACACTTATTCATGATGCGAATAAATATATGTTAATGTCAGCCCATCATTTCAATCGTACCCCAGAAGTAGATTCATTAATGCAAAAATTTAAATCCATGGATTCATTAGAAGCAGATATTATGAAAATTGCGGTCATGCCAGAAGATTACCATGATGTTTTAAACCTTTTGACATTCACATTAGAAGCTAAACACGAATACAGCAATAAACCAATTGTGACAATGTCAATGTCTCCATTAGGACTTACAACACGTCTTGTAGGAGAACAATTTGGTAGTGCCATTACTTTTGGTTGTGTAGGAAAAGCAAGTGCTCCTGGACAAATCAATTATCAAGAATTAAATCAAATTTTACAATTAATTCATAAAAATGTTCAAGAAGCCTAGGCTTCTTGATTTTTTATACATAGAATAAAAGTGGTGATATTATGAAAATAGATGCGATAGCATTACAAAAGCTTGTATGGATCATTTATAAACGCTTTTTTATGGAAAAAGGAAGGCTTAAAGATGTTCAAATTAAAATTGGTGAATATCTTCATGTGTTACTTGTTTTAGATTATAAAGGAATTGAAACACGTATTACTTTACAAGGTGATCTTTATATTGATCATGATCTTGTACTTGATACAAAAGGAACAATACGATATGGTTTTTTAAAACTGAATTATGAAAAATTATTAAAAGATTGGACAAAGGATATTCCTGAAATTCAAGTTCAAGGAAAACAAATAAGAATAAAAAATGAATATCTAAAAGATATTCATCTACAAAATAATGAAATAGAATTAGAACTTCTTTAGAGTTCTAATTCTACATGATAAATTTTACCCCAAACATAGATTTGATAGAAGTAAGCAAGAAGTTGTGGTCCCATCATTAATTGTCCAAACCAAGGGACTTCAATGGTTTCACTATTTTCAATGAAATGTTTGAGTTTTTTTATATCAAAGAGTTGATAGAGTATATTGTTTTTATCATTGAGGGTCTCTAATAAAAGGCGCTTAATATAGGTAAGGAAAAAAGGAGAATGGGTTTTAGGATAAGGATTTTTTTTACGGTTGTAAATATCCTTAGGAAGGAAATCTTTGAAAGCATCACGGAGGACACTTTTTTCTTGTTGATCTTTATACATATAAGACCAAGGAACATTATACATATATTCGATAAGGTCTTTGGATGCAAAGGGAACACGTAGCTCAACAGCGCTATACATCGATTGACTATCACTACGAGTTAGAAGGGTTTGCATAAACCATTCAATGTTAAGATAAATCATTTTTCTTTTATTGGTATCATAGAAGCTTTGATCAAGATAATCGATTTCCTGTAAAGTTTGATAATATTGATTTTGAACATAATCTTTGATGTTCAATTTTTTTATATTTTCATTTAATAAATCAAGTCTTTGATCAATATCTCTAATCCATGGGAAAGTATCTAAACTATAGAGCTCCTTTTTATAAAACCATGGATAGCCACCAAAGATTTCATCAGCACATTCACCCGATAAAACAACTTTATGATGTCTTTTGATTTCTTTACAAAACAAAAGAAAACTTGAATCAATATCTGCCATACCCGGTGCATCACGAGCAATCATACTTTGTTTTAAAAAGATAATGAGGTTCTTTTGTGAAAGTACCACATTATTATGATGACTATGATAACGTTCGACCATTTCATCAATATAATCACTATCACGGGTCAATTGATAATCATAGGGTTTAAAGTATTTTTCTTGATCTAAGTAGTCAATACTATAGGTTGATATGTTATTGACATATTGGCTACTTAAGGCCGTAATAATACTTGAATCTAAACCGCCTGATAACATACAAGAAATGGGCACATCACTTAAAAGTTGTCTTTGAATACTTTGATTTACCAAATAACGTACATCTTGTACTGTTTCTTCATAGCTTTTAAGATGAGGTTTTTTTTGTAAGCCCCAGTAACGGTCAATGATACAGTCATTTCCATCATAAAATAAATAATGAGCTGGTCTTAAACTTGAAATATCTTTATAGAGCGTTTTTCCTGGAGATAAACTAGGACCTAATCCTAATAGTTCTTTAATACCTGTTTTATCAACCACGCACTTTCCTAAATACATTAAAATCGCTTTAATTTCACTAGCGATAATGAGATCATTTTCTTTTAAATAATAATACAAAGGTTTTACCCCTAAATGATCACGACAAGCAAAGATTTGATCATCATAATAAATAACAAAAGAAAAAATACCATCTAACATATTTAAACATTTTTCACGGTAAGCAATAAAACAAACAAGCAAAACTTCACTATCACTTTGACTTGAAAAATGAAATCCTAAATCAATAAGATGTTTTTTCAATTCGTTCATATTATAGATTTCACCATTAAAAATAATACGATATATTTTACCTTGATACGTATATTCAAAAGGTTGTTTACCACCCTTTAAATCAATAATTGATAAGCGACAATGACCTAATAAAACATGACTATCAAAATAAGTTCTTGAATCATCAGGACCACGATGTTCCAATAAATGAAGCATTTGATTGAACTTTCCACAATCCTCTAAAACATTTCTTTGTTTATTGTATAAACATAAAATACCACACATAGTTTTTCACCCTATACACTATATGAGACAAAAAAAAGAATATGAAAAAACAGTCCAAAGACTGTTTTTCTATTTGTTATCTTTTTTTTCTGTAACAACTTCTTTTAAAGTTGTAGCAAGACCAGCAATTCCTTGTAATTCACTTGGAATAATGATCTTAGTAGCATCACCCTTAGATAAGTTTTCTAAAGCTTTGAAACCTTGTAAAGTGACATAAGCTTGATCTGGATGTGCATCGTTGATATAAGTAATACCTTTTGCTTGTGCTTCGTAAACTAAACGTAATGCTTCTGCTTGACCTTCAGCTTTAGCGATGGCTGCTTCTTTTTCAGCTTCCGCTCTTAAGATTGTTGATTGTTTATCCCCTTCAGCATTTAAGATAGCTGCTGTCTTTTTACCTTCAGCTTGTAAGATAGCTTCACGTCTTTCACGTTCAGCACGCATTTGTTTTTCCATTGCTTCTTGAATATCGCGAGGTGGAATAATGTTTTTAACTTCTACACGGTGAACTTTGATTCCCCATGGGTCTGTTGCTTCATCAAGAATACTTCTCATACGTGAATTAATAATATCACGAGATGTTAAAGTTTCATCTAATTCAAGATCCCCAATAATATTACGAAGAGTAGTTGCTGTTAAGTTTTCAATAGCGTTAATTGGACGATCAACTCCATATGTGAATAAACGTGGATCGGTAATTTGATAATAAACAACAGTATCAATTTGCATTGTAACGTTATCTTTTGTGATAACAGGTTGAGGTGCGAAATCAACAACTTGTTCTTTTAAAGAAACTTTGTTGGCAACACGATCTAAAAATGGAACAAGAATATGAAGACCAACACCGCATGTACGGTTATATGCTCCAATTCTTTCAACAACATATGCTTTTGATTGAGGAACAATACGAATCGCAAAAGCAATAACACTTACGACAATAAGTGTAACAATAATGATTAAAACTAAAGTAATAATACTCATTTTCTTTCTCCTTTATTTATTAATTTTTTTAACCACAAGATGGGCACCTTCTACGGCAAGTATTTCACAATAATCACCAACTTCTAAAGTGGAATTATCTAAACTCGAAGCAGACCACTGCGTAGAAAGCACTTTGACTTCGCCTCTTGTGTCAGCATCAATTCTTTTTAACACTAAACCATGTTGACCAATGACACGATCATAGTTGGTACTTACTGTTTGTGTTTTTAAATACTTTTTCGCAAGAGGTCGACTTGCAAAAATACAAATAATACTCAAGATGACAAAGACAACAATTTGTATTGTTTGACTTAATCCAAGAGCATACGCAATTAATGCGCCAATTCCCCCAATAGTAAACCAGATACTTACTAAGTCGATCGTGATTAATTCAATCGCGGCAGCAATAATTGTAATACCTAGCCATATCCACAACATCATATCTATACCTCCCTTATAGATGAACTGTTAAAATCTGATGAACAACATCAAAGTTTGCAGGATACTTAATTCCTTGCTTATCACTTAAATCTAAATGATAATCTCTTGCGAGGTTTTCAATAAAGTTTTTATTAGAAACGCGCCCATAACTTTTACCTATTGAAATACGATGTAATTGATCTTTAGGATAAAGACCTTCATCAATTGCTGTTTTATCAACAGGTTTAATTCCTAATAAATTATTTTCTTTATCAACACCTAATAAAACATATTGAACATTTTCAAAATTTTTACATGCAGCGGTGTTTAAAGTAAGATTTGTACTATAAATAGTCACTGTTTTCTTTGAAATTTCATTTGTTGACCATACAAATGCCATAGCTATCATCCTTTCTACTTACATTATATTATATTTATTATTTTTGTTCAATATTAATTATTATTAATATTATTTATCTTCATTACATTTCTTTTCATTGAAAAATAAATGCGGTATAATCATTGAAACAGGAGAAGAAGATGAAAAAAATATTAATTCTATTTTTACTTTTATTATCGGTAGGATGTCACAGTAACAAGTATGAAGATACGTATTATTTAACCTATTTTTATGTAGAGGATTGTTTGAATTGTCAACATTTTAAAAAGAATGTTCTACCAGCAATTAAAAAAGAGTTTGGTAAACATATGAAAATCAAAGCCTATGATATGGATGATGAAAAGACTTTTGATGAAATGAAAGTAAGTTATCAAGAACATATTGATCAAATTATTGATTTTAATGAGGATGATTATGGTTATGGACCAATGGTCTTTTTAGAAGGCTATTTTGCTATTTTAGGAGCAGGAAACGAAGATGATTATGTTGAACATCTTGTTAGAGCTATACAAGGAAAAGAATTGAATAAAGCATCAAAGAATGAAATATATTATTATTTAAGAAAGGGTAAGCTGAAACAATGAATAGAATAAAAAAACTTTTATTAATTGTAATCTTATTAATCCCTTTAGTGGGATGTCAAAGTCAAAAGAATGAATGGAAGGGGACATATTATTTAACTTATTTTTATTTAAAAGATTGTTCCAATTGTCAACATTTTAAAAAGAATGTTCTACCAGCAATTAAAAAAGAGTTTGGTAAACATATGAAAATCAAAGCCTATGATATGGATGATGAAAAGACTTTTGATGAAATGAAGGTAAGTTATCAAGAACATATTGATCAAATTATTGATTTTAATGAGGATGATTATGGTTATGGACCAATGGTCTTTTTAGAAGGCTATTTTGCTATTTTAGGAGCAGGAAACGAAGATGATTATGTTGAACATCTTGTTAGAGCTATACAAGGAAAAGAATTGAATGAGGCTTCTGAAATTGAAACGTATTATTATTTAAAGGATGGAAAAGTACAAAATTCTTAAAAGTTATTATCAATTGAAAAAGAATATGTTAAACTTTAAGAAGAAAATAAAGGAGGAAGTGTTTATGTCAACACCACATAATCAAGCAAATAAAGGAGATATCGCAAAAACTGTCTTAATGCCAGGAGATCCTTTACGTGCAAAATATTTAGCAGAAACGTATTTAGAAAATGTTAAACAATTTAATGCGACAAGAAGTATGTTTGGCTATACAGGAACATATAAAGGAAAAGAAGTTTCTATTATGGGTTCAGGTATGGGAATGCCTAGTATTGGGATTTATAGTTATGAATTGTTTCATTTTTATGATGTAGAAAATATTATTCGTATTGGTTCTTGTGGATCATTTAAAGAAGATGTTCATTTAAGAGATATCATTATTGTACAAGGTGCTTGTACAGATTCAAATTATGCACATCAATATGAATTACCAGGAACATATTCAGCTATTTCTGATTATAGTTTATTAGAAAAAGCTGTAGAAAAAGCAAAAGAAAAGAATTTAACTTATCATGTAGGAAATGTCCTATCTTCTGACTTGTTCTATCATGCAGATAATAAAGCAGATAAATGGATTAAAATGGGATGCCTTGCTACAGAAATGGAATCTTATGCTTTATTCGCAAATGCAGCTTATGCGGGTAAAAAAGCGTTAACTTTATTAACTGTTTCTGATTCATTAGTTACAAGTGAAGAAACAACAGCAGAAGAAAGAGAAAAAACATTTACAGCAATGATGGAAGTTGCTTTGGAGATTGCTTAAGTGTTAACAAAATTTGCCTTTTTTGATTTTGATGATACTTTAATTCATGGGGATTCTGGTGGAAAACTTTTAAAATATTATTTAAAAAGGCATCCACTTTCTGTTTTTAGATTATTAAAGGTTGTTTATCATTATGCTCTTTATTTACTTAAAATAGAGCCTTTAAATAAAGCAAAATCAGCTTGGCTTTATCCTTTAGATTATATGAATGATCAAGAAATCGAAAAGTTTTATCAAGAAGAATTAGAACCTTGTTATTATTTAAATGTAATTGAAGAATTAAAAAAGAAAAAAGCAGAAGGGTATATAATCTATATATGTAGTGCTTCGGCAGAAGCATATCTTCGTTTTTGTAAATTACCTGTTGATGAAATTTTAGGAACAAAGACTTTGATCAAAGAAAATAAATATACAAGTCAAATGATTGGAAATAATTGTAAGAATGAAGAAAAAGTAAAAAGAATCCAAGAAGTGATAAAAAATCATAATCTAGAAATAGATTATGACTTATCTTATGCTTATTCGGATTCTTTACATGATATTCCTATGTTAAAGATGGTAAAAAATCGAATTAAAATTGATACCAAAGATGGACATATGTCATCGTTTGAAATAGAGTAGCTTAGCTACTCTTTTATATTTAAGTCTGTAAAGAAAAGCATAATATTAATGAGTCCTGCTATTCCTACAACGATATAAATGAGCATTGATAAAAAACTATTTTGGCCAAATAAACTATCGACTAAATTAAAATTAAATAAGCCAATAAACCCCCAATTAATAGCTCCAATAATTGTAAAAACAAGGGCTGTTTTTTGTAATACGTTCATTTTCTTAACCTCCTTAAATAGATTCTATCCAAGAAATTTTATTTTATACATAAAATAAATAAA
The DNA here is from genome assembly GCF_003024675.1 of Faecalibacillus faecis. GTDB lineage: Bacteria > Bacillota_I > Bacilli_A > Erysipelotrichales > Coprobacillaceae > Faecalibacillus > Faecalibacillus faecis. The sequence goes on along the minus strand of NZ_PYLP01000014.1, from coordinate 4,429 downwards.
AAAGAATAATTTAATAAAGGAGGGATTGATTTGAAAAAAATATATCTCATTATTAGTATTATTGTTATCCTAGTTGCTGGTTTTTTATTTTATCGTATGAAAGGAAATTCTTTAAAATCAACATTAGAAGAAGCAAAAAAAGTAAATAACTATCAATTGGTTTGTGATATGGAAATGAGTCAAAATGATGAATTAAAAAGCTATGAAGTAAAAGTAGAATATTTAAAAAAGGAAAAACAAAAATATTATCGAGTAGAGCTTTATGATAAAAGTTTAAATCAAGCACAAATTATTATTCGTAATAAAAAAGGTGTTTATGTTTTAACACCAACCTTAAATCAAATGTTTAAGTTTCAAAGTAATTGGCCTGAAAATAGTCCTAAACCTTATATTTATTCTTACTTAATACAATTACTTGATGAAAATAAAGTTAAAAAGATTGAAAAAGGCTATCAAATAGAAGCAAAAGTCTCTTATCCAAATGATCCACGTATTGTAAAACAACAAATCATCTTTGATAAAAAACTAAAACCATTAATTGTTTTATGTTTAGATAAAGATGAGGGTGAAGTTATTTCTGTAAAAGTGAATGAATTTAAAACAAATGTAAAATTTGATCAAAAACATTTTAATCAAAATCAAGCATTAAAAGAATCAAAAAACAATGATCGTGTTTCAAGCCAACTAGATGTTTTATATCCAGTTGCTTTATTAGGCTCTAAATTAGAAAGTGAAACAGTTTCAACAATTGAAGGAGATAAAAATCATATTTTAAAATTTATCGGGGATAAAAACTTTACTATGGTAGAAAGTTTAGCAGGGGATCAAATGATACAAATTGAAAAAGAAGAAGTTGTTGATTTAGTCGATGGTTTTGCTTATTATCAACCGGGTAAATTAACAATGATTCATCAAGGTGTTTTGTGTTCTTTATATTCAAGAGATCTTACCAAAGAAGAAATGGTTTCAGTTATGACAAGTATTCAATCTTCTTCAACAAAATAATATTTCAAATTGAATTATTGGAAGGGTTGGATTATACTATTGTGTGGAGGTGTCGTTTATGAATTTAAAACGTGACACGTATGCAATTGTTGATTTAGATCATTTAAAATATAATGTAGAATTAGCGCATAATGAATTTAAAAGACCGTTAATGGCTGTTATTAAAGCAGATGCTTATGGTCATGGTTATAAAGAAGTGGCTAGTTTTTTAAAGGATATAGATTATGTAGAAATGTTTGCGGTAGCAACGTTACCAGAAGCTATTGAATTAAGGGAACTGGGAATTGATAAAGGAATTTTGATTTTAGGAGCAATTCCAACAAGTAAAAAAGATATTGATTTAGCAATTAAATATGATATTTCTTTAACAATGGTTTCAGTTGATTATTTAAAACTTTTAGAAAACTTAATTGATGAAGGACAAACTTTAAAAGTGCATATTAAATTAGATACAGGTATGCACCGTATTGGTTTAATGTCTAAAGATGAATTATCAACATTACTAGAATTAATTGATCCAAATAAATTTGATGTTGAAGGAATTTTTACGCATTTTGCGACAGCAGATGGAGACGACGAAGCGTTTGAAAAACAAAGAAATCTCTTTTATGAAATGATTGGTAACTGTAAGTTTAAATACATTCATTGTTGCAACTCAGCGGCCATGACGTATCATCATGATGAAAAATCAAATATGGGTAGATTAGGAATTACAATGTATGGATGTTCACCAAATGGTGAAGAAGAAACAAAATTCAAACAAGTTATGTCACTTTATACAAAAGTAGCAATGATTAAAAAAATACCTGCCGGTGATAAAGTGGGTTATGGCTTAACTTATACCGCTAAAGAAGATGAATATATTGCAACTTTACCAATTGGCTATGCAGATGGATTGATTCGTAAAAACCAAGGACGTAAAGTTTACATCAATGGTAAATATTATGAAATTGTAGGACGAGTGTGCATGGATCAAATGATGGTACGTGTAGATAAAAATGTGAAGATTGGCGATCAAGTAGAAATCTTTGGAGAACATATTTCTTTAGAAAGTATGGCAAAGGACTTAGATACAATATCTTATGAAGTGTTATGCTTGATTTCTAAACGTGTGCCAAGAGTTTATGTGCAAAATGGACAAGTAAAAGAACTGTTATAAAAAAACAAACTCAACGAGTTTGTTTTTTTATTATTTAAATAATTCTGCAATTCGGTAATAAGATAATGCTCCAGATTTTTGAGTTTTTACTTTACCATTTTTTATAACGAATGTTGAAGGTACTGTTCCATCATCTGTTTTAAATGTTTTTTGAATATAAGATGTTGCATCTTTTTCACTTGCAAGATTGACATAATAAATATGATCACTGTGATTTTTTTTCAAATATTTTAAACATACATCTTTATAATTAAGAGTTGTATTATCACTATCACTTCCAGCAACAACGACAAAGCTATCTTTAGCTTTTATTTTTTCTACAAGTTTTGTTTTACTAATAGTTGTAAGTTCAACATGTGTTGCTTGTCTATAGGCAAATAAAGCAATAAAAATGACAAAAACAAGTCCAAATACACTGATTTCCTTCCAAATCTTTTTTAAAAATCCCATAGAAGTTCCTCCTTTTTATACTTTACTATAATAACAAATTTCCCCTATGGAAACAATAAAAAAATAGCCCAAGGGCTATTTCATTCTAGTTTTCGCAAAGTTCCAAGTATCTCTGCACATATCATCAATACCTTTTGTTGCTACCCAACCAAGTTCTTCTTTCGCTCTTGTTGGATCAGCATAGCATGTTGCAATGTCACCAGCACGACGAGGTTTGATTTCATATTTTACTTTAACGCCATTTACTCTTTCAAAGGCATGAACAAGTTCTAAAACGCTATATCCACGACCAGTTCCTAAGTTACAGATATGTAAACCTGGTTTGTTGTATTTTTCAATAGCTAATACATGTCCTTTAGCTAAATCAACAACATGGATATAATCTCTGACACCTGTTCCATCAGGTGTATCATAATCATCACCGAAAACTCCTAGACATGGAAGTTCGCCAGCAGCAACTTTCATGATATAAGGCATAAGGTTATTTGGAATACCTTTAGGATCTTCTCCTAATAATCCGGATTCATGTGCTCCGATAGGATTGAAATAACGTAATAAAGTAACAGACATTTCAGGGCAAGCATGTTGAACATCTGTTAGGATTCTTTCCATCATGGCTTTACTTGCACCATAAGGATTTGTTGTTTCTCCTAATTTACAATCTTCAGTTAATGGGACAACTTCTGGATCTCCATAAACGGTTGCACTTGATGAGAAAACGATATTGTTTACATGATATTTCTTCATCATCTTGGCAACGATTAGAGTTGTTGTTAGGTTGTTTGTATAATATTCAATTGGTTTTTCTACAGATTCACCAACCGCTTTAAACGCAGCACAATGAATAACGGCATCTAAATCATTTTCTTTAAAAACTTCTTCAGTTTTCTTTTCATCTAAAATATTAAATTCATAGAACTTAACATCTTTACCAGTTATTTCTTTAATATATTTTAAAACTTCAGGTTTTGAATTAGAAAAGTCATCAATAACAACAACATCATGATTGGCTTGTAATAATTCAACACAAATGTGGCTACCAATATAACCAGTACCACCTGCGACAAGTACTTTCATTTCTTATCCTCCATCTTTTTTCTTTACACCTTTATTATAACAAATATAGAGGGGGATTCAATAAGACAAAAAGATACAAAAAGGGTAAAAATAGATGCTATTATAAGTGAGCACTGGTCGAGGAGGCTTAGCTCAGTTGGGAGAGCATCTGCCTTACAAGCAGAGGGTCAGCGGTTCGAGCCCGTTAGCCTCCACCATTTAAATAAAGTGCAAAAAGAAATGCCGGCTTAGCTCAATTGGTAGAGCAACTGACTTGTAATCAGTAGGTTGAGGGTTCAAGTCCTTTAGCCGGCACCATGATGGAGAGGTAGCGAAGTGGCTAAACGCGGCTGACTGTAACTCAGTTCCTTTTGGTTCGGTGGTTCGAATCCACTCCTCTCCACCATCTAAGAATGGGGTATAGCCAAGCGGTAAGGCAACAGACTTTGACTCTGTCATTGCGCTGGTTCGAATCCAGCTACCCCAGCCATAAAAGGTATGACCCGCTAGCTCAGTTGGTAGAGCATCTGACTTTTAATCAGAGGGTCAGGCGTTCGAGTCGCCTGCGGGTCACCATTTAACTGAATAAGCCCAGGTGGCGAAATTGGTAGACGCACAGGACTTAAAATCCTGCGGACCTTAAAATCCGTGCCGGTTCGACTCCGGCCCTGGGCACCATTCAATGCGGGTGTAGTTCAATGGTAGAACTTCAGCCTTCCAAGCTGACTACGTGGGTTCGATTCCCATCACCCGCTCCAT
>NZ_PYLP01000013.1 GCF_003024675.1 Faecalibacillus faecis | reverse complement strand
TTTTTACTTCTTTTTTATTTTTTATTAAGAATATTTTTCCACTTTTATTTCTATAATAACGTATGGAGGTTATTTTATGCATCTTATCCCTACTATCATAGAAAAAGATCATCAATATCATTATGCTTACGATATTTATTCCAAATTACTTGAAGAAAGAATTATTCTTCTGACCGGTACAATTGACGACGCTATGTCAAGCTCTATTATTGGTCAATTACTCTATCTCGAAGCTAAAGATAGTCACAGTGATATTTATCTTTATATTAATTCACCTGGAGGAAGTGTATCTGCCGGTTTAGCAATTTTTGACACTATGAATTTTGTTTCATGTGATATTAGTACTATTTGTTGTGGTATTGCCGCCAGCATGGCTGCTATTTTGCTAAGTGCAGGAAAAAAAGGAAAACGCTGTGCTTTAAAAAATTGTGAAATCATGATTCATCAACCCCTTGCCTCTCTAGAAGGTCAAGCAACCGATATTTCAATCAATGCTAAGAGAATCGAAAAGCAAAAAAAGAAATTAGCAGAAATACTCTCTCAAAACTCACATCAATCCATTGAAAAAATAATTCAAGATTGCGAACGCGACTATTATTTGGATCCAAAAGACGCCATAGAATATGGTTTAATCGATGAAATTATTTAAGTAGCTTTTTAGCAAGCGCCCAATAAATATCATGCATATAAGCATTAATATAAAATAATAATTATTTTCATCGCCTGTTTCTACATAATTATTAACAGGTCGATCATACATAATAACTCTTTGAATTTTTCCTGTATCTTTAACTGTGAACCTTAATGATTCAGCTATTTTGTAATTTTTGGGCGCAATAACTTCAGTTAATGTGTAAGTTTCTCCAGCAGTTAAGTTTTTGATCATATGAGGTTGTTTTCCTGAAGTCCATTCATCAATGACTTTACCATCTTTGTCGGTAACTTTAAGTTTAGCACCTTCAAGTTCTTTTTTAGTAGTAATATCTTGTTTAGATACTTCTACTTTTGTATCTTCATCCACCATTGATAAGGATGTATCTTTGCCTTCTTCTGCTGTGAATGTTTGTGTTTTGAAAGTTGCATAGCCATCAGGTGTTTTTGTTTCCTTCAATACATATTCTTCACCAGCTTCAAGACCTTGAATCATGTGTCTTGTTTCATTACCATCAAGATCAATGTTTGTGTAAGTAGTAATACCATCTTCTACAAACATGACAGTATAATCATCTTTACCTTTGTTTTTAACAATGCTATATTGAACTGTTGAATCTTCATCATCAACATACATTCCTTCAGCTTTACCAGTTTCTTTTAATTGAGATTTCATTTCATCAGTAACATCAAAGATATGTTGTCCTGAAATCCATTTGTCAATAATGTTTTTAGTCTTATTAGAAGTGACTGTCATTTCAGCACCTTTTAATAAGTTACCTTTTTCATCAACTTTTGAAACTTCATTGATTGTATCAATCATTTCTACTTTTTGATTTTCTTTAGCATATGAAACTTCAAATTCAATATCATTAGCAAGATTTAATCCTGTAGGAGCAAGATCTTCATGTAGAATATATTTCTTACCTTCAACTAATCCAGTAGCATAATGTACTTTACCTTCAGAAGTCCATTCATCAATGATGTTTCCGTCTTCGTCTTTGATTTGCATTAAAGCACCCGTAACCTCATTACCACCAGCAGTAAGTTTTGAAATTATTACCTGTTTATCTTGCATTACTAATGTTTGATTCTCATCTTCAACAGCAGTAAATTCAATCTCTTTTGCTTGAACATATTCTTCAGGAGTTTTTGTTTCTCTTAAGATATATTTTTCACCAGCAACAAGTCCTTGAACTCTGTGAGTTGTTTCATTACCATCAAGATCAATATTAGAATAAGTAGTAATACCATCTTTAACTTGCATAAAAGTATAGTCATCACGATCTTTATTTTTAGCAATACTGAACATAACCATAGAATCTTCTTCATCCATGTATGTTCCTTCAGCTTTACCATTTTTTTCTAATTGAGATTTGATATCTTTATCAATGTCTAGGATATGTTTTCCAGTTACCCATTGATCAACGATATCTTTAGTTTTTTCTGATACGATAGATAAAGTTGCTTCTTTTACAGCTTTACCATCAACATCTGTTTTATTTACTTCTGTAACAGTATCAATCATTTCTACTGTTTGATTTTCTTTTTCTTTTGTAACTTCAAAAGTGAAATCATTTGCAAGATTGAATCCTAAAGGAGATAAATCTTCGTGCAATGTATAAGTTTTACCTTCTTCTAATCCGTTAGCAATATGAGATTTTCCTTCACTGTACCATTCATCAATGATGTTTCCGTCTTCATCAATAATTTGCATATGAGCACCAGTGACTTCTTCACCGCCAACAGTTGTTTTTGAAACAAATACCTGTTTGTCTTTCATAGTAACTGTTTCAAGTTCACTAGAATTTTTAACAGTGAATTTAATATCTGTTGCTTTTACATAATCTTTAGCTGTAACAGTTTCAGATAATGTATAAGTCTTACCAACAACAAGACCTTCGATTGAATGTACTTTACCATCAGAAGTCCATTGATCTACTACATTTCCATCTTCATCAGTAATAGTCAATTGAGCACCTTCAACTTCTTTGTCTCCAGTAACATCAGTTTTGTTGAATTCAAAGTCAGTTGTTTTGTTTTCTACATCAAATGACTTAATGTAATTTTTTGTAGTGAAATCAGATTGTTTGAATACGGCATCATATTGAGCTGTATCTAATACGCAACCATCTAAAGTTTTAACTTCCTGAAGATAATATGAAGCTCCCTTCGTACTCATTGGCAGATTAGAAATATCTAAATGTCCATCTAAAGAAAGGGCATAGATACCATTTCCAACTTCACTTCCTGTATTGACAATAGCTCCTGAGTTTTCAGTTGTAATGACAGAATCCTTTTCAAACATCAAAGAGCCGTCAATCGAACTATAAATATCTTCTTTTGCCTTCAATACAAATTGGATTTTAGACAGATCCGAACGATCTACCAAATCTGTATCTGTATCTAAATCCATGACCGTTTTATTAAGTTTGATTTCTCCTTTAGGCTGTCTGTTTCTGATCTTTACTTCAACGATTGGATCAGCGTCTTCATCCACATCATAGTCATAGGTACTTGATATAACGAATTCAACTGGTTTTTCAAGATCAAGAAAACCTTTTGGTGTCTTGATTTCTTCAATCGTATATGTTCCTGCATTGAGCATCAATGGAAGAGTTACTGTTCCTTTTTCAACAACAGGAATGATTTCATTATCTGAATTTGTGGTAAAGGTATCTACCTTCGTACCCGATACTTTCTGAACGACATAGTTTCCTTGAGCATCTTTGATTTTAAAAGAAGCACTATTAAGAGTTACTTTCTTTCCAGTATCTTCATCTACCTTTACAAGCTTGACATAGGATGCAAAAGGTTTATTGTTGACACTTACAAGTTGGACTTGTTCGAGTTCATTGTACTCTGAAGAATCCTTAGTAACTGAAACAGTAAAATCAGGTGCTGTCATATAATCCTTAGGTGTCTTTGTTTCTCTTACGAGATATTTTCCATAAGGAAGATAATCTGTAACAGCTCGACCGTTTTCATTTGTCGTAATGACAGCATAGGTTTTAGCGTTATCCCAGCCAACATTGTCTACTTCTGTTTTAAGCTTCCAAGTAAACTCTGCACCCTGTAATCCTTTAACGACTCCAGAGATTCCTTCTCTTTCACCACTTTTAAACAATTGAATACGTTGTTTTTTGATCTTTTCTTGAACGATCATCTGATTGGCATCATTTCCAAACTGTAATTTAGCTCCCTGATACTGTTCATTGATCTGTGCAACATATTTTCCATCAATTACAGATGAAGTCGTACCTGAAGCTGTATCTGTAACATTTAATTTGGCACCCTTTAAGAAATATCCTTCAGGTGCTTTTGTTTCTTCAATGGAAATAGTTCCTAGAGGTAAAGTAGCCACACCATTTGTATTTGTATATAATGCATCGCTTCTATCTTTAATATAACTTCCTGTAATATTAAATCCTGCCACATAAACTTTTTTACCATTTGAATAAGTCACTTGTTTTGTCTGCAATACCCAAGTACGCGTTGCCTTTGATGGAAGATTGTCCTTTGTATAGAATCCATCATAATACTTTACAGTAAATTCTGCACCTGCAAGGTTGGCACCTCCCTGAGGATCAAGCGTTTCTGCATCATTTTTTACAATTGTTAGTGCAACAGGGTCATTCTTTGGCTTTTCTGTTACGTTTGTCGTTACAGTCTGACCTCTTGTGACAGTTACACCATGAGAAGTCTGATCCACATCATACCCCTTACTGGCAGAGATTTCTTTTACAGTATATTTACCTTCTAAAAGAAGTGATGATTTTGCATAGCCATTGACATCTGTAGTCAATTCTTGAACAAGACTGTCACCTTCATAGATTCCATACTTGGCACCTTCCAAAGAATAAAGTCTGCTGTTGTTTGTCATATCAGGATTGGCAGACGTTTTCTTTAAATCAATATAGCCAAATCCCATCCATTCAACAGAATATTTTAATGTATCAGCTGTTTCCTGATACCATGAACCATGTGTCTGACTCGCACCGTTTCCATCACTGATTGCTAGGGCACAGAATTTTCCTTTGGCAGATGAAGTAAGATTGCCACTTTGATAGTTGCTTAACGGATTCGTTGCAGGAGTTGTCAAATAGAATGATTGACCTCCATATACGGTAGCCGTTCCACCTGTCTTTGTATTGGATGTTCCCGCAATATGAATCGTTACATTGTTTTGTAATGGAAGCTGTACAGATTCACTGGAACTTGCATTGAATTTTACAGTATTTGTCTTTTGTAGGCTGTTTGCCTTGTCATAAGTTGCTGTAAATTTTGCCGTATTTCCTGTAGAGAAATTGGCACCGTTTGATGGATCAGGCAACTGTTCAATGCCTCGATATATATTCATGAGATTTGTACCATAGCTTCCACCAAATGTTTGATTGAATAATTCTTCGCTGAAGCCGTTCCAGTCACCACTGTAGGCACCGCTTAAAAAGATATGTGTCAACAGATATTTGACATCATCATTTGAAAGATAGCTGTCATCTGGACATACAGCAGTTTTCAAATCATGATCTGGCCCAAAAACATCCCATGCGGCTGGTCCTCCAAATCCATAATATAACAGCTTTCTAACCATTGAATTATTTTCAATAACTGAAGCCGTATAGTTTCCTGCCGATGGTGTTTTTTTAGAAGATTCAAGACAGTACGACCACTGACCGTTATACTTGCATGAATAAGTAGACCACTGTTTTAATGATGCTATTTTACGCCCCCACCATTTAGGATACTTAATATTTTTTACTCTTGTAAATTCATGGGGGACATTTCCATCCCAAGCATTGACCTTTGTGTTTCCTGCAGAAAAACACATAGAAAGGATCATTGTCATAACCATGAATATTTTTCCAAGTTTATTAAATACTCTTCTTCTATTCATCAGAATAGTTTCCTCCTTCATAAATAAATTTACATCTTATCGTATCTGCCACACTGAAGGAGTGTATGGCTAGATACGATAAAAATATCGATATTTTACTGATACAAGTTTCAATATCAGTGTTACTTCTCTAAGCAGGTTTTTATGATTGATAAAGCAATCGACCTTTGAACATTAAAAAAGACAATCTTTCGATTGTCTTATGGGTAGAATACCCATTTATAAATATGAACTTTTATCATTGAACTTTCTCCCTTCAAAAATAAAAGATGGAACATGTTCCATCTATGTAAAAAGGGCAATCATCCGATTATCCTTGTCTTTATTCATTTTTTATTTGACTGCACCGCATGAGCATTTATATCCCGTAGTGACCGTTTCATCATAAGCTTGTCTGACTACAACAGTTTCATCGTAGGCTTCCCTAACAGTAACTTGTTTAGTCCCAACGAAGACATCTTTAGATTCATAAGAATGTCCAAACTCTGAACTATGAATATCTGCACTTTCTCCACCATATTTTCCAAAGTCTTTCCCGCATACTTTACATACAATATGTTCTTCGTAAACAGGTTTATTTTCTACAACAGCATCATGATGTACCGTCTTTGTTTCAGCGTCATGACGAACTGTCTTTGTGATAGGAATAATGTAGTTATGCGTATGAGCTGATGGTTTAGATGTATTGTTTGAACTGTTTCCACCGTTGTTTGATGTATTGGTATTAGAATTAGATGAACCACTAGAACTGCTTGATGAAGCAGGTGTGCTTGTTCCACTGTTTGATGCTGGTTTTGTATTTGTCGCATCATTCTTGACCGTTCCTTTATTTGAAACAGGTGATGTAGATGCTACTGCATCAGTTTTGGAAACTTGATCACTTGCTTTTTTTGTAACAACAGTCTTCTTATTCCCATTTTCATCAGTTACTACTTCAGTAACAGCAACTTCGCCATCGGAAACAGCAGGGGCTTCAACAACATTGACTTTTAATTTCTTTGAAGCTTTATTTTTATATTTGTCTAGAATTGATACTTTTAGATCATAAGTTCCAATCGTGTTGACATCAACTTTAGATGTATCAATCTTCCAGTCTTTGACATCACTGTAATCGGTAGCTTTTAAAAGCTCACTGAAATTAAAAGCAGAAAGATCAGTATATTGAATGACATCAATACTGTCAGGTGCTGTTATTTCAGGTGCTTTTGTATCTTTTACAGTTACTTTTACAGTAGCTTTTTCTTTGCCATAGGTAAAGTTAATTTCATAGTTACCAACTTTTGGATAGTCTTTTTCTTCTTTGGATACGACATTTCCTTGTTCATCCTTATTTGTTACAGTAACGTACTTAAGATTGTCTTTTTCTTTTGTATCTTTAATGATCTTATCTAGATTATCAATTTTATTTGCATCCAAATAATCAGCAACATTAGTTGAAACTTTTTGACCAAGTTCAGCATCCACTTCATTTGATGTTAAGACTAGATTTTTAGAACCGTTGTTATTTAGAATGACTGCACCAGCAGCTCCAATAACTAAAACACCTGCTAAACAACCAGCTACTATTTTTTTCTGGTTTGTATCTAAATATTTTTCAATTAAATTTTGTTTTTTTGTTTCCATATTTCCACTCCTTTGAATTTTTAATCTATTTCTAAGATGGAACTAGTTCCATCGCTCTTTTCTAAATGAATAGGACTTACATAATCTATATGTAGGAAAATTATAAATGCTACTGTTTTAAATATTTGTCCTGAAGGATAATAAACTTAATATCGACAATAACATTCCATATTGATTAGTGCCTATGTTTTTTAATCAGGACTTACATAATCAGATACAATTCTATCATCTTTCTATCGGAAGGGAGTATTTTTTAATGACACCAATTAACACCTGAATTATATTCCTTAGCTGTAATGATGGAACAAGTTCCACCTCTCAACTACAATTCTATACTATCATTTTAACACGTCTATTTTTAAAATCTATTGACTTTTTTGTGTAATTCTATTAGAACTATTTTCATAAGAAAAAGATGAAAGTGCAGCCATATTCCATCTTTTTTGATTAGGATTTTCATAATTAAATATTTGTTATCTTTTGTTAAAAATCAAACCGTAAAAGACAATTCTGATGAAATATCTGGGGATAATCCTAATATTGTCAGAATTCAAATAGTTTAAATAATGCCAATATAAATTGTTTTGATTGTTTAAAAAATTTATTTCATTGCACCACAAGAACATTTATAGCCTGTAGTAACCGTTTCATCATGGGCTGGTGTTGATGCTTTAGCTGTATTGTTTGAATCGCTATTTGTATTAGAGGTGTTCGTATTGCTTGAACTGTTTCCACTATTGATAGAATTTAATTGCTTGATCCAGATGAATTGTTGCTAGGAGCAAGTGTACTACTTCCAGTGTTTGTTGTTGGTTTTGTGTTAGCCGTATCACTCTTAACAGTTCCTGTATTAGATACAGGTGATGTAGACGCTATTGCATCAGTTTTAGAAACTTGATTGTTAGATTTTTTAGTGATAACAATTTTCTTATTTCCATTTTCATCTTTATTGATAACCTTCACATACTTTAAATTATCCTTTTCCTCAGTTTCTTTAATGATTTTTTTAACAACTTTATTACTTAGCTTATTTTTATCTAAATAGCTATCTATATTAGCCGATACAGTTTACCCCAATTCAACATTGATTGTATCAAATTTAAGTATTAATTTACTTTGTTGAAAATCACAAAATATTAGCTTTACAGCTCCTACAACCAAACCAACCACTATAATAATTCTTAATTTTTTTCTTGTTTTTAAAACTATAAACCGCTTGAAAAATTCTTCTATTTTTCTTTTCAAAATGTAATCCTCTTCATTTTAAATAATGAATAGATATAAAGTAATCCACCAGAAAATCTGGTGGTTTTGCTTTCATCGCCCATAGGGCTCAGCATCTCGCTTAAGCCCCCTAGGCCTCTGCTGGCCTGACACTTGCTTACTGTTGCTTATCTACCCTTAAAAGGGTCATTAAATTCCATTCGCATTTGTTCAGACATCCTATCTTCTTGTATTTGATTCGTTATATACTCATTGATCTTTTTTGTATTTTTTCCTACTGTATCTACATAGTATCCTCTACACCAAAATGATCTGCTTCTATACTGATATTTCATATTACCCCATTTTTGATATATTATGACGCTACTCTTTCCTTTTAGAAATCCCATGAAGCTTGTTCGGTGGTATCTCTACTAACATGTGCACATGATCTGGACACGCTTCTGCATTCAAAAGCTTTACTCCTTTCCATTCACACAACTGTCTTAGTATTTTTCCTATCTCTTGCCTTTTTTCTCCATAAAACACTTGTCTTCTATACTTTGGTGCGAAAACAATGTGGTACTTACAATTCCATGTCGTATGTGATAAAGTATGTATGGAATTGTTATCATTTATTTGATTCATTTCCTTTTCTCCTTGTATTAAATTTTTTTGCAGTTTGTCAGGCCGCAATCTTATTATAATACAAGGAATTTCTTTATTCATCGCTAAAGCTTCACGGAACCCCTAGACTATCTAGGGGTTTTAGAGTATACAAAAAAAGCAATCTTTCGACTGCTTAGTTAATTTTTACAATTGTATATCCATTTTCTTTGAATTTATCAACAATCATTTGAATATGCGCTTCACCATTTGTTTCACAAGTAACCCTTAATTCTACTTCTGAAAAACGTGCAAAGTTTTTAAATTGGTTATGTTCAACACCAATAACATTTGCATTACATTCATTTAATAATCGAGATACAATTTCTAATTGTCCTGGAATATCAGGTAATTGTACAGAGAATGTTAAGATTCTCCCCCTTGAAATAAGTCCTTTATTGATCATTGAAGAAATTGTCATTACATCCATATTTCCACCAGAAATAAGTGATACAACTTTTTTACGTTTACAATGTAATTTCTTTAATGCTGCAAGTGATAAAATACCAGATCCTTCAGCAATTAATTTATGTTTTTCAACAAGTATCAAGAACGCTTCCATTAGTTCATAATCACTTACCGTAACAATTTCATCAACATATTTTTTAATATACTCAAATGGTGTTTCTCCAATTTGTTTAACCGCTGTCCCATCAGCAATTGTACTTACTTCACTTAACTTAACAAGTTGATCATCTTCAACTGCCGCTAACGCACTTGCAGCTCCTTCTGGTTCAACCCCTACAATTTTAACAGATGGATTAATTTGTTTTGCTGCACAAGCAATACCAGAAATCAATCCTCCACCACCAATAGGTACAAGAATATAATCAACATCTGGAAGTTCTTCCATAATTTCTAAAGCAATTGTTCCTTGTCCTTCCATAACATCTTCATCATCAAAAGGATGAACAAAAGTATAACCTTCAGATTTTTGTAATTCTACTGCTTTTTCATAAGCTTCATCATAAGCTTCACCATATAAAACAACATCAGCTCCATGTGCTTTTGTTGCATCCACTTTAATTAAAGGTGTATGTGCTGGCATACAAATTGTTGCTTTGACCCCTAATTTTTTTGCTGCATAAGCTACACCTTGTGCATGATTTCCAGCCGAAGAAGCAATCAACCCTTTTTTCTTTGCTTCATCATCTAATTTCATAATTTTATTGTAGGCACCTCTAATTTTGAATGCTCCTGTTTTTTGTAAGTTTTCAGGTTTGATATATACATCATTACCGCTTTCTTCAGAAAATGCTTCACTATGTATTAAATGAGTTGGTAAGATGACTTCATCAACTCTTTTTTTAGCCGCTTGAAAATCTTCTAATTTTAACATTTTAAATTCCCTCCGTATTAGTATTCCCATTATATCATTTATCTTCGATAAAACAATTATTTTGTTTTAATTTGGTTTGTCATTTCATCATAAAAATAATCATTTTCATCTAATCTTTTTAAGAACTCATCTTCTTTTAAATCATAAATAGAAAGAACATGTACTAATTTCATGTCATCGTCTCTTAATTTCATATTGATCATACTTACTAACATATGAATATCTTTTGTCATTTTTCCACTCCTTGTACTTCATCTACTTTTAGATGTTACCATTATACATCATTTTATTTCTTTTTTTGTCTCAAATTTGTTTCATTTTCCTCTTTTTTATTGTATAAAGTCGATTATTTTTTATCATATTAAATATTTATTATTGATTTTATTTATAAATTATACTATACTGTAACCAAGTCAAAAGCAATGATAAGGAGAGTAGTATTTTTACGAAACTTAAGCGAGCTAGAAGATGGTGTGAGTCTAGTAGTGAACAAAAATATGAAGAACACCTTTGAGCTGTCTACCGAAAGCAAAAGCAAGTAGGCTAGAACGTTTCTAGTTATGTTACAACTAGCGGGTATCGAGTACTCTTAGAAGTATTTTCCGTACCATGTATATCTTTTGGATTTATATGTTACACGATACTCGCACATTCTGTGCGATTTTTTAATTATAAGGGGGATATTAAAAATGTGTGGTTTTTTAGTCGTAGGAAGTGAAGAATTTAAATTACAGGAATTTAATGATGCTTTGGATAAAGCCGCTTATCGTGGTCCTGATCATCAACATATCTCTGTAAGTAACGGGATTACTTGGGGATTTAACCGTTTGTCAATTATGGATTTATCAACAAATGGAAATCAACCTTTTGTTTACAAAGATTGTACTTTAGTATGTAATGGAGAAATATATAACTATCCAGAATTAAAAAATAAATTATCAAAAGAGTACACTTTTAAATCAGGAAGTGACTGCGAAGTTTTAATTCCTCTTTATGATCAATATGGAATTGAAATCTTATGTAAATATTTAGATGCAGAATTTGCGATGGTTCTTTATGATACCAAAACAAAACAGCTTATAGCCGCAAGAGATCCAATGGGAATTCGTCCAATGTTCTATGGTTATAGTAAAAAAGAACATCAAATTTGTTTTGCTTCAGAAGCAAAAGTTTTATTTGATCTATGTGATGATATTATGCCTTTTCCACCAGGACATTATTATTTAGATGGACAATTTATTTGTTATAACGATTTAAGTGATCCTAAAACAATTGTTGATGATGATTTAGAAACAATTGCGAAAAACTTAAAAACAAAACTTGAAAAAGCCGTTGAAAAAAGATTTATGTCAGATGCTCCAATTGGTTATTTATTAAGTGGTGGCCTTGACTCTTCTCTTGTTTGTGCCATTGGACAAAGATTATCTAACCAACCAATCCGTACTTTCGCTATTGGAATGGAAAGCGATCCAATTGATTTAAAATATGCTAAACAAGTTGCTGATTATTTAGGAACTGAACATACTGAAGTCATTATGAACAAAGAAGATTTATATCAACATTTAAAAGAAGTTATTTACCATCTTGAAACATTTGATATCACAACCATTCGTGCAAGTATGGCTATGTATATTTTATGTAAATATATTCATCAAAATACAGATATTAAAGTTATCATGACTGGCGAAGTTTCTGATGAACTTTTCGGATATAAATATACAGACTTTGCACCAAATCCAAAAGCATTTCAAGAAGAAGCAAGCAAAAGAATTAAAGAACTTTATATGTATGATGTTTTAAGAGCAGATCGTTGTATCTCTGCCCACGCTTTAGAAGGACGCGTTCCTTTTGCAGATGTAGACTTTGTTGATTATTCTATGTCTATTGACCCTGCAAAAAAAATGAATGTTTACAATAAAGGTAAATACTTATTACGTCATGCTTTTGAAGAAACAGATTATTTACCACACGATATTCTCTTTAGAGAAAAAGCTGCCTTCTCAGATGCCGTAGGTCATTCAATGGTTGATTACCTAAAGGATTTAGCCGATGAAAAATACAATGATGAAGATGTTTTAAAGGCAAAAGAAAAATACTCATACTGTACACCATTTACAAAAGAATCATTAATGTACCGTGATATTTTTGAATCATTCTTCCCACAACAAGGAAAATGGATCAAAGATTTTTGGATGCCAAATAAAGGATGGGAAAACTGTGATGTGGATGATCCAAGTGCCCGTGTTCTAAAAAACTATGGAGATTCTGGAAAATAAAAAGAATGGATTAGTCTTCTTGACTAATCCCATTTTTATATTCTATAAATATTTTTTCGAGTTCTCTTAAAAAATAATGTGATGTTTTTTGATTTCTTTTTTTTGGTCCTTTAACATGGTTATTTTGTTTTCTTGAAATATGTCCTAAATAACGAGACATCAATAGATTATTGATATTATCTTCACTAATTCTTTTACCTGAAACATGTAATACAAGAGCTTCTTTTAATAAAGCAAGACTTGCTAATCCATAATCTTGACTAATCAACAAATCACCAGCTTGTATGTAAGATAAAATCATTTGATCCACACTATCTTTCCCTACTTCACATCTTACAATGCAAATGCGTTCATCTTCAATATCATGAGCAAAATCAATAAATAAAAATGTTTCTATTTCATAATGTAAAGCAAGTTCAATAACTTCTTTTCGATTTGGGCAAGCATCACCATCAATTAATAACCGCATACGCCACTTCCAATGAGGACAAGCATCGCCAAAACACCACCAATGAAGCCTCCTAAATGTCCTGTTTTAGATACACTTTTATCTACAAGAGTAAAGACAACATTAATTGCTATAACAGCCATAAAGTTTTTTAAAATCATAAGATAAGGTCCTTTAAAAACCACGCCAAGTGTTACAATCGACCCTAAAAAGCCATAGAAAATACCACTTGCTCCTAAAGTAATTGTATTTTGATAACGTACATCTTTTTTACTGTAAAGATAAGTCACAATATAAGAAGCAATTCCCGAAACCAGAATTAAATAAATATAAGGAAATGGCCCTAAAAGTCTTTCAAAAAAAGTACCGCCTAAATAATACAGTGCATAACAATTCATAAAAAGATGAATAAAATCAACATGTACAAAATTTGCAGTTAAAAAACGCCAATATTCTTGTTTATATTCAATCTTTGCTGGATAAAACGCCCCATATTTAATAGCTAAACTACTTTTATCATCACTTTGATCAATAAAATTGATTACAACATAAATTCCAATGCATATTAATAACATTCCTATAGTAATTATCACGATTTCTTCTCACTTTCATTTTTTATAACTTCAACTTTTCTAGTTCTTTGAATATTATTTCCTTGACTATTTGTAATAGAATAAATCACTTCATATGTACCAACTTCATCGGTATTCACCGTGTTCTTTAAAATCTTAATTTGATGCGTAATATCATTTCCATTACCATCACTGGCACTGACACCTTCCATGATATCAAAGCGCGTTCCTTGAACAACCTCAACATCATTAATTCCTTCTAAAGTCGGATGATTTCCTAAATGTCCAACCACAATTTTTGCGCGTAATTTCGATGCTTGGTTTCCTACAACATCCTCTACAACAATATCAACAATATAAGAACCTTTTTTATTAAATTGTAGTGTTTCTGTTTTACTTCCATCTTCTTGTAAGAAATAAGCTATCGTATCTGATTGGTCTTCTACTTTATCAATTAAATTCAATGCTGCAATCTTTTCATTGACATTGATATTAAAAACAACTTGTTTCAACGTAAAAACCGGTTTTGTAGTATCTTTTATTTTAATATAAAATGGAAGTTCAACACCTGCATAAGTTGCTGATACTTTATACAAACCAATTTCATTTTTTAAATTAGAGAAATTAAGTTTTACTTCATTAATAACACTTTCATTGGCATTGACATAATCCGCGGGATTGTTCGAGATAACAGATCCATATTCATATTCAAATATATCTCTTTTCAATGTCACTGGTGTGATATTTAAAGCAAGAATTGTAAAAAGAGTGCTGGCAACAACAAAAAAACCTAAAACAACACTGATGATTTTCTTTTTCATTATTTGTGTCATTATCTCACTCCTTTCCCTATCATTATATCATCTAATTGTGACATTTTTGTGAAAAGTACCATACTTTTGTAAAATATCTTATTCCTTCATTAAAAAAAAAGCAATAGCAAACGCTTATCAGGTAAAAAAATACAAAAAAGGATAAGAAATTTGCTTATCCTAATCGTTTTAATACTTTATCTTTTCCTAATAATTCCATAGAAGCTGCTAAATCTGGACCATGCATAATACCAGTTGTCGCAATACGTAAAGGCATATATAACATTTTTCCTCTTGCTTTTGCTTCTTTTTGAGTTGCTTTAATACAAGCAAAGATTTGATCCTGTTTAAAATTTTCTTCAGCTAATTCTTCAACCTTAGATTTAAATACAGCTAATGTATTTGGAATAGCTTCATCTTTCATAAATTCAACTGCTTCTTCTTCTAAATGAATTTCATCTTCAAAGAATAGTTTAACTTGTTCAACAATTTCTTCACCACAAGAAATATGATCTCTATGCACTTCTACTAATTTTTCAATCCATTCTTCACTTTTATCGCTTAAATCATAAGCTTCTTGTAAAAATGGCAAACATAATTTTGTTAATTGTTTTGTATCTAATTTTTTAATATATTGGCTATTGATCCATTTTAATTTATTTATATCAAAAATAGCCCCAGACTTAGAAATACGTTTTACATCAAATGCTTCAATTAATTCATCTAATGAGAAGATTTCTTGTTCACCTTCAGGTGACCATCCAAGTAAAGCAATGTAATTTAAGATTGCTTCATTTAAGAAACCTTTATTAATTAAATCTTGATAAGATGCATCCCCATTACGTTTCGATAATTTATGTTTTTCATCTTTCATAACAGGTGGACAATGGATATACGATGGTACATTCCATCCAAATGCTTGGTAGATTAAATTATATTTAGGTGTTGAAGATAAATATTCATTTCCTCTTACAACATGAGTGATGTTCATTAAATGATCGTCTACGATATTTGCGAAGTTATATGTTGGATAACCATCACTTTTTAATAAAACACCTTCAGCAAGTCCCGCGTTTTCTACTTCAATATGTCCATAAACTTCATCTTCAAAAGAAGTAATTCCTGTACTTGGAATTGTTTGTCTTACTACATATTTTTCGCCATTAGCGATTCTTTGTTTTGCTTCTTCTAAAGAAAGATGTTTACATGGATCAATGTATCCTAATTCTTCATTATCAGATTCTTCTTTTGCTTTATTGATTGTTTCTTCATCACAGAAACAATAATGAGCTCCCCCTAATTCAACTAATTTATCAGCATATTCTTTATAAATAGCTAATCTTTCAGATTGAACATAAGGTCCCACATTTCCTGGCTTATTAGGTCCTTCATCATAACCTAATCCTGTTTGATCCATAACTTTATAGATCATATCAACAGCACCTTCAACTTCTCTTTCTTGATCAGTATCTTCAATTCTTAAAATAAAATCTCCATGATCATGTTTAGCGATTAAATATTCATATAACGCTGTTCTTAAGTTACCGATATGCATATATCCTGTTGGACTTGGTGCAAATCTTGTTCTTACTTTTGCCATTTCTATACTCCTTTTTTTCTTAATAAAACAACCGCTTGAGCTACCATACCTTCTTGTCTTCCAACAAACCCTAGCTTTTCTCCACGCGTTGCTTTGATATTGATTTGACTGACATCACAATGTAATTTACTTGCAACATTTTCTCTCATTTTTTGAATATGAGGTGCCATCTTAGGTGCCTCACACATAATAATACTATCAAGGTTATTGATCTCATAACCTTCTTGGTTCATCAGTTGATAACAATGTTCCAATAAAACCATTGAAGAAATTCCTTTATATTGAGGATCCGTATCAGGAAAATGTTTTCCAATATCACCAAGACCTAACGCCCCAATAATACTTTCAATAATAGCGTGTAATAAGACATCTGCATCACTATGTCCTAACAACCCTTTATCATGATCAATTTTTACACCACCAATATATAAATCTCTTCCTTCTACTAATTGATGAATATCAATTGATTGTCCTATTCTAAACATGTTATCACCTTCCGCAAACATTCTAGCACATATTTTCTAATTTATGAAGTATTGGATGTTTTATAATCAAGGAAAATATGGTAAACTAAAACATATAAAAATTATGGGAGGACTTCCTATGGATAAAGAAGAAGTAGTAAGTAAAAATTTTATTGAAAAAATTATAGATCAAGATTTAGAGGAAGGAAAATATGCAAAAATTGCGACACGTTTTCCTCCTGAACCAAATGGTTATTTACACATTGGGCATGCTAAATCAATCTTATTAAATTATGGATTAGCTAAAAAATATAATGGAACATTCAATTTACGTTTCGATGATACAAATCCAATGAAAGAAAAAACAGAATTCGTAGAAAGTATTGTTTCAGACGTAGAATGGTTAGGAGCTAAATATGATGGTGATATCAAATTTGCATCGAACTATTTTGATCAAATGTATGAAGCAGCTGTGCTTTTAATCAAGAAAGGAAAAGCTTATGTTTGTGATTTAAGTCCTGAACAAATTAGAGAATACCGTGGTACTTTAACAGAACCTGGTAAAGATTCTCCATATCGTAATCGTTCAATCGAAGAAAACTTAGATTTATTCGAAAGAATGAAAAATGGTGAATTTGAAGATGGTTCAAAAGTATTAAGAGCTAAAATTGATATGGCTTCATCAAATATCAATATGCGTGATCCTATTATTTATCGTGTCGCCAGAATGACACATCATAACACAGGAGATAAATGGTGTATTTATCCAATGTATGACTTTGCTCATCCAATTGAAGATGCTATTGAAGGAATTACTCATTCAATATGTACTCTTGAATTTGAAGATCATCGTCCTTTATACGATTGGGTCGTTCAAGAAATTGGTTATGAACATCCACCAAAACAAATTGAATTCGCCAAACTTTATTTAACAAATGTTATTACAGGAAAACGTTATATTAAACGTTTAGTTGATGAAGGTATTGTTGATGGCTGGGATGATCCTCGATTAGTCACAATTGCCGCTTTAAGACGTAGAGGATTTACACCTGAATCAATTAAATCTTTTATGGAATTAGTTGGTGTTACAAAAAGTAATTCTTCAAATGATTATGCGATGTTAGAATATTGTATTCGTAATGATTTAAAACCAAAAGCACCTCGTGTGATGGCTGTTTTAGATCCTATTAAATTAGTTATTGATAACTATCCTGAAGGACAAGTTGAATATTTAGATGCGATGGTCAACATGGAAAATCCTGATTTAGGTTATGAAAAAGTTCCATTTGAAAGAGAATTATGGATTGATCGTGATGACTTTATGGAAGAACCACCTAAAAAATATTTTAGATTGTTCCCAGGAAATGAAGTTCGTTTAATGAATGCTTATTTCGTTAAATGTGTTGATTTCGAAAAAGATGAAAACGGAAAAGTAACTGTTGTTCATTGTACTTATGATCCTATTACTAAAAACGGTACAGGATTTACTGGTAGAAAAGTAAAAGGTACAATTCATTGGGTTCCTGTTCATCATTGTAAGAAAGTAACAGCACGTTTATATGAAAACTTAGTCGATGAAGAAAAAGGTGTTTATAATGAAGATGGATCTTTAAACTTAAATCCTAATTCATTAACTGTTATTGATGATTGTTATGTTGAACCAGCTATCGAAAAATACAAACGTGGTGATTCGTTCCAATTTGTAAGAAATGGTTATTTCTGTATTGATACAAAAGATTCTACAGAGGATCATTTTGTATTTAATAGAATCGTTTCATTAAAGAGTTCATTTAAATTACCTAAGAAATAAAAAAAGTGGAGATTGTAAAAACAATCTCCTTTTTTGTATAAAAAGCAATATCTTTCGATATTGCTTTCTTTTTATTATTTATTATATTTACGATCATGTGCCGCTGAAATTAAACCTTGGAATAAAGGTTGTGCACGGTTCGGTCTTGAAGTAAATTCTGGATGGAATTGACATCCTACATAGTAAGGATGATCTTCAATTTCAACAATTTCTACAAGATTTCTTTCCGGGTTAAATCCCGCAACTTTTAAACCATTTTCAACTAAAACATCTTTATAGTTATTATTAAATTCATATCTATGACGATGTCTTTCTTTAATTAATTCTTTTCCATAAAGACGTGCTGCTTGTGTCCCTGGATTTAATTGACATTCATAATCACCTAATCTTTGTGTACCTCCCATATCTTCTAAAGATTGGTCAGACATTAAATTGATCACTGGATTCTTACATAATTCATCAAATTCTAATGAGTTAGCATCTTTAATACCACATACATTTCTAGCATATTCAATGGTAATTAATTGCATACCTAAACAAATACCTAAAAGTGGTACATTATTTGTACGTGCATATTCAATAGCATCAATCATACCAGCAATACCACGATCACCAAATCCACCTGGAACAATGATACCATCGGCATCTTTTAATCTTTCTGCTACATTTTCTTTATTTAATTCTTCTGAATTAATAAAATCAATATTAACAACACTGTTCACATAATATCCTGCATGTCTTAAAGCTTCGTTAACTGATAAATATGCATCAGGCAATTGAACATATTTTCCAACTAACGCAATATTTAATTCTTGGTTTAAGTTTTTAACACGGTTAACTAAAGCATCCCATTCATCCATATGCGCTGCTGGTGCATTGATTTGAAGATGTTGTAATACTAAATCATCCATTTTTTGATCTAGCAACATGCGTGGTAATTCATATAAATTTTCTACATCATAGTTTGAAATAACATTTTGTGTTGGTACATTACAAAATAAAGAAATCTTATCTTTTAATTCTTTTTCAATATGATGTTCACTACGACAAACAATAAAATCTGGTTGAATACCTAAACCTCTTAATTCTTTAACACTATGTTGTGTTGGTTTTGTTTTTACTTCATGACTTGCCCCAATGTATGGAAGTAAAGTTGTATGAATATAAACGGTATTTTCATACCCTAAATCTAATCTTACTTGGCGGATAGCTTCGATGAAAGGTAAACTTTCGATATCTCCTGTAGTTCCACCAATTTCAGTAATAACGATATCTGCTTTAGAACTACGTGCAGCTGCATAAATTCTTTCTTTAATTTCATTTGTAATATGAGGAACAACTTGTACAGTAGCTCCTAAATAATCTCCACGTCTTTCTTTTGAAATAACGTTACTATAAATTCTACCTGTTGTAATTGATGAGTTTTTATTTAATTGTTCATCAATAAATCTTTCATAGTGTCCTAAATCCAAGTCTGTTTCTGCCCCATCTGCAGTTACAAAGACTTCCCCATGTTGATAAGGTGACATTGTTCCTGGATCAACGTTAATATATGGATCTAATTTTTGCATGAAGACTTTTTGTCCTCTTTGTTTTAAAATTCTTCCTAAAGATGCAGCTGTTAAACCTTTACCAAGACCTGAAACAACTCCACCAGTTACAAATATGTATTTAGCCATTTTCTATCCTCCTCTAGTATCTATAAAAATAAAAAGTGCCTTCCTATGGAAGACACTGTATTGCCCTTTCTTATTTTATCAATATTAAATATTTATTGCAATAATAAATTTATCATTTTTAAACAAAAAAAGGAACACGCGTTCCTCTTTTGCGTATAAGTGAATTTTTGGGAGAGGGGTCACTTATACTTGTTTATTATATTGTCTTCATCTGACATGATTAATATAACAATTCTATATGAATTAATTATGAACTTTATCTTAACATAAAAGAAAAGGTAGGACATGCCTACCTTTATCATTATTTATCAAATTTGTTTTTGTAATCGTAAATTTTACGTAAGATATCTTCCATATCTTTAACCATAGGCATTCTAGGGTTAGCTGGTGTACATTGATCTTCGTAAGCATTCATAGCAATTCTATGAACTGATTCTTCCCAAGCTTCTCTTGAGATACCTTGAGATTCTACGTTAGATACAACACCTACTTTGTGACATAATTCTTCACAAGCATCAGCGAACATTTCAACACCTTCAGCTGGAGTCTTAGGATTTAATCCAATTAATTGAGCTAATTCCATGAATTTAACATCAGCTTTATAGTTTTCAATTTTTGGCCAGATATTTAATTTAGTTGGAATAGTTCCGTTATATCTAATTACGTGTGGTAATAAGATACCATTTGTTCTACCATGTGGAATATGCCATTCCCCACCAATTTTATGAGCTAATGAGTGGTTCATTCCTAAGAACGCATTAGCGAATGCCATACCTGCGATAGTTGCAGCGTTATGCATTTTTTCTCTTGCAATTGGAGTACCTTTCTTAACTGATTCTTCTAAGTATTCAAATACTAATTTAACAGCTTGTTTAGCCCATCCATCAGTAAAGTCAGATGCTAAGATTGAAACATAAGCTTCAACTGCATGAGTTAATACGTCGATACCTGTATCAGCAGCGATTGCTCCTGGTAATGACATTACGAATTCAGGGTCAACGATAGCGATAGTTGGAGTTAAAGCATAGTCAGTTAATGGATATTTTTTGTTTTCTTTCTTATCAGTGATAACTGCGAAAGGAGTAACTTCTGATCCAGTTCCTGATGTAGTTGGGATACAGATCATTTTTGCTTTTTTACCTAATTCAGGGAATTTGAAAGCACGTTTTCTGATATCCATGAATTTTTGTTTGATATCATCAAAGTTAACTTCTGGGTTTTCATACATTAACCACATAACTTTAGCAGCATCCATTGATGATCCCCCACCTAAAGCGATGATACAATCAGGTTCGAATTTTCTCATTAATTCTACCCCTTCTCTTACAGTATCAATACTTGGATCTGGTTCAACATCAAAGAATAATTCGATATCTACATGATTACGTCTTCTTCTAATAACGTCTTCGATTTTTTCAACATAACCAAGATTTACCATACTTCTATCAGTAACGATCATGGCTTTTTCCATATGTTTCATATCTCTTAAGTATCTAATTGAATTCTTTTCAAAGTATACTTTTGGAGGAAGTTTAACCCATTGCATATTGTTATTACGTCTCCCTATTCTCTTAATATTGATTAAGTTAACAGCACTTACGTTGTTAGATACTGAGTTATGTCCGTAAGAACCACAACCTAATGTTAACGATGGAATGAATGCATTATATACTGATCCAATACCACCGAATGTTGATGGAGCGTTTTCAATGATACGGATTGCTTTACATGCATGTCCGAATTTTTTAGAAATTTCATGATCTTCTGTATGAATTGCAGCAGAGTGACCTAAACCGTTAAATTCAACCATTGCAGCTGCTTTAGCGATACCATCATCAGTGCTTTTAGCTTTTAAGATAGCTAATACTGGAGATAATTTTTCTCTAGTTAATGGTTCATTTGGTCCTACTTCTTTACATTCTGCACAGATAATTTGTGTTTCAGCAGGAACTTTAAATCCAGCTTGTTCAGCAATCCATTCAGCAGGTTTACCTACAACATTAGGATTTAATTTAGCTTGAGCAACATTGTCTGAATAAGCTTCTGCACCAAACATGAATTTTTCAAGTTTAGCTTTTTCTTCTTTGTTTACAAAGTAAACATGGAATCTTTTAATTTCTTTCATGAAATCACTGTAGATTTCTTGGTCTACGATTGCAGCTTGTTCAGAAGCACAAATCATACCATTGTCGAAAGATTTTGATAATACGATATCATTTACAGCTCTTGGTAATACACATGTTTTTTCAACATATGCAGGTACGTTACCAGCACCTACACCTAAAGCAGGTTTACCACATGAATATGCAGCTTTAACCATTGCGTTACCACCAGTTGCTAAAATAGTTGCAACACCTGGGTGATTCATTAATGCATTAGTTGCATACATAGATTTAATAGATAACCATTGAATACAGTTTTCTGGTGCACCAGCAGCAATAGCAGCATCTCTAATAACGATTGCAGCTTGTTTTGAACTTTCATGAGCGCTTGGGTGGAACGAGAAAATGATTGGGTTTCTTGTTTTTAAAGCGATTAATGATTTGAAAATTACTGTTGAAGTTGGGTTAGTTGTTGGAACGATACCACAAACAACACCTACTGGTTCTGCAATTTCAGTAATTCCAGTTAATGGATCTTCATTGATGATTCCTACTGTTTTTAAATGACGTAAATTATTAGTAACATATTCACATGCAAATAAGTTTTTAACAGCTTTATCTTCAAATACTCCACGTCCTGTTTCGTTAACTGCAGCTTCAGCTAAAATACCATGATGGTCTAACCCAGCTACAGAACATTTAGCAACGATGTAGTCTACTTGTTCTTGTGTAAAATCTTCAAATTCTTCTAAAGCTTTTAAAGCTTTGTTTACAAGGTCATCAACATGAGCATCAGTTTCTGCTTCAGTTGGGACAGCTTGTTGTACAGGTTTTTTTTCTGCCATTTTATTTCCTCCATATTTATTGTGAAATTTTTCATTTGTACACCAACATCTTACATGAAAAACATGCAAAAAACAAGTATTATCGCACGTTTGATGGGTAAAAAAAACAACGTAAGCGATTACATTTTTAGCTTCTTGAAATTTTTGTTTGCTATGACAATATTTACACCTTTTTCCTTAAAATAACCATAACGAAAACGATTTGTTACACCCCATGTATTAATATCTAATCCATGTTTTAAATAAAGTGCAATTTCATCTTCATCTAAATAATCTTCTCGTACATGGACATGTAATTTTTGTGTTAAACATAATTGTTTATTCTTTTCATAATCATCTTCAAAAAGATATCCTAAATATAAAGATGAATCAATCGCTCTTAATTTATAAAGAGATTCAATAGAAAAACTCGAAAACAATACTTGATCTAACATTCCCATCTCTTTAATCATTTGATAGCTTTCTAATTCTATTCCTGAATATTGGATCTTATTTGTTTTAATTTCTAAATTAATTTTTATTTTTTTGCCTTTACATAATTCCAAGAGATCTTTCAATGCAGGAATTCTTTGAGGATTTTCCTTTGTTCCAAAATTATAAGTACAAAGTTCATCATAAGTCATATCTTTGATATAACCTTTTCCATTACTAGTTCGATTTATTTTTTCATCATGACATAAAACAAGAACGCCATCTTTTGTTTTATGAACATCTGTTTCAATTCCATCAAAACCATTTTCGATAGCCTTTTCAAAAGCCAACATTGTATTTTCAGGATATTGATCACTATAGCCCCTATGTCCAAACAACAACATAGTCTCACCTCCTAAAAACATTTTACTCTTTTATTGTTAAGAATACACCAAAAATTTGTTATATAAAAAGCAGACTTTTGTTAAGCCTACTTTTCACACATTATTTTAAAAGAGTCTAAATAATAAAGTTCAACTTCTTGATCACACTCTAAAGAACTCCATTCACTAAAAATCACTATATAATCTAAATGATCAACTTTTAAATGTCTTTGTTTACGTCCATATCCTACTTTCATTAAAAGACTATTTTCGTTTTCTAAAGTAAAATCACTTCTTAGTTTTAAAGAAAATTGATCTTGGATTTTTGAAATGTGCAATTCAAAAATAGTATTTTCTACTGTTGGAATCGTATAATCGACATCAGGAAGTCACATCCAACCAATGAGTATTCTTCTTCCTTTTTCATCCAAGAAAGAGTGAGCTGCATAGATATCAAAACCATTATCAATTTCTTCAAAATCTTTAACATAGTCTTCATTAAAATAACAAGAAACTATAGTTTTTCCAACACCAGCCATTTCCACAATGTCTTTCATTACAAATTTTTTCTTTCATATCATCACCGCATCCATTATAACAAAAAAAAGAACACTTTAAATAAAGTCGTGTTCCTTCAACCATAGTGTAATTCCATCATTGATAACATCTTGGCATACTTCATTTGCTACTGCTTTTGCTTCTGGAACTGCATTTCCCATAGCAACACCGGTATTTACCTCTTCTAACATTTCTAAGTCATTTCTTCCATCACCAAAAGCAATTGTATCTTGCATATCTTTATTTAAAGCTTCTACAAGTTTTTTAATTCCTACCGCTTTTGAAACACCTTTTAAAGTCAAATCAAAAGAATAACCTGTTTGATGTCTTTGGATATCAAAATAAGGTGATAACGTTTCTACTAAAACCGGAATATCCTCTTTAGAATTGATAACAATCATACCAATATAAGCTTCTATTTCTTGTGGATCAAAATCATCAATGATTGTTTCATCTTTCATTCCCCAATTTTTCGCAAATTCAACATGTCTTGGTTCATTTCGATCTAAAACATAAATAAAATCATTGCTTTCAAAATAAAAACTAAAATGATGTTCTTTTGATAATTTAATAGTTTCTTCAATTGCTTTTGCTGGAACAATTGCTTTATAAAGAGCTTTTCCTTTATATTCTACATAACCCCCATTACATGTGACATAGCCACTAAACGGATAATTCATAACTCCATCTGTTATAAAACATTTACATCTTCCCGTTGCCAAAAAGACATCATGTCCTTTTTCTTTTAAGACATCAAACGATTGTCTATTTGTTTTTGATATTTCATAAAGACCTTTATTACATTCAATTAATGTTCCATCAATATCAAAGAAAAATAATTTAGTCATTTTCTTCCTCCTAACAAAAAGACAAATGTATAAAACATTTGTCCTAGAATGCTTTTTCTAATGCAACTAATTCAATTTCCATAGGTGTTTGATTACCTAAAAAATCAATAAGAACTTTTGCATTTTCTTTTTCAAAATCAATTGATTCAACTGTTCCACTTTTACCAGCAAAAGGTCCTGAAATAACATTAACTTCATCACCAACAGCATAATCAATTTCAACAGCTGATGTAGAAATACCCATTTTCTTTAAAATAGGATCTAATTCATGTTTTTGAAGCGGGAAAGGTTTTGCTCCACCACCTGAAGAACCAATAAATCCAGATACTCCTGATGTATTACGTACAACGTACCACGCTTCATCAGTCATAACCATTTCTACAAGAACATATCCTGGGAACATATTTGTTACTTTATTAATTTTTTTACCATCTTTAATAATTGTTTCAACATGTTCTGGGATAATAATATTATATAAACAATCTTGTAATCCCATTGATTCAATACGTTTTTCTAAGTTTTCTTTTACTTTATTTTCATGACCATTGTATGTACAAACGACATACCATTGTCTACCTTCATCATTCATTCCTGCCATAATCTAATCCATCCCCAATGCTTTTAAAATAAATGCAATAACGGCATCTCCCCCGAAGAAGAATAATCCCATTACAAAAGTAAATACTAATACAACTACTGAATTATTAAATAATTCTTTTTTTGTTAACCAATGAACTTTTTTAATTTCTTCACGAATACCTTTTAAATTAAACCATTCTTTAAAACGTAATTCATGTTCTACTTCTTCAACTACTTCTGTCTCAGCTTTTTTACCAAACACGAGTCAACCTCCTTATTTCGTTTCTTTATGTAAAGTATGTTTACCACATCGTTTACAATATTTATTTAATTCTAATCTGTTTACATTTAATCTTTTATTTTTTGTCATTGTATAGTTTCTTGATAAACATTCACTACACACTAAAATGACTTTTTCCTTCATAATATCAACTCATTTCTATGCTACTATAATTTAGCATAAAAGAAATTCATAGTCAATCTTATTTACAACGTACTTTTTTTCGCAAGCGATAATGCGCATTATAAATACATTTAATATCGACACCAAGTATTTCTGCTATTTCTTTAAACTTATAGCCTAGTTGTAAATAATAAACAACCTCTTTTTCTAAAGGCGAAGCTTTCTTTTCTAAAACATCTAAAGATATTTGCTCTCGATTTTGAATCTCTAATTGACATTCTGGTCGATACGTTTTTTTGGTATCTGCAATGACGTTTTCTACTTTTATACTTGTTCCATAGATATTTTGATCTAAAGAAATTTTCTTTTTATCATCAAGATAACGAATTTTCCGATAAACCATTCTTTTTTTTGTACTTAATGAGGATTTAATTACATAGAAAAAGTAAGTACGCATAGAAGTATTTTTGTCAATGCGATAAGCTTCAAAAGCGTGAGAAAGTGAAATCATCATTTCTTGAAGCGAATCTTCTGAATATTCAATACCACTATCATAGCGATTTGCATAAGCATAAATAAATTTTCGATATTCACTTAATAATATTTCATAGGCCCTCATTGAACCCAAATGATATAAATAAATTAATTCTTGTTCATTGTACGCTATCATAGTTTATCCCCTTTCTTTTTATAAAGGGTGTCTTGAATTATATACTTGATAGAGAAGAACAGATGCTGCCACTGAAGCATTCAAGGAATTAACATGTCCTTCCATTGGTAAAACAACATTGATATCACAACTTTTCTTAACAAGACGTGACATACCAAAACCTTCCGAACCAATGACTAAAACAGTTGGCATATTGTAATCCACACTACGATAATCTTGGCTGTTTTCAAGTTCACAACCTACGATCCAGAATGACTTTTTCTTTAAATCTTCTAAAGTCCTTGTAAGATTTGTGACTTGTGCCACTTTGACATGATGAATCGCCCCTGTAGATACTTTAGCAACCGTTGCATTTAAACCTACGCTTCGATTTTTTCCAATAATGACACCATCAACACCAATAGCATCACATGTTCTTAATATTGCACCTAAATTGTGTGGATCTTCTAAACCATCAAGCATTAATAATAATGGTTGTTTCTCTGGTTGAATAGAATTTAAGATTTCATCTATTGAGTAATAACGATAATTTTCAATATAAGCCATTACCCCTTGATGAACAACTTTTCCAACTTTTTTATCAAATTCTTTTTTATCCACAAACTCTAAAGGAATTTGATTTCGTTTACATAAGTCAAAAATCTTTTGATCTTTATGCCCATTCAACATATAAATCTTATAAACACTCGCACCCTTTAATGCTTCCATGATAGGATTTTTTCCATATATATATTGTTTCATATTTTTCTCCATTTTTTGTCTCAAATTTGTGTCAAATTTCTTCATTTTCGAGTTCATTCACACGTTTTTTAAACTCATCAAAGATTTCGTAGATTCTCTCTTGTTGATTATTTAAATATAAATAACCAATTAGACATTCAAATCCTGTTGAATAACGATGTTCTTTCGAATCTCTTTTATTGGTTTTTGTATTTCTTCCCCTTTTAAAAATACCAACTTCTTTTTCTGTTAGAAAGTTTTGTTCTAAAATATACAAGATAAAATCTTCATGAGCTTTACTACTTACATAGTGTGTTGCTTTTTGATAGAGCTCATTTACTTTTTGTAGATCATTGTTAATAAGATACTCTCTTACCAAAAGTTCTAAAACACTATCACCTAAATAAGCAAGAACAAGCGGATTTATAAAGTCTGGATTCATTAAATAATTCCTTTCTTAATTAAAATATCACGATATTGATCTGCTTTTCCAAAGTCTTTTTCAACTTTTGCATCTAACCATTTTTTATAAGTAGCTAATTCTTCATCATCTAATTGTTTTGGTTTGAAAACAAAACCAATCACATCACACATTTTTAATAAAGTTTGATATTCTTTTGAAATAACAGTTGCATCTTTTTCTTTAACACGCATTACTTGATTTAATACTTTAACTTGATTTAAGATTTCAGTTAATGCTAAAGAAGTGTTTAAATCATCAGATAAAGCGTTCACCATACGATCTACTGTTTCCTTATTATAATCACTTTCTTTTAGATGATTAATTTGTAAATAAAGAGAAGTTTGTTTTAAAACATTTTCTACCTTAGCGACTTCTTTTTTAACTCCTTCAATAATTTCATTCGTCATATTTAAAGGATTACGATAATGACTTGATAACATAAACCATTTATACACATTACAACCAAGTTCTTTAATTAAATCTTTAGCCCAAATAACATTACCTAAAGATTTAGACATCTTTTCATTATTAATATTAATCATTTGATTATGCATCCATGTATCCGCAATTGGATGACCGTTAAGCGCTCTTGATTGTGCAATTTCATTTTCATGATGTGGAAATTTTAAATCTTGTCCTCCACCATGAATATCAATCCTACCATTTTCAAAAATATCATTGATCATAACAACACATTCTGTATGCCATCCTGGTCTACCTTTTGACCAAGGACTATCAAATTGAATACCTTCATCAGTCTTTTTCCATAAGGCGAAATCTGTAGATTCTTCTTTAACACCCTTATCTTCTACACGTTCACTTGCCCCAGCTACAAGATCTTCAATTTTAATTCCTGAAAGTTCACCGTATTCTTTTACTTTAGAAACCCTAAAATAAACATCTCCCTCAACTTCATAGGCATATCCTTTTTCTACAAGTTTTTCAATAAATGCAATAATTTGATCCATTGTTTCTGTAACACGTGGTGCATAAGTAGGAAATTCTAAGTTCAAATCTCTTCTTACATCTTCATAAGCTTTGATATATTTATCTGTTAATTCTTTTTCACTGATTCCTTCTTGTTTTGCGGCTTTAATGATTTTATCATCAACATCAGTAAAGTTAGAAACAAATGTTACTTTATTTCCTTGATATTCAAACGTTCTTCTTAAAACATCAAAAACAATCATTGGTCTTGTATTTCCAATATGAACATAGTTATATACTGTTGGTCCACATACATAAATACTTACTTCACCTTCTTTTAAAGGTTTAAACTCTTCTTTTTTATTTGTTAGTGTATTAAATAATTTCATAAGCTCCTCCTTCTAACAAAAAAAGCATTCACTATCTAGACACTAACGTGTTCTTCCACCAGATAGATGATGCTTTATGACGATCTTAACGCAATCAACGTTCTTTCTTTTCAAAAGACTCAAGTAAGTGCATTTCTATAAATTCATTTAGACAATTTCCACCCTCATGTCCTCTCTAAAAAATATCCTCTATATACTTCTCTTACCTATAATTTATTTTTATTGACTTCATTCTATCACAAAATAACAATTTTACAATCCTGATGTCTTCGTAAAAGACTCTAAATAAACAATCATTCTCTTATAATTCTTTTTAAAATCTTTACTGTTCGCTTCATATCCATAAATATAGGTACTTTGCTCATCAAAATACACTAAATGAATAAACTTCAAACCATTTTCCACATAATTTCCTTTATACTCATAACATTTTAAGCCACTTTCTAAAGCCGGTGTCTTCACTTCTAAAGAAGAAACACCTGAAGATTCTAATTCTCCTTTATAAAGTTCTGAAAGTTGAGTTGTATCATTATCATACTCGTTCTTTTCAACTTTATAAAACAAAACTTGATTTTCCTTTACAAAGCGTATTACTCCATCACTTTTATCTGTTTCGGATAATTGAAAATCATTAGGATAATAAAACGAAACACCTACCCCTGCTTCATATAACGTACCATCTTTATTTGTAGAAACCGTTTCATCCTTTTTCCCACAAGCAACTAATGAAACAACACAAATAAATACCATCATTACTTTTATTATGTTTTTCATGTCATCACCTCTTTTTAACATTTTACACAAGTTTTTCTCCTTTGACAACACCAGTCCAAGCCCAATTTGTTCCAAAAGAAAAAATCAGCCTTTATAAGCTGACTTATTCACTAAGTTTTTTAATAACATTCCATATTTCTGAATAACTTCCACTATTTTGACAAAGGTTACCATAAACATAACCATAACACATTGCAACACGAGCATCTTCATTCTTGCTATCTTTTACATTTCTCATTCTGTTATATCCATCTATAGTATACATAGCACGTGTTACATCTTCACCAGGTTTTGCACCATCTTTATTCCACAAATATCGATGTGACCATTTTTTCATCGTAGCACCATGGTTTACTATTATTATCTTTTTGATAAATTATACAGTAAACATTACTTGCCTCTTTAGAGGTTCCACCATAATAACTCGGTGCACCAATTCCATAAATCAAAACATAAGGCTTTGTATCTAAGTATTTTTGAATACTTTTATTTTGATTATCAGTAAGGTAGTAATTCGTACTACCTGTTTCATTGGTGACATCCTTCCCAATTTCACCAAAAGCCGCTGATTTTACAAATGTCACCTGTGATGCAATTAACGATTCTCTTAACTTTGCTAGTTCTCTCACTTCTTTTCATCTACATAACCAAACGTTGTTGGAACGGCTATGGCTGCAAGGATAGCAAGTATGACAAGTACAACAATAATTTCCACTAATGTAAATCCTCTTTTATTTTTTTCATAAATGCCTCCTTATATTTTACATGTATCATAGCTTATTATTGATTTTCATT
Organism: Faecalibacillus faecis; assembly: GCF_003024675.1. Classification (GTDB taxonomy): domain Bacteria; phylum Bacillota_I; class Bacilli_A; order Erysipelotrichales; family Coprobacillaceae; genus Faecalibacillus; species Faecalibacillus faecis. Next base: position 32,207 of record NZ_PYLP01000013.1, on the reverse strand, counting down.
CAAGAAAAAAGTATCGGTTTTACCGACACTTTTTATCTTAAAGCAACGAAGCAAATAAACGAATATATTGTTCTGCACTAGCATCCCAATCAAGTTTTTCTGCCATTGCTCTTTGAACCATGGCATCCCATGCTTCTGGGCAATCATAGAATGTATGCAATGCATAATCTATTGTATCCATCATTTCATGAGCATTGTAGTTATAGAAACTAAATCCTGTTCCTGTTCCTTCAAATTCATTATATGGTTGAACACTGTCAGCCAAGCCACCTGTTTCTCTTACAATAGGAATTGTTCCATATTTTAATGACATCATTTGTGATAAACCACATGGTTCAAACAGTGAAGGCATTAAGAACATGTCGCATCCAGCATAAATACGATTTGATAAAACAAAGTCATATTTACATTGGAAAGAAACTTTATCTTTGTGTTCCCAAGCAACACCTTTTAAAGCATCTTCATACATACGATCTCCTGATCCTAAGATAATAATTTGAACTCGTCTTTGACACATTGCTTCAAATTGATTAATAATCAAATCAAGTCCTTTTTGTTCTGTAAGTCTTGTAACAATACCGATTAAAGCAACTTTAGAATCTTCAGGTAATCCAACTTGTCTTTGTAAAGCAAGTTTATTTTCTAATTTACCTGTTTTTACAGAACGTGGTGAATATTTTTTCACAATTGTTTGATCTTTACTTGGATTGATCACATCATAATCAACACCATTTAAAATACCATAAAGATCATGTTTTCTCATTTCAAGAATCGATTGTAAACCTTCACCATATTGATCTGTCAATATTTCCCTTGCATAAGTAGGGGAAACTGTCGTAATAACATCACTATAGAAAATTGCCGCTTTCATCATATTTAAACATCCATCATTACGACAGTTACCGTTATAATAAAGATAGCTATCAAGTGCGAAAAACTCTTCTAAAATATGTGGATCAGCTTTACCTTGGTATAAAATATTGTGAATTGTGAATACAAGTTTAATATTTTGATAATAATCATAATAACAATATCTTTCCTTATAAAGCATCGCAATCATTGCTGTTTGCCAATCATTTAATTGTAAAACATCAGGTTTAATATTTAAATGACTAATTAATTCTAAGACTGCAAAATCAAAGAAAGCAAATCTTTCATAATCATCATCGTATCCATATAAACCAGGTCTACCAAAATATTGTTCATTATCAATGAAGTAGAAAGTGACACCATCAACTTCAGCTTTGAAAATACCACAATAACGTTTACGCCATCCCATATAGATATCAAAATTTGTTACGTATTCAATTTGATCAACAAATTTCATATCTTGGTATTTAGGAATAACAACAATACTTTCAACATCTTTCTTTGCTGTTTCCTTTGGTAATGAACCAATAACGTCAGCTAAGCCACCGGATTTAATAAAAGGAGTAGCTTCACTGGCAACATACATAACTCTCATTAAACACGATCTCCTTCTTTAATGTAAAGTGGATTATTTTCTGTTCCTTTTAATTCTAATTTTTTTTCAACTTTTGCACGTTTATCAATAATAACGTTTTCTAATACTGCATTTGGCGCAATCTTAGACCCTGAGAAAATAACACAGTTTTTGATAACTGCACCTTTTCCAATAATAACTTCACGACCAATAATACTATTTTCAATTGTACCATCAATAACTGTACCATTAGCAACGAATGATTTTTTCACTTTTGCATTTTCTAAGTATTTAGTTGGTGGTGTATCATTTGTATTTGTATAAATTGGCCAATTTGATTTAAAGACGCGTGAAGAAATATCGATATCCAACATTTCTAGTGAATATTTGAAATAAGCAGCTGTAGAATCTAAACAACGTGCATATCCTTTGTATTCATAAGTGTGAATTTGTTTTTCGTCACATAAATATCCTAAAATATCTTTTAAATCATAGAATGCAGAAATCTTATGTGCTTTTTTCATGATTTCTAATAACTCTTTTGTATTAATGACATAAGTTTCTAATGAAATATTTTGTCTTTTTCTTGTTCCTTTATTAATTGTTTTACCAGTTAATAAACCATCTTTATCGATGTCTAAAACATCACAACCAACCCAAGCAACATCAGCATCTTTTGCTTTACGATAAACCATTGTAATAGATGCTCCTGATTTTTCATGAGCTGTGATAACATCATTGTAATCCATTGTTGTAATAATATGCGCTGGAGCAATTACTACATAGTCTGAATTACTTGTTTCTAAGAAATGAATATTTTCAACTAAATTGTTGATATCATGATTGTATTTAGGATCGTTAGCATATTTTTCATTATAAAGTAATGAAACACCCCCAGCTTTTTGGTTGAAGTTCCATGAATTACCATTTCCTAAATGTTTAAATAATGAACGAGGTTTTTGTTGAATCATAACCCCTACTGCATCAATTTTTGAATTTGACATATTTGATAAAACAAAGTCAATAATTCCATAACGACCAAGGAAGCTTACAGAGGCCACTGGTCTTCTTTCTGTCAATCCTGCAAATTCTATATCTGAATGTAAGTTTACTAAACCAATAACTTTTGCCATCTTTACTTCCCCCTCTATCTACTATTATCGCTCACTAATTCAACTTCTTTAGCTTCTGAATTAATGACAGTACCAGCTTTAACAACTACATTTTCATCAATAATGGCTTTATATATTTCTGCACCTTCTTCTACAAGAACACCTGGCATTAATACAGAATCAACAACTTTTGCTCCTTCACCAACATTGACATTATTAAATAAAACAGATCCTTCTACTGTTCCATTTACCATACACCCTTGAGTTACAAGAGAATTTTTAACATCAGCCTTTTCACCGATAATTTGAGGTTTTCCTAAAGTATCTTCAGTATAGATTTTCCAATCTTTTTTGATATTATATAAATCTAAATCTTTGTCTTTAAGTAAGTCCATGTTTGCTTCCCATAAACTATCTACAGTACCAACATCTTTCCAATATCCATCAAATTCCCAAGCATAAAGTTTTTTATTGTCATTCAACATTGCTGGGATGATATTCATACCAAAGTCATGTTTACTATCTTTATCTTTTGCATCAGCAACTAAGTATTTACGTAATTGTTTGTAAGTAAAGATATAAATACCCATTGATGCTAAAGTTGATTTTGGATGTTCTGGTTTTTCTTCGAATTCATAGATAGTTCCATCATCATGAGCATTCATAATACCAAAACGACTTGCTTCTTTAAGTGATACATTTAATACTGCAATAGTAGCATCTGCACCACGTTGTTTATGTGCTTCTAACATTTGATCATATTCCATTTTATAAATATGGTCTCCTGATAAAATTAACACATATTCTGGGTCATAGCGATCTAAGAAATCTAAGTTTTGATAGATGGCATCGGCAGTACCAGCATACCATGTAGCTCCAACTTCATCTCTTTCACGTGCAGGTAAGATTGCAGCAAGTGAGTTTGCTCCATCCAATCCCCATTTTGTACCTGCTCCTACATAAGTTCCAAGTAATACAGATTCATATTGTGTAAGTACACCTACAATATCAATTCCTGAATTTGCACAGTTACTAAGAGGGAAGTCAATAATTCTATATTTTCCCCCAAAGTGAACTGCCGGTTTTGCGACTTTTGCTGTTAGTTCTTTTAAACGTGTTCCACGCCCTCCAGCTAAAATCATAGCGACAATTTCTTTTCCCATTTTTAACTCCTCCTATACAAAAATGTAAGCGCTTTAATCTATATAATTATCTTATCATAAATTCCTATATAATTCACGGAATTATTAAAGATTTTCATAAATATAGACTAAATTTTTAGGCTAATTTAATTGTACTCCTTTTTAAGCATAAATTGAAAGAATTATCATAAATTATTTTGAGGTGAAAACATGGCTAGAATTTCATATACCGAAAAAGAAGTCGAACTTTTAGCGAGATTGATAAAATCTGAAGCTTTAGGGGAGGGCGAAGAAGGGATGTTACTTGTAGGAAATGTCGTTGTCAATCGTGTTGTCGCAAATTGTGATATTTTTAGAAACGTAAGAACGTTAAGTGAAGTAATTTATCAAACAAATCAATTTGCTGGCGTAGGACAACCCCTTTTTAATGAACCCGTTAACCAAAGTGAAAAAGCCATTGCCTTACGTTGTATCAATGGCTATCGAAATGAACCTGCCACGAACGCCTTATGGTTTAAAAATCCTGGAACCAATGTTGAGTGTCCTGAAACCTTCTTTGGAAGATTTTCAGGAAGATATAAAAAACATTGTTTTTACAATCTAGGTTTAAAAGATAATTGTGATTTATAGGAGGCTTCTATGGATTATTTTGATGACTTAAATCCTTATCTAGTTAAAGAGGAAGAAATGCCAACTCGACAAGAAACACCCACGCCACCTGCTCAACCTGCTGAACAAACTTATGTCGAAAATATTTTAAGAGTTAATGTTGGTAAAAAAGGAACTTTTTATTTTAGTTATACAGGTTCTAAAGCATGGAATGATAAAATCTATACTGGAACCATTCAACAAGCAGGAAGGGATCATTTTATTATTGTAACTGAAACGGGACAAACAATTATGTTGCTTCTTGTCTACTTACTTTGGGCCGAATTTGGTGAACCTTTAGATTATCAACATAAAGTAAAATAAGTGCTTACGCACTTATTACATATTGACGAACTGTTGAAACAAAATGAAGTGATCCTGTCACAACAACATTTTTATGTTTTTCTTTCATTATTGAAATTGCTTCTTGATAAGAAATATGTCCTCCTTGACTTCTTTCATCTTCAAAATCAGCAAGCATTACATCATAATTCTTTAATAACTCCAACATTTTCGTTCCATCTTTATCTATTAAAGAACTAAAAACGATCCCTACATCTTCTAAATTTCTTTCCTTAATTGTTTGAATCAGAGCCATAATACCATTAATATTATGTGCGCCATCTAAATAAAGAGAACCAAATCGTTCAAAACGACAAGGCCATATAAAATGCTCAATAACGCTTTCAATATCTCCTCTTTTTAACTCTATTAAAGAAGAAACAACATGTAAAGCAAGTAAAAGATTATCCACTTGATAAGATGGTAAGTAAAGAAGATAATCATTTTCTTTAAAAGAAATAGGATAAGGATAGTGATGACTATCCGGAATTTCTACATGATAAAAAGTACTTTGTTTTTCTTTACACACTTTTTGAAAATAAGTTAAAATCTCTTGATTTTTCTCTGTTGTAAATAAAGGAACTCTTTCTTTGATAATTCCTGCTTTATGACAAGCTATGTCTAATAGGGTATTTCCTAACATAAATTGATGATCATAGCCAATATTTGTGATTACCGCAATCTTGCTTTGAATTACATTCGTTTTATCATTAAGTCCACCTATTCCACATTCAATAACATGATAATCTAAATCAAGCTCATTGAAATAAGAAAGCATAATAAGGGTATCTATTTCAAACATTGAAAGATGTTCTTTTTCTATGATTGGATAAAGTTGATTAATAAGTCTTAATAAATCCAAATCACTGATTGGTTTTCCATCAACCGCTATTCTTTCATTATGTTTAATAATATAAGGTGAGGTAAAAGTTCCTACATGATAACCTTGTGTCATTAATAAGTCTTTAATAAAAGTTACAGTCGATCCTTTTCCATTTGTTCCTGCAACATGAATCACATTTTTTAAATTCACATTAAAATGATAGCGATCTACAATCTTTTGAAAGTCTTCAAAAGAACGTTTTACTCTTTGTGATTCAATAAAAGATAAAGCTTCTTTAATTGTCTTAAACATTAGGGATACTCCAATCAATTGGTGTCATCCCATTTTTAATTAAAAACTCATTTGTTTTAGAAAAAGGACGTGAACCAAAGAAACCACGATAAGCCGATAACGGAGAAGGATGAACGCTTGTTAAAACAAGATGTCTTGAATCAATGTATTTTTTCTTTTCAATCGCATTCTTTCCCCAAAGAATAAAGACCAGTGGTTTTTCTCTTTCATTTAAATAATGCACGACATTTAAAGTAAAGGTTTCCCAACCAAGTCCTTTATGTGAATTTGCTTTTCCTTTTTCTACCGTTAAAACATTGTTAAGTAATAAAACACCTTGTTTTGCCCAATATGTCAAATCACCATGATTTGGAATAGGCAATCCTAAATCATCATGAATCTCTTTATAAATATTGACAAGACTTGGCGGAATACGCACATCTTTGGTAACAGAAAAAGCAAGTCCATTAGCTTGATGAGGTTCATGATAAGGATCTTGTCCTAAAATCACAACTTTGACGTCATCAAAATTGCAAAGATTTAATGCTCTAAAAATCTGTTGTTTTGGTGGATAAATTGTTTTTGTTTGATATTCTTGATCAATAATTTTATGTAATTTTTGATAATATTCTTTTTGTGATTCAATTTCTACAATCGTTTTAAATCTATTCATGATTTTCTCCTAAAATAAATTTTTCAACAACTTCACTTACTGCCCCTTCATCATAATCTTTTTCAGTAACATATTGAGCAAGTTCTTTAATATCATCATTTGCACAAGCCACAGCACAACCAAGTTTTGCAGTTTTAATCATTTCAACATCATTATAATTATCACCAATACCAATGGTTTCATCCATATCATAGCCTAGATAATTTACAAGCCAACGCATTCCATAGCCTTTATCGACACCCTTAGTATTCATTTCCATATAACGACCACTTGAAAAAGCTACACTACATGTTTCTTTTATGCTTTGTGGTAATTTTGTTTCTAAACTTTTTAAAAAGTCCATATCTCTTTTTTCATAAAGAATCTTCGCAATCTTTTCATCCTTTAAAAAATCTAAATTATAATCTTCAATTACTTCAAACTTTGCTTTTTGAGCTATTTTTCTTTCAATTTCATTTTCATCCGCATGGAAGATATAACAACAATCCAATGTAAAAACAAGTACACATACATCTAAATTTCTAGCATTTTCAAATATTTTTTTAGCTATATCAAATTCAAGTCCTTTAAAATGAAGTATTTTATTATTTTTATTTTCTACAATCAATCCGCCATTAAAGCATAGAGAATATTCTTCCTCTTGATCATAGGTTCCAATTTCCTTTAAAATCTCAGGAATCATATTAAAAGCTCTTCCTGTACAAGGAACAAACTTTAATCCCTTTTCTCTTGCTTTGAAAATAGCTTCTTGATTCACTTTTGGTACATGATGATTTACTAATAAAGTTTCATCTAAATCCGAAAACATGATACGATACATATTACTTTCCTCCATAAAACATTTTTAAAAAGATCGGTACTCTTTGAGACCAATGATATTCACTGTGTTTTCCTTCAGGAAAATAACGATATTGAAAATCCTTCAATTTCCCCTCTACACATTTTTTAATATGTTCATTACTTGAAACATATCTTTCATCATCTTCTTGTCCACCGACATCCATATACAACATATTATGACTTATTGCTGTGACTTTCAATAAATTTACGAATTCTTGTTCATAAATCCAAAAAGCACTTGAAAGTATAGCGCACTTTTTAATAATCGTTGGATATCTTAAAAAGGCATAAAACGAAATAAGTGCTCCCATGGAGCTTCCAACAATTCCATAATCATCTATTTTTGTAGGAAATCTTTGATCTATGTATGGTTTCAATTCAGTCGTTAGAAAATGAACATAAGCTTTTCCTTCTCCACCTACTAAACGATTTGATTGAAATTCTTGTGACAGATCTTGTGACATGACCCATGGTCCATATTCATCTTCTCTTTTTAAAGGTTCAAAGTTACAATAAATTGCCACTAAAATAACATCAATTTGTAATTTTTTTATACTTTCAAGAAATCCCCAACTTTTACCAATATAAGCTTCTTCATCAAAGAACGCATTTTGTCCATCATTAATAAATAAAACAGGATATCTTTTTTTAGATGTTAGATAATCATCGGGTACATAAATAATAATATCTCTTTCTCTTTTCAAAGATTTCATTTCTATTTTTTCTTTTATAATCATACAACTTCTCCTAATAAAAAAATAAGCAATTCGCTTATTTTTCTTGATCTATATCTGGTAAGATGACAACTTGTTCACCATCTCTTGTAAAAACATAATTTTCTCGTGCATATCGTGTTACATAATCATCATCATTTAAAAGTTCAACTTCGTTTTCAAGTTCTTTTTTCTCTTTTTTGACCGCAGCTACTTCATTTTCGAGTTTTTTTATATCATCTTGACGAGAAAAAGCGGCCATTGCTTGTGATAATAAGATGTACATTAAAAAGCATCCAATTAAGATATAAGCTGTTGGTTTATATGTTTTTCTTAATCTTTTTTTTGACATCTTTTCACCCTCTTCTTTATAGACCTCATTATAGCATTAAACCTCAAAAAAACAAAGCGGATAGGAAAAAATACATAATCTATTGCTTTGTTTATATAATAAATGACAATCATCATTTGTTGGTGCATATAATTTTGATAAATAATTAAACCAAATAATAAAGCTACTAAAAAATAAAAACGCAAAACACCTTCATTTATAAAAAATAGACCCGTAAAATAGATACCAGCAAATAAAATCCCACAACAAATCTGCAGAAAGTAACGTAGATACTTGAACTTAATCTTGACGAGATTACTATAAATAAGATGATACATAAAGGTAAAGACAATCCCGTAGACAAATGAATAGCCTATTCCCTGTATTTGTGTAACTAAATCCATTATTTCAAGAGTTTATTCAACATTGTATCTTTTCCTTTTGTCATCTTTTTATTAGATAAATAAGAAAGACCATCAATATTTCCTTTAATACTTACTTCCTTTTTTTCTTGATCAAAGCGTACCAACGCTAAATCTGTTCCTTTAATATTTAAGTAACCTAATGATGTTTCAATTAGAAATTCTAATGAATCAAAACTTTCTATTTTTTTAATACCTGTAAGTTCCAATGTTTTACGATCCTTTAAATAAACATGATGATAAGGTGTTTGTTCAAAATGTATTTGATTATCCATATATCTCCCTCCCCTAAAGTATATGAAAAAAGAGAATATTTAACACTCACTCTTTTAATCATTTTTGTGTTCATTTCCTTATATTTTCATAAAGAAACTAACAACTTTTTTCATCTCATCTATTCTATGTTTTATTTCGTCTAAATTCTCATCATTTAACAACTTATCAAAGATTTCATCATATTGTTTTTCGGTAAGACTTTCTAACCAACTTGTATCTTCATTTGGGTATTTCTTTTGAGAAAATTTTACGACTTGTTCTGCCTTTCCTTCAACCCTTCCACGAACCAATCCTTTTGCTTCTCCATCATAATAATGTGCTTTCTTATCAAACTCTGCTTTTTCATAGACCCAAGCTTCTTCTCTTAGATTCATATCTTCCATAAACTTATCATATTTATTTTTCATGATTCGTCCCACCTTTGTTAGGTTTATTCTATTACACTTACTTCCTTTTTCAATCAGATAACTTAACTCTTCTAAATCATCTAAATTGTCTTTCCCTTTTTCCTCAATGATTCGATCAATTTCCTTTAAAAATATATAATAGACATGATATAGACTTCCTTTATCATCATGATATTTTTTATCTAATGAAGCGTATTCTCTTATCAATTCATGATGTTCTTGTTCTTCATCATTAAATAAGGCAATTTGATAAACAGGTTGCAGTTTTCGATAATCATCTCCACTTTCTATTTGTGAAGCAATGTTTTTAAAGACATAGAATTGAAGTCTTTTATGCAAGCTTTCAAAGATTCCTTGTGATTGAACTTCAATGTTGATAAACTCTCCTTCTTCTGTTTGTACTCTTACATCTAAAATTGATTTTTCTCTCCATAACGACTTGGTATTAATTCAGAATTCACCACATGAAGTTCTTTACATCTTATTGGTGTCACAGTTTCAATGATGGTTTTTAATAAATACATGCAATCTTGATCTTCATTGTTGTAGACGAAATACTTGAATAATAGATCATTATAAAATGGTATATTAATTTCTTCATTCATTTTCTTTTCCTCCTATAAGTATATTCGTCACCCTTCTTCATTTTTTCTTCAAAAAATGAAAAAAAGATAGAAAATAATCTATCTTTTTTAAAGTTCATTTGTTTCTTTTCTTTTTTCATCAACAATTTCATAAAGCATCGTACTTTCATCTTTTAAAACATGTTCTTTTAAAAGATTTACTTTTACTGTAAGAATTGTTCTACCAAATTCAATTTCAATAATATCGCCAACCTTTAACTTTGTTGAAGGTTTAGCTACTTTACCATTGACTTTAACACGTTCACTTTGTGAAATTTCTTTTGATAAAGTACGTCTTTTAATAATTCTTGATACTTTTAAAAATTTATCTAATCTCATCTTACTCACTCATAACAGCTGTAATTGCTGGAACGACTTGTTTTTTACGAGAAATAACACCTTCTAATGTTCCTTGACGATCTGTTAATTGAACATTAAATGCTTTTTCTACTAATTCTGGACGTGGTCCACCAACAAAGATTTCACTGTTAGCGTTGATAATATCTGTAAGTAATAATAACGTAAATTCTAAGTTATTATCTTCCGCAAATTTATTCATATAGTCTAACATATCTTTTTTGTATGGTAAGAATCCTTCGATATCCATTGAGTTTACTTGTGCAACCCCAACTTGTAAGTTATCAAAGCTGAATTTTTTGAAGTCTTGATTAAAAATTTCATCTACAGTTTTACCTACTAAAGAAGTTCCCGCTTTAAACATTTCCATTGCAAATTCTTGAATATCCACACCAGCAATTTCAGCTAATTTTTTCGCAATTTTTGTATCTACTGGTGTACATGTTGGTGATTTGAATAATAATGTATCGGAAACAACCGCCCCTAATAATAATCCAGCAATATGGCTTGGCATTTCAACATCTTGTTCTTCAAACATTCTAGTCACAATTGTTGCTGTTGAACCTAAAGGTTCCCCTCTAAATAATAATGGTCCAACTGTTTGAATATCAGCAACTCTGTGGTGATCGACGATTTCTAAGATATCAGCTTCTTCGATACCAGGAATAGATTGACCTCTTTCATTGTGGTCTACTAAAATAACTTTTTTTCTTAATCCTTTTAATAAAGCAAAACGTGAGATACTTCCTACACAACGATTATTTAAATCGATAACTGGATATCCACGATATCTTGTTTCAGACATAACTTCTTTCATGTAATCTAAAGTATCATCTGTTGAGAATGTTTTAATATCTCCTTTAATCATCACATATTCAACTGGAACTGCTTGAACAATTTGTTGAGATGTTTGATATGTGTTAAATGGTGTTGAAACAATTGAAATTCCTTGTTCCTTACATTTATTTACAACGTGTTCATTTGAAGTTAAAGAACCAGTTAAAATGATTAATGATGGCTTAACTGAAATAAGTTCTTCTAAATCATCACTTCTATCTCCACCTACAATCACAACATCATTTTCATGAATACGTTTTTTAGCTTCATTTCCTGACATTGCTGCAATGTGAATATCTCCATTAATTACTTTTAAAGCTTCATTTAAATAAATAACATTTGCTTCTAATGTATCAATAACATTTTCAACTGGAGTTTTAGCTTTCTTTAATACTTCACTATCCCATTGATCCATATATCCTTCAATAATATTAGAAGTAGATAAAAGACCTAATAATTGACCATGTTCATCTAAAATAGGTGCAGATTTTAAATTTTGTTGTTTTAATAAAAACCATGCTGTTTTTAAAGTTAAATCTTTAGAAAAAACAGTCACTTTATCATAATTTAAATCTTCTACTTTTTGTTTTACAGTTTTTAATAAAACTGGATGTTCTACTCCAAAACGTTTTAAAACATATTCTGTCTCACGATTGACTTCCCCTAAACGTACAGGAACTGCATTATATTTATTTGTCGCATTTAATAAATAACTATATGCAATTGCTGAACAAATACTATCTGTATCTGGATTTTTATGTCCACTTACATAAACAATTTCACTCATTTAATTTCTCCTTTATACATTTTTCTTTAAGTAACGATACACTGTTGGTTCCGATACTGCAAGTTTTTCTGCCACTAAAACAATAGCACCTTTTACCTTAAATGTCCCTTTTTCTTGTAAATATTTTACAACTTTTATTTTTTCATCAACATTTAATCTTTCCGCTAAGAAATAACTTGGGAATCCCATTTTTTCTAAACATTCTTTAATATACATATCAATCATTTCATCTAATGGTGATGATAAGATTTCAACTGGGTTATCCATTTTAAATTCAATATCTTTTTCTTCTTTAATTCCTAAGATTTTTTTAATTGTTGATGTTAAATATTCTAAATCAGAAATATTGACATTAATACATAACATACCAACAGGCATTTCACGACCTTCTTCTTTAATAAAATAAGTCGCAGCTCTCATTAATTTACCATCATTTCCTACTGTTTTATAGTTCATAACATAATCATGATCTAAATATTGTTTTTCTTCTAAATAATGTAATGATAAATTTGACAACTTCGCACCAACTTCTCTTCCTGAAATTGGATTATTTGAAATAGCTACGATCTCTTGATCTTTTGATGTTAAATCATGTAAAGCTACTTCGCAATTATCTCCTAGTGCAGCACTTAAAAAATCAACAAGCTTTGCATAAGGTTCTAAACTTTTGTACATATTTTTTCTTCCTCATTTCCTTATTATTATGATAATAATTCATATCTATATATTATCACGATAATAATTCATAAACAACAATTATTATTATAATAAAAAAGAGCATCTTTGTTTTTCACAAAGAACTCTATTTATAAATATTCTTTTTAGAAACTTCTTTTAAAGAAGAAACACCCGTCATCATCATAACATTTTCTAATTCTTGTCCAAGTTGTTGAACATAAGCTTCAACACCTTCTTTTCCAGCACCGTAAATCATGTTGACAAATGGTCGTGTAATAATAACTGCATCCGCTCCTAAAGCTAAAGCCTTAAAAACATCTAAACCACTACGGATTCCTCCATCAACAAAGATTTTTACTTGTCCTTTGAATTTGTCTGCAATTTCTTCTAAAACAGCAGCTGTTGCAGGAGTTCCATCTAAAACTCTTCCTCCATGATTTGAAACAACAATTCCTTGGGCACCTGCATTGATGGCTTTTTGTGCTCCTTCAACTGACATAATTCCTTTAACAATAAAAGGCGCTTTGGCATAATCAATAATTTCTTTTAATTCTGCTTCACTTTTTCTTCCAGCTGGTGGTATTCTTCCTTGTAAAAAAGGAAGCCCTGCTGCATCAATATCCATCGCAATCGCAAAAGCATTGGATTCATTCGCAAGTTTTAATTTTTCAAAACATGTTTCTTTATCCCAAGGTTTAATCGTTGGGACACCAACACCTTCATTTTCTTTAATCACTCGTGTCGCTTGAATCATGATTTCTTCATTTAAACCATCTCCAGTAAAAGCCGCAATTCCACTTTTTGCACAAGCATTTACGTACACTTCATTAAAACTATTATCATTATATAGATCACTATAATGTTGACTAACCGCACCTACTGGTCCTGCAAAAACAGGATACTTAAATGTTTTTCCAAACAATTCAAAAGAAGTATCTATTTCATTATTAGATGCAATGGTATCCATTTTCACTTCTAGCTTTTGCCAAGCATCATAGTTTTTAATAGCTACTGTCCCTGTACCTTTAGCCCCTGGTCCAGGTATTTTATTAGAGCAAGCTTTTCCATTACACATCATACATGATTTACAATAAGGCCCTATCACACTTCTACTTTTTTCTCTTATTTCATTTACATTCATACTTTTTCCTCATCCTTTATTTTTCCATCTTAAAGCTTACACCTGAGCTTTCATTGAAATCAAGATTTTTATAAAAAAACTTGTTTGTACAATTTGTACAAACAAGTTAATCATTATTATAAATCACAAATACCTTTACCTTCCCCATAAACATCATACCAATCACTATTGAAATCATTTACCGCTTTTTCAATACTTGGATTTGCAAAGATTTGTTTTAAGACTTCTACGGGTGCTGTTATTGCTTGACTTCCATAATTGAAAGCATCTCTTACTTGTTGCACTCCTTTAAAGCTTGCTGCTAATATCTTACAATCATATCCATCTTGTACAATTCTATTAGAGAGTTCATTGATGAGTTCCATTGGATCATTTCCTAGGTTTCCTATTCTATTGACATAAGGTGCAATATAATCTGCCCCTGCCGCTAATGCCATATAGGCTTGCATTAAATCATAGACAGCTGTTGCTGTGACATTGACTCCTTCTGCTTTTAGTTTTTTAATAGCTTTAACTCCTTCATAAGATACAGGTACTTTGATATAGACTTGATCATCGATTTCTTCTAGAATACGATGAGCTTCTTTAACGATTTCATCACATTCTTTTGAAATCACTTGAATATGAAGACTTCTTTCTTTTCCAATGATTTCTCTTACTTCTTTCATATGTTTAAAGAAATCTTTTGGACTTGTTTTTTTCACAATTGAAGGATTGCTTGTTACTCCTACGATTGGCATATATTCTACTGCTTCTTTTATATCTTCTAAATTTACTGTATCAATTATAAATTCCATTTTTCTTTTCTCCTTTTATTCTCTTATTAAATTTTTTAAATTTGCCTGCAAGGCAACATCATAAAAATGTTGCATTTGTTTTTCATCAAACATTTTATAATTTTTATTTATCCCATATTCTTTACCGATAAGTTCATACTTTGATGAAGCTAAGGGATTATAGTTTAATAGTTCATAGTTTACATTAGGATCAAGCTCGACTAAGTAACGTACGATTGCTTCAATATTTTCATCTGTTGCTGTTATTTGTGGAATAAGCGGTGTTCTGATAATCACTTTCTTTTTATGTTCACTTTGTAAAACATAACGAATGTTTTCTTTAATGATTTTTGAGGAAACACCAGTATATTTTTGATGTTTTTTTTCATCGAAAAGTTTTAAATCGATATAAATTAAATCTAAATAAGGCAAAGCCTTTTTGATGAGCTCTAAAGATGTATAAAAAGAGGTTTCAATAGCTGTATGTATCTTTTCTTCTTTACATCTTTTTAGGATTTCAATAAGGAAATTCCCTTGCATAAAGGGTTCACCTCCTGAAAAAGTCACACCACCGCCATGTTTATAAAAGACTTCATCTTCTTTTATTTTGGAAAGTAAATCATCTAAATCGTATTCTTTACTATCATATTGAATCGCACCACTAGGACACGCTTTAATAACATCCGTAAAATCATTTTGATTTTCTTTGAAATAAGGACGGTCACGATAATCAATATGTTCATTAAATTGTTGGCAATATCTACAATGAATACATTTTGTTTTAAAATAAAGCACTTGTCTTGTTGTCTCTAAACCTTCTGGATTTTGGCACCATCGACAACGAAGGGGGCATCCTTTAAAGAAAACCGTTGTTCTTAAACCATGACCGTCATGTACCGCAAATCTTTTAATATCAAATACGAGCGCTTTAGATGCTTTCATAGGTTGTTCTTTCAATGATTTCATCTTGTAATTTACCTGCCAATTCAACAAAATAAGCGGTATAACCTGCCACACGAATCGTTAGTGATTGATGGTTTTCTGGATGGACTTTTGCATCTAATAATTCTTCTTTACGGACAACATTAAATTGAATATGAGGAACTTTTAAATCAACAAAAGCGCGTAAGAAATTTTCAAATTTCAAACATCCTGTTTCTGTTTTAAAAAATTCCGGCAAGAATTTCATATTAAGTAATCCACCATTGGTTGTACATGAATTATTTAATCTTGAAACGGATTTTAAAACCGCTGTTGGTCCTTGTTTATCTCTTCCATAAACAGGTGACATTCCCCCATCTGCCAGTGGTTTTAAGGCATTTCTGCCATCAGGTGAAGCTCCTACGTTTTCTCCCATAGGAACATGAGCTGATACGGTATACATTCCCGTATGATAGCGACCACCACGATAGTTTGTATAATGTTTCATCTTATCTCTAAAGTATTTTGTCCACTTACTTCCAAGTTCATCGACCCATGCTACATCATTGCCATATTTAGGTACTTTATTTAAAAGCATGGTTTGAATAATTTCATATCCTTTAAAGTCTGCCTTAAGTGCTTCCAATAAATCATGTTTAGAAATCATTTTTTCTTGATAAACAAGTTCTTTGATAGCCGCTAAAGAATCTGCTAGATTAGCCACTTGAATCATTTGGATTCCTGATAGATTATACTTAGCACCTCCACGCGTAACATCTAAACCTTTTTCTAAACAATCATCAATAACTATTGATAGAAATGCTGTTGGTAAATAATCTTGATGAGCTTTTTCAACTACTTTTTCAGCATCCATCATTTTATCAATAAAATAATCAATTTGTTTTTGAAAAGCATTTTCTAAATCTTGATATGTTTCATAGGTTTCTAAACTTCCTAAATCAAGACCTATTTGTTGGTTTGTAAGTAAGCATCTTCCATGATTAAGTGTTAGTTCTAATACCTTATTAAAATTAAACATTGCAGCATCAGACCATCCTAAATTATTCCCATGAGTTGTTAGTTCAACACAACCAACAATGGCATAGTTTCGTGCATCTTTTTCTTCAATTCCTAAATCATCAATCATTGAATGAATAATTGCTTCATCATTGAAAAATTGTGGCATTCCACTACCAAGTGAAACGACTTTAATAGCTGCTTGCATCAATTCATGAGATGTATTTTTATTCAATCTAACAGAGAGATTTGGTTGTGGTAATCCTAAATGCTCTTGTGCTTTTAAACAAAGTAAAGAAAGATCATTATATATATCATTTCCCTTTTCGTCCACGCCTCCTATTGCAATATTAAATCCTATTGGAAATCCCGCAAAATACTTAGCACTGTTTTGATTTCTTAAATAAACAATTTGATTGAATTTCAACCATAAGCATTCCAATATTTCTAATGCTTTTTGTTGATCTAAAATTCCATTTTCTATATCTCTTTGATAGTAAGGATAAAGATATTGATCTAATCTTCCCGGTGAAAAAGAAGATGCATTCGATTCCATATGTAATATCACAAATAAAAACCAAAGAGATTGCACGGCCTCATGAAATGTTTCAGGAGGTCTTTTAGAAAGATTAAGACAAATTTTTCCTACTTCTTGAAGTTCTTCATGATTTTCTTGAATAATCAAATCATGATATCTTTGCATAAAATGAATTGCCCCTTCTAAAACAAGAATCGTACATTCATAAAATTCCTTTTGCTCTTCCCTACAATTCTTTAACTTATCTTTTGCCTTTTCCATTAATCCTTGTGGACCTAGTTTTAACCATAAAGCACTATCTGGGCAAATATGCCCTTGAGCATGATCTTTTTGATTAATTTTTACTACTTTACTTATTTCGTTAATTTCTTTTCCATAAGTCCCTTTAATGGCATCTTCTAGAGATTTTCCTTTCCAATAAGGATAAATCTTTTCTCTAAATTCTTTGATATCTTCTTCTTTTACTAAAAACTGATCTTGCGGTCTTGTTGGTAATGTTTCAAATTCTTGGTTGACCCAAGAACATCCACTTTCAGGAAAGACCACACCATAACGTACACCTTTGGTACGATTTCCTACAATCAATTCTTCATCCTCTACAGAAATCTCTAATTCTTCTAATGCTGCTTTTAAAGATAAAGCTCGTTTTTTAGGAATAGATACATCTTCATTTTCTTGATAAACACGTGTAATGATGCGTGCTTGTTCAATAGAAGCATAACGTTTACTACTTAACATCTTTTCTTTTAAATCAGAAATTCTTTTTGATTGATATAAACAATTCATAACATGCCTCCTTTTATTGATTTTTATTATTACAAGGTCATTATAAGTTATAAAACAATAGTATTCAATAATTGTTTTATTGATTTTGTAAAAAAAAGAAATCATTAAATGATTTCTAATCCATACTCCATTATTTTTTCCTTAAAAGGACTTCCTAACTCTTGTTCACCAA
Organism: Faecalibacillus faecis; assembly: GCF_003024675.1. Classification (GTDB taxonomy): domain Bacteria; phylum Bacillota_I; class Bacilli_A; order Erysipelotrichales; family Coprobacillaceae; genus Faecalibacillus; species Faecalibacillus faecis. The sequence goes on along the minus strand of NZ_PYLP01000013.1, from coordinate 14,110 downwards.
TATATCCAGTAAATTCACTTAAATGCCCAAAAACATAATTCCCATCCAAATTGAACTTTTCATTTTCTGCCACAAGATAACATTTTTTACTTGCATCCATGACTTCTTTTTTCGTAAGACCATCTTCAACATCATATGTGGTTACTTTTCCATCATGAATATTCATTCCTACTGTACCGATAAAAGAAAGATCAAAACGATAATTGTGAATTTGTTCAATTGCAAGAGTTCCAATAAAACCATCTTTAGCTCGATTAAAATGTCCTCCAATGAAAATAAGATTTACTTTATGTTCCCCATGTCTAAATAATTGCATAATATCAATCATATTTGTAATAATTGTAAGTGATATATTTTTTTGATAAATACACTTGGCAAGTTCTAAATTCACTGTAGAGATTCCTAAAAAAATCACCGTATTTTCTTCAATCAATTCAACTGCTTTTTTCGCAATGATTTTCTTTTGTGATAAACGTACACTCATACGTTCATCTACATGGTATGCATGGAGATTCTTTCTTACTTGCATGGCTCCTCCATGAATACGTTTTAAAAGTCCTTCTTTTTCTAGAGCCGTTAAATCTTTACGAATACAATCTTCTGTGACTTCGAAATCATTTGCGAGTTCTTTAACTTTTACTTTTCCCTCTGTATTTAATCTTGCCAGTATTTGTTCATGTCTTTCTTGTTGAAGCATTTTTTCTACCTCTCTTTTATGACATTTTAACATATTCAAAATATCTTGAAAATGAGTAACAACACCCTTCAACTTGATAAAATATGCAAAAATACATTTTTTATCAAGTTATAACTCTTTTTCATAAAAAAACAAGGACTACAACGAGTCCTTATTTATTGGCAAGACAATCTTAAAGGTTGTACCTTTACCTAATTCACTTTCTAAATGAATTGTTCCTTTATAATATTGAACAATGTGTTTTACAATTGCAAGTCCAAGACCTGTACCACCTGTTTCCTTATCACGTCCTGCATCACATCTAAAGAAACGTTCAAAGACACGCCCTTGATCAATAAGTGAAATACCACGACCTGTATCACTTACTTCAATAATGTAGTCTTGATCAACAAGATAAGAATGAATATTTAAACTTCCTTTTTGTTTATTGTATTTTACTGCATTATTGATCAGGTTATTCATTAATTGTTGGACATGCTGATGATTTGCGAGATATGTTTGTGGTGTTAAATCACATGTAACTTTAATTTCTTTTTTTTCAATTTCAACTTTTAATGATTCTAAAATATCATCGACAATTGGTTGAAGATGAACAGGATGTTGTATAACTTCAATATCTTTATTTTCAAGTCTTGAAATCATTAAGATATCACTGATAAGGCTTGACATCTGATCAACTTCTTTTTGAATTTTATCCAATGCTTGTTTTCTTGCTTTTGGATCATCAATCATTCCCGTTTGAAGAAGTTCACTATAACCACGAATAGATGTCATTGGTGTTTTTAATTCATGAGAAACATTTGAAAAAAATTCTTGACGCATTTTTGTAGCATTAACTGAATCTGTGATATTGACAAAAAGTAAAGTCACTCCATATTCTACTTTAGCAAGATGGCAATCATAGACTTCTTCATCTTTTTTTAGAGTAACGATTTTAGGTTCTACACCGATATTTTCTAATTGATCTATAATTTGGTGATCGAAGATAAAATCTTGGATAGGTTGATTCACTTCCATTTTATCACTAAAAAGTTGTTTAGCTTTTTTATTGACCATAAGTATTTCATAATTTGTATCTAATAAAACGAACCCTTCATTCATTTTATCAAGAATACTATTTATTTTTAATCTTTCATTTTTCAAAGTTTTTAGTGTTTTTCTTATTGTATCTGCTTGTTCTTTAAGTTTTGTCGCAATAACATTAAATTCATCATATTGATAATGATCAAAACTTAAATAACGATTATCATTGATTTTAGAAACCTCTTCACTAATTTCTTCTAATGGTTTAGTAAGTGTTCTAGAAAAACGATAAGAAAGAGCTAAAGCAACACATAATGATAAAGCAGCACTAATAAATAATGGTTCTAAAAGTGGTCCTATATTATCAAAGATACCATTATAAGGAATCGCAATACGAACAACATAACCACGATGATAATAAGCCACATACATCATATTCTTTTTAACAGTTGAAGAATAACGTGTCGCATAGCCAAACTGATCACTTAAAGCTTCTTTAAATTCACTACGTCCGCTATGATTTTCTTGAATCCCCTCTTTATCACTATCCGCTAATACATTTCCATCTTTATCAATAATCGTAAGTCGGGTATCTTCTGTATAAGCTAAATCATTAAGTTTTTCTACTTGATTATCTAAAGGTTTTTGATAATCAATTTGATTTTCTACAAGCTTTACCGTATAGTACATATCTTTTCTTGTTGTTTGCATCATTTGATCTGATAAAATAACCATCGATACACTTGAAGAAAATAATAATGTTACAATTAAAACTGTCGCAAAATATTTAAATAACGCTTTATTCATTTTTATTTCACTTCCTCAACGAATCGGTATCCTACGCCCCTGATTGTCTTAATATATTTATTTCCATCATCATCTAATTTTGCTCTTAAAGCACGAATATGAACATCTAAAACTCTTGATTCCCCAATAAAATCATAACCCCAAATATGATTTAAAATTTCGTCTCTTTCTACTACACGACTATGATTTTCAATTAAATAAAGAAGTAATTGATATTCCTTATTAGTAAGTTCCATGACTTGTCCATTATGAGTTACCATTCTTGTTTGTTTATCAATTTTCAATGTATCACTTTCAAGTATTGGTGTTGTTTTTGGCGTGTGTCTTCTAAGCAAAGAACGCACTCTTGCTTGTAATTCTAAAACTCCAAAAGGTTTTGTCATATAATCATCACTACCACTATCTAATCCATTGACTTTATCAATTTCTCGATCTTTTGCACTTAAAATAAGTATGGGCATTTCTTGATCTGTTTCTCTAATTTTCTTGATGGCATCAATTCCTGAAATACCCGGCAACATTAAATCAAAAACCGCTAAATCCACTTGATCATTTTCCATACTTTTTAAAGCATCTAAAGCATTAGAAAATTGTTTAACATTATACCCTGCACTCGTCAAAGCCAAATCAATAATTTCTCTAATATTTTCATCATCTTCTATAACATATATACATTCTTTCATCCTATTCACATCCTTTACATTATCTTAACATAGTAAATAAGTAGTTATGTTAAGTTTAGGTTAAAAGTTGATTAGAAATAAAAGAACTTATACGATGTATAAGCTCAAACGGTTATTTGTCAAAAATCACTTTTAGATGTGCATAATCTTCAAAATATTCAACATTCATATCTTGATTTATTTTATCAATGTTATTTTCTTTATTTTCTACAAATAAATCTAATTGAACATATGCTTCATGTTCAATCAATTTTATTTCTAAATATGTTTTATCTGATTGTTCAAAAAAATTGGAAATAGTATTAATTATTTTATCACAATTATTAAAATCTTTAAAAAACGAATCATTTCCGATATTTATCAATAATTTTACTTTTGTATCAAATTGAGATTTTATTAGGAAAATATAATCATTCAATAATGTATCAAATATATAATTATTTGTCATGATATTTGTTTTCTCATCTAACAAATCATAAAAATGCTCTACCTGACTTTTTGCATCTTCATATTTTTGATCATCTATATTATTTTCTATCAAAATCAATCCATATCTTAAAGAATGCTGTATTTTCATAACATTATCATGAAGATAATGAACTAAAGACTTATTTTTTTCTATGTATTCCAATTCTTTATTTTTTAACACATATTCTGTTTTTTCATTATATAGTCGTGTCATATGTATAAATAAAATACATACCACAAAAAATAAAACTAGCAATAATAATAAAACCACATAGATATCATCAATAGTTATTTGCATATGTCCTATATCATTCAACAAAATAAAGTATATTCCAAAAATCAATACCATTGTAATTGTTAATAAATATTTATTTTTTTCAATAATTGTATCTTTTATTTTAGTTTTGAAATAATTCAATACAACAATAAGAACCAAGAAAATAATTCTTGCTAAAAAAATAATAGGTAATCTATATAGTTTTAGAATCTTGGTCATATCATAGTTTGTTATTATTTTAAAGAAAAATAAAACTATAGTTGAAGTAAAAACAGATATCCATGTAAATAATATACAAGGAATAAAATTATAAAATTTAACTTCCTTTTTTACAATAGAAGCAATTACAAAATTAGTAATTGCTAGTACATATGCCATCTCATTGCCAAACAAATCGTAAGTTTGCATAATTTCCATAACAAAGAAACTAATTATCGATGAAATCAAACAATATCTGTTTTTTTGTTCAACATCACAAAAAACACCTATGAAAATTGCGCCTAATAATACTTCTAAATAATCAAAAAATAAATACATCATTTTAATAAATACTCCTTATATTTTTTTAATACATCTTGTCGATATTTTTTTCCAATCTTTAAAGTAATGCCATTATTCAATATCATTTCTTCTTTGTAAATCTCTTTGACCCAAAACAAATTGACCACATATGATTTATGAATTCTTACAATATTGGTAGAATTTATAAATAACATCATTTTATTAAAAGAACTTGAATATTTATAATCATCAAATGATGTATGAATCGTAATTTCATGTAAAAATGATTCTAAATAAATGATATCTGATAATTTAATAGATGTTTTTCTATCATTAAAATCAAAAGTAATAATTCTATGATTTTTATTAATATAGTTTTGAATTAAACTACATGTAATTTTTATATCTCTATCAAAATTATCTTTTCTAATAAAGTAAAAAGGTTGTACAATTAAGGAATCAAAAACCATATCATTCAACGCTGAAACAAATATAATAATTGCGTTAAAGTTATTCTCTCTAATTTTTTCAGCAATCTTTATTCCGTTTTCCTCTTTTAAATCAATATCCAAAAAGAAAATATCTCCTTCTTCAAAATATTGATATTCAAAATTACTTGATATGCATTCTATGGAATAATCGATAAAAATATTTTTAAAAGCATCATAAACAATATCTTTTATCTTTTTTGCAAAAGTTTGATCATCATCCACTATCTTTATTAACATCTATATCCCCCCTCTTTCCTCTAAAATACAACTATGAAAGAAAGTATAGCATATCATTATTATTTGTGGTACTTATCTTTAATTTCCTTGACATAATGTATTTGATCATTGAATTCTAACATTTCATTAACACAGTTACTTAATTCATTTTCTTTTTTCAAATGTTCTAGACAGATAATTCTATAATAAAGACACATAATATACCTTATGTCTTTTTGCTGAATTGTAGCCTTCTTTGACAATTCAAAGGCTTCTTCATATTTTTCATTTAAAACTAAATACATTATTTTAAAAAGTGGATTTTTGACTTTGTTATCCAGTTTAGGATTATATAATTTCAAATATTCATCTTTTTTATTTAAGTTGTAATAATATTGTAATTTTACAGTGTACCAATGTCTACTTTGTTTTTCGTCAAATATCACTTCACTATTTTGTTCTACAAAATTTTGATATTCTTCTTTATAATTTGAAATTTCTAAAAGATAAATATATATCGTCATTAAACAATCATTAATAGATTTATTATGAATTTTATCTATTGCTTCTTTTACTGTAAATAAATTCTTTTCTATATTTTCACTTTTCAATAATAGCTTTGGAATATTTATTATATAAATATTCATCACTATTCCAAAAAAAAAATTAAAAGCAAAGCATATATTACTACTCTTTCTAAATGATTAATATTCATAATTACAATCAAAAAAGCTAATAAATAGTACGCCAAAATAATTAATCGATAACTTAAAACTACCTTATTCTTCATAATTTTCTCCTATTTAGAAAGATATAAATCTAATGGTTTTTTTGTATGTTCAACAACATAACCACTGCCACCACGATTTTTGACATCTTCCACAACAGTTGTCATTAAAATAGATTGTTGACTATCTGTAGTCATTACTGTAAACCAGCCAAGTTCTGTTCCTGTTGTATCACTTTGATTTTGTTTGATTTCTGCTGTTCCTGTTTTTCCAGCAAGAGTCACACTATCATGATAAATGCTATGTCCTGTTCCATTTTCATCCGCAATGGCATTAATAAGATCTTCTTTTATTATTTTTGTTGTTTCTTTTGAAAAAACATTTTTAATCCATGTTTTTGTTTGCCCTTGAACTATATGTGGCTGATAGATTGATCCATTATTAACAAAAGCACTATAGATACTTGCAAGTTGAAGTGGATTCATCAAAATTTGTCCTTGTCCATAACCACTATCTGCAATTAATTGATCACTTACTTTTTGATTTTTATTGATATACTGACTTTTATTTAAAGCAAGTTCAAAAGGAATCTTTTCACCAATCTTTAAGTTTTTATAGTAATTAAATAAATTCTCTTTCCCAATATTCAATGCACTTCTAGCAAAGTAAACATTATCTGAATACGTAATCGCATTCTTTAAATTATTAGGGGAAGGTGCATGTAATGTTGTCACATAATAATTACCCCAACTTGAATCCTTTTGCCATTTGTCTTTAGCCCGTAAATCCTTATTTGGATCAATCGTCTTTGTTTCTAACCCAATAGCTGCTGTAATAGGCTTCATAGTCGATCCAGGCGTATATGTTTGTTTATAACAACTCATCAATGGTTGGTTGACATCATTATTTAATTCATTCCATTTATCTGTTGATAGTCCTAAAACAAAATCATTACTTGAATACGATGGTGTTGAAACAAGTGCTAAGACTTCTCCTGTTTTTGGATTGAGAGCAACAGATGCACTTTTATCATTTTGATACTCATTATAAAGACTTTGTTGTAAATCAATATCGATTGTTAAACGAATATCTTTTCCATCTTTCGCTTCTCTTTCTGCAACTGTTTTAACGATGTTATTATTTTCATCAACAATATCAATTCTTGCACCTACTTCTCCTCGTAATTGTCTTTCATAAGCAGCTTCTATACCACTTTTCCCAATAACTGAACTACTTGTATAACCTTCATTTTTATGTTTTTTTAAGTCTTTTGAATTTACATTTTGTACATAACCAACTAAATGAGACGTTATTTTATCATACGGATATATTCTTGAGGAAATGCTATTAATTTTAACTCCACCTATTTTTAAAATTCCATGCTGAATGAGCTTATCTTTTCTCTGTTCTGAAATATTTTTGATAGGCACAAAAGAATCATCATTGATCCAAGATGCATTCATTTTATTTTGAATGGTTTCAATGTCTGTTTCTAAATATTCTGCTATTTTTGAATAATCATTTTCACCATTAAGTTTTCCTCTGACAAGCCCAACTGAATATCCATTGCCTTGTTTAGCTAGATATTTACCATTTCTATCTAAAATGTATCCTCTAAAAGGCTGTATAGTTGTTACTTTAATTTTGTTCTTATCAGAAAATTCATCAAAAATAAGTTCCTTATTGAATTGAATCTTTTCATCTTTGATTCCTATTTTATTCTTATATTTGATTTTTCCTGCTATGGTATCCATAGATATTTGATATTTAATTATATTATCCTTTTCATTTAATACTTTTATTTGAATATTTTTTGCATCAATAACATCATAAATTTCTTTATGTTTTTTAACAAAATATTTTTGTGTAGGAGTATAGACAGTCTTTTGATCCAACATTTGATACATTTGTTTATAATTTCTGTCATTTAAAAATCCAAAATATTCTTTTACAACTTGTTCATTACTCTTACCTTGGTTAAAAACAAAAAACACCGTTGTAATTAACAACGCACAAGTTATTAAACCAATAAAAACATTTCTTTTCCTATTCATATGATAATCCTCCCTAATTGTCATAATTATACATTCTGTCAAATAGCAATTATATGCTTTCTGCACAAAAAGCTCTTTATTTGCATAAACAACTTTTTAAACAATCTTTTTGTTGTATCGATTTAGAAACTATCATAAACTATAATATAAATGAAAAAGGAATAGTCATAAACGACTAACCTTGGATTTTATTTGAGAAAAAATAGCTACCTCGATGTTCGCCAAAACCGTGTAAGGTAGCTTTTTTTTGTATTATTTTCGTTATATATAGAAGTATTTATAGCAAACTATAATTTTTTCATGACGATAAATGTATAACTGATACAAAATATGAATTTAGATTTCAAATTTTTCTTAATAATTTAAGAAAAACAAGTAAAAATCAAAGAAAACCACTCAAAATATTAAATTTCTTTACATCTTTTCTTACCTAATTATTATTAATTTTATTCGTAAGTTAAGTGCAATTTTATTTTTGAATTACTTTTCAAACTTTCTCCTTCCATCAATGTATAAACATTTTTATCTTTTAACCTTTTTTCTGAAATAAAATAACATTTATAATTAGAAAAATCCTCATTTTCTAATAAATTAATTTTAGATATTGTTTTTGGTTTTGAGGTATTTATATTGCTAGAACAATCAAGATAAATACATGTATCTTCATCGATTAATTTCACAGTTATTTTTCCTTCATCAGCACTATAACCTTTAAATATATTTTTTATATCAAAATGGTTATTGATTTCGTAACTGCCTAAAACATCTTGAATAATTTCACCATCTTTTTCATATTGAAAATAAAATGTTATATTATTGACATTTTTTGATAAGTAATGATATTTTGCATAATAAGTTGAAGATACATCATCTTGTTTTAAAGATAAAACAGCATCTTTTTCTAAAAACATATAATGAACAATACTTATACCAAAGGCAACGATAAAAAGAACAAAAATATAAAATAGCTTCTCATTCTTTTTAGCTATATGTCTACGAATTTGACCTAGCATAATAATACCTCCTTATATTTTTATTATATAGGAAGCAATCCTTCTTTTAAATAAATACTTATATAGTCCAAAAGAAAAAACCTCTCTAAAAGAGGTCTAAATTAATCGCGTATTGTTAAGTTTTCCTGTTTGGTTGAACTCAATCCATTCACAGATATTAACAACATGATCACCAATTCTTTCAAAATACTTTGCAATCATTAAGAAATTGATTGTTAAATCACCTTTATCATTTGATTCTTTAATCATTTGAATAATATCTTTTTTTACTTGATCAAATAATTCATCCATTTTAATATCCATCTTCTTTACTTCTAAAGCATGGTTTAAATCATGTTGATGGAATGCATCCAAGGATTCTTTAACCATTTTAGTCGCAATTTTTGCCATATCTTGAATATGTCCAATCATTAAGAAACTGTCCATTTCTTTCATTTCTAAAATCAATTCAGCAATATCTGCACTTTGATCCCCAATTCTTTCTAAATCAGTAACTACTTTTAAAGCAGTAGAAACATCTCTCAAATCAGAAGCAACTGGTTGTTGTTTTAAAATCAAAGATAAACATTTTGCTTCAATCGATCTTTCCACATCATTAATTTGTTTATCTCCATGAATAATATCTCGAGCAAGTTCATAATCTTGTTCCTTAAATGCTGTAACACAGTTTTCAATAGCTAAAACAACAAGATGACACATTCTATCTAAATCAACATGCATCTTATTAAGTTCTTGATCAAATTGACTTCTTGGCATCCTTCTTTCCTCCTATCCAAATCTACCAGTAATATAATCTTCAGTTCTTTTATCTTTTGGCATACCAAAGACATCTTTTGTTGGTCCATATTCTACCATTTCTCCAACTAAGAAGAAGGCAGTATAATCAGCAATACGACTTGCTTGTTGCATATTGTGAGTAACAATTGCAATTGTATATTGATCTTTTAATTGTAATAAAAGTTCTTCGATTTTAAGTGTTGAAATTGGATCTAAGGCACTTGTTGGTTCATCTAATAAGATAACTTCTGGTTGCACCGCTAAAGCACGGGCAATACATAATCTTTGTTGTTGTCCACCAGATAGTCCTAAAGCACTTGAATGTAAACGATCTGAAACTTCATCATAAAGTGCTGCTGCTTTTAAACTATCTTCAACGATTTTATCAAGTTGTTTTTTATTTTTAATACCATGAATACGTGGCCCATAAGCGACATTATCATAAATTGACATAGGGAATGGATTTGGTTGTTGAAAAACCATCCCAACTTTTTTTCTAAGTAAAGTTGTATCAACACGGCTGTCATAAATATCTTCACCATCTAAGATAACATCCCCTTCAATTTTAACGTTATCAACATAATCATTCATACGATTCAACGTTTTTAAAAATGTTGATTTACCACACCCTGAAGGGCCAATAAACGCAGTAATTTTATTTTCTTTAATATCTAAACTGACATCTTTTAAAGCATGTTTTTGTCCATAATACAAATTCAGATGTCTTGCTTCTATTTTATTTTCCATCTTAATTATCCCCTTTATTTACATCAAATCTGCGACTGATCCATTTAGCTAACATATTTAAACCTAAAACAATAACTACTAAAACAAGAGCAATCACAAATGAAACCTCATAATTTCCTTTAGCCATTTCTAAATATAATTGAATAGTAAGAGTTCCCCCACTACTTAACAAATGTCCAAAAATATTTGTTGGTAAGATTGCGACAGAACCAGCTGTAAATAATAAGGCAGCGGATTCAGCAACGATACGTCCCATTGCAAGAATAACTCCTGTTAAAATTCCAGGAATCGCACTTGGTAAAAGAACTGTACGAATCATATACCATTTTGTTGCTCCAATTCCTAAAGCAGCTTCACGATAGCTTTTAGGAACACATTCTAAAGCTGTTTGGGTATTTCTTGAAATGATTGGTAAAATCATAATGGCAAGTGTAAGTGAACCTGTCAAAATTGAGAACCCTAAATGACAAACAGACCCAAAGAACAACATTCCAAATAATCCATAGATAATTGAAGGAATACCTGCTAAGACTTCTGTTGTAAATGAAATGATACTGACGATTTTTTTATTTTTTGTATATTCATTTAGATAGATTGCTCCACCGATACCAATTGGACAAGCAACAAGAAGTGTCACAATAACAATATAAAGAGTATTAATAATATTTGGTAAAATACCTACTGTATCATTAATAATACTTGTTGTATTTACTAAATAAGAAAAATCAAAGGCTGGTACTCCTCGATAGAGAATATAACCAATAATAACTAATAAAATAAATATTGAAAGAAATGAACTTAATTGAATAAGTGCATAAAGAACTTGATCACTGACACGTTTCTTTTTTTCTAAGATTGTATTATTCATCTAAGTCACCTCTTTTTAAAACATATGTTAAGACTAAGTTAATAACCATGATAAAGATAAACAGTACAAGTCCAATTGTGAATAAAACTTGTCTATGTGTACCACTGGCATATCCCATTTCTGAAACGATGGCTGTTGTTAAAAAACGTACCGAATTAAATGGAAGTGGAAGAGATACTGCATTTCCGGCTACTAACAAAATAGCCATCGCTTCTCCAATAGCACGTCCTACGCCAAGTACTATCGCTGACATAATACCTGATTTAGCACTTGGTACAACAACTTTAAAAATTGTTTGCATTTTACTTGCACCTAGAGCTAATGAGCTTTTACGATAATCATCAGGGACTGCCTTTAAAGCAGTTTCTGAAATATTAATAAGTGTAGGTAAAATCATAATTGCTAGTACGATAATGGCAGATAATAAATTGGCTCCACCCGTAAATTGATGTGTTTTAGAACCATGATAAATCATTAATTCTAATTTATACATCATTGGATTAACAATAAGAATTCCTAATAATCCATAGACAACAGACGGAATCCCTGCAAGTAATTCAATTGCTGATTTTAATATTTTTCTAAGTTTTACTGGTGCAATTTCAGCAAGGTTGATTGCTGTAAATAAACCAATAGGTACTCCTATACAGATTGCTAGGAAAACCCCTACGATAGAAGTTAAAATAACATAGGCAATCCCATATTGAGGATGAGCTGCTGTTGGCGCCCATGTTGTAGAAAACAAAATACCTGTAATTCCTTCTTTAAAAATGGCAGGTGTCCCTGAAATAATCATGTATCCTGTAATAGTAACAACTGCTAAAACAGAGATAATAGCACAGCCACGAAAGATCATCGCGGCTGTTTTTTCTACTAGGGATTTTGCTTTCTTATGGGTAATAATTGATAACTTTTTTTCCATAATACTTCCCTCTTTATTTTTATTTATTTGGTGTTACTAATCCAACTTTTTCAATGATTTTTTGTCCATCATCACTGTTGATGAAATCAAATACTGCTTGAACTTGTTTAGATTGTTCACTAATTTTTCCATTTGTAGCCATTACGAATGGTCTTTGTAAAGCATAACTTCCATCTTTTACAGTTTTTTCACTTGGTTCAACACCATCTAATTGAAGAGGAGAAACTGTATCATCTAATACATCTAATGAAACATAGCCGATTGATCCAGAAGTTTTAGCAACTTTAGCAAGAACAGCACCAGTTTCATTTAATTCTTGAGCATATTGACATTGTTCTTCAATTCCTAATAATTCTTCAAATGCTCCACGCGTACCAGAACCAGCTTCACGTCCAATAACTACGATTGCTTCATCTTGTCCACCTAAATCTTTCCAGTTAGTAATTTGTCCTGTATAGATTTTTGCTAATTGATCTTTTGTTAAGTTTGTTACTTTATTAGATTTGTTTGTAATTGTTGCAATACCATCGATAGCAACAATATTTTCTTCTATTCCTTTTTCTTTTTCTTCATCTGTTAAAGAACGAGAAGAATCTCCGATATCTGTTGTTTTTGAAGCAACTGCTTCTAGACCTGCACCAGATCCTGTAAATTGTGCTTCTAATTGTAAGTTTGGATATTTTTCTTTAATTCCTTCTGATAAGGCATTAACGAATTTTTCCATTGAAGTTGATCCGTTTAAACTTACCTTTCCACTAATGTCATCTGATGCACTATTTGATCCTCCGCCACATCCGGCTAAACCAAGACACATCATGAAAACTATTAAAACACTTAATACTTTCTTTTTCATTTTTTATTTACCTTCCTTTGTTTTCTCTTAAGATATTATTTATTTTTGTTTCCTTTTCTTAAGACACTCCTATCATAGTGTTTTTCAACACTTTCAAAAATCAAAAGAACGTATGGTTTATGTTAAGTTTATGTAAAATGAAAAAAGTCCATGTTTATAAACACGAACTCACTTTTTATTATTTTTTCCTATAACGTTTACCCTTAGTAACTCCTTTTTCTTCAAACATTCCTTTTTCTTCAAGTTCATTTAAAAGTTCTCTTGTTCTTCTTTCTTTAATATCTAAATCTTTTATAAGTTCACTTGCTTTATACCACTCTTTAGGTTCCATAAGGGTTAGAATTTTTTCATATCTCTTTTTTGTTTTTGCTTTTCTAAATATTCTAATACTTCTAAAGTTGTACTTACTTCAATATGACTATGATAAGGAAGTAAATAGTCTACATCTTTTAGGGTCATATTATTTGTAATCGAATAAAAATCTGCAGGAAATAAAAATTGTCCTATACCTTTAAATAACGGATTCTTTAAAATATCATTTACTTTTGAAGACTCATTCATAACCTGGCTCCTTTAATCAAATTTCTATCTAATATTATTTTATCCATACTCCCATAAAAGTACATTATTGATATCTCATACCACTATAACTATCAGTTATACAAAAAAGTGAGAACTACGTCCCACCAATGGCATGAACTTAAGATATAATCTTAGGTTCATGTCTTTTTATTTTTATCCTTTTTTTATAATAGTATCTCATATTTCTTTTTATGTAGTATAGGGTATATAATCTTATTACTTTTAATTTAAATATATTTATTATATATTTGTAGTATAGGATGGTGATGTTATGTTTGTAAAAGTTGTAAAAAATAATAGAGGTCGTCCAAATACCTCTTTTATCTCAATTGTTGAATCTTATCGTGAAGATGGAAAGGTTAAACATCGTACAATCAGAAATCTTGGACTTTTTGATGACGAT
>NZ_PYLP01000012.1 GCF_003024675.1 Faecalibacillus faecis | reverse complement strand
ATGATTGCGAAGGATACACTTATCAAAATGAAATGTACTGCTTGTGGTCATATTGCCAATGTTCCTGACTGGATCATTGGTGAATTTGCGGAAGAAGATAGAATGTCCGGTAAACATGGTGAAGTTGAAATAGAATGTCCGGTATGCAATGGTCCTATGAGAAGAATCAGATAGCCATTGCTTAATTACAGGACAAAAAATTCATACCAGATTACGCAAATATATCATAGTATTTTGGTATGAGTTTTTATATACTATTTTTTCTGACGCATCCAAATTCTTAATAGATAAAAAAGGGAAAGCGAACTTTCCTCCTTTATTCATAATCACAAGTATAACCCTTATGATCTAATTCTAATTTAATAACTTCCCAATCATTTAATAATGATCCAAGTTCTTCTTTTAAACGAACAACACCCATCTTATCTTCTTCACGAATAACCGCCATTAAAGTAGGTCCTGCCCCTGATAAATAACATCCTAAAACATTTTCATCAGCTTCTAACACTTTCATGATTTCATCATAATTATGTATTAATTTACCACGATATGGTTGATGTAAACGATCTTTAAATCCTAATTTTAAACCATCATCATATCCATTGATTAAAGAAGCAACGACAAGCGCTAAATGAGAAACATTTTTGATTGCATCTTGACGATCTAATGTTTGTGGTAATACTTTACGTGATTCTTCTGTAGATAAAGTAAATGGTGGAATAAGGGCAACAAAACGATATTCATGTTTTACTGGAATATTTAAAGTAAGCACTTGTTCTTCTTCCATAACAGAAACTGTTAATCCACCAAAGATAGCCGGTGCCACGTTGTCTGGATGTCCTTCAATCTTTGTAGCAAGTTCAAGAATTTCTTGACGAGCATCTGTTTTATCTTTAAAAGCAAATGCTCCAACAATTCCTGCTACGATACATGTTGAACTACTTCCAAGACCTCTTGTATAAGGCACTTGGCTTTCACAATGAATATTGACACCTTTGAAATCTAAACCACAACTTTGAGCTGCTTGGCTAAAAGCTCGGTATGTTAAGTTTTCTTCATTACAAAATTGTGTTGGGCAACCTGTAATATTTAAACCACCTTCATTTAATTCAAAAGTGAAGGTATTATATAAAGTTAACGCTAATCCAGCAACGTCAAATCCTGGTCCTAAGTTAGCACTTGTTGCTGGTACTTTGACTTTGACTTTCATTCTTTAAAGTCCTTCCATTTCAGATTTAATAAAATTAATAATTTCTGTTTTATCGATATGTGTTTTATGTAACACTTCACGATCTTTGATTCCTACTAACGGTTTAGGAATCGCTACACCTGTTTTTTCATTTAATTTTTCAATAGCTTCATAAACATCTAGTTCTTCATTGAATAATGCTTTATAAACAGATTCTGGGAATTTATATGGAGAAGCTGTTGAAAGTAAGATTGTTTTTGTTTGATCTCCTGTTTCCTTTTGATATTGTTTTAAAACACCATAACCACATGCTGTATGAGTATCTAGGACATATCCGTTATCTTCATAACAATCTTTAATTGTTTTTAAAACTTCTTCTTCATTTAAATATCCTGCTTTAAATTGATCTTGAATACGTGCAAATGTTTCATCATCAACTTCATAGATACCATCTGCTTTTAATTTTTCCATGTATTCTTTAACTTTATCACCATCTTTTCCAGACATATACCACACAAGTCTTTCTAAGTTACTTGATACTAAAATATCCATAGCTGGTGCATTTGTTTTAAAGAATTCTCTATTAGCATCATATTTACCTGTCGTAAAGAAATCAGTTAAAATATTATTTTTATTTGATGCTGCAATAAATTTATTAACAGGTAATCCCATGTTTTTTGCAAACCATCCAGCTAAACAGTTTCCGAAGTTTCCACTAGGCACACAGAAGTTTACTTGATCTCCCATTTCAATTTCTTTATTTCTTACAAGTTCAAAATAACTATGGAAATAATAAACGATTTGTGGAATGAGACGTCCTACATTAATTGAATTTGCAGAAGAAAGGAAAACATGATGTTTGTCACTGACTTCTTTTAACATTGGATCACCAAAAGCCACTTTAACAGCACTTTGAGCATCATCAAAGTTTCCATGAATTCCAACAACTTTAACATTTTTTCCTTCTTGCGAAACCATTTGTTGTTGTTGAATTGCACTTACACCATCTAGTGGATAGAAGACTTTAATGCATGTTCCTTCAACATCTTTAAATCCTTCTAAAGCTGCTTTTCCAGTATCCCCACTTGTTGCTGCTAAGATCATCACTTCACGATCTTCTTTTAATTGTTTTAAAGATAATGTCATTAAATGTGGTAAAAGAGATAAAGCCATATCTTTAAATGCTGCTGTTTGTCCATGGAATAATTCAGCAACATAAACATCTCCTGCTTTTTTCACAGGAACTACAATTTCAGGAAATAATCCTTTTCCATAAGCATTTAAACATGCTTGGTGAATGAGTTCTTTTCCATCTTCAGGTACAAAAGTTGAAATCACTTCTGTCGCTAAATCTACATAATTTAATTGAACTAATTTATTTAAATCTAATTTTTGAAAATCAAAATTAGGAACTAACAATCCCCCATCATTACCAATTCCTTGTACAATTGCTTGATAGAAATTGATTTGATCTTGATGATTACGTGTACTTATATATGTCTTATTCATCACTTTATCCTCCAATAATTGAATTTATTATATTGAATATTGTATACAAAGTCAACAATACAAGATTTTATTATTAATAATATAAGGAAAGAAATCCATGAGAAAAAATTGACTAGTGTATACAATCATGCTATTATATCAAAAAATAAAGAAAGCGAGGTTTAACACGATGACCATTATTACTATTATTGATGCATTTAAAAAATAAAGCATAAAAATAATGGTTTCATAATGTTAAAATCTTTATAGACCATTTGGTCTATTTTTTATTAAGGGGGAATATCATGAAAATCGGTGTTATTGGACTTGGAACTGTAGGATATGGAGTTGTTGAAATTCTTACAAATGAAAAAACACGTTTAGAAAAAGAAATGAAACAAGAAATCGTTATTAAATATGGGTGTGGTCTTGAAGAAGTTGACTTACCTGAGGAAATTATTTATACAAAAGATTATCACGATGTGATTAATGATGAAGAAATTGATGTTGTTGTTGAACTTATTGGGGGAACAACAATTGCGAAAAATATTATTTTAGAAGCCTTAAATAACAAAAAACATGTTGTTACAGCTAATAAAGCTTTATTAGCTCATTATGGTAAAGAAATTTTCCAAACTGCTAAAGCAAATGATGTACATATTTTCTATGAAGCTTCTGTAGGGGGAGGTATTCCTGTTTTAGCAAGTCAAAAAGAAAGCTTAATCGCAAACAATACAAAAGAAATTGTTGGTATTTTAAATGGAACAACAAACTTTATTTTAACTTTAATGGAAAATGAAAATCTTGATTTTGATGAAGCATTATCAATTGCAGATGGTTTAGGATATGTTGAAGCTAATCCTGCTTTAGACTTAGATGGAATTGATGCAGCTCATAAAATTTGTATCTTAGCGCAAAATGGTTATCAAAAATTTGTCGACTTTGATCAAATTCAAGCAAGTGGTATTCGTAACGTTACAAAGCTTGATATGGACTATGCTAAAAAATTAGGTTATCGTTTTAAGATGATTGCTCAAGCAAAACCAGTTAAAGATGGTTTAGGAATTGATGTTTCCGCAACACTTGTTAATTTAAATGAACTTGTTGCTAATGTTATGGATTCTTACAACGTTGTAGAAATCGATAATGATTATGTAAATAACATCATTTATTATGGTCGTGGGGCTGGTCGTTATGTTACTGCTTCTGCCGTTGTCAGTGATATTATGAAAACACACCAAGTTGAAAGATGGTCACATGATTATGAAGATTGTAAACATGTTTACCCTATTTCTTCTTCACGTTATTATGTAAGAGCATCTAAACCTGTAGATATTCCTTATGAAACATACTATAGTGAAAAAGATGATCATATTTATATAACAGAAGAAATTGAATTAACTGATTTAAAAAATAAACTAGATGATGAAAATGCTGTTATTTTCAAAGTAAGAGGATAAGGAGATTATAAAAATGAAAAAATTTAAAATTGCTATTGTAGGTGCTACTGGTGCCGTTGGTCGTGAAATGTTAAGATGTGTTTTCCAATTTAACTTTCCTTTTGAAAGTATTAAATTATTAGCTTCTGCAAGAAGTGCTGGAAAAGAAATCGAATTTGAAGGACATAAATTTGTTGTTGAAGAATTAACTGAAAATAGTTTTGAAGGTGTTGAAGTTGCTTTCTGGTCTGCTGGTGGAAGCATTTCAGAAAAATATATGAAATATGCCGTAGAAGCTGGATGTGTCAATATTGATAATACTTCACATTTTAGAATGGATCCTAATGTTCCTTTAGTTGTACCCGAAGTAAATGGTGAAGCATTAGTAAATCATCATGGAATTATTTCTTGTCCAAACTGTACAACAATTATGATGTGTAGTGCTCTTACAAGATTAAATGATGAGTTTGATATTGAAAGAATTGTTGTTTCTACTTACCAAGCTGTATCTGGTGCTGGTGTTGCTGGTATGGAAGAACTTTATCGTCAAAGCCAAGAAGTTTTAGATGGTAAAGAACCCGTTGCTAAAACATTACCTTGTGCTGGAGATAAAAAACATTTCCCAATTGCTTTCAACTGTATTCCTCAAGTTGATAAATTTGATTTATCAAATGGATATAGTAAAGAAGAAATAAAAATGGTTAATGAAACTAAAAAAATCTTCAATAAAGATATTGAAGTCAATGCGACTTGTGTCCGTGTTCCTGTTTTACGTGGACATAGTGAATCAATCTATATTGAAACTAAAAAACCAATTGATATGGATAAAGTCTTTGAATTATTAGGAAATAGTACAGGTATCGATTTATGTGATGATTTAGCTAACCAAGTATATCCAATGCCAACAAGCTTTATCGGTGATGAATTAACTCACGTAGGACGTGTTAGAAAAGATTTATATAAAGATAACGCTTTAAGTTTATGGATTACAGGTGACCAATTAATGAAAGGTGCTGCTTATAACTCTGTAGACATCGGACTAAAAATGATTGAATTAGGTTTATTAAAATAAAAGGCAATGACCTCCAATGGAGGTCATTTTTATTGTTCAATTGTTTTAATGACTTTTGCCGGAACACCTGCAATCAAGCTATTGTTTGGCATATCTTTAGTCACCACTGCTCCTGCTGCAATCACACACCCCGCACCAATGGTAACTCCTGGCATCACAGAAACATCGGCACCAAACCAACAATTATTTCCCACTTTAATTGATAAAGCTTTTTCTAGCCCTTGATTTCTTCTTGTATAATTCAATGGATGATTCGCTGTATAAAACCCACAAGAAGGACCAATAAAAACATGATCACCTATTTCAATGGATGCCCCATCCATAAAATAGTTATTAATGTTTACAAAAACATTCTTTCCTAATTTTATATTTTTTCCATAATCCGCTGTAAAAGGACTTAATAAAACAAGATTCTCTGGAAAATACCCTAAAATCTTTTCAATTATTTCATTTCTTTTTTCATCACTTGGTTTTAATTGATTTAATGCAAAACATAAATCCTGACAAACTAATCTTTGATCTATGAGTTCTTGATCATTATTCGCATCATACCATAAACCTGCTACCATTTTTTCTTTTTCAGTCATATTCAATACTCCTTTTACAACTATTATTATCTTTTAAATAAAATATCTCAACAAAAAATATAAAATTTACCACAACACCAAAAATACTTTTCATCGTCAGGAACGATTGCTTTTTCCATATCATATTTTTGAGACAACTTGTTATAACAACCTTTACAAATTTGTGGTGCTACAATAGCTTCTCTAATTTCACCAGTAATTTCCAAACGCCCAAGCACAACTTAATCTTCCTTTTTTTCAATTTTTTTTAGACAATTTCCAAAATGATTTTCATAAAGATATTCTATAGTTTCATATTTATTCCCATCATATCTACATGAACTATCAAGACCTGCATTAATAATTTTCTTGCAAGCATTTACACTTATTTCATATTTTTCAAACATGGTAACTGCTGTTTCTACAACCTCATTCATTCCATATCCAATAACATGATTACTCATCATCTTCATCTTCCTTATGCCTTATTTTATCATTGTTCTCTCACTATTTCATTGGCTGGATTGTCCAAACAGTTGACAAACTGTTTTACACTGTTATATACTGTTTGTAGATGAAGGAGGACGTATATGCGCATAATTATTAATCACTCATCTATGATTCCAATTTATGAACAAATTGTCGATCAGATAAAGAAACAAATCAATAACCACACTTTAAAAGAAAATGATGCTTTGCCTTCTGTAAGAAGTCTTGCTAAAGAATTACAAATTAGTGCTCTTACTGTAAAAAAAGCCTATGATTTTTTAGAAAACGAAGGTCTTACTAAAACAATTCATGGTAAAGGAACTTTTATTCTTGCTGTTAACGAAGAAACACTTTTAGAAGAAACACGTAAAGAAATTGAAAATTATTTAGAAAAAGCCATTCAAAAAGGAAAACAAGCAGGTGTGAGTTATGAAGAAATTAAAGAAATGCTAGAACTATTAATGGAGGAGTAATATGTTAAAAGTTAATCATGTTCAAAAATCGTATTCACATTTTCATTTAGATTGTTCATTAGAGATAAAACGAGGATCTATTACTGGAATTATAGGGAAAAATGGTTCAGGGAAAACCACACTTTTTAAAGCTATCTTAAATCTCATTCATATCGATTCTGGTGATATTATACTTTTAGATAAAGATTATAAAGAGGTTGATAAAAATAAGATTGGTTGTACACTAGCTAATATTTCTTTATGTGAATATCTTAAATTGAAAGATTTGGTAGATGTTTTAAGAAATACTTACCAAGATTTTGATTTAGATTACTTTCTACAAAAATGTAATCAATATCAATTTCCTTTAGATAAAAAAATTAATGAATTCTCGACAGGTATGAAAGCAAAACTTAATGTTCTCATTGCTTTGTCACATCATGCAACATTTCTTATTTTAGATGAACCAACAAATGGTTTAGATGTTCTTGCCAGAGAAGAGATCATTGATTTAATTAGAGAGTTTATGAAAGAAGATGAAAATCGTTCAGTGTTAATTAGTTCTCATATTTCTTCTGATTTAGAAGGTTTATGTGATGATATTTATATGATTGATGGTGGTAAGTTTCTATTTCATGAAACAACGGATTGTTTATTAGATCAATATGGTTTATTAAAATTAACAGATAAACAATTTGATCAAGTAGACCCTAGTTATTTTATAAAAACAAGAAAAGAGAATTATGGTTATGCTGTTCTAACGAATCAAAAACAATTCTATCAAGAAAATTATCCAGAAATTATTATTGAAAAAAATAATTTTGATACTTTATTTTCTATGATGTTAAGGGGTGAATAAAATGAAAGGACTATTTATTAAAGATTTTTCATATATCAAAGAAAGCAAAGTACTCTTTCTTTTTCTTGTTTTATTTGGTTTTGGCGCTTCTTATTTCTATAAAAAGCCTACTTTTGTTTTAGGTTATTTCAGTGTTTTTCCAAGTATTATTCTAATGAGTACAATTAGCTATGATAGTATTAATCATGGTTTTACATCTTTATTTACAATGCCTATAAAAAAAGAAGATTATCTCAAACAAAAATATAGCTTAGGTATTTTATTAGGATTACTCTTTCTATTCTTTGCAATTTGTATTTCAAGTATAGGTTACTATCGTATTCAACAATCTTTTAACTTTATAAATAGTGATTTTCTTCAAGGATGTTTTCTTACTCTTATGTTTTCTTATTTTGTGATTGCAATTGTAACTCCGGTAGGAATCTACTTCGAAGCTCAAAGGAGTCAACTTGCAATGGTTATTGTTTTTGGTGGACTTTTTGTATGTGTTGCTCTTATTTATTTCCTAACAAAACTCATTGGTTGTGATTTAGAGTCCATTATTGATGCACTCATCGAAAAACATTTATCGATTGTAACACTTTCTACTGGTTTATTTACACTTATCTGTAATATCATTTCTTATCATATTAGTTTAAAACTTTTAAACAAAAAAGAATATTAAAAAATGCTCTGTTCAAATGAACATGAGCATTTCTTTTATTATAAATCACAAATACCTTTACCTTCTCCATAAACATCATACCAATCACTATTGAAATCATTTACTGCTTTTTCAATACTTGGATTTGCAAAGATTTGTTTTAAGACTTCTACGGGTGCTGTTATTGCTTGACTTCCATAATTGAATGCATCTCTTACTTGTTGCACTCCTTTAAAGCTTGCTGCTAATATCTTACAATCATATCCATCTTGTACGATTCTATTAGAGAGTTCATTGATGAGTTCCATTGGATCATTTCCTAGGTTTCCTATTCTATTGACATAAGGTGCAATATAATCTGCCCCTGCCGCTAATGCCATATAGGCTTGCATTAAATCATAGACAGCTGTTGCTGTGACATGGACTCCTTCTGCTTTTAGTTTTTTAATAGCTTTAACTCCTTCATAAGATACAGGTACTTTGATATAGACTTGATCATCGATTTCTTCTAGAATACGATGAGCTTCTTTAACGATTTCATCACATTCTTTTGAAATCACTTGAATATGAAGACTTCTTTCTTTTCCAATGATTTCTCTTACTTCTTTCATATGTTTAAAGAAATCTTTTGGACTTGTTTTTTTTACAATTGAAGGATTGCTTGTTACTCCTACGATTGGCATATATTCTACTGCTTCTTTTATATCTTCTAAATTTACTGTATCAATTATAAATTCCATTTTTCTTTTCTCCTATAATGTTTGTTCAGTTCTTCCAATAATATCATCTTGTGTTGCTTTTGATAACACATTAAAGAATGCAGAATATCCAGCAACACGAACAATTAAATCTTTATGTTTTTCAGGATGTGCTTGAGCATCTAATAATGTTTCTTTAGAAACAACATTATATTGAACATGATATCCTTTTAAACGATTGAAGAATGTTTTAATCAACATTTCTATTTTTTCTTTATTTTCTTCCTTTGATAATAATTGAGGTGTTACCTTTTGATTTAATAAGACACCACCTGTAATTTCATGTGTTGGTAATTTAGAAACAGATTTAAAGACAGCTGTTGGTCCTTTTTTATCCATGGCGTGAGCAGGTGAACAACCTTCAGCAAGAGGCGTATGTGCTTTTCTTCCATCAGGTGTAGCCATTGTGCCATAACCTTGTCCGACATTGGCCGAAATACTTGAAGTTCCAGCATAACGAATCCCACCAATTGGCCCTCTTCCATAACGTGTATTTGGATATTTTTTCATTTCATCAATATAAACATTATAAACATCAACCACTAATTGATCGACTTCATCAATATCATTACCATATTTTGGCACATCATTAATCAACATTTCTTGAATTCTTTGACTTTCTTCACTTGCATAATCATCTAAAATCGCATTCCATAATTCTTCAGGCGTTATTTTCTTTTCTTCAAAGACAAGTTTTTTAATAGCCACAAGACTATCTGCCATATTCGCAATTCCTACTTGTAATCCAGAAATAAAGTCATAAACAGCGCCACCTTCTTTAATCGTTTTTCCTCGACCAATGCAATCTTCTGTTAAGGCAGAACATAAAACATCTGGTACATCTCTTTCAAGGGCTAAGTCAATGGCATTTTCCACAATGACCGACATACGTGTTAAATAGCGCATCCCTTTTTCAATGGCTTTAAAAAGTTCATCATAAGATGTCATATCTTTAAAGTATCCACTACCTTCAAAGAAACGTTTCCCCGACGTCATATCTACCCCATCATTCATTGCCATTAATAAAATACGTGGGAAGTTCATATAAGACATTCCAGTACAACGATAGCCCCATTTACCAGGAACCGCTGTTTCAACACAACCAATAGCTGAATAATTATACGCATCTTCTTCTTTAACGCCTTTTTCAATAAAGGATGGAATAATGATTTCATCATTATTGAAAGCTGGCATTCCTGTTCCAAGTTTCATAACTTCAATGGCTTCATCTAAAAATGCTTTTGGCATATTTTTGTGATAACGCACCGTTAAGTTTGGTTGAGGTAAACGTGTTTGCGCTACTGATCTTAAAACAAGATAAGAAAGTTCATTTGCCGCATCTTTTTTATCAGGTGTTTGTCCACCAATAGTTACATTTTGATACATTGGACTTCCGGCACTTGAAAAAGTATGAGCTTGTGAACGTACTTTATTAATTGTAAGTGTTTTGATCCATAAGTTATCTAATAATTCAACAGCTTGTTCTTCTGTTATATTATTAAGATCTTTATCATGTTTATAATAAGGATAAATGTATTGATCAAAACGTCCATAAGATAAAGAATGTCCATTTGATTCAATTTGTAGGATCAATTGAATAAACCATGTTGATTGAATCGCTTCATAGAAAGTTTCTGCTTTTTCATAAGGAACTTTCTTACAAACACGTGCAATTTCTTCTAATTCTTCCTTTCGTTTTCCTTCAGCACCTCTAGCAAGTTCTAAAGCAAGTTCACTATAACGATTCGCGAATGTTTTAACCGCTTCAATAACAATTAAAACAGCTTTATAAAATTGATATTTATCAATATTTTCAGGAATACATAAATCAAGACTTTCTTTTAAATCTTTAACACGCTCTTCATATCCTTTTAAACCTTTTTGTAAAAGTTGTTGATAATCAACCGCTAAATGAGCATCTCCAGAATTAAGTTTTCCTTCCATTCCAAAGAAACCAGTTTCCATATAAACACTCACTTCATCTGGAAGTAAAGCGCCTCCTTTACTTCTTAAATTATTATTTTCCCAAAATGGAGCAATGGATCTTAATTCTTCTTTTGTTTCTTCTGTAATATAGAAAACATCCCCATCTCTTTTTTCAAATAAATCAAGTTCATTCATCACAAATTCCATCGTATACTCTGGAAAGATGGGAGCATCTCTATTTGAAGAAGCTTGATTCCCAACAATCAAAGTATCTTCTTCAATATAAATAGGCATCTTTTCTAAGATGTTTTTTAACATATATGCTCTTTTCATAATTGGTGGTTCATTTAAATGTTCTTTATAAGCTTCTGTCGCAAGTAGCGCTCTTTTAGCACAGATATAAGGCTTTTTATCTAAGACTTCTTCTCTAAAATGATTCATTCTTGGTGTAAGTTCACCAAAGTGTTCACTGTTCTTCATTTTTCTTTCCTCAACTTTCATTCGTAAGTTTTTATTCTTTCTTTTGCAACTAAATTATATAACAAGTAAAAAATAAATCAATAACAATTTCATAAATAATACATTTTAGTTTCATTTGAAACTTATAAAAAGATATGTTAGGATAAAAGCGAGGAGAAAGACTATGGAAAAAGGATTAATATTTAATATACAAAAGTTTAGTATTCATGATGGTCCTGGTATTCGAACGACCGTTTTCTTTAAAGGCTGTCCTTTAAAATGTAAATGGTGTTCTAATCCTGAATCCCAATTACATAAACTACAAATACTTTATGACTTTGAAAAATGTGTTCATTGTAAGAAATGTTTACTTGATTGTCCAAAACAAGCAATTCAAGAAAAAGATAACCACATGATTTTCAATCATGAAAAATGTATTGGCTGTCTACAATGTGTCAACAACTGTCCAGCTAAGGCTTTAAGCCATGAAGGGGATTATAAAGAGATTCAAGAAATTGTGGATATCTGCATGCAAGATATTGATTTTTATGAAGAATCAAATGGTGGAGTGACTATCTCTGGTGGTGAAGGAATGGCACAACCAGAATTTCTAGAAAAACTTGTTTTAGCTCTTAAAGAAAAGAACTTACATGTTGCCATTGAAACAACGGGATATATTCAAAAAGAAATATTTCAAAAATTGGCGCCTTTATTTGATCTTTTACTTTTTGATGTAAAACATTATGATCGACTTCAACATTTTGGAGGTACAGGCGTTTATAATGATTTAATTGTGGAAAATCTTCAATGGGCTATTCAACATCAACTTAATGTTTTACCTCGTATTCCTGTTATTCCTGATTTTAATGATTCTTTAGAGGATGCCAAAGGGATAAGTGAATTATTAAAAGCATCAAATATTCAAAAAGTACAACTTCTTCCTTTTCATCAATTTGGTGAAAAAAAATATTCTTTATTAAATAAAGAATATAATTTAAAAACTTATCAAGCTTATCATGAAGAAGATTTAAAAGATTACCAACAAATCTTTTTAGATAAAGGAATTGATTGTTTCTTTTAGATATAAAAAGCTATCTTTTTCTTACAAGATAGCTTTTTATTTTTTATGAAGTTGATTCTTTTTATACGTACTATACAAAATATTTAATACTACTTCAGAATTATCAAAAACACTTTGTTTTTTATTATTCTTTTCTCCATTTAAAATACTTTTACTTTCTAAATTTTTCATCTATACACTCTCTTTTCTATTTAATGGTATCATATTCATTATTTAGAAATAATCATTCTTCATTAAGAGTATATTAAAATTTATTTAAAATATTTGTCATTATTTATTTCACAATTCCACCTTGTATAAATCCTTCATAAACTTTATATGTTTGATAATATATTTCTTCAACACCACGAAAGAAATCAATTTTTCCTTGTACACGCAACAAATAAAGATACTCTCCTTTTTGATAAAATAAAGGTCCTCTATAAGGCGATTTTTCATCAACTTGTAATAAAACCTCTTTTAAAAAATCACCATTAAAGTTTTTCCCTATAACCCTTCCATAGTAATTCATAGACCAACATGGTTTTTCATCTTTATAAACAATTTCTTGTCCACTAAAATTTTCCGCACCAAAGAAAGAATCAAAATAAGTATAATTATTTTCTTGATATGAATAATCATGGGATTCTTTTCTTGAAGAGTTAATTTTATTTGTTTTATTTGCATACGTTGCCTTTTTGGCTTTTACAAGAAAGTGTGCAAGTTCACTTATTTCAATTTTATGAGTTTCTAATGTTAAACAATCATCTTCTTTAACTAAAGAGTCTATTGAAACATCAAAAAGATTTGAAAGTTTTATTAAATATTCAACATTTGGATAAATAATCCCTGCTTCCCATTTTGTAATTGTTTGTCTTGAAACATTTAATTGATAGGCTAGTTCTTCTTGAGTAAGCATGTTTTTCTTTCGATAATATATTATCTTTTCATTAAGCATTGTTATCACCTCCTAGAAAAATTATAACATTCTTACTTCTTATCACCAGCAACTTTACTTTACATTTTTGCTACAAAAAAATCCTAAGTAAACCTTAGGATCAAACTTTTTCAACTTGAATATGTTTTTCTTTAAAGTACTCCTCTATCTCTTGAGGAATTCCTTGATCAGTATAAATACATGTCACTTGTTTTAAATCAATAAGACTTGATATACCTTTTTGATGAAACTTGTCCGATTCAGTAACAATCATGACCTTACTTGCTTGCCTTGCCATATCTTTAACTGCTTCACAACGCATATAATCATTCCCCGTAAAACCTGTTTCAACACTAAAACCATCTGTCCCAATAAAAAGTTTATCTACAAAAAATGATTCTGCACATTTTCTCATCATTGGTCCTACCATTACTTGGGATTCATGTTGATATTCACCACCTAATAAAATAATTTTAATAGCTGTATGTTTACGAATATAATCCGCAATAAAAGCAGAATTGGTAATGAGGGTAACATCTTTTTTTGTTTTCGCAATTTCTAAAGCAACAAGTGCACAACATGAACCTGATTCAATCATAATCGTTTCTCCGTGTTGAATAGATTCTACTGCTTTTTTAGCTACTTCTTGTTTTTGTTCATAATGATAAGCAAGACGAATATTCATATCATCACTTTTATTAAGAGTGGCATAACCATGTTCTCTTACTAACATTCCACTTTCGGCAAGAGCATCTAAGTCTTTACGAATGGTTACTTGGGAAACACCTAAAAGCTCAGATAATTTTGTAACTTCTATTTTTTTATTTTGTGTCAGTAATTCTAATATTTGTGTTTGTCTTTTATTCATAAAATACTCCTTTCATTTATAATAAAATATACTTTTATTTGAAAGTAACTATTTTATTAAAAAAGAGGCATTGCCTCTTAGTTATTATAATCATCTTCGATTGTACTATCAACATCATCTTCTACTTCTTCAGATTCTTCATCTTCATCAGTATAGATATCATTCATGTCAATGTGTACTTCATCAAATTTATGACGAGAACGTAAATCCCAGTTATTTTCACCAACTGTAATAAAACGTCCGTCTAAAGTGATGTTTGTATAGAATAAAGATTCTTTTTCATTTTTTTCTTCTTCATCAAAACCTTTAACTTCACTTACTTCTTGCCATAATTTATAGAAGTTTACAGCTTTTTTCTTTTTAGACATTAATTCATAAGCGACATCAACCATTGATCTATTTTTATCCATCTTAATCTCTCCTTACATTTTTTCAGGTGCTTCAACACCAATTAAGTTTAAAGCATTTTTTAAAGTAATACGTGTTGCTTCTACTAAAGCTAAACGTTGCATTGATAATTCAACATTTTCTTTATCTATTACATAACAATCATTATAGAAACTATGGAATAATTGTGCAAGTCTTTGAATGTAATTTGCGATTTTATGTGGACTTCTTGATTTTGCACTATCCGCAATTTCATTTCTAAATTCATTAATGTGTTTTAATAAAGCCATTTCTTTATCATTTACAAGTAATTCAAAATGATCTGCAATTGTAATATCATTTTCTTTTGCTTGTCTTAAAATAGAACACATTCTTGCATGAGCATATTGTGCATAATAAACAGGGTTATCATTTGATTTTGATTTAGCAAGTGTCAGATCAAAATCATAAGGTGTATTGGCTGCTTTTGCGGCAAAGAAGTAACGTGTTGCATCAACACCAATATCATCAATTAAATCTTTGATTGTTATGGCATTTCCTGTACGCTTAGACATTTTAACAACTTCACCATTTTCCATCATTCTTACCATTTGTAGAATATCAATATTTAATTGATCACTATTATAACCTAAAGCTTGAATTGCGGCTTTCATACGGTTGATATAACCATGATGATCTGCTCCTAATAAATCTACTAAATACTCATAACCTCTATCTAATTTATTTAAATGATAAGCAATATCTGGTGTTAAATACGTATAGCTTCCATCAGATTTAATTAAAACACGGTCTTTATCATCACCAAATTCAGTTGATTTGAACCATAAAGCACCATCTTGTTCATAAGTAAATCCTTTTTCTTTTAATTTTTCAATTGTAGGAACTACTTTATTTTCTTCATATAAAGAAGTTTCAGAGAACCAAACGTCAAACTTAACTCTAAATTCAGCTAAAATATCTTTAATTTTTTGTAATTCAAATTTAGTTCCTTCTTTTCTAAAGAACGCAATCATTTCATCATGATCAGCATTTAAATATTTATCGCCAATTTCTTCTTTAATTTTAACAGCGATATCTTTAATATCTTGACCATGATAACCATCTTCAGGTAATTCAAAATCTAAACCAAAAGCTTCTCTATATCTTGCATATAAAGATAAAGCTAAGTTATAAATTTGATTTCCTGCATCATTAATATAATATTCTCTTGTAACATCATATCCCGCAGCAGACATAATACGACAAATACTATCTCCTACTGCTGCCCCTTTAGCATGTCCTAAATGAAGATCTCCTGTTGGATTGGCAGAAACGAATTCAACATTATATTTAATTCCTTTACCAGCATCACTTTTTCCATAATCATCTTTTTCTTCTAATACTTCTTTAATAATAGAAGTTAAAGCATCTTTCTTCATAAACATGTTAATAAATCCAGGACCCGCAATTTCAATAGAATCAATATTTGCTTCTTTTTTATCAATTGCTTCAATTAATTCTTCAGCAATCATTCTTGGATTCTTTCTAAGTAATCTTGTAAGTTGCATAGCGATATTTGTTGAATAATCACCATGACTCTTTTCTTTTGGTATTTCTATTGTGATTTGATCTATTTCATAATCTTCTACGAAATTACATTTGATCATCGCTTTTTTCAACGCTTCTTTTAATGCAATTTCAATTTTATTTACAGCCATTTTTTACCTCCTTAAAAAAGATATTTAATCGTTTATACGTTACCATTAAGAGTGTATAAAGTCAATGTTTTTTAACTAAAGTAATGGCGCAATTACACGTAAAATTGCTTCAAACCATCCCATAAATTTACCAGTGATGACTTCTTCTAAAGTCACCTCATGACAAACTTCTTCCGTCTTTAAAAAATCTTCTTTAATATCTTTTAATATTTTACTTTTATAAATATAGATTCCATTTTCAAAATGAAGATATAAACTACGATAATCTAAGTTTATTGTACCTACTGTTGCACATTTATCATCGACTAAAAAATTTTTAGCGTGAATAAATCCAGGTGTATATTCATAAATACGAATCCCATGTTTCATCAATGTTTGATAATAAGAACGTGTAACCCTAAAAACAAGTTTTTTATCAGGAATACCTGGTGTAATAATTCGTACATCAACCCCTCTTTTAGAAGCATTGATTAATGCTGTTTGTAAGTTATCATCTAAAATAAGATAAGGGGTTGTAATATATAAATAGTCATGGGATTGATTAATCATATTTAAATACACATTTTCACCAACACTTTCATCATCTAAAGGAGAATCTCCATAAGGAACAACAAATCCATCATTTTCCTTGTTTTCTTCATGAACATAATATTTTTCATAATCCTCTTCACTATTTTTAGCGACATTCCACGATTCTAAAAACATCCTCGTTAAAGAATTGACGGCTTCTCCACGAATCATAAGCCCTGAATCTTTCCAATGTCCGTATTTAACTCTTTGGTTAATATATTCATCTGCTAAGTTAAATCCTCCGCTAAAACCAATTTTTCCATCAACGACAACAATCTTTTTATGATCACGATTATTCATCGCTAGTGATAAAAAAGGGACAAAAGGATTGAAAGCAACACTTTGTATGCCCATCTTTTCCAGCTGACGATAATAATGACGAGGTAGCATCGTGAGTGAACCTACATCATCATACATAAAACGTACTTCTACACCTTCTTGAACTTTTTGTTTTAAGATATCTAAAACACTCGTTAACATCTTTCCTTCATCAACAATAAAGAATTGCATAAATATAAATTTCTTCGCATTTCTTAAAGCTTCTAATAAGGGTTCATAAGCTTCATCCCCTAGCGAAAAATATTTTACTCCTTGCCCATAATAAGTTGGATATCTTTGTTGATGCAAATAATTCATTTGTCCTCTAACAAAGGGATCTTCTACTTTTTCAATGATATTATTTTCAATAATACGTTGATTTTTTATTTGTTTTAAAAAAGCAAGTTGTAATCTTTGACTTGGTTTTTTATCTCCTAAAAACAAATAAAGAACACCACCAACAAAAGGAACAGCCGCAATTAAAACAAGCCAAGTAATCTTATAAGCACTGGCATCATCTTTATTAATAATATATAGAGCTGCCAAAATACTTATTAACTTAAATAAATAAACTAAAAATCTTGATGATCTATGTATTGTTAGAAAGGCAATAAATACAACAATTAATTGCGCTAAAATCAATAACCCCGAAAACAAGATTTTATTCATTAATAACTTTTTAGATTGCTTCATTTTCTTCTCCATAAAAATCATATTTCATCATAAGGTAAACTTCACTTAATTGTTGATGTCCATCACTTAAAATATACTTTACTTTTAAATAACGATCATGTTCCATTGTAATAAGTTCTGTAAAAAGTTCAATCATTCCATATTCTGTATGATAATGATTTCCAATTTTACGATGATGTGAAAGATTAAGTAACGAAGGACCATTGACTAATGTCATTTCATTTCCTTTTAAAACAATTTCTATTTTTTGATTATTGTTATAAAAGACAAATCTTTCTTTATCAAAACCTTTTTCATAAGTTCCATCACTTTTAAATTGAACTGTTTCATGATGATCATCGTATTTAAAAATACTTTTATAATTTACTTTTATTTTCTTTTTCATTCTATCACCGTGCATATTATACCATAAAATGGAAAGAATAAAATCGGTGATACTATGATACGTTTTATAAAGAGAATTGTTTATTGTTTTGTTGGTTTATTAACTTTTTTATTGTTGATGTACCTTGTTGCTTTTTGCGTTGGTGAACCTGAATTAAATAAAGATCGTTACATAAAACTTTATGATGATCAAAATGAAATCTTTTATCAAAGTATTAATAACTATAGTGGACAATATGTTTCTTTAGAAAACGTTAATCCTTATTTTTTAAAGGCCATTGTTTCTATTGAAGATAAACGTTTCTATCAACATCATGGTTTTGATTATGTCGGAATTTCCCGGGCAATAAAAACAAATGTCATAAAAAGGAAAAATTCCCAAGGGGCAAGTACCATTACCCAACAATATGCCCGACTTCTCTACCTTACTAATGAAAAAACCTGGTCTCGTAAAGTTAAAGAAGCTTTCTTTACTTTACAATTAGAAACTCATTTATCAAAAGACAAAATATTAGAGGGGTATGTCAATAATGTTTACTTTGGTCATGGTATTTATGGTATCGAAAATGCTGCTCAATATTTTTATAAGAAAAAAGCTAGCGAACTTACTTTAAATGAAGCAAGTATGTTAGCAGGTGTCGTTAATGGTCCCCAATATTATTCTCCTTTACTCCATGAAAGAAAAGCGAAACAACGGCAAGCACTTGTATTAAATGCAATGTATGAAAATCATGTGATTACTAAAAGTGTTTTAGAAGCCACCAAAAAACAAACGCTTAATCTCGCCAAAGAACATTCTCTTAATGAAAACATGTCAACTTATTATTACAAGGATACTGTTTTACAAGAACTTGAAAATTTAGGGTATTATAATAATCAATACTTAAATAAAGGTTTAAATATTTATACTTCTTTTCATCAAAAATACCAAGATACTTTAAATCAATTGATTAAAGAAAAAGATATTCAAACTGATCTCCAATGTGCCTTTACAGTAGTAAACCCTAAAACAAGTCAACTTCAAGCTTTACTTGGTGGAAAAGATTATTCTAAATCTCAATACAATCGTGCCCTACATGCCAATCGTCAAATTGGCAGTACTATGAAACCTTTACTTTATTATCTTGCTTTAGAAAATGGTTTTAATCCCACAACTTCTTTTCTATGTGAACCAACAACCTTTAAATTAGAAAATCAAACAACTTATTCACCCTCTAACTTTCATAAAAAGTATGCTTATAAAGATATCACTTTAGCACAAGCTATTGCGGTAAGTGATAACATTTTTGCTGTTAAAACACATCTTTTCTTAGGTACAGAAAATCTTTATAACTTTTTAAGAAATTATCATATTAAAGCTAAAAACAATGCATCTTTAGCTTTAGGTACTGTTAATACTAATATTTATAATCTTTCTAACATCTATTGTAATATTGCTTCTACAGGAAAATACCAACCCATCTATACAATTGAAAAAATAACAGACCATCAAGGAAAACTTATTTATCAACATAAAAACAAAAGAACACAAACATTAAATAAAGAAAGTTGTCTTATTTTGAGTCAATTATTAACCGGAACCTTTAATAAACAATTTTCTACTTATTTAAGTGCCACTATGTCTAATTATCAAACAAAATACACAGTAGCTTGTAAAACAGGGAGTACTGATTATGATAATTTAATTGTAGCTTATAATCCTAATATCTTAATTACTGGTTGGGTTGGTTATGATGATAATCGTAAAATGGAACAAAGTGAGGAGAAAGTAATTACGAAAGATGTGACCATTTCTTTTTTAAACAAACATATAAAAAAGGAATCCTGGTATTATCCTACTTCTAAATTAAATGCGATTTCTATTAATCCTTTATCTGGTGAATTTGATGAAAATGGTATTGTTTATTGGTTTAGGAAAGGGACACCTTGATATATTTTTCATTATCCTATAAAATAAAGTCTGGTGATGAAAAATGTTTAAAAATTCTTTTTGGGGAATATTAAAAAAAGGTGATTGGAACAACGAAAATGAGGATCAAGTTTTTGAACCTATTTTACAATTTTTAATAGATCATAATGATAAATATATTTTTGATTTTCATGATTTAATGTCTGAATTTCTTTATCAATTAGATCGTAAAGAAATACTAGAACATAGTATTCACCAAAATCAAGTAAGTGACGAAGACTTCTTAAATCAAAGAGCTTATGTTCTAACAAATGGAAATAAGTATTATCATGATATTATTTCTTTAATTAAACCTATGGATGGTGAATTAAAATGTCCAAAACTTTTAACTCTTCCAGCCAAAGCATGGTCATTAAAAAATAAGAAGCCTATTGAAAAATATCCACATACACCAAAATACAATATTAAAACAAAAAGCAATACCAAATATTGGTAGAAAAAAAGAGAACTCGGTTCTCTTTTTTTACGCCTTCTTTCTTAAAGAAACAATACCAGAGAAAGCAAGTAATTCTAATAATACATACATGAATAGATGTGTATCATCTCCTGTTTTTACAGAATCATTTTGCTTAGTATTTGTTTGTTTATTATCTTCAACAATAACTTTACTATTCTTATTAGAAGAAATCTTTGGAGTGTTTTGTTTACGAGAAATGTTAATAGTTAATTCCTCTTTATTTAAAATAATTTCATTATTTTTTGATGAATTGTTTGTATCATTACTTGGTTTAGGATTTGTTGTTACAGTCCCTGTCCCTGGATTGTTTTCTCCTGGGTTTTCGTTTCCATCTTGTGTATTATCACCTGATTGTTCTGGTGTAGTATTATTATTTTTTATCTTTTGACCATGGTATGGGAACATATGAGATTCACTTCCAGTTAAATTCAAAGATTTTGCAATAAAGCACCCATTTACATCTCCGTTCATATCATGAATGTAAGCCTTTGGTGCAACAATATGTCCAATATGTTTTTGACTCTTTAAAGAAGGTGTAACTTCAGTTGCGTAAGAAAGAACATAAACAGCACTCATTTCATCTCCCCATTCACCTGTCATTGCATTGAAACCACCATTTAAATAAATATAAGGAATTGTTGTTGCGCCTTGGTCATCTGCAATAAATAGTGTGTCTTTATTTTCAAAATCACTATCCATTAAATCGATTCTAGCAATATTCTTTAATACATCATTTTCAAACTGATAAGAATAACCACTTTTTAATTTCAAAGCAATCGTAGAACCTTCATTTGTCATTTCCCAATAATTTGTTTCAAAAGAATTTACTTTTCCATTCCATGGATTCAATGCTTTTGCTTTTAATAAATCATGATAAGTAATTTGAATTTCTCCTTGATATGTTTTAGCTTCAGCTGTTATTTCATCAAATGCTTTATCAAAATCAATATAACAATCATTTTTACTAATAAATGTATTTTGTTCATTTTGATGTTCAAATCTTTGTGCATTTATTAGTTCTGTTTCCCCAACATATAATCTTTTAAAATACCCATCAGCTCCCACTTTAATAATTGGTCCTTTTAAATAACTAGATGTTGTTTGGTTATAGCCTTGATTCGTACCACATCCCGCAATATAATTAGCTTTTCCACCAACAGCAACAGCGCTTATCGTATGCCCTGCTGTTGCATCTTCTTTAACAAAGTGATTAAAATGATTCAAAATATGAAAAAAAGAGAAGAATTTCTTCTTCTCTACTTGACATCATATCCAGCTTGTTGTATAGCGCTTATAATTTTTTGATCATCCACTTCACGATCATAAACGACATGTGCTTCTTCTTTTTTTAAGTTTACTTGAGCACTGACTCCTTCAACTGCATTGATTGCTTTAGTAACATTAGCCACACAATGTTGACATGTCATTCCTTTAATTTTAAATACATTTTCTTTAATAATTGGATTGTCTAATTTCTTATCTTCTAATGCTTGATAGATTTCTCCACCACCGCCACAACAAGAACTTTCACCTTTCATGTGCTTTCTTGTTGATTTTAAAGCAATTAAAACAATCACAACTAATACAAGAACGATAATAACATCAGCCACGATTACCTCCTGTTATTTTCTTTTCTTTTTTATTTTTTGAACAAGTGTGTAAATAGAAACACCTATCAAATAAATAACAAGTACTCCTAAAAACATATAGAAAGTTGAACCACTAACATTACCCATGATTATGTCCCTCTTTCATTTTCTTTTGATCTTTATAATATTCTTCTAAAGGAGATGAACATTGGCTACACCCTGCACAAATACCACTACACTTATGTCCATCTTTCTTTTTAAAGAAATGTGTATAGATAACCCATGCACAATAGGCAACAATTAATAAAATAATAATCACATTAGCCATAATAATACCTCCTTTAATTTATAAAAATCCAGAGTAACTCCGGATTTTATTATGCTTCAACTGATCTTGTAGAATAAACTTTTTGATCTTTATATGGATCAGGTCTAAACAACATGTATAACATGAATGCAAGAACAACGAATGCAACAACTGTCCAGAATCCAAATGTTCCATATAATACTAATGAACCAATTTGATATACCATTAATGAAACAGCGTAAGCAAATACGTTTTGGAAGATAATTGCAAACCAGAACCATTTTCTATCATTTAATTCGTTAGCCATTGTTGAAATAGCAGCTAAACATGGTGAATCTAATAGGTTAAAGATCAAGAATGATAATGCAGCCATTGCAGTTGGGAACCATTGAGCTACACCAGCAGCAACGTTAACAGCATCTTCTGTATCACCAGAAACGTTAGCTAATACACCCATTGTAGAAACGATTGCTTCTTTAGCTGAAAATCCAGTTAATGATGAAGCAACTGATTGCCAGTTACCAAATCCAAGTGGAGCAAAGATTGGAGCAATAACATTACCAATAACAGCGATTAAACTATTAGCAGTATCTTCTACCATACCAAATGATCCACCTTCAAATCCGAATGTAGATAAGAACCAAATAACGATACAAGCAACAACTAAGATTGTACCAGCTTTAATTAAGAATGCTTTTAATCTTTCCCATACGTGTAATAATACAGTTTTAACACTAGGAATATGATATTCTGGTAATTCCATTACGAATGGAGCAGGTTTACCAGAGAATGGTTTTGTTTTCTTTAAGATAATAGCAGAAACTAATACAGCAACAATACCTAAGAAATACATTGCAGGAGCAATCATTCCTCCAGCTTCCCATCCAGCAACTTTACCAGCCATAACTCCACCTAATAAAGCGATAACAGGTAATTTTGCACCACAAGGAATAAATGTAGCAGTCATAATAGTTAAACGTCTATCATTATCTTGTTCGATTGTTTTAGATGCCATAATAGCTGGAACCCCACAACCAG
The DNA here is from genome assembly GCF_003024675.1 of Faecalibacillus faecis. GTDB lineage: Bacteria > Bacillota_I > Bacilli_A > Erysipelotrichales > Coprobacillaceae > Faecalibacillus > Faecalibacillus faecis. Next base: position 43,443 of record NZ_PYLP01000012.1, on the reverse strand, counting down.
AACCAATTAACAATGGAATAAAGCTTTTTCCAGATAAACCGAAATATCTAAATACTCTATCCATGACGAATGCAATACGAACCATGTAACCACAATCTTCTAAGATTGATAAGAATAAGAATAAGATTGCCATTTGAGGTGCAAATCCGATAACGGCACCAACACCACCGATGATACCATCAACGATAACAGCAGATAATAAACCACTTGCTCCAACTGAACTTAAGAATCCAGATACAGCATCTTGAATAGCTACAACAAAGACATCATTTGTCCAGTCAGTAACGAATGTCCCAACAGTTGTAACTGAAATATAGTAAACAATATACATGATTAATAAGAAAATAGGAATTCCTAAGAATCTGTTTGTTACAATTTTATCAATTTTGTCAGAAATTGTTAATTTTTCTTTTGGTTTTTCAACAGTTGTTGAAATTATTTTTTGAATATAAGTATAACGACCATCAGTAACAATACTTTCCATATCGTCATCTAATTCAGTTTCTAAATCTTTTCTTAATGCATCAATAGTAGTTTTAGTTTGAGCATCTAAAACAATATGATTCATTACTTTTTCATCATTTTCTAAAACTTTAACAGCATACCATCTTTTTTTGTTAGTAGCAATTGTTTCAGATAAAGCAGGAACAACAGTATCAATTGCTTCTTCAAGTTTTTCACTGAAAATAGCTCCTGGTAATTGATGTTCACCTTGTTTAGCAACTTTAACAGCTTCAGCAATTAATTCTTTTAAACCTGTTCCTTTTAAAGCAGAAGTTTCAATAATAGGACATCCTAATACCATTGATAAACGTTTTGTGTCAATTTTTAAACCTCTTTTTTCAATTAAGTCTGCCATATTTAAAGCAACAACTACTGGAACCCCAGTTTCAATTAATTGAGTTGTTAAATATAAGTTTCTTTCAATATTAGTGGCGTCAACTAAGTCAATAATGACATCTGGATCTTCATTTAAAAGAAAATCACGGCTGACAACTTCTTCTAATGTATAAGGAGATAAAGAATAAATACCTGGTAAGTCAACAACAGTAATATTATCTTCTTTGTTTCCTTTTACTTTTCCTTCTTTCTTTTCTACAGTAACACCTGGCCAGTTACCAACATATTGATTAGCACCTGTTAATGCGTTAAACATTGTTGTTTTACCACAGTTAGGGTTACCTGCAAGCGCAAATTTAATATTCATTTTTAACTTTCCCCTCCGTTATTCAACTTCAACACATTGTGCATCGTTTTTTCTAACTGATAATTCATAACCTCTTACAGTAATTTCAACAGGATCTCCAAGAGGAGCAACTTTTCTAATATATAATTCTACCCCTTTAGTGATACCCATATCCATAATACGTCTTTTGTAAGCTCCATCACCTTCAATTTTCTTAACAGTGACAGTGCTACCAACTTCTACTTCATTAAGTTTCACAACACTTCCCCCTTTTCTACACCATGATACGTTTTGCCATATCTTCATTAATAGCAACGCGAGAATCCTTGATATTAACAATCACATTTCCCCCGATTGCCGAAACAACAGAAACTTCAGTACCAACGACAAAACCAAGATTATTTAAAAATCTTCTCGTTTCTTCGTTCCCACCAATTCTTTTGATTTTACCGGTTTCTCCTATGTTTAACATTGTTAACAGCATCTTACTTACCTCCTCAAGAATTCGTCCTTGCTAACCACATTAGGTTACGCTAATTTGATTAGTATTCGCTAACTATAAGACATAAAATATAGTTAGACTTATCTAACTTCACATAGAATATACTTCATTTTAAAATAGATGTCAACCCTCTTTCAACAATTTACAACGAGCTTATTCGTTGCTTATTCCCTTTAAAATATGGTATACTACAATAAGAGGTGATGAACATGAACTTACAAGAATCAGGAGAAATGTATTTAGAAACAATTCTTGTTTTATCAAAGAAAAACAAAGATGTTCGTTCTATTGATATTGCAAGAGAATTAAATTATTCCAAACCTAGCGTTTCACGTGCTATTGGTTTATTAAAAAAAGATGAATATATAATTGTTGATAGCAAAGGATATATCGAATTAACTGAAAAAGGAACAAAAGTAGCAACAACTATTTATGATCGACATGATACACTTTCTTCATTTTTTGAAAGCATTGGTGTTTGCCACGATACCGCTGTTAATGATGCATGTCGAATTGAACATGTAATCTCTGATGAAACAATGAATAAAATCAAAGAACATATGAAACAAAAATAACTCCATGAAATGGAGTTTTTTTAACCTCTAGAAACAAAAAAAGGTAAGTAATCTTACCAAACTTTTGCTTCACTTAATAATCTTATGATAGGAAAAAGGAATTTGGCTAATTTAAGTTAAATAATCATAAGACAATTAAACGAATAGTATTGCAGCAACGATGACACCGATTTGTAAAGTCAGAGCCATCAAGCTGCGCTTGAATTTATTTTTCATAGCTCTTCGACCTTTCTGCGAATTGCCCCTCGCTAACCACAACTATATGTTAGCATAGGCTAACTATTGTGTCAATAAATATTACTACTTTTTTATATTTTATTTTTTCTACTATTTATCAAACAAAAATTCTTATAATATATCTTTTCCAGCACAATTCATGTATAATATTCTTTAATAATACAATAGATGAAAGAGAGGTGAAACTATGCCAAGACCAGGAACTGGCGGAGGAGGTCATCGTTCATCTGGCGGACATTCAAGTAGTCGTGTTGGTGGTGGACATCATGTAGGTAGTTCAAGCAGACCAACAAGAAGTAGAAGTTCAGGCGGAGGTTATCATCGTCAACCCCCACCACCAAGAGGAGGCTACCATGGTTACCATGGCTATCGAAGAAATGTTTATACAAGTTCATCAAGTGGTTTAGGGACTTTGATTGCTTGTTTAATTGTTTTCGCAGTTGTTATTTTTAGCTTTTTTATGATTGCTAGTGATGATAGTGACGTCGCATCAACAATTAATAGGGAAAAGATTGAAAATCCTGTTGCTTATGACAATAACTGTATCAGAGATGAATTAGGATATATTGAAAATCAAGGGAAACTTTCAAAGAATCTTAAAAACTTTTACAACAAAACAGGAATTCAACCTTATATTTATTTAAAGAGCTATGATGAAACACTTACAAGTGATAGTCAAAAAGATGATTATGCACAAAGCTGGTATGAACAAAACATTGATAATGAAGATACTTTCTTATTTGTTTACTATGAAGATCAAGATCCTAATGAAATAGGTTATATGGCTTATGTTAACGGGAAACAGGTAACTTCGGTAATGGATGGTGAAGCTGTTAATATTTTTTGGAACTACATAGATCGTTATTGGACAGATGATTCACTTTCTACAGTAGAGGTATTTACAAAGACCTTTAATTCAACAGCAGATACGATTATGGAAAAATCAACAACTTCTAATGATATTATTAAAATCATTTGTATAGTCGTTGGCATTATCATTGTAATTGGTGGAATTATTTATATTTTGCGTATGAAATTTAAACGAGATAAAGAAAAAGCTAAAGAAACAGTTGAAATCTTAAAAACACCTCTTGATAAATCAGATGAATTAAGAGACAAATACTTAAACGAAGAAGGGAAAGAATAACTATGGGAATTTTAACAAGATTTACAGACATCATGAAAAGTAACATTAATGCTTTATTAGACAAATGTGAAGATCCAGCAAAAATGATTGATCAAACATTAAGAGATTTAAGAGAAGATCTTGCTGAAGTCAAAAAAGAAACTGCAAACATTATTGCTGATGCAAAAAGTGCAGATCGTCAAGTTAAAGAATGTGAAGAAGAAATCGCTAAATATACAACTGCTGCACAAAACGCTTTAAAAGCAGGTAATGAAGATGATGCAAGAACATTGATTGCTAAAAAACAACAATATGAAAGCAATCTTGCTTCATACAAAAAAACACAAGAACTTACTCATGCTAACGCTGATAAAATGCGTCAAATGCATGATAAATTAGTGAATGACATTGAAACATTAGAAGCGAGAAGAGATGCTATTAAAGCAACAGTTGCTTCTGCTAAAGCACAAGAACATATTAATAAAATAGTTTCTGGTGGAGATAAAGCAAAATCTTCTATGGAATCATTTGAACGTTATGAAAAGAAAGCAGAAAAAATGCTTGATGCAGCTACTGCTGAAGCTGAATTAAATGCACATACAAGTGCTGCTTCTAATCTTGCTGATAAATATACATCAAACGGTAACGATGCTTCTGTTGATGATGAACTTGCTGCTATGAAAGCAAAACTTGGATTATAATAACCTTTAGGGAATATACATTTATTTGTATATTCCTTTTTTTGTATTATAATGTCTTCGAGGTGAAACCATGAATAAAAATAACTATCATACACATACAACAAGGTGCTTTCATGCCATTGGTAAAGATGAAGAATATGTAAAAGCAGCTATTCAAGCCAATATTAAAGAACTTGGCTTTTCTGATCATACTCCTTGGCATTACGATTCTTCTTTTAAAGCATCGATGCGTATGCCAGAATGTCAATTAGATGATTATATCGAAAGTATTCGTTATCTTAAAGAAAAATATAAAGATCAAATCTCAATATTAATTGGTTTAGAATGTGAATACTTTGAAAGATATATGCCTTGGCTTGAAAAAATGTTAGAAGATAAAAAAATAGATTATATTATTTTAGGAAATCATTATTATCAAACAGATGAACTTCATCAATACTTTGGAAGTCCAGTAAATGAATACTATTTAAAAGCTTACGTCGATCATTGTATTCAAGCAATCGATACTGGACTTTATAGCTATATTGCCCATCCTGATCTTGTTTACTACGATCCGGATTCTAAACTTTATCAAGAAGAAATGTCACGTTTATGTGCTTATGCTAAAGAAAAAGATATGCCTTTAGAATTTAATCTTTTAGGGTTTATGTCTGGTAGACATTATCCTAATGAATCTTTTTGGAAGATTGCAAGTAAATATAAAAACAAGGCCATCATCGGCTTTGATGCCCATAGCCCTGATGCCCTTTTAAAAGACGATATCTATCAACAAGCCTTCAATTATCTTTCTTCTTTAGATGTTGAACTGATTGATACTATTAAGACATTAAAAAATAAGGATAATGCCCTTACAAAAAAACTATCAAGAATCTAAAAAAGATCTTGATAGTTTTTATTAACAAGTTCAATTGCTTGTTTTCCTGAAATATGTTCAATAGTAATTTCAACACAACAAAGAATTTTCCATTCTTTTCGTATTTCTTTTTCTACCGTCACTTCATCTTCATTATATTTTAAACCAAGTGTTTCAATAGCATGATAAATTTCATCATCTTCTTGTAAGATTCTTGCTTTACCAAAAAGAATCACACTTCTAAAATAAGTTGTCAATTCTTCTTCAATAACATCTTCTTGATCAATAATACTCATTGATACTTTAGGATTATTTTTAATAGCGTCTATTTTATGTCCTTCTTTAGCACCATGAAAATAGATTTTTCCATCTTCATAAACAAAATTCATCGGTACTGAATAAGGATAACCATCATCTCCTGATAAAGCAAGCGTGGCTGTTTTGGCACGTCTTAATATATCTAAACATTGTTTTTCAGTTAGCTCTTGTTTTTTTCTTCTCATTTTTCTAAACATATCATCACCTATATTTCTAATGTAAAAAATTTATGTAAGATATCTTTAGTAACTTCTCTATTTTCTTTATTGACTAAAATAGTCAAATGATCTCCTAAATGTAAAACGGTATCTCCTCGCGGAACAATTTCTTCAATTCCTCGATTAATTGAAATAATGACACATTCTTTAGGTAATCCTAAATCTTTAATTGGTTGATCTAAACAACATGAACCAAGTTCAATTGAATAATGAAGAATTTCTTTTTCTTCAAGTGAAATTTCATGATTGCCATTTTTGATCATACGGTTTAATAAACTATGATAAATAGGTTCACATCTTAACATATTTGCTACAATATAGCCGACAAAACTACATACAGCAATTGGTAAAAATTGTGATAAACTACCACACATTTCTGCAATAAGAACGATTCCTGTAATAGGAGCACGGACAATACTTGCGAAAAGTCCAGCCATTGCAACCACGATAAAGTTATTAAAGTACATATTGGGTACCCCACAATAGGTTGTAACAACAATGGCATATCCACAACCAATCAAACTTCCTAAGACAAGTAAAGGGAAGAAGATACCTCCTGGTGCTCCTGAACCAAAGGAAATAATCGAAAAGATAAACTTCATCACTAATACTAATAAAACAGAACTTAAAACATAATTTCCTTCATGAAGTAAATCAATAATATGATGTCCTCCACATAAAACATCTGGATAGAAAATCATAAAGCCAATAGAAATAATTAAAGGAATATAAATCTTTTGATTATTCTTTAAAAAAGTGATTTTATCATAAAGTTTTAATGTAAACATTGTTGTCTTATTATAAAAGACTCCTAATAAACCTACAATAATTCCTAAGATAATTAAAAATCCATATTGACCTAAAGGTAAACTTTCTACTAATGGGAAATAAAGAGATGGTGTCATCCCAAAAATATTTTTACTAATAAAATCTCCAGTTAAAGAAGCCACCATAACCGTTACTAATGCAAGTGGAGAAAAGTTTTTATGTATTTCTTCTAAGGCAAACAAGACACCAGCTAATGGAGCATTAAATGCAGCAGAAAGTCCTGCAGCAGCCCCACATGTTAAAAGATACTTTTCTTCCAATTTCATTCTTTTAAATACAGAAGCTAGTCCTTTACCAATCATCGCCCCTAATTGAATACTTGGTCCTTCTCTACCAAGAGATAACCCTCCAACAATGGCAAGTGTTCCAGCCACCATCTTTGCTAGAATTACGCGATACCATTTTTCATCTATTTGATCGATCATTTCTGCTTCAACTTGTGGAATCCCACTTCCTGAAATATAAGATTCATATTTTAAAAGTCTTGAAATAATAAATCCAATAAGTAAAACACAAATGATCCATAAACATAAATGAAGTGTGTTGTTTTTAATATAATCGACAACAAAATAGGCAATCTTTTCACCATAAGATAACATCAATCTATAAATAACTGCCACAACCCCTGCTAATATACCAACAATAAAGCCTTCTAATAATACAATATTATCAAATCGACTTTTTGAACTTAAAAAACGTGCAATTGAAAACTCTTTTCTTTCCATAACTCTCCCCCAATTCGATTTTTATTATAACACTTTGTCAAAAAAAAAAGAAACTGTACAATGATTTCTGTACAGTTAATGAATATAGTTTTTCATAATAATACAATAAGCACCTAATAAGCTTAACCCTATTAATCCCATATAGACCATATACTTGGTATTATCGCCTGTTTTTACTTTTGTATTTGTATTTTCTTTTTTCGTTTCTTGTGATGTTTTTATTTTAATGTTTTGTAATTCTGGTGTCATTTCTAAAACATTAGAATACCAAATAGTATCTCCTTCTAATTCATCAACATTTATTGATTCAAGAGGAAGATCAATTGTTTTCCCGTTAATGATTAGCTTTGTATTTTTATCAAAATAGTAATTTTCATTATATCCTTTATCATTTAATTTAAGATATATACTATAGACATATTTTGTATTTTCTTTAAAGGAATCAATAAGATTCCCCCAGCTTCCTTTTTGGCTACCATAGCGTTTATTCCAATATGATGAAGAAGTAATACCACCTAACCCTCCTAAAAAAGAAATAAGACAAGTCCTGTTATAAGTGTAAGAGGACAGATTGGATGTAAATAAAAAATGGTAATCAGTCCAATAATAGTGATACTGATTACGATACATATTTTACGAGATAATCCTTTAAAATAACGATTATATAAGGGATATAAAATAAATCCTAGACAACTCATTCCTAATACATAATTTTGTGATAAAACAACTCTATTTTCAGAAACTAAAAGAGAAATCATGTCAACAAATAAATACTCTATTCCTAGAAAAATAAAAGTAAAGATTGACATCAATGCGATTGCTTTTAGATAATTACTTCTTTCTTTAAACGTATTCAAAACATCATCTCTTTTTTTCAATTTCTTAAAATAACACATTTTTTAAGAATTACAATTTATAAAAAAGAGAGGTTGCCCTCTCTCGCACTATTCTTCTGTTGCTTCGTCTTTTTCATCATAGTAATTTCTTACTAAAGATTGTGTTTTTCTAATATGTTTTTCTACATTTGCTTTGGCAAGTGCTTTATCTTTTTTCACAATAGCATCATAGATTTCTTTATGTTCTCGTGCTGCTTCAATAAGACGATTTGGTTGTTTAATAGAATGTTTTGAAGTAACATGAATATAATAGTTAATATCTGATAACAATTGTTCAAAGTATTGAGAATGCGTTGCTCGATAGATAGCTTCATGGAAATCAATATTCACTTCTGTAAAACGTTCTTGATCATTTTTTTCAGCATAGAATTCTAATAAATCATAGATTTCTTTAATACGATCTAATTCTTCTTGAGTAATACGATCAATGGCAAGTTGTACAGATAAACTTTCTAAAACAACACGAATTTCTAACATATCATCTATATCTCTTGATGAAAAACCTAAAACATAAACGCCTTTATTAGGAATACTTTTAACAAGTCCTTCTAATTCTAATTGTTTTAAAGCTTCTCGAATAGGTGTTCTAGAAATATTTAATTCTTTAGAAAGAACAACTTCATTTAATTTTTGTCCTTTTTCATATTCTTCATTTAAAATTTTATCTCTTAAAATACAAAAGATACGATGTCCTAAGGAACCATGTCCTGCATTTTCTAAAATGTTTTTTTTCATACTATAACCTATCTATAATTGCTTGCGTAAACTCTTTTGTAGAAGCATTTCCACCAATGTCACGCGTTACAATTTTCCCCTCTTCTACGACTTTTGATAGTGCATCACGTAATCGAGTGGCTTGATCATTTTGTCCTAAAGCTTCTAACATTAATGCAAATGCTAAAAGAAGAGCACTTGGATTGGCAATACCTTGACCCGCAATATCAGGAGCACTTCCATGTACTGCTTCATAAATACGATATTCATCACCAATATTTCCACTAGGTGCAAAACCTAAACCACCGACTAAACCGGCACATAAATCAGAAACAATATCTCCATATAAGTTTGGTGCAACCAATACATCAAATGTTTCTGGTCTTAAAACAAGTTGCATGCACATATTATCTATGATAACTTCTTGTTTTTCAATTTCTGGATAATCCTTACCAACATTTCTAAAACATTCTAAGAATAATCCATCTGTAAATTTCATAATATTTGCTTTATGAATGGCAGTGACTTTTTTTCTTCCATTTGCCTTAGCATATTCAAAAGCATAACGACAAATCTTTTCACTAGCTTCTCTAGTAATTAATTTGATACCATGAGCGACATCTTCACCTACCATGTATTCAATACCTTTATATAAATCTTCGGTATTTTCACGAATCATGACAAGATCAATATTTTCATATTTAGAATCAATTCCTTTAAAAGAACGAATTGGTCTAACATTAGCATAAGTCGCAAATTTTTGTCTTAAAGCAACATTGACACTTCTAAAACCAGTCCCAATAGGAGTTGCTGTTGGACCTTTTAATGCCCATTTGTACTCCTTGATGGCATCAACTAAACCTGGTTCAAAGACTTCTTTTGTTTTAGCTGCATATTCTGCACCTGCTTGGTATTCGACCCATTCAATATCTAAGTTCATGGCTTTGGTAATATCAACCACGCTTTGTGAAATTTCTTTACCAATTCCATCACCTGGGATTAAAACTGCTTTCATTAAAAGTCACCTCCTAATTCTTTAATTGCATTTAATAAACCACCATATTGAATCATTGTTTTTTCTCTAGGTGATAATTTTAATTTTACCGTAATTGTTTGATTATTTGTTTTATTGATTACTGTAATAGCTTTATTGTTTTCAACACTATCTAATAAATTTATTAATTCATATTCATCTTGATCATTAAAGAAATCATAATCTTTTTGATCAATAACAAGTGGTAAAATACCATTATTAATTAAGTTAGAACGATGAATTCTCGCAAATGAAATAGCGAAGATTGCTTTAATTTTTAAATAATTAGGAACAAGGGCTGCATGTTCACGTGAAGAACCTTGACCATAGTTATCTCCACCAACAATAAATCCTCCTCCATTTTCAATACATCTATTATAGAATTGATCATCTACTTTACAGAAAGAGAATTTTGCTAGATGTGGAACATTACTTCGATATGGAAGTAATTTAGAATCTGATGGTACGATATGGTCTGTAGAAATATTATCTCCTACTTTTAAACATACTTTACCAGTAAAGGTGTCAGGCAATTTATCTCCACGAGGAACAGGTTTAATATTTGGTCCCATATATACTTCATTTTGAGGATCATATTCATCAATAAAGAAATTCTTATTCTTCACAAATGGTGTATTTTCAATATCATCTAAATACATATCATCTTCAAATTCATCTGTTAAATAACCTTTGATTGCACTTAAAGCAGCCACTTCAGGTGATACTAGATAAACACTGGCATCATTTGTTCCTGAACGTCCTTTAAAGTTACGATTTATTGTTCTTAAAGAAACACCTTTAGAAAGTGGTGCTTGTCCCATACCAATACATGGACCACAACCGCATTCAAGAATTCGAGCACCAGCAGCAACCATGTCCGCTAAAGCGCCACATTTAGAAAGCATTGCCAGAATACTTGAAGAACCTGGTGCAATAACAAGTGAAACATGTGTTGCGACTCTTCTTCCTTTTAAGATTTTTGCAGCTTTTAACATATCAGGAAGTGATGAGTTTGTACATGAACCAATCACTACTTGATTGATTTTCATTCCTCTTAATTCACTTACTGGTACAACAGCATCTGGACTATGTGGTTTGGCAGTTAATGGTACTAATTTTGATAAATCAACAGTAATTTCTTCATCATATGTAGCATCTTCATCTGCTTTTAATTCAACATAATCTTCTTCTCTTCCTTGTTGAATTAAATATTCTTTCGTAATTTCATCTGTTGGAAAGACAGAAGTCGTTGCCCCTAATTCAGCCCCCATATTACAAATAGTTGCACGATCTGTTAATGATAATTCTTTTAAACCTTCTCCAGTGTATTCAATAATCTTATTGACTCCACCTTTGACAGATAATTGTTGTAAAATATATAAAATAACATCTTTAGCCGAAGCCCATTTTGCTTTTTTACCTACTAAATTCACTCTAACAACACTTGGACATTGTAAATAATATGTACCTGTTGCCATTGCTACAGCGACATCTAATCCCCCTGCCCCAATAGCAATCATTCCCATCGCACCACATGTTGGTGTATGTGAATCAGAACCTACTAATGTTTTTCCTGGTTTCGCAAAGTTTTCTAATTGTAATTGGTGACAAACACCATTACCTGGTTTAGAAAAAGTAATTCCATGTTTCTTTGCAACACTACGGATAAATTCATGATCATCCATATTTTCAAAACCTGTTTGTAACATATTGTGATCAATATAAGCAACTGCCTTTTCAACAGCAACATGTTCAATTCCCATTGCTTCTAATTGTAAGTAAGCCATTGTTCCTGTTGAATCTTGAGTTAATGTTTGGTCAATTTGAATACCTATTTGTTGACCAGCAACTAACTCACCACTTTTAAGTTTAGAACTTAAAATTTTATACGCTAAATTCATTATTCTACGTCCCCCTTATTACGATTGTATACAATTATACATTCAATATGTATTATTGTAAATACATTCTAAGCAAATAAAGGGAATTTTATAGTCTTTTTCTTATAAAATTGTATATTGTATACACAACTTATACATTTAAAAAAGGAGCAAAAGCTCCACTTTTTTATAAATCCAAGGCATATGCAATTGCAAGTTTTGTTGTATCTACGATTGAATCAATATGACAACGTTCTTTACCATGTGAATTGATCACAGCCATACCAAATGCAGCAGCATAAACATTATTACCTGCACGAATTGCTGCATTAGCATCTGTTCCATAATGGAAGAAAACATCAACACAATAATTTAAGTTTGTTTTTTTAGCTTGGTTGATAATTCTTGTAGTAAGTTCTCTATCATATGGAGAATAGTTATCTTTAGCACAGATACTTACTGTTTTTTCATCAGCATGATAATCAGGCCCAATTAATCCGATATCTAAAGCAACATATTCTTCTACTTCTTCTGGTACATAAGCTCCACCATGTCCGATTTCTTCATAAATTGGGAAAGCTAATAATGTACGATATTTTGGTTTTAAGTTATTTCTTTTGAAGTAAGCTATCATTTCAATTAATGCAGCAACAGCAGCTTTATCATCAATATAACGTGAAACAACATATCCTGATGGTGTATATTCAAAATGAGGATCTACAGAGATCACATCACCATGATCAATACCTAAAGCCATAACATCTTCTTTAGAATGAACATCTTCATGTAAGATAACTTCCATATGGTCTTCATCTCTTGGCATTGTTCTTGCATCTTCAAATACATGAACTGAGTGTGATTTACAAATAACCATACCTCTATATTTGCGTCCATCTCTTGTAATAAGAGTAACACCTTCACCTTCCATACTGTGGTAGTTAACACCACCTAATTGTCTTACAATTAAATGACCGTTATCGTCAATATGACGAACAACTAAACCAATTGTATCTAAGTGAGCACCCATACATACTGTTTTAGAATTATCTTCTCCTTCTAAAGTAATGTAAGCTGTTCTTTTACGATCATAAGTCACTTCATAACCAAATTCAGCTGCTTTTTTTTCTAATAAAGCACCAACTTCTTCATAATAGCTTACTGGACTTGGTACATTAATAAATTCTTCACATAATTCAACTAATTCTTTTTTGTCAATATTCATTTCCATTTTATAATACCTCTTTTACTTTTTATCATATAAATGACATGCACAGAAATGACCTGGTTCTACTTCTTTAAAATCGGGTCTATCTGTTTTACAAATATCCATTACTTTCGGACATCTTGTACAGAAACGACATCCTTTTGGTGGGTTGGCTGGACTTGGCACATCGCCACCTAAGATTTGTTTATCTTCAATTCTTTCTTTTCCGATTCTTGGAATTGCTGAGAAAAGTGCTTGAGTATAAGGATGTAATGGTTTGGCATAAAGTGATTCTGTATCAGCCATTTCCATCATATTACCTAAATACATAACCCCTACTCTATCAGCAATATGTTTTACAACACTTAAGTCATGGGAAATGAAGATATAAGCAATACCCATTTTTTCTTGTAATTCATTTAATAAGTTAATGATTTTTGCTTGAATTGAAACATCTAACGCTGAAACAGGTTCATCACAAATAATCAATTTTGGTTGTAAAGCAATTGCACGGGCAATCCCAATACGTTGTCTTTGTCCTCCTGAAAATTCATGAGGATAACGATACATGTAATCTAAATTTAAACCAACTTGTTTCATAACTTCCACAACACGTGCATCACGTTCTTCTTTTGTTTTATAACATTTAGCGATATCAATTGGTTCAGCAATAATATCTTTAACTGTCATACGTGGATTTAAAGAAGCATAAGGATCTTGGAAAATCAATTTGATTTTATCACGTGCTTCTTGTAATTCTTTACCTTTTAAGCTTGTAAAATCTTGACCATCTAAGATAACCTTTCCTTCAGTTGGTTCAATTAGACGGATTACACTTTTACCCATTGTTGATTTACCACATCCAGATTCACCAACAATCCCAAAAGTTTCTCCTATTTTAACATCAAAGCTAATATCATCTACCGCTTTAACAACGCTTTTTTTACCTCTTAAAGAAGATGATTTAATAGAATAATATTTCTTTAAATGTTCTACTTTTAATAAAACGTCTTGATTATTTTCCATTTTCTACATCCTCCTTATTCCATCTTTCATGATATTTCCAACAACGAACTAAATGGTTTTCACCATGTTCCATCATTGCTGGACATTCTTGATGACAGATTTCTTTAGCATGTTTACAACGTGGTGCGAAGAAACATCCTTTTGGAAGTTCATAAAGCATTGGTACAGAACCAGGAATAACTTCCAATTCTTCTTGATCATCGCTATCGATATCAGGGATTGATCTTCTTAGACCAATAGTATAAGGGTGTAAAGGATTTTTAAATAAATCTTCTACATTTGTATATTCTACGATCTTACCTGCATACATGACAATCACGTTATCTGCCATTTCTGAAATAACACCCATATCATGTGTAATTAATAATACGGCTGTATTTAATTCTTTTTTCATTTTATTAATTAATTTTAAGATTTGTGCTTGAATTGTAACGTCTAGCGCTGTTGTCGGTTCATCACAAATCAATAATGATGGATTACATGAAAGTGCCATCGCAATCATGATTCTTTGTCTCATCCCACCAGATAATTGATGAGGACAAGAAGCAAATACTTTTTCAGGCATTGGAATACCTACAAGTTTAATCATTTCTAAAGCACGTTCTTTAGCTTCTTGTTTACTCATTTTTTCATGAGTTAAAACAGCTTCCATAATTTGTTTTCCAACAGTAATAACTGGATTTAAGGATGTCATTGGCTCTTGGAAAATCATTGAGATTTCTTTACCACGAATATCTCTCATTTCTTTAGGAGATTTCTTTAATAAATCTTCTCCTTTATACATAATTTCACCAGCAGTAATTTTACCTGGAGGAGATGGAATTAATTGCATTAATGATAAAGCTGTCATACTCTTACCACAACCAGATTCTCCAACAACTCCTAAAGTTTCTCCTGGTTTGATACTAAAACTTACCTCTTGTACAGCAGGAAGCGCTCCACGATCTGTAAAGAAGGTAATACCAAGATCTTTGACTTCTAATAATTCTTTATTTTCACTCATATCTTTTCCCCTTTTTACGATCTTAATTTTGGATCAAGCGCATCTCTTAATCCATCACCTAACATATTGAACGCTAATACTGTAATAATAATAGCTAAACCTGGAATTACTGAATAGTATGTTGCACTACGAATATATGGTTGTGAAAAACTAATCATTGAACCCCAGCTTGCCATTGGTGCTTTAACACCTAAACCTAAGAAGCTTAATGATGCTTCTGACATAATTGCATTTGGAACACCTAATGTTACAGTAACGATTAATGTTGATAAACAGTTAGGTAATAAATGTTTCATGATAATTCTAAAACTATTTCCACCGCTGACTTTACATGCATCGATGTATTCCATCTTTTTAAGACGCATAACATCCCCACGGATAAGTCTGGCTGTTGAAGCCCAACCTAAAAGACCGAGCGCTAAGTAAAGGTTAATTAAACCTGGTCCTAAAACGAACATGATTGCCATCGCAAATAATAAGAATGGAAAAGATGAAAATACTTGAATTAAAAATGAAATAACAGAATCTACTTTTCCACCAAAATATCCGGCACAAACACCCATTGTATACCCAATAACTGTTGCGATAATTTGTGAAATGATACCAACACTTAAAGAAACACGGCATCCATAAATAATTCTTGAGAAAATATCTCTTCCTAAATCATCTGTACCAAACCAATGTTGTCCGCAAGGTTTCATTAAACGATCTGTAAGAACTTGTTTGTTTGGATCATAAGGAGCAATCAATGGTGCAAATAAAGCAATTAGGCATAAAAGAATAACGATGAATAAACATACCATTGCTACTTTATTTTTCTTGAAAATGTTCCAACTGATTGACCAATAACTTTGATATGTTTGATCTTTTTTCTTTTTAAACATTTTATGATGACTCCTTTCCTAAACGAATTCTTGGGTCAACTACTGTATAAAGTAAATCAACTACTAAATACATAATGACACAAATAACCGCAATATACATAACGCCACCTTGAACGATTGGTAAATCACGCGTATTAATACTATCTACTAACATTTTTCCAATTCCAGGAATTGAAAATACAGATTCTACTAAGACAGATCCTGTTAAGATGTTTCCTAAATCAGATCCTGCAATTGTAATAATTGGAATTAACGCATTACGTAAAGCATGTTTAATTGTAACAACCCAACCTTTTAAACCTTTAGCTTCAGCTGTACGAATGTAATCTTGTGATAAAACATCTAACATACTTGTTCTTGTAATACGTGCAATACTTGCTGCATATCTTGTACCTAAGGCAATACCTGGTAAGATAAATGATTTAAAACTTTCAATACCTGATAAAGGCAATAAATTAAATTTCAAACAGATAACAATTTGTAAGATGATAGCAATCCAGAATGCGGGAGCTGAAATACCAAATACAGAAATTGTCATTAAAACCGAATCAACCCATTTACCATGATTAACGGCAGCCACAACACCTACTACTACCCCTAAAACAACAGCTAATATATAAGCAATACCAGCAAGCTTAGCTGTTACTAAAAATGAACTTGTTAAAATATCAATTACTGGTTTATTTTGGAAATATGATGTTCCAAAGTTCCCTTGAAGCATATTTCCTAACCAGCTGAAATACTGAATATAAATTGGTTGATCTAATCCCATTTCATGTGTAACACGTGCAATCGTTGCTTGATCAGCGAACTCACCCAACATGATTTCAACTGGATTACCAGGCACAATGTTTAACACAAAGAATGTGATTAACGAAATACAAAAAACGACACCAATAGCTTGTAATACACGTTTTAGTAAATACTTCGTCATATTTTTCCTCCTTTTTCCTACAATAAATATATGGAATGCATTGCTGCATTCCATATATGATTAACACTTATTTAATTTCATTTACTATTTTTTAGATAAATCAATATCAATGTTATATAAATGATAAATTAAGTTTCCTAATTTAGCATTTTTTACATATGGTTTAGCAACAAATTGTAACTTACCATAATATAATGGAATTGTTCCATAATCTTCACGAGATAAGATATAATCTGCTTTTTTGTATAATTCAACACGTTTATCAGAATCATTTGATTCTCGAGCTTCTTTCATTAATGAATCGAATTCAGGATTATTGTAGAATACACCTTTTCCTACAGCGTTTTCTGAATAGTAATAAGTATACATTTGGTTATCAGCATCTGCATATAATGGGAACCAACCAAGAACTGTAGCTTGTAATTCACCAGCAGCTCTAGCTGAAGACCAAATACCTGCATCAATTGTTTCTACATTCATAGTAATTCCTGCTTCTTTTAAGTAAGCTTGTAATGCAGTAGCGATTTTTTCTTCTTTTTGTCTAACTTTGCAAGTAAATGTAGGGTTTGAAATACCTGCATCAGCTAAAACTTGTTTAGCTTTTTTAACGTTATGTTCATAAGTTTTTAATTTGTCATCATGTCCTGGAACACCTGGGTTTAAGAATGATGAAGCTGGTTCAGCAGCACCATTTAATACGGTACTACATAATTCTTTACGGTTAATAGCTAATGAGATTGCTTCTCTAACTGCTTTATTACTTAATACTGGATCATTATCTTTAATTGATAAGAAATATGTACCTAATGGAGTTACTTGAGTAATTTCATCTTTTAAATCACTATCTTTATATTGATCTAATAATGAAGTATCTAAGTCACACATATCAATGTTACCTTGTTCATATTCCATCATTTTTGTACTGTAGTCATCAATATAAACAATTTCTAAACGATCTAAGTTAGGTTTTTTACCATGATATTTTTTATTTGGAACCATTACAACTTTAGTTTGTTCATCATTTTCTTTAATTACATAAGGACCAGTACCAATTAAGTTAGTTCCTTTACCCCAGTTTTCACCAGCAGCAGCACATGCATCAGAAGGATAAATTGAAGCATAGTCCATACCTAAGTTAGCAACAAATGGCGCAAATTTGTAATCAATATGTAATTTAAAAGTGTAATCATCAACTGTTTCAAAACCACTTAATTCAGTAGCTTTACCATCTAACATATCTTGAGCACCAGTAATCATGTTGTACATATATGTATTTGTACATCCTGTTGCTGGTGTAAACATTCTTTCGAATGTATATTTAACATCTTCAGTAGTTAAATCAGAACCATCTGAGAATTTAACACCTTTTTTAAGTGTAATTGTATAAGTTAATCCATCATCAGATACTTCTGGCATGTCTTTAGCAAGAACACATTCTTCTTTATTGTCATCATTCCAACAATATAATCCTTCTAATACGTTGTCAGCAACAGAAGAAGCCCCTGAGTTAGTGTTAGTTTGCATATCTAAACCAACTTTTGGATTAGATTGACCAAAGCGAAATATTTTTTCGCCACTTTCTGTACTTTTGCTTGAGCTACTTGAACCACCACATCCAGCTAAGGATACAGCCATTGCAGCAACAGCAAGAACAGATAAAGATTTCTTTAATAAGTTCATTTCCCTTTCCTCCTAGTTTTAATAATTCCCTACTTAAACTTTCTTAAAGCACCTTTGTATTATATCAAAGGGCTTTCTTGATTTCAACAGAATGTTGCATTTTTGTATACAATTAAGAACAATTATCTAATTTCATACCTTATTATCATATTTTTTTATGTTTTTTCGTAGAAAAAAATTGTTTTATTGTAGGTGTATAGACAATAAAACAATTTATTTTAAATCACTTGCCAATAAAAATAATCCATTTTGACATATTTTCATAAAATCTGGTTCTTGGTAGTTCATTCCCGCTTGAAGCATCGCTTCTATTTGTTTAGGGGAATGTTTAATTGAAGGGTAAAGCCCATGTAAAAAGACAATAAAGCTTTTTTCAAAGATTTTTCTTTTTTCTAAAGAAGTATTTGGGAAAAACAATTCTAAATACTGTCTAAACATTTCAAAAAAGAGGGCTACATTCTTTTTAAATTCAATCAACCTTTCTAAACGCGTCCCGTTTTCAATAGAATCCAAATGATTCGACATTAAATCCATCAATAACAAACGATGTGACATTGATTTTGTAAGATATAAACAATATTCTTCTTTCGATAATCTTTCTTTTTTAGAAAATAACATTTCTAATTCTTCTTTCCATGAAAGATATTCTCTTTTTAAAAGTTCCATCATAATTTCTTCTTTTGTTTTAAAGTATTTATAAATTGCTGGTCTGGTACAAGAAATTTTTTCTGAAACAGTTTTAATATTCACTGCATCATAGCCTTGTTCTTCGTAAATACTTTTACATGCTTGTACAATTTCTTCAACTCTTGTTTCTACTTGTTCTTTTGTTCTTGCTCTTTGAAAATCCATTATCTTTCTCCTTGATATCATTATAGCTTATTTTTTTATATTTTCAATATAATTTACGTTGTGTTATTTATTAATTGACACAGTGTAAATTATGAGCTATGATTAATTTGTATTAAAAAGGAGGACCTTTATGGAAGAAAACAAAATGGCATCGGCGCCTATTAAAAAACTTGTGCTAACAACAGGAATTCCTTTAATGATTTCTTTACTAATCAGCAATCTATATAACTTTGTTGATAGTATCTTTGTTGCACATATTTCTGAAAAAGCTTTAACTGCCCTTTCACTTGCTAATCCTATTCAAGTATTAATGTCAGCTTTAGGAATGGCAAATGCGGTGGGTTTAAATGCAGCTATTTCTAAAGCCTTAGGAAAAAAGGATCAAAAAGAAGTTGAACAAACGGCAACCAGTGCTATTTGGCTTGCTTTTATTTTTTGGCTTATTCTAGTAACACTTTCTTTATTTATTTTAAAACCTTATTTTTTATCTCAATCAAATCATAATTTAGAAATTACCAATTATGGTATTTCTTATTTAAGAATTTGTATGCTTTCTTCTTTAGGGGTGATGGGACAATGGGTCTTTGATCGTTTTACTATTTCTAGTGGAAAGACACATTTATTTTTAATTACTTTATCTTCAGGAGCTATTGTGAATATTATTTTAGATCCTATCTTTATTTTTGGTTACTTTGGTTTACCACAAATGGGAATTGCAGGAGCAGCCATTGCGACAATTATCGGACAATTTGTCGGGGCTACTATGGGAATTATCATTAATAAAAAATACAACAAAGAAATTCCCATTCATTTTTCTTTAATTCCTAATTTTAAATGTGTAAAAAATATCTTAAGTGTTGGTGTGCCTTCAGGAATTGCTCAAGCTATGCTTTCTATGATGGGTATTTATGTTAATAGCATCCTTATTGATTTTTCTTCAACAGCCGTTGCTGTCAATGGTGTGTTAGTAAAGATTCAATCATTAATTCTTGTTCCTATTTGGGGCTTAAATAATGGACTTGTTCCTTTAGTAGCTTATAATTATGGATCACATCAGTTAAAAAGAAGTTTTGATAGTTTAAAATGGTCGTTAATTTATGAATATGGTATTTTTATTATTTTACTTATTCTGTTAGAATTATTTCCTAGCAAGATCCTCTATTTGTTTGATGCTTCAAAGCATATGTTACAAATGGGTGTTCCTGCTATGCGTATTTTAGGATTTGCTTATTTAATAAGCATTGTATCTCTTGCTTTATCTTCTACTTTTCAGGGATTCTCTAAGGGATTACAAGCAATGATTTTAACATTATCAAGACAAGTTATTTTATTATTTATCTTTTTAACACTCTTTAAATCATTTAATCAAATTAATCTTATTTGGTTTGCTTATATTTTAGCGGAAGTATGTTGCTTACCAATTGGATATATGATGTATAAAAAAATTAAAAAGAAAGTGATAGAGGAAATATCATGAATCAATATGTACTCATTTCCGGTCAATATAAAAGACTCGGAAACCGTCTTAAAGAAATTCAAGAAGCATTGAAATTAAAAAACCTTCAAATAAAACCACCCCATGTTTATTTTGAAGTCGATATGCATTTATCAAAATTAGAAACAATCAGACAAGTTAAAATAAAAATGTATGAAGATAAAAGTACATGGGAACTCTTTTTCCAAATCTATCCTGTAAAAAACGGAAAAATCGATTATCTTCCTTACATGTCTGAAAACACAAAAAAATCAAAATATAATTATTATAAAGGAGAGTAAGTTTATGAAAACAATTGTGATTACGGGAGCATCATCTGGTATTGGTAAAGCTACTACTAAATACTTTGCCTCAAAAGGATGGCAAGTTATTGCGACAATGAGAAATGTCGAAAAAGAAAAGGAACTTAATCTTTTAGAAAATGTTGATCTTATCACTTTAGATGTTACTGATTCTAAAAGTATTGATCTTGCTTATCAAAGTATTCAAGACAAATATCATAAAATAGATGTTTTATTAAACAATGCTGGTTATTGTTTATTTGGCCCTCTTGAACTTTCAAGTGAAAAACAAATCATTGATACTTACAACACCTTACTTGTTGGTTTAACTCTTGTAACAAGAAAATTTATTCCTTTATTAAGAGAAAATAAACAAGGAACTATTATCTCTGTTTCATCTGTCGGTGGTGTTTTAACACTTCCTTTAACACCAACTTATCATGCTGCCAAATATGCTGTAGAAGGACTTATGGAAGCTTTAAGTTATGAACTTTCCCCATTCAATATTGATTGTAAAATAATTGAACCTGGTGGTATTCAAACTGATTTTTGGAATCGTTCTTATCAAATGAGTGAAGGTATTGAAAATAGTGTTTATGAAAAAGAAGCAAAAGCTTATTTAGAGAGAATGACTCAACCTGTTTCACCAAACCGTTCAAAACCTGAAGATGTTGCTAAAGTCATTTATGAAGCTGCAACAGATGGAAAACATCATTGGCGTTATACTGTTGCCTGTGATGAATTTATTAAACACCGTCAATCAATGAGCGATGATGAATGGTATGAAACAACATGTAAAAATTATATGAAGTAGTAAAAAAGAGATTTCACAATCAGAAATCTCTTTTTTCTATTATCTTTACTTTATCTTAAAGCATACTTGTCATTCCACCATCAATAACAAGTAATTGTCCTGTTGTATAAGTACAAGCGTCACTTGCAAAGTAAATAAGTGCTCCGTTCATTTCACCTTCTCGACCAAATCTCTTAAGAGCTACTCTGTTTTTTAAAACAAGAGAACCTGGTGCATCTAAAGCATCATGTGTCATTTCTGTATCATAGACACCTGGTGCAATCGCATTAACAAGAATACCATAAGGAGCTAAATCTCCAGCCATAGCTTTTGTAAGATTGACAACCCCACCTTTAGCCGCAAAATAACTTACTTGAGCAGGTCCAGCTTGAATACCACCAACCGATGAAATATTAATAATTCTTCCATATTTTTGTTTCATCATAATAGTTGAAACTTCTCTTGCCATGAGGAAAACACCTTTTAAATCCGTATCTAAAACTTTATCCCATTGTGCCGTTGTATGATCATGAAGACCACTTGAGTATTCAACAACACCTGCATTATTGACAAGAATATCAATTTTTCCAAAATGATCTACGACAGCTTTAATCGCATTTTTAATACTTTCTTCATCTGTAACATCACATGAAACAGGTAAACAATCTTGTCCATTTTGTTTCAATTCTTTAGAAAATTCTTCTAATCTTTCTTTTCTACGTGCAAGGATAGCGACATCGCATCCTTGTTCACTCAAAGCTCTTGCAAATTGTTGTCCAAGTCCACTTGAAGCTCCTGTAACAACCGCTACTTTCCCTGTTAAATCAAAACTAATCATCTTTAATATCTCCTATTCCATCACACGGATTGCATGATATCCCTCATGAATTGCAGTTAAAATTTTTCTTGGTGCAACAGCATCTCCAATAACAGCAACTTCATCATATTTTTCATCTAATAAATCTTCTAATTGATTATTAGGTCTAAATCCAACAGCATTTAAAACAGTATCACATTCAAGCGTCATTGTTTGTCCATCTCTTTCAAATGTAACACTTGTTGGTGTAATATTTGTCACTTTAGCGTTTGCTTCAACTTTAACACCACGATCTTTAACCATTTTTCTTAAATGTTGATCATTATTTAAACAATGGTTCGCTGTAAATAAGATGTCTGGACACATTTCTACTAATGTCACATCTCCATCTTTTCCAGCAATATCACAAGCAGCTTCTGTTCCAGCAAGACCAGCACCAATAACAACAACTTTTTTACCAACTGTTGCTTGATGTGTTAAATAATCACTCGCAAGAACTGTTGTATCAATACCTGGAATTGGTGGCATAGCAGGAGTTGAACCAGCAGCTAAAATAACTTTGTCATAATCTCCTTCAAGATTATCTTTTGTAATTGCTGTATTTAAATGAATATTAACTCCTAATTTTTGACATTGTGTTTCTAAGTATTTAATTAATTTTAAAACATCCGCTTTAAAATCAGGACCACCTGCAGGCCATAAAGTTCCACCTAATTTATTCTCTTTTTCATATAAATCAACATCAAAACCACGACGTTTTGCAGTAATGGCAGCCATCATACCAGCTGGGCCTCCCCCAATAACTAATACATTACGTTTTTGACCATTTGGAAGTGGTAAAGCATAGGCTTTTTCTGCATAACATAATGGGTTCACTGCACAATAGTAGTGTTTTCCACTAAATCCAGCAAGTAAACATTCATTACATCCAACACATGGAGCGATATCTTCTTCATGATGTGCTTTGACTTTTTTAGGCCAATATGGATCAGCTAACATTTGATGAGCAAGTCCTACATAATCTAAAATACCATCTTCAACAGCTTTTTTAGCCACTTCAGGATCTTTTAAATTACCATCACCTAATACTGGAACACTTACAATATCTTTAATTGCTTTTTGTATATCAAGTTTATATCCTTCTTTACTATAAACAGTTGTAATCGCTTGGAACCATTCTTCATAACATCCTGTATCAACATGTAAAGCATCAACCCCTGCTTTTTCTAAGATTTTAGCCATTTCAATACCTTCATCAATGGTTCTAAAGCCTTCTACTCTTTGATGTGGTGTAAATTTAACAAGTACAGGCATTGTATCTGGAACGTTCTTTTTAATTGCCTCAATACATTCCAATGTAAAACGCATACGATTTTCAAGTGATCCACCATATTCATCTGTTCTATTATTCCATTGAACAGAATGGAATTGATCTAATAAATATCCTCCATACGCATGTAATTCAACGCAGTCTGCACCAGCATTTACAGCAAGTGAAGCACTGTACCCTACTTTTTCTACTAAATAATGAATATCTTCTTTTGAAAAAGGTTTACAAATTAAATTTGGGAACCAGAATGCACCTACACTACCCGCACTATAAGGTGGTGTAAAAGGATCGGTAAATTGTTGACGTCCTAAACCTGGTGATAATTGTACACAGACTTTTGCTCCATAAGCATGACATCTTTCAATTAACATATTTAATCTTTCTACATGATGGAAATCAGAAAGTTCTGTACATGGTCTTGGTTCATATTTTGTCGAAACAACGTTAGCACCTGTAATAATTAAACCAGCGCCACCTTTTGCTCTTTCTTCAAAATAATCAATACCTTCATTACAATAAGCTCCATCAGCTTCTCCTGTTGTTCCCATAGGTGACATGAAAATTCTGTTTTTTAATTTCATTTTACCTATGTATGTCTTATCAAATAAACTCTTAGCCATTTTCTTTTTCCTCCTCTACCATAGTAAATGTTTATTTAACTCAAGTAAATTATATAACTGTAAAAATAAATGTCAACGCTTTCATAAAATAAAAGTGAATTTTTTAACAAGTCTCTTTCCATTAAATCTATGGTATATTATTTCTAAGGAGAATTTTATGAAAATAACAAAAGAAGAAATATCACAAACAGCTGTTCAGCTTTTTTTAGATAAAGGATATAACAATGTCACAATTCAAGATATTTGTAACGAATTACATATCACCAAACCAACTTTATATAAATACGTCAATAATAAAGAAGAGCTTATTTTAGATCTTTATGATTCAACCATCGATCATCTTGTAAAAGACACGTATAAGCTAGTTGATAGTGATAGTCACTATCAACAATTACTTATTGTCTTTTCTACACTAATTAAAGATACTAAAAAATATGGTTATGATTTATTTAGTCAAATGTTTATTGCGAATTTAAAAGAAAATCGTCATAGCTTTGATATGCGTGATAATCTTACAAAACTTTGTATCATCATTATAAAAAAAGCCCAAGAACAAAAAGAAATTCATAATTTATCGAATCCAGAGATTTTATATCAAGCTCTAGCGCATGCCTTTACAGGACATGAAGCTTTATGGTGTATTAAAAAAGATTCACCTTGTTTTGATGAAGCTTTTTATCTAAGCATGAATGCTTTATTAGAAGTAGATTCTACTTATCAAGATTTATACAAAGAATATTTGTAAACAACTTATTTTATTGATAGAATAGTCGAGGTGATGAAAAATGCTTATAGAATGTTCAAATATAAAGAAATCATTTCAAGGAATTGATTTATTAAAAGATATTAGTTTTAAAGTAGATGATCATGATAAAATTGCGATTATTGGTGTCAATGGAGCTGGTAAAACAACTATTTTAAATATCTTAATTGGTGAAGAAAGTTATGATAGCGGTGATTTATTTAAAAGCCGTGATTTAAATATCGGCTATTTAAAACAACATCATGATTTAGATATGAATAAAACCATTTATGAATGTGCTTTAGAAGTCTTTGCGTCGCTTATTCAAATAGAAAATCGTATGCGTGAATTAGAAAGTATGATGTCTTATGATCATAGTGAGCAAGTCATGAATGAATATGATTCATTGACTCAAAAATTTAATGAAAAAGATGGTTTTAGTTATCCTAGTCGTATTGTGGGTGTTTTAAAAGGTATGGGTTTTGTGGAAGAGGACTTTCAAAAATATGTCCATGAATTATCTGGAGGTCAAAAAACTAGACTTTGTCTTGCCAAGCTTTTATTAGAAGAACCTAAACTTTTGGTTTTAGATGAACCAACCAACCATTTAGATAGTCAAGCAATTTCCTTTTTAGAAAACTATTTAAAAGGATATAAAAATGCTTTAATTGTCGTTAGTCATGACCGTTATTTTATTGATGTTGTTTCTAATAAAATCATTGAAATAGAAAATGGAAAAAGTCATAGTTATAATTGTCGCTATGAAGAATATTCTATCCAAAAAAGAACACAACGTGCTATTGATTTAAAACACTATATCAATCAACAAAAAGAAATTAAAAAAATACAAGAAAGCATTGATACATTAAAATCATTCAATCGTGAAAAAAGTATTAAACGTGCAGAATCTAAAGAAAAACAACTTGCAAAGATTGAACGTATTGATCGACCAGAAAATTTGCCAAGTGCCATCACTGTTCAATTTACACCAGCTATTGAATCAGGTTATGATGTTTTAAAAGTCAATGATTTATCAATGCGTTATGATCAAATTGTTTTTGAACACTGTAATCTTGATATCAAAAAAGGAGAACGCGTTGCGATTGTTGGTGAAAATGGTGTTGGTAAGACTACTTTATTTAAAGCTCTTGTAGGTCAATTACCAATTGAACACGGTAAAATTCGTTTTGGTAGTCACGTAGAAATGGCCTACTACGATCAAGAACATGAATCTTTAAATTATAATAAAACGATTTTTGATGAAATCAGTGATTGTTATCCACGTATGACCAATCAAGAAATTAGAAGTACTCTTGCTATGTTTAACTTTAGAGGCGATGATGTCTTTAAAGATATTGCAATGCTTTCAGGCGGAGAAAGAGGACGTGTTGTTTTAACCGAAGTTTTATTAAAACAAGCCAACTTCTTAATTCTAGATGAACCAACCAACCACTTAGATATTTCTTCCAAAGAAGTTTTAGAAGAAGCTTTAAGAAGTTTTGAAGGAACAATTTTATTTATTAGTCATGATCGTTATTTTATTAATAAAATTGCGACTCGTGTAATTGAAGTACAAAAAGATCAATGTCTTTCTTATAATGGTAATTATGATGATTATTTAAATCAAAAAACACCTGTTGTTGAAACAACACAAAAAGTGGTTACCGAAGCTAAACAAAGACAGATCATTGATAAAAAAACAAAGAATGAAATTAAAAAACTTGAAAGAACCATTGATTCTTTAGAAAAAGAAATCAATTCTTTAAAAGAAGAACTTACAAGTGAAGAAGTCATGAATAATTATAAAAAATATAATGAAATTACGGATTCTATTGAAGAAAAAGAAATGGAATTAATGGAAATCATGGAAAAATGGGAACAGTTACAAGCTTAACTGTTCCTTTTTTTTCATAATATAAAAAAAATCAATAATTTAATATTATTTATGTATAATAGCCTTGAATTTAAGGAGGATATTTAAAATATGTTACACAAAAGTTTAAAACCATTCCCTAAAGATTTCCTTTGGGGAGCAAGTACAAGTGCTTATCAAGTAGAAGGTGCAAGTTTAGAAGATGGAAAAGGTCCATCATGTCAAGATGTTAAAGTTGTACCAGAAGGGACTTCTGATTTAAAAGTCTGTGCAGATCAATATCACAGATATAAAGAAGATATCGCTTTAATGGCAGAAATGGGATTCAAAACTTATCGTTTCTCAATTTCTTGGTCAAGAATTATTCCTGAAGGAACAGGAGCTATCAACCCTAAAGGGATTGAATACTATAACAATGTGATCGATGAATGTTTAAAATATGGAATCGAACCATTAGTAACAATGTTCCATTTCGATATGCCTGCAGCATTAGATGAACGTGGATCATGGGGAAACAGAGACTCAATCGATTGGTTCTTAAACTTCGCAAAAGTTATGTTTGAAAACTTTGGTGATCGTATTAAATATTGGTTAACAATCAATGAACAAAACATGTTAACTTTAGTTGGACCAGTTATTGGAACATTAATGATTCCTGAAGGATGTACAAATGTTTTAAAAGAAACTTACCAACAAAACCACCATATGTTAGTAGCACAAGCAAAAGCTATGGCTTTATGTCATGAAATGTTACCAGGTGCTAAAATTGGACCAGCTCCAAATATCTCATTAGTTTACCCAGCAAGCTGTAAACCAGAAGATGTTTTAGCTGCACAAAACTATAACGCTATTAGAAACTGGTTATATTTAGATATGGCTGTTTATGGTGTTTATAACAACTTAGTATGGGCTTATTTAGAAGAAAATGATGCATGTCCTGAATTTGGTGAAGGTGACGCAGAAGCATTAAAGAACGGTCATCCTGATTTCATCGGTTTCAACTATTATAATACTGCTACTGTAGAAGCTAGTGATGGAACTGAAAAATTAGATTCAGGTGCAGATCAACAAACTGCTCGTGGTGAAGCTGGTGTTTATAGAGGATATAAAAATCCTAACTTACCAACTACTGAATTCGGTTGGGAAATCGATCCTATGGGATTTAGAGCAACAATTCGTGAAATGTATTCAAGATATCGTTTACCAATGATTGTTACTGAAAATGGTTTAGGTGCTTATGATACTTTGACTGAAGATGGAAAAGTTCATGATCAATACAGAATTGAATATCTAAGAAAACATATCGAACAAATTCAATTAGCGATTACTGATGGTGCAGAAATGATGGGATATTGTCCATGGTCAGCAATTGACTTAATTTCTACTCATGAAGGTATGGTTAAACGTTATGGATTTATTTATGTTGATAGAGATGAATTTGATTTAAAAACATTAGATCGTTATAGAAAAGATTCATTCTATTGGTATAAAAAAGTTATCTCATCTAACGGTGAAGATTTAACTGATTAATGAAAATCGAGTCATCAAGACTCGATTTTTTTATATGTATTTAATACAAAAACGAATCACACGTCCAATATAAAACGCTGAAAAAACAGTTCCTACCCCGATACCATAAATTGGACTACGACAAACAAGACAAACAACAACAGTTGATAAAATCATTGAAATATCAAAACAATTCTTACAGATAGAATAAGGTTTATGGGATACTTCTGAAATACTTAAAACAAGTCCATCGACTGGTGTCATGATTAAATCTCCTTTAAGCATGAAATAAACGCCTATTGCACAACAAGTATTTCCAAATAGTAAAACAATAATTTGTGTATAAATATTTAGATCCATAGATGGTATTAAATATTGATAGAAATCAACCAGAAAACCAAAGATAAAAGAAAATGGTATTTCTAAAACAAATTTTACACTTATTTTTCTTTCAATAATGATTTGAAGAAATACAAAGAGCAAGTAGAAAATAATATTTGCCTGTCCAAAGGTCAAAGCACTTAAAGAACTTAACGCAAAAGGAAGGGTACTAAAAGCACCAACTCCTAAATTTGATAACGTATTACATGTAATTCCCAATACTAAAATATTCATTCCTAATAAATAATAAACATATCTTTTCATAGCATTCCTCTTTTCAAAGCTATTTTATTGAATTTGTTAATAACTATAAGTTATGAGGTGATACTATGAATATTAAACAACTTGAATATTTTGTTGATTTAAGTCAAACATTGAATTTCACTAAAACTGCGCAAAATTTCTATATTAGTCAAACAGCTATTACTAAACAAATCCAATGTTTAGAAAAAGATTTAGAAATTCCTTTATTTATAAGAAGTAAGAAGTCTGTAGAACTAACAAACGAAGGCAATCTTTATTTGCCTTATGCCAGAAAAATCTTAGATAATGTTGCTTTAAGTTATCAAATTATCGAAGAATATCAAAAAGGTAATCAAGGAAGTATTTTTATTGGTTTTATTAAATCTTTAGATGACGAACTTCTTTTAAAGTTATTACAAAAAATAAAAGACCATTTCCCACACATTGATCTTCATTATAAAGCGTATTCAAGAAAAGAACTTTTAACATTATTTAAAGAAAGACAATTAGATGCCATTATTACTTTTGAATACCCAGAGGTTAAAGATTATTCACATCTTTTGTTACAAATATCTCATTTAAGAAAGTATTATCATCAAGCTTGTTCACTTGATTCTTTAAAACTTATTTATGATGTTCGTCAAGAAGCTATGGAACAGTACGAAATAGAACAAACACTTTTAAAAGTATGTTTAAAAGAAGGATATGCCATTTTACATGATTTTATCGAATCTAATCAATATTCTAAATATCTTCAATATCAAGATTTAGATATTCTCTCTCCAATATCTTTATACTATCATGAAGATTCTACCAATAAGATTTTAAAAAATATTCTTCAACTTATTAAATAAAAATATCGTTAGAAATTTATGTGAGTTATGTAGAATTCATCAATTTTATTTTGACTAATTCTATCCTCTTAAATATGTTCATTATAGAGGACATATTTTTTTATAAACTGTACGGGGAAATTTCTCGTTATTATTATTTATATTGACACTTATTCCCAATAAGTCTATAATCATAAATGTAATCACTTACAAACATAAAGATTACAAAGAAAGGGAAGAGGAATATATGAACAATTTAAAAGAATTTTTTGAACGTTTTCAAAAAACAATGGAAGACAAGGTTGTTCCAGTTGCAAGTAAAATTGCATCACAAAGGCATTTATCTGCTTTAAGAGATGGATTAACTATTTTAATTCCATTAACTGTAATTGGGGGTATTTCTTTGATGCTTGCCAATCCACCAGTGGATTTGGAAACAATGAAACCAACCAATGTATTTTTCCAATTTTTAATCATGTGGAAACAATGGGCAAATTGCTATGCCGATATCTTAACAATTCCTTTTAATTTAACAATTGGAATTATTTCTATCTATGTTGTTTTAGGTGTAAGTTATCGATTATCTCAATCTTATGAAATGGAAGCATTTCCTAATTCGATTACTTCATTATTTACATTCTTATGTGTTGCTGGTGTTCCAGTTGCTTTAAAACAAGGAAACTACATAGATGTTTCAAACTTAGGTGCAGGTGCTATGTTTACAGCAATTATAATTGCATTATTGTCTATTGAAATAAATCATTTTATGATTGAAAAAAATATTAAAATTAAAATGCCTGCTGGTGTACCACCAATGGTTGCTGGTCCATTTGAAGTATTACTACCAATGGTTGTTAATATTCTAGTTTTTATTGGATTAAATCAATTATGTATTGTCTTAACAAACAATGGTTTAACTAATTTGGTATTTACAATTTTTTCTCCTTTAATTTCAGCTACCGCTTCTTTACCATCTATGTTAATTATTGTATTGTTAACAGTTGTATTTTGGTTTTTTGGAATCCATGGCGACAATATGGTTAGCGCTATTACAACACCTATTTTTACTGGAAATTTAGTAGCAAATTTGGATGCTTATAATGCAGGAAAAGAAATTCCAAATATTATCGCTGGAAACTTTACTTTTATTTTCGGATTAGCTATTGTTTATCTAGCAATACTATTTAATTTAAATTTTGTTTGTAAAAACAAAAGATTAAGATCTCTTGGAAAACTTGCAATTCCTTCATCATTATTTAACATCAATGAGCCTTTAGTATTTGGTGTACCTACTGTACTAAATATTTTAACATTCATTCCTAGTTTAATTTGTGTTGCAATCGACCTAACTGGAGCTTATCTTGCAACATCAGTAGGATTTATGGCAAAAACTTGCATGAGTGTTCCATGGACATTGCCTGCTCCACTATATGCTTTTATTTCTACAATGGATTATAAAGCAATTATCGTGTGGGTAATATTATTTATTATTAATGTCATTATTTTTGTTCCATTCATGAAAAGTTATGATAAACAAATGGATTTAGAAGAACAAAATATCACACAAGCAGAATAGGATTTCTCCTATTCTTTGTGTAGTTTAGGAGGAAAAAATGAAAATAAAAAATATTATTGAATTTTTAGAAAGTCAAGGTGATTGGGTAAATAGACATTTTACCCGTGATCATATCCTTATAGGAACTGACGAAACAGAAATAAAAAGTGTAATTGTTTGTTGGGTTGCAACTTTAGATGTAATCAACAAAGCTGTTAAGAATGATTGTCATCTTATAATAAGCCATGAAAATCCATTTTATATGGCATCAACCTCTCTACCAACCGTCGTTTTACATGCACAAAAAGAAAAAATGAAATTACTTAACGACAATAACATAACAATTTATAGATGTCATGATCTATGGGATTTATATCCAAAATATGGCGTTAGAGATCAATGGGCTAAAACTTTAGGATTTGATTTTGATTTGAAAAAATCAAATAAATTTCTATGTTATGCAGATAATATCAATTTAACAACAGAACAATTAGCTCACCATGTAATTAAATGTATAAAGCCTTATTATCAATTTGGAATAGAACTCATTGGCAATAAGGATAAAGTAATTAAAAAAGTAGGAATAGGTACAGGCGCTTGTACTGATATTTTTGAAATGTATGAAAATAATGTAGACGCTTGTATCGTAAGTGATGATGGTATTAATAACTGGGTAAATGTACAATGGGCAATGGACCATAATCTTCCTTTACTTGTTATAAACCATCTTACAAGTGAAGCTCCTGGAATTAAAGAATTAAGTAACTATTTATCAAAACATTTTACCGATATTCAATTTGAGTATATCAATAATGATTATGGTATTTATCATATTAGTTAAAAAAGCTCTGTCACAAATTGTGGCTAAGCTTTTTTATTTTCTATATAAAATCCATAATAATAAGAAATTACTTCACTAAAAAAATGTAGCGTTGTTCTATTATCAAACTGCTTTAAAATCTTTTTATCCTGTAAATACGATATAGTTGAAGGTAAATAAAATGTCATATTTGAATATTTTGCTAGCTGAGTTTCATTATTCATTGTAATCAAAACTACATATGCATTTTTTTTCTTAGCTTCTTTTAATAATTCCAAATAAGTCGTTGGTGAACCAGAAACACTAAAAATTATTAAAAGATAATTTTCGTTTAAGCAATTTTTCAAATAAGAAAATTGGACATCATCTGTAACTGCATCAAAAAATTTGTCATATGAATATAATGAATAAACTAACTGATTAGCACAAAATGATGAATTTCCTATACCCAAAGCTTTAACATACTGATATGTATCTATTAATTCTGATAGTTCTTTTAATTTATCATCTAAATTTAAATTTGCTAATTGATCCACTGTTTTCTTAAAATTAAGTATAATTTGTGAAGCAAGTGTATTATCATTAATTTTTTTTGGATAATCCTTTTGTGAAGAATAATATTCATTTATAGCATATTTAAATTCACTATATCCGCTATATTCTAGTTTTTTTGCAAATCTTAACATTGCCGATTTAGAAGTATTACACAAATTACCAGCTTCAACAATAGAATGTTCTGTTATAATTTTAGGATTTTTCAATATATTTGCACATATTCGCTTTTCAGTAGTTGTTAAATCTGTATAAAAAATCGATATTTTCTCTTTAAAATTCATTTTTATTTACCTCTAATTTCTTTTAAAATTATTGTATCATATTTATAAAATAATTATACATATCAATATATAAAATAATTCAATATATCAAGATAATCAAACAAAAAAAGTAGCATATATAAATTATAAAATATCTATACGCTACTCTTCATTTACTCTATATTTGTAACCAATTCTACAGGTTGTTCATACTCAAAATATTTTTCTGTTTCTGCAACAATTTCTTTTCTTAAACCAATTAAACCAATTAAGTTAGGAATTGCCATACACCCATTGACAATATCCGCTAAGACAAAGATAAATTCTAAAGACATAAATGGTCCAATTGCAATAAATATAATATAAACAATTTTATAAATCTTTACTGCTTTCAAACCTTTAAGATAATACATACATCTTTCCCCATAATAATTCCATCCAATAATTGTTGTAAAAGCAAAGAATACAAGACCAATATTGACAATATATTTACCAATTAATGGAATAAATAATCCCACTGAAAATGCATGTGTTGTCATCGCTGCACCATCTAATCCTGTTGTATAAGATTGTGTCAACACGATAGCAAGACCTGTCATTGTACAAATCACAACTGTATCAATAAATGTTCCTGTCATTGAAACAAGTCCTTGTTCAACACAAGAATCTGTTTTAGCAGCAGCAGCCGCAATTGGTGCGCTTCCAAGACCACTCTCATTTGAGAAAATACCACGACTAATTCCTTTTTGCATGGCAATAACCATAGTAATTCCTGTTCCTCCACCAAATACTGCTTGTGGGGTAAATGCTGACTTAATAATTAAAGCAATAGTACTTGGTAATACTGTTATATGTGACACAAGTATTAAAATAACCCCGCCAATGTATAAAACGCACATAAATGGAATAACTTTTTCTGCAACCGAAGCAATTCTTTTGATTCCTCCAATGGTAATAAAGGCAACAGCTATTGTTAAAAGAATTGCTGTTACATAACGTGGAACACTAAGTGACATAGTAAGCGCATCCGAAATTGATTTTACTTGCGTAAATGTACCAATCCCTAGTAATGCTACTGATACCCCAAAGAAAGCAAAAATCTTCGCAAGCAAAGGACTACGTAGACCTTTTTCTAAATAATACATTGGTCCTCCTGCAATCTCACCATTTTCATCTTTTTGACGATAACGAATTGCAAGTAACCCTTCGGCATATTTAGTTGCCATCCCAAAAAAGGCTGAAATCCACATCCAAAATAAAGCACCGGGTCCTCCTGCCGCAATTGCAGTAGCAACACCGACAATGTTTCCTGTCCCTATCGTTGAAGAAAGTGCAGTACATAAAGCTTGAAAGCTGCTGACATCCCCTTCTCCTTCATGCTTTTTAAAGATACATTTAAAAGCTAATTTTAATTTTGTAAGCTGGATCAATCTTAATTTGAAGGTAAAGTAAATACCTGTCCCTAATAATAGACAAATAAGTGGTAATCCCCATACATAGTCATTAATTTGTTTTAATATTTGTGTTAGTAATTGCATAAAAAAACTCCTCCTAATAAATTAGTCGGAATTAATAATGAAAAAAACTATTTAGCCACTGTCCTTTTACCTGAGAGTTTCACCCTAATGGGTTTGCTCCTTCGGTGTTCAATTCAATGAATCTCTCCAATGGTTCGTCCAATAGCGATCCTTTTACCTGAAATCTTTAATTCTTCGGTGTTCTTGTAGAATCTCTTTCGCCATTATCATCCGATATACGTTTTCATTATATCAAATTGTATACAATTGTAAACATTTATTTTATAAATATTATTTGTTATAATGCACATATGAAAAAAAATAAATATTTAATACTTACAATACTTTGGATGCTTTTTATCTTTGTGATGTCACAAACTCCAGGAAACGATTCTTCTAAACAAAGTAATTTTATTGTGGATATCATTATTCACATTCTGCCAATTACAAGAGATACACTTTCCTTTATTGTAAGAAAATGTGCTCATATGACAGAATATGCCATTCTTACATTCTTACTTTATAAAACTTTTGTACATAAACAAAATCCATTAATAAAATCATTCCTTTTCACTGTTCTATATGCCTGTAGTGATGAATTTCATCAACTTTTTATTCCCGGTAGAGCCGGACAAATAAGAGATGTATGTATTGATTCAACAGGTGCCCTTATTATGATTTTAATCATTTATTTTATACTTAAAAGAAAGGAAAAGAAAATCGGTTCATAGAACCGATTTTTATATATACTAAATACCAAATAATAAGTCTACATAAGTTGGAATTGGCCAATAAGAATCATCAACTAATTCTTCAATTGTATCCACTGTTTCTCTTAATGATTGCATCATACCGAATACTTCATCTTTCCACATAGTTGCAGTTTCAAAGATTTCAGCATCACTTGCTTGCGCTTTAGCAATATTATTTTCTAATGTTGTTAATTTATCTTTTACTTCTTGTAATAAGTTTGCAAGTTTTGTTGCATCATCAGTTAAGAATGCCGCTGGAATACCTGCTTCTTTTGCAGCAACAACTTCTGAAGATACTTTAGCCAAATAATCACAAGCAGCTGGATAAATTTGTGTTTTAACCATTTTAACTGCAGTTAAAGCTTCAACTTGAATTGTTTTAATATAGTTATCTAATAAGATTTCATAACGTGAAGCGATTTCTACTTTTGTATAAACACCTTGACGATCTAACATATCAATATATTTTGGATCTTTTAAGCATTTTAATGCGTCAACAGTATTTTTGTGGTTAGGAAGTCCACGTCTTTTTGCTTCTTCTTCCCATTCAGCTGAATATCCATCGCCATTAAAGATAATTCTCTTATGTTCAGAGATAAATTCTTTAACAACTTCTTCAAATGATTTTCCACCTTCAATAGCTTCAGCCATTTGAGTCATTTCTTCAGCTAACATTGCATTTAAGATTGTATTTGGACCAGCTACAGATTGTGCAGAACCTACAGCACGGAATTCAAATTTATTACCTGTAAAGGCAAATGGTGAAGTTCTGTTACGATCCGTATTGTCTTTAGAGAATGTTGGAACAACAGAAACCCCTGTATCAAAACGTCCAATTTCTTCATGATCAGATTTTTTACCAGTACAAATATCTTCTACAACTTTATCTAATTCTTCACCTAAGAACATAGAAATGATTGCTGGTGGTGCTTCGTTAGCTCCTAAACGATGATCGTTTCCAGCAGAAGCAATTGACATACGTAAGATTTCTGCATATTCATCAACCGCTTTAATTGTACAAGCTAATGCAGCTAAGAATGGTTTATTTTCTTCAGGATTTTTTCCTGGATTAAATAAGTTGATTCCTGTATTTGTGATTACTGACCAGTTATCATGTTTACCAGAACCGTTAACGCCAGCAAATGGTTTTTCATGTAATAAACAACGTAAACCATGCTTTTTAGCGATATCTTGAGCAATTTGCATTAATAAATGGTTGTTATCTGTCGTAATATTTACTTTAGCATAAACACAAGCAACTTCATGTTGTGCTGGTGCAACTTCATTATGTTTTGTTTTAGATGGAATTCCATATTTCCATAATTCAGCATCTAAATCTTTCATGAAAGCTGCAACTTTACGTTTTAAAGAACCGAAGTAATGATCTTCTAATTCTTGTCCTTTTGGTGCCATAGCTCCAAATAAAGTTCTACCAGTTAATTTTAAATCCATACGTTCTTGATAATATTTATCATCAACTAAGAAATATTCTTGTTCAGCCCCTACTGAAGCAGAAACTTTAGTTACCCCTTCAACCCCGATTAAAGGTAACAAACGACAAGCTGCTTTACTTAAAGCATCACATGATCTAAGTAAGGGTGTTTTCTTATCTAATGCTTCCCCTGTATATGAACAGAATAACGTTGGAATATATAATGTTCCATCTTTAACGAATGCAGGTGATGTACAATCCCATGCTGTATATCCTCTTGCTTCGAAAGTAGCTCTTAAACCACCTGATGGAAATGAAGAAGCATCAGGTTCTCCTTTTCTTAATGTTTTCCCACTAAATTCTAAAACAGCTTTTGACCCATCTGGTTCTAAGAAAGCATCATGCTTTTCTGCAGTTAATCCTGTCATTGGTGTAAACCAGTGAGTAAAATGTGTAGCTCCATGTTCAACTGCCCAAATTTTCATTGCATTCGCAATAACAGTTGCACATTCTTTTGATAACTCTTCACCTTTATCAAGCGATTCATGGAATGCTTTATATGTTGATTTAGGAATTCTTTCCTTCATAACATCATCAGTAAAAGCTAGGCATCCATAATCTTCAACTAACTTGTTAAATTCCATCTTTGTATCCCCCTTATTTAGTATATAAATTATTATTTATATGATGTCATTATACAAACGAAAAGAAGGGTTGTCAACAATTATTACAAAGTTTTTATCATTTTAATAATTTTTTATTTATTTTATACAAAAAAAAGAGCTGCTTATTAATGAGTAGCAGTTCTTTTAGCTTTCTTTTCTTCTTTTCTTCTTTTCTTTTCCCATTTTCGATGAGTTTGGTTATATTCTTCAACTTGACAATGAATTCTCTTATTTGAATGAACAACAGCATCCACAAATCCCATTTGATCTTTTGGAGCAACTGTTTGACGAGTTCCATCGTCCATATAGATTTCATATGAATGTGCATTTGTAATGATCTTTGTCATTTTAGCGATTGGATCAGTAATTGTTTCACAGTTCATTAAGTTTATTTCTTTTGTTTTTCCAATTCTTCTATGAATTTCTAAAGTTCTTCTTTTTACAACATATTTATAAGGTCTATATCCAAATAAATATCCAATAGCAACGACACCTAATGCAACAACTGCAGGTAAATCACTAAAGTTTCTTGAAACGATCATATACACTACATAGATTGCATAAAATACACTAAAGTATACAGCTGGTAAATTTAATTGAACTTTAAATTCTTTTTCAAATGGTGTTAATTCCGCATTTGATTCGACTTTCTTTGATTCCATAAAAACCCCTCTTTAATTCTATACTTTCAATATTTAATAAATATCAATTTTCTTTAATAAAGTCAACTCATATTCATTAAATATTTTTTAAAAAATAAGGGACGGGGAATCCCGCCCTTATTCATTATCTTATTTAATTTATCAATATTAAGCTTCTGCAGCTTGTTTGTTTTGATATTTTTCGTAAGAGATTAAGAATGGTGTGTAGATAACTGTTGATACAACAATTAAGATTGCTTGAGTTACTGCACCCATTATGCTAGCACCACATGCTAAGAAACCAAATACGATTGGTGGAGTTGTCCAAGGTACTGTTAAACATGCAACTGGACAGAATCCGATAACTGTTAATACATAACCAATAATGATTGTGACTAATGGAGCAACTACGAATGGAATACCTAAGATTGGGTTTAATACCATTGGAATACCGAATGTAACTGTTTCATTGATGTTGAATAAACCTGGAACTAATGATAATGTAGCGATTGCTTTATTATCTTCACGTTTACCAAAGATCATGATTGCGATTACTAAACCGATAGTAACACCTGAACCACCAAATTCACCCCACATTTGTAATGCATACATGTTGATGATATTTTTTGGAGTTTCACCTTTGTTGAATGCTTCAACGTTTTCAAGTGCTAATGGTGTAAATAATGCTTCTTTTACTGCAGATAACATGTTGTTACCATGGATACCTACTAACCAGAATAACATGATTACTAAATAGATAATCATAACACCTGGAATTGTAGCACCTACAGCCCCTAAAGGACCTTGGATACCACTTTTGATAACATCATTTAAGTATAAACCTGTTAAGTTATAACATGCTGATCCAATACAAGCAGTGATGATTAAAGTTAAAGTAGCTGGTACTAAAACTTCGAATGCACGAGCAACTCCTGGTGGAACTTGTTCTGGCATTTTAATTTTTAATGCATCTTGTTTTTCGAAGAAGCAGAATAATTCTACAGATAATACACCAATGATCATACCAGTGAATAAACCAGTAGCTCC
Source organism: Faecalibacillus faecis (assembly GCF_003024675.1). GTDB lineage: Bacteria > Bacillota_I > Bacilli_A > Erysipelotrichales > Coprobacillaceae > Faecalibacillus > Faecalibacillus faecis. Next base: position 3,907 of record NZ_PYLP01000012.1, on the reverse strand, counting down.
TAATTCATTACCAGCGATACCAGTGAAAGCATCTTTAGCTCCTTCTACCATGTGTGAAGTGTTTGTAACTGATAACCATGCAGCTAAACCTACTAAACCTGGAATATAACCAGCTTTTTCAGCTCCCATGTTCCAAATACCGATTTCTTGGGCGATACCAAGAGTGATACCAACTGTGATACAGCTGATAGTACAGAAGTTAACAGCTTGGAATGCTGGGTTTAAGAAATCTAAAGCCATGATTGGTTTGAAGAACATACCTAACCCAGTAGCTTCGTTAACTAATACGTTACACCATAAAACCCCAATTGCCCCAGCGATTGTTAAAGGCATGAAGTTTTGGAACGCATTTTTAATTGCAGATAAATATTTGTTTTGACCGCACCATGCACCAGCGCGACCTAAGACATCCGCCATTTTGTCCATAAATTTTTCCTCCCTTAAATATTTTTTTGACACTAATAGTATAATCCATTATGCAAATAAAAGTCAATGCTTTTTTGTTTTAAAAGTACCATACTTTTAATTTTAAAAGATATAATATTTAAAAAAAACCGCATAAAATAAGGGTTTTTCACCATTTTTGAAAGCGGTTTATTTTTTTTATTTTTTTTATAAAAAAAGAAAACGCTATCATTTAGATGGCGTTTTTGGTGTGTTTTTACCCTATTGAACAGTTACTGTTTGAAGTTCAAAATTATTATAATGATACCTTGTAAACGAGTATTCAAAGATAATCCCACTACTTAAATATGCCGTTTGTTCAACTTCAATATATGGTTCATATTCCTTCAATCCCAAATTTTCTTGTTCTAACGGACTCGATAGATGAGCACGTATAGTTTTATGCGTACTTTGTATCTTTAATTTTAATTCTTTTTCAATATACTGGTATATCGAGCCTTTCAGGTGCTCTAATTTTAGATTAGGGATGATAGAGATTGGCATATATGTAATTTCCAAACAGTACGGTTTATCATCCACAATTCTTTTTCTAATAATGTGGTAGACAAACGACCCTTCCTCTATTTGTAATCTTTTCGATATATGTTCATCACTTGGAATAACTGAAAATTCAATGATTTCACTTTTTAAATTACTCTTCCCTTCAAGTTTTCTTGTTAAACCAAGACCAGATTGCTTAAGATGATTGGCATCTTCCGTTGAAGCGTCATAATCTTTGACAAAAGTTCCTGCCCCTCGTCTTCTTACAATCAATCCTTCTTTTACTAATATATCTAAGGCTTTTTTCATTGTTTCTTTATTACAATGATAAGCAACACATAATACATATTCATAAGGGAGCTTTTGTCCATATGTATACTTTTTATCAAAGATCTTACTTCTAATATCATCAGCAATATCTATATATTTAACCATAGACGATCCCTCCTACCATATCTAAAAATACCATACTTTTCATAAATTTGCACGGACTTTTTAATGAGAAAGCTATTTTTATGCAAAAGAAAAAAACAATCCTAAGATTGTTAAAACTATAATAAATCATTTTTATTTGTTATCCTAAACAACTAAAAATCGTTCGATGTTACCACCAAACGATTCATTCACTAATCTAATTGTATTTGTTTTACAATCTCATCATCAAATGTTTTAATTGTAAAACAATCATTTTCATAAATACCATAACTATTTGTACCTTCTTTAGGTAAAGAAATCGAAGACGGATTTAAGATATAAATACCGTTTTCTTTTTTTGCGAGTGGTTTATGAAAATGTCCATAAATCAAAATATCATTTTCATTTAATAAAGGAAGTTGATCTTCATTAAACAAATGTCCATGTGTCATAAAGAAATGATGTTGATCCACATCCATTAAAGCATAATCACTACGCATAGGAAAATCTAAAACCATTTGATCCACTTCACTATCACAATTCCCTCTTACCGCAATAATATCCTTTTTTAAAGGATTTAACAAAGCAATAACCTTCTTACAATTATAATCCTTAGGTAAATCATTACGTGGCCCATGATATAAAATATCCCCTAAAATAACGAGTTTGTCTGCTTTTTCTTCATGATATTTTTCAATAGCCTTATTTGCCCAATAATAAGAACCATGAATATCTGATATAAACATTACTTTCATAAAATTACACTCTTCTAATTGTTTTAATTACAACAGGTGTTGTTGGACAATCTTGGAAATTTGTAGGGACATTGGCAATTTGATCTACAATATCTAAACCTTCAGTAATTTTTCCAAAAGCAGCATATTCACCATCTAAATGTGGTGCTGGTTTATGCATAATAAAGAATTGTGAAGAGGCAGAATCTTTGATCATTGTTCTAGCCATAGATAAAACACCCTCTGTATGTTTTAATTCATTATTAACACCATTACTTTTAAATTCACCTTTAATAGAATCACAATGTTTTTCTTTAAAATCTTTTGTATATCCTCCACCTTGAATCATGAATCCAGGGATAACTCTATGGAAAATTAACCCTGCAAAGAAATCTTCATCTATTAATTTTAAAAAGTTTTCTACTGTAATTGGTGCAACTTCAGGATAAAGTTCTCCTTTCATTACATCTCCATTTTCCATTTCAATTTCAATTAACACTTTTTCCATTCTTATTTCTCCTTATCTACTACTTCTACATCAACAACCTTATTTTCAATAGATTGCTGTTTCTCTTTTTTCTGTTTCTTCAAAAGAAATCTTACCAAAAAATAAACAAGTACAACTCCTGCCGCAATTCCAAATAACCAAACAATATTCTTTACTTGATCAAATTGATAAGCTGTCGCTACCACTAAACATAAATTAATAATATTCATTGATCCCGCTAATTTATATTTTTGATTAACAATAAAATTCAAGGAAAGTGCAGATGAAGCAAATAACCCAACAATAAGCATAACTTCCATACTATGTACCTCCTTGTATCATTCTATCATAATAGAATCATTTTTGTTATATATTATTTAACATGGAACACTTAGTCCAAAAGTATATTATTAGTTATTTATTCGTTAGGTGCCACTTGGTCGCTTAGATTGAAGGGCGTATTCTTCGTTTACATAGATATCCTTAGGGAAATATGAAAAACGAAGGTGATGGAAATGACAGCTTATGAAGCTATCATGATTATGTTAGGTATACTTACATTAATCATGTCAATAATAAGTATCGTTATTAAATTACTTCTATATATTATAGAAAATAATGCAAAAAAATAACTACCTTACAAAGTTTTGGCGAACATTGAGGCAGTTATTTTACTCATAAAATCCAAGACGAACCGTTTATCGGTTGTTCTTTTTTCATATTTATTATAATTAAATTTTATAAACAATTCAATAAAATCTTATCTATCTAATTTCAGTTTTTCGTCCACAACATATTTTAAAACTGTTATTTTAATATTATATGTCATAAAATCCTATAAACCTTTTTCAGTTAATTCACGTGCCACATCATCTTTGATTGTAACACCTGCTGCTTTTAACTCGGCAATCTTGTCTGCAAATTGTGGTAAGTATTTTTCGTGAGCAATCAATAATTCATTTAAAACATTCACCATTTTTTGTCCTGATACTGTTTGTGGATTTAAAATGAATGCTTGCATTAATAATCCATAATCACCAGTTACAGCTGCTTCTTCAACACATAACTCCATGTTTTTCATGCATTGTAACCATCCTCTTTGAGCTGGTTGTAATGAGCCAAAAGCAATTGCTCTTGCCCCTGTTGAACCAATATAAGATGAAACTTCTACCGCACAGTCAGCTGGTAAATCTGGTACAGATCCATTATTTTTAGTTGTTACTACGATATGTGATAATTTATTTCCATAAATAGAAGCAATTGTTTCACAAGCCGCATCTGAATAATGTGCTCCTCCACGTTTTGCTAATTGTTCTGGTTTATGATC
>NZ_PYLP01000011.1 GCF_003024675.1 Faecalibacillus faecis | reverse complement strand
TCACATAAAATATTTCTGATTTTTTGTTGATAATTATAATAAGTCGACGGCTTGATATTGTTTTTGTCACAGAAATCTTTGACAGATAAACCACTTTCCTTGCATTCTTTGATTTTAAAATACCAAAATTTATATTTTTCATTTTCGGTAAGTTCCTGTACTGTCATATAGTCTCTCTTCCTTTCCATATAGTTTTTGGAGAATATAAAAACTACAATATAGTTTATGGAGTCTCCACATTCTATATTGTAGTTCTTAAAATTCTATATTTTTATCCACTATTTTATTTGGCGCTTACGATCCATTTAGCATTATTAATGTCTAATCTTACACAACCATGAGATAACCCCATACCAAGACGACCATCTTGTAATGTTCCATTTTTGTTGTATAAAACGGAATGGAATAAATAGTTACCATGGAATTGTGTATACCAGAAACATCTAGAATTTCCTGAATCAAAATAATAACCCCTGCTTTGTACTTTAAATGTTCCACTTACAGTAGGAGTTGATGGTTTTCCATCAGAACAATCCCAATAATATAAGTAAGACCAATTATATGAACTTCCTTTAAAGACACCCACTTTATGAGTCGCTCTATCAACTAAAAGACAATAGTTTGTAGAAGAAGCGTAATTGTTAGCAACGTTAAGCATTACACTTTTTCTATATTCTGTACCAGTTGCATTGAACCCTTTAGTAAATGTTTTTACTGAACCATCTCTTAAAAGTACTTCTGTATGAACCCAATAAGAACCTTCATGTGGAGCATGCCAAGTAGCTGATTTAGAATAGCTATAATCTTGGATTGTTTCCCATCTACCACTAGATAAATCATATGATAAGAATCTATATTGAGCACCACTATCATTTGTAGAAACATCAGTTGAAATATTATAAGTTAAATTTCCTGATTCTAAAACATCCACATTATTGATAGTTGCATATGGATTTTGTACATAGTATCCAGAAATTTTTTGATCGATAACATTATTAGATTGATTGATAATTTGATATCCTAATAAATAAGATCCAGTATTTACGGGTGTCCAATCACATTCATTAACATTTTCTGCAATCGAAGACCATGTGTTTCCATCATATAAAATAAATTTAGTACGAGTTATACAGCCAATAGAATCATAATAAGACGCTGATAAATGAGTTGTACTATTTGGATATCCAACTGAATCAGGTGAAACACTAAATCCAGTAATTGTTGATTTAAATATTCTATGACCGTAAACAGATGTTTTCATCTTTCCATCAGAAGTTAAAGCTTCAACATATAACCAATAATCACCTGCGTGAGTTGGTTGGAAAGACCCCCAGTTGCTTGCAGACCATGGTTTTACGATAGACCATTTTTGAGTAGATAAATCGTATACTTTCCATTGGAATTGAATATTTGGATCATTTGTTTCATAAGCAACACCCATTGTAGTCATAGTACCTGAAGGTAAAACACAGATACCATTTAATTGAAGGGAAGCTCCTTCGTGGTGATGTCCATAAACAGATGTTTGAACATTACCATCACTTGTTTTAGCTTCAACGTAGATCCAAAAATCACCTGCTCTAGGTGGTGTCCATGTAATCCAGTTTCCAGTACGCCAGTCACTTACAACAGACCATTTTTGGTTTTCAACATCATATTGTAACCAACGGAATTGGATGTTTGGATCATTTGTTTCATAAGCAACACCAACATTATCATAAGTTCCCTTTTCTAACAGACAAATCCCATTAAGTGATAAATCAAACCCAGCATTAACTGCATTTAAGTTATTATCATTTTCTTGAGTAGCAATACCTGCATTTTCATCTTCTTGAACATTGACAGGATCAACGTTTTCATCAGTTGATTGAGCTTGTTGAGTTGTTACATCATTTGTAGATGAATCAACAACTTCATCATCTAAGGCAAAAGATACTTTTGCAGAAAAAGCTAAAAGAAAAATAAAAGTACTTAAAGCAATTATATTTTTTAATTTTTTCATATTCCTCTCCTTTCTATTCAACATTATATCACTATCTTTTTATAAATAAAATAAAAGGAACGTATTTCAACGTTCCCCGGCTTATTAACATTTATATAAGTTTGTAATTAATTTTAATAAATCCTTTCCATAAGTTGCAGATGCAGCCCATCCTGTACCATATGGATTATTAGGAATAGATAAATATTCAACATATTTAGCTTTTCCTCTTAAATTGTTATTCCATCTAGGATCAACTTTAGCTAAATTTAAAGAATCAGTAGAAGCATAACATTTTAAATGTTGAATTTGTGCTCTAATACCAGTACGAACATCCCCAAAAGAATTTCCAGGATTTCCGTTACCTGTTGCACCAATTCCAGCAAAGTTATATTGATTTGGTTTAACATCTCCACCAAATTTTAAATAACCTGTTTCAAGCATTGCTTGTGTAAAAGCAACTTCTACTTTAACACCTTCGCTTTCAGCTTCTTCTTTGAAAATTTGACAATAAGTTCTAATATCAGGTGCTCCACCTTGAGTTAAGCAACCATTATATTGAGATTCACCAAATGTATCATAGGTAGCATTACCTTTACCATTTTCATAGAATTTTACCATTTGATCTACAGTAATACTTGAACTTCCCATAATTCTATATAAATTACCTGAATAATCTTCAGATACGGCAAAGCACATTGTTTGATCAGATGTGTAACCATTTGATGTTTTAGCTTGACAGTAAATCCAATAGTTACCGCGTTCTGGTTTCCAAGTAACCCAGTTTGAAGATGAGTTATCTGAAAGAGATTGCCATTGTTTAGTAGTTAAGTTATATGATTTATATGTAAATTTTACATCGCTATCATTTGTGTTATAAGCACTACCTACTAAAATAGAATCTGATTTCATTTGCCATGTATAACCATTTAAATGAACATATGGTCCATAGTCTTTACCAACAGCAAAACACATTACTTGATCAGTTGTATAACCAGTTGATGTTTTAGCTTGACAATAAATCCAATAGTTACCTTTATAAGGTTTCCAAGTTTGCCAGTTAGATGATTTAAATGTAGATAATGTTTCCCATTTTTGCGTATCTAAATTATATGCTTTAAATGAGAATTGAGTACCTGAATCATTTGTATCATAAGCAGAACCAATTAGGATTCTATCATCTTGCATTTGCCAAGTAAAACCATTCAAATTAACATAAGATGCATAGTTTTTACCAACAGCAAAACACATTGTTTGATCATAAGATTTACCGTCAGAAGTTGTTGCTTGACAATAAACCCAATAGTTACCTTTATAAGGTTTCCAAGTTTGCCAGTTTGATTTTTTATTGCTATCTAATACTTCCCATTTTTTAGTATCTAAATTATAAGATTTAAAAGTAAATCTTAAATCTGGATCATTTGTATCATAAGCAGAACCTAGTAAGATTTTATCACCTTGCATTTGCCAAGTGAAACCTTTTAAACGTGCATAATAAGATTCTGCAGCTTGAACGGCAATACCATCATCTGCAGATAAAGTAGTAACTTCAGGAGAAGCACTACGAGCACTCATAGCTCTAGTAGAGTAGTTCTTACCAACAGCAAAACACATTACCTGATTTGTTTTATAGCCATTTGGTAATGTAGCCTCTACATAGATCCAATAGTTTCCTTTTTCTGGATACCATGTTTGCCAGTTTGATGCTTTTTCATTACTTAAAGCAGTCCATTTCTTTGTATCTAAGTTATAAGATTTAAATGTAAATCTTACTCCTGTTGTATTTGTACTATAAGCTGTTCCAATATTGATTCTATCTGAGAATACTTGCCATGTAAATCCATTTAAAGATACATATGGAGCATAGTTTTTACCTACCGCAAAACACATTACTTGGTTTGTTGTATAACCATCTGGTGTTGTTGCTTCTACATAGATCCAATAGTTTCCTTTTTCTGGCAACCAAGTTTGCCAGTTAGAAGTTTTGTTTTCTCCTAATGTTACCCATTGATGTGTACTTAAATTATAAGATTTAAAAGTAAATCTTACATTAGTATTAGCTTCATAGGCCGTTCCAATAAGAATGCGATCATCATGTACTTGCCATGTGAATCCTTTCAATGTAACATGGGGACCTTTAGATAAACCTAAATAGTTTGCAATAGCAGTTGCATCTGCAACACCAATATCATGATATCTATTTGTAATATAGTTTGCATCAGAATAGTTATCAACAAAAGCGTGTTCAACAATCATTGAATTAATTCCATGTTCAACGCCATGTTTAATAACAGTATATTTATCAACACCGTTTGCACCTGCATTTACTTTAACAGCACTTCCATGTGCAGAAAGACCTAAAGCTTTTAGTTGAGCAACAATTTTATTAGCTAGATTAGCTCCTTGTGAATAATAAGCAGAATTGTTAGATACATAAACTTCAGCACCATGTGCAGAACCGTTTGCAGAGTTTAAATGTAAAGCGATGTAAAGATCAGCACCTTTGCTGGCAGCATCTCTAACTCTGTTTGTATTGCATTGAACAGAAGATGTGCCAGGATAAGGACAGCTACCTGAATCATCACGACACATATGAACTTCAACATTACGATATTGTTGTAATTCATCACGGCATGCTTGAGCAATGGCAAGAGTATAAGTTTCTTCTTTGATTCCGTTTACTCCTCTTGCACCAGTATGAGTGTTATCATGTCCAGCATCTAAGTAAACAACATAGTTTCCGTTATGACTTCTGGCTTTAACGCTTTTTACAGCATCTAAAGCTTCATCTAAACTTGTTGCTTCAACGACTTTCATTGAAGAATCATTTGCATATTCTTCAACTTCTTCATCGCAATTATCTAATGATTGAGTAGAAACACCATTTACAACTGAAAATGAAGCGTTATAGTCAGAGGTAAATGTTGATTGATAAACATTACCATCCATTTCAAAAGTCATAGAAGACAATTGATAAGTACCTTCAGTTAAGTTTTCAATTTTAAATAATACTTCTGAATCATTTTGATTGCTAGAATTTACTTGATAAGATTTATTACTAGAATCTGTATAAGTTAAAATTGCATTTGATGCATTTTTATATTCATCTTTAAGAGATAAAACAACATTTTCATAACTGTTTGTTGTTTCAGTTTCTTCTAAATAAACATAGTTAATTAAATCATTTTCACTAATATTAGCAATTTGTTTTTGAGTAATTTCATTACTATTTGTTGGTGCTACTTCATCAAGCGCAAAAACAGGTGATAATGTCATTGACAATACTGTAAATGTTAATAATGCCTTTAATATTAGTTTTTTCAAATTTCCCCTCCTTCTACGGGGTATATTATAGCATATAATTATGTGATTCAAAGGTTTCTAAAATAAAAAAATTAAATTTGTTATATTGTAGAAAAAGTGTAGAAAATATATAATAAAATAAAGGAAGGTGGAAGTTATGAAAAAAGCACTAAAATTATTTGTATGTTCTTTTTTACTTTTAGGGGTTTTTGGATGCAGTAATTCAAATAATCAATCGAATACTCAGTCTGATAAAAAAGATACTGAAGTTAAAGAAGAAACAAATAAAGCAGATGATAAAAACACAATTAATACAAAAGATGACACTAAAACAGCAGCTACACTAGAAGAAAAATATGATCAATTACAAAAATCTTTAGAAAAAGAAGATGGTTATGTTGTAGATGATCAATTAAGCTATAAAGAAGATGAAGCAAATGGTTTAAAATATTCGCAATGTATTGAAAAAAATACAAATTCTTCTTATGAAATTTATAGTAAAGCTGTTTACTATAATGAAGACAGTGCAAAAAGTACAGAAAGTCAATGGAATGAAACAAAAACAACCTCTGATGGAAAAACTGTAGGAATTACTTATAATGAAGAAAAAGAAGCTACATATTATTACTATAGAGATGGTAATGTTATTATTTCTGCAGGTGGATACGGTGCCAATGATCAAGTACTAAACAATTTAAAGAAATATTATAGCTTAGAAATTCAATAATACAAAAACACTCCTGAGGGAGTGTTTTTATGAAATTGTTATGGGGGTCGACCTATCACTATAAAATTTAGCGGGGTCGCCTTTTTTGCGTTACCTCTAAACTTCTACGGGGTTTTCCTATAAAAAAATCAAATAAATAACATAGTCAGAGAAAAAATAGGAAATAGGTTTATATAACAAAATATAATATCATTTCAAAAAAGACATCAATCATTGCCTTAAACAGGTAATAAATATGATGTCTTTTATTTTTAACTCTAAATTAGGTATGGGGTAAGTATCCCTATAAAACTTTAAAGGATACTTTGATGAAACCCCATCAAAGTTTAGCGTGCCAACAATCTTTATTTATTTTTAAAAACCCTTTTAACTTTATGATATCCTTTATATAAAACAGTATTTTGTATTTTTTGAAGTTGAGCTGTTGTTTGTTCTAATTGATTAACAGTTTCAAGATATTTATCCTGTAATTGTTGATGCTCATATTTTAAATTTTCTAATTGAATATGTGTTGCTCGGGCGAGTTGATCAAGATGAGAAAGTTGATCAGTTATATCATCATAATTTTTACATTTTTCATAGAAATTATTGATTTCAAAGATTGCTTGAGAGAATTCAAGATAGAATTGATTTCTATCTTTTTCTTTATAATCCTCTTCTAAAATATGACACATGTTATCGAAATGATGATTGATATTAACTATCTTTTGATCTAGTTCAACATGGCATCCCTCTGTTTTAATTGATTGAATTGTTTTTTCTAATTCATGAGAGTTTGTAATATAGTATTGAGGAATATTCAATGTTTTAAATAAATCTTTTGTTTTTCCATTATGCATATAATCATAACCGATAGCACTATTAGAAAAACTAAGTGCGGTAACCGCCCCATGGAAACTTACGCCTATATATAACTTACAACAAGCTAAAAGTGACATAATATCCATCATATTTAAATTTTCACCTAATACTGTAAATGCGCCATCTTCACCATAAGTGTTGATTGAATATTCATTTATCCTATTTAAAATAGCTTGATCATTATGTGTATAGGCAATAGGAAGTAAAACAATATCATGACCTTCACATTTAAGCTTATATAAATTCTCAACTAGTTCAGGAATTTCATTTTCAGGTAAATGAATATTGGCGTGATAAATCACATAAGAATCAGATTGAATAATTTTATTTTTTATAGACATTAAATCTTCTTTTTTAAAAAGAATTTTCATTATAAAAGCCGAATCAAGACAGGTATATATTTTATCGGCTGGAATATTACATGAAGTTAGAATATCTTTTGTATATTGATCTCTTACACTCATATAATCAACTGTTGTACATAAGCAACGTGTAAGAGGTTTATAGAAATAATCAAATTCATGGAAACCTCCAGGTAAATTCCAAATCAGTTTGACTTTATTATTATAAGCAAATAAAGAAGGGATGACCCAAGTTTCAAAAACTTTATAATCTACAAATTCTGTAGAGTTTTTATCTAATAATTGTTTACCACTAGCGTAATGTAAAATACCTCCCCCACCAACTATAACAGCATCAAAATGATAACGATCATGAAGTTCTTGAAGCTTATAGAGTGGATAAACTTCGTAGTTTTGTTGATAGCCTTGTTGAACATCACCTATTGGAGAAAAAAGAAATAATTCACAGTCAATTCCTTTTTTTTTCATTTTTTCCCTAAAAATAAGAGGAAAGAGGTGATCACCATAGTTTTCAATATCAAAAACACCAGTAAATGCAATATTATATTTTTTCATTTCAATTTCCTTTCTATTATATCTTTAAATAGTAAGAATCTACTATTTTATTGCATTATAGCATGATAATATGAAATATTAAATAAGATAAAAATGGGAATAAGGGTTTACAAATTACAAAATTTAGTTAATATAGGTGTGATTGATAATATATCAGAGTAAGCAAGGTATATTTAAAGTACATTTTATGGTAATATGTAGTAGAAAAAAGAAAGGGATAGAAGATGAAAGTATTAATTACAGGCTCTAAGGGTCAATTAGGTATTGCTTTAAATAAACTATTATCAAAACGAAATGATATAGAAATAGTGGATACTGATATTGATGATATGGATATTACAAATATCGAAGATGTAAGAAAAGTATTAAATAAATATAATCCAAATTATGTGATAAATTGTGCAGCATATACAAAAGTGGATGAATGTGAAACACATCAAGATCTTGCATTTAAAGTAAATGCAGATGGTGTGAAAAATATTGCTGTTGTAACCAAAGAAATAGATGCAACACTTATTCATGTTTCAACAGATTATGTTTTTGATGGAACAAAAAAAGAGGCATATAACGAAGATGATAAAACAAATCCACAATCTGTTTATGGAAAATCAAAAAAAGCAGGAGAAGATAATGTTATAAGTACTCTTGACAAGTACTTTATTGTTAGAACGGCATGGTTATATGGCATTGGTAGAAATTTTGTTAATAAAATGTTAGAATTATCAGAAAAAAATAATTCAATCAATGTTGTATGTGATCAAGTAGGGAGTCCTACAAGTGCTACAGAAGTAGCAAAAGTCATTGAATTATTATTATCTTCTAATAAATATGGAATCTACCATGCAACTTGTGAAGGACATTGTGCATGGTCAGATTTTGCAGAAGAAATTTTTAAATTATGTAAAAATGCAACAAAAGTGACTAAGGTGAAAACAACAGAGTATCCATCTTCTGTTAATAGACCAGCAAATTCGGTTTTACAAAATAAGAAATTATTAGATAACTTTAATTACAAAATGGAAGATTGGAAAGTGGCAATAAGAAAATACCTTTTGGAGGAAAATAAAATGAAAAGAAAAGTATTAGTAACAGGTGCCAATGGATATGTTGGGAGACATGTTGTAAAAGCACTTTTAGATAAAGGATGCGAAGTAATTGCATCAGACTTTAAATTTGATGGAGTAGATGAAAGAGCACAAAGAAACACAACACCGATTTTTTCGGATGAAGAAAATCTTTATGAAAAATTAGGAAGTCCTGATGTTGTTGTTCATTTAGCTTGGAGAAATGGTTTTGTTCATAATGCAGATACACATATTACAGATTTACCTAACCATTATAATTTTATTAAAAAAATGGTGGATGCAAAACTTCCTCAACTTGTCGTTATGGGAACAATGCATGAAGTTGGATATTGGGAAGGTGCAATTAATGGTGATACACCAACGAATCCAACATCAATGTATGGAATTGCGAAAAATACTTTAAGAGAAGCAGCTTATTTATTAACAAAAGGTTCAAAAACACAATTACAATGGTTAAGAGCTTATTATATTATGGGGGATGATTTAAAGAATAACTCCATTTTCTCTAAATTAGTTGCAGCAGCAAAAGAAGGAAAAGAAACATTCCCATTAAATTCAGGTAAAAATCAATATGATTTTATTCAAATTGAAGAACTTGCTCATCAAATTTCAGCTGTAGCTATGCAAAATGAAGTTGATGGAACAATCAATGTTTGTACAGGAAAACCTATGCCGTTAGGTGAAAAAGTAGAACAATTTATAAAAGATAACCATTTTAATATTAAACCTCAATATGGAGTATTCCCAGATAGACCTTATGATTCACCAGGTGTTTGGGGAAATCCAGATAAAATTAATAAAATTTTAGGTAAAGATTAGAAAGGTAATTTATATGAAAGTAATTAATAATAAAAGATTAGGAATCTATTTCTTTTATGATAAACAAGGTATTGTAGATAGATTTGTTCCGTATTTTTTAGATGATTTATGTAAAAACTTAACAAAACTTATTATCATTTGTAATGGAAAATTAAATGATGAAGGTAAAGAAATTCTTTCAAAGTATGGTGAAGTTATTGTAAGAGAAAATAAAGGTTTTGATGTTTGGGCTTATAAAACAGCATTACAACATGTGGGTTGGGAAGAGCTAGAAACTTATGAAGAAGTTGTGATGTTAAATAGTACAATCATGGGACCAATGTATTCATTAAGTGAAACATTTACTAAAATGAATGATAAAGATTTAGATTTTTGGGGCCTTACAAAATATTTTAAATATGATGGAGATCCTTTTGGATGTATAGAATATGGATATATTCCAGATCATATTCAATCACATTTTATTGTTTGTAGAAATTCTTTAGTAAAAAGCAAAGACTTCCATGATTATTGGGATCATATGCCAATGATTCATAATTATTCAGAAGCTATTGGGAAACATGAAGCTATCTTTACAAAACATTTTGCGGATATGGGATATAAATGGGATGTTTCTGTAAATGTTGATGAATTAAGAAATTACAGTGGATATCCTTTAATGATGTGTCCAACAAAACTTATTAAAGAATATCGTTGCCCAATTTTTAAAAGAAGAAGTTTCTTCCATGATAAAGATGATTATTTAAGAAATACAACAGGTGAAAGTGTTACAGAACTCTATAACTATATTAAAAATGAAACAGATTATAATGAAGATTTTATTTGGGAAGCAATATTAAGAGATTATCATCAATCTGATATTGTGAAAAATATGAATTTAACGTATATTATGCCTTCAAAAGTAAAATATCAAAATACTTTTAAAAGCAAAATTGCTTTAGTAATTCATTTATATTTCCCTGATTTATTAGAAGAAAATAGACATTATATTGAATCAATGCCAAAAGATGCAGATATCTACATTACGACAAATACTCAGGAAAAGAAACAAGCAATTGAAAAAGCTTATAAAGATTTACAGTATAATCATTTAGAAGTAAGAATTATCGAAAACCGTGGACGTGATGTAAGTAGTTTATTAGTGGGTGTGAAAGATGTCATTATGAATTATGATCTTGTCTGCTTCGCTCATGATAAAAAGACGGCACAAGTAAAACCGGGAACAAGTGGGGCTTCATTTGCATACAAATGTTTTGAAAATACATTATCGAACAATAATTATGTAGAAAATATTATTTCTACTTTTGAACAAAACCCACGCCTTGGGTTACTAACACCACCAGAACCAAATCATGATGCTTTTTTCCCAACTTGTGGATTTGAATGGGGACCAAACTTTGATAATACGAAAAAATTAGCGGATGAACTTGGTTTAACGGTACCAATGTCAGCTTACAAATCACCTGTAGCACCTTTAGGAACAATGTTTTGGTTTAGACCAAAAGCAATGCAACCTTTATATGCAAAAGATTGGGAATATAATGATTTCCCACCAGAACCAAATGGTATAGATGGTTCTTTATTACATGCTATAGAAAGAATTTATCCATTTATTGTACAACAAGCAGGATATTATCCAGCTGTTGCAATGACTGAAGAATTTGCAGCAATTGAATATCAAAATCTTCATCATTATGTTCAAGGTTATAATAGAGTTATGGTAGGAAATGGTGTTGGACCTTATTATAAACAAATGATGGGTGAAATGAACTATATCATGGTTATGCAACATTCATGTAAGTATTTAATAAAAAAATTAATTAAAAATATTTTAAAGAAAATATTTCCATTAAGTTTTTTAAAAGCAGTAAAGAAAAAAGTAAAAAAAGAAGATAAATAATGTTATAATAACACAATAAGAAGGTGATTCTAGTAGATGAATGCGATAGAAATAAGAAATATGTATAAAGATTTTAAACTTGTATATGATAAACCTACAACTTTAAAAGAAAGAATATGTTTTTGGAAAACAACAAAGGTTCAAAAAAGACAAGTTTTAAAGAATATCAATTTAGATATAAAAAAAGGAGAAACTGTTGCTTTAATAGGAACAAACGGAAGTGGTAAATCAACTTTATTAAAATTGATGACAAAGATTCTGTATCCTAATAAAGGAACGTTAGAAACACATGGAAAACTTACTTCTTTACTTGAATTAGGAGCAGGTTTCCATCCTGATTTTACAGGAAGGGAAAATATTTATTTCAATGCAGCAATTTTTGGTTTAACACGACAAGAAATTGATAAACGTATTGATGAAATTATTGAATTTTCAGAACTTGGTGATTTTATTGATAATCCTGTAAGAACATATTCTTCAGGAATGTATATGCGACTAGCTTTTTCCATCGCAATTAATGTTGATGCGGAAATTTTACTTATTGATGAAATTTTAGCGGTAGGTGATCAACACTTTCAAGATAAGTGTTTTGCAAAATTAAAAGAGATGAAAAAAAGTGAAAAAACCATTGTTATTGTTACACATAGTTTAGGACAAGTAAGAGAATTATGTAATAGAGCGATTTGGATTTATAATGGAGAGGTACGTATGGATGGTACACCAAATGAAGTAGTAGATGAGTACCTAAAGGTATGTCAGTAGGTGATAAGATGAGATTATTTAAAGATTTATATCAATATAGAGAATTATTAAAAACGAATGTAAAAAAGGAAATTAGAGGAAAATACAAGGGCTCTTTTTTAGGTGTGCTATGGTCTTTTATTAATCCTTTATTACAAGTTTTAGTATACGCTATTGTTTTCCCATTCATTATGAGATCAAGTCCAGATCATTTTATTGTTTATTTAGTTATTGGTATTATTCCTTGGAACTTCTTTATTACATGTATGAACCAAGGAATGATTACGGTAAGAATGAATGCAGGAATTATAAAGAAAGTTTATTTTCCAAGAGAAATATTACCATTATCTGTTACTTTAAGTGGATTGGTTAATTTCTTTATTTCATGTATTGTTATTATATTATTCTGTATTTTTGGTGGTGTTGGACCACTATCGTGGCATGTTATTTTAGTACCAATCTTTGCTTTTATTCAATTTTTATTTACTTCAGGATTGGTTTTTGCCTTTAGTGCAATTAATATTTATATTAAAGATACGGAATATATTATTCAGTTCTTTATTAACTTATTATTTTATGCAACACCAATTTTATATGAAGCAACATTATTGCCAGAAAGAATTAGATGGGTTCTTTATTTAAATCCATTAACTCATTTAATTGAAACATATAGAGATTTATTTATGTATCACACACTTCCATCTTTAACAAGTGTAGGATATCTTATCTTTATTACGCTCATTGTTTTATTTATTGGATATGCAATATTTAAAAAATTAGAAAAAGGTTTTGCAGAAGAAGTATAATGAAAAAAATAACAACTTTTTTGATATTTAGTTCATTTATCCTCTCCATTTTTTCTTTTTCTAATGTACAAGCTATAGAAGATGATCGTTCTATTGTTTCTGTTATGGGTGATAGTCTTTCAACTTATAATGGATATACAAGAGGGATGAAATATTATTCTTTTTACAGCCCAGAGCATATGTCGGTTTCACAAACATGGTGGATGAAATATATTAATGATCATTCTATGCGATTAGGCGTATGTGAGGCCTTAGGCGGTTCTAAAGTGGGATGGTATCAAGGTGATCCATCAGGATATGATGCTACAAAATGTATGGCTAGTCAGGAAAGAATCGATGCTTTGAATGATAATGGGACACCTGATGTTATTTTGTTTTTTGGTGGCACTAATGATATTGGTGGGACACCTTTAGGAAACTTTACACCAGGACAAAATATAGGAGATGTTGGTACATTTTATAATGCTTATCAAACAGCAATCTATCGAATGAAGACGTCTTATCCAAACGCTAAAATTATAAGTATTACACCTTATTATAGAAAAGAAATATGGGGTCCACAATGGCAAGTAGATGCTTATGTGGACGCTATAAAAACCGTATGTCAATATTACGGTGTAGAATGTTATGATTTAAGAAATGCAAATATTGATAAAACAAGAGATATGTGTAGTGCTGACTATTTACATGTAAATATTTCTGGTAATGAAAAAATTACTTATTATATGGAAAATGGGTATGCAAAATTAGATGCCACAGATATTGATTTTACAAATAGCAATGGATTGATAAATGCAAGTTATAATGCAGGTGGAAATTCACAAACTCTTTATGAATTCATGATTTATGATTGCACAAAATCTAAATGGATTTGGTCAAGTGGCTATCAATCAAGTAATCAAATAAGCTATAGTGTACCTAATTCTGGATGGTATTGGATTTATGCACTTGCAAAGAACCCTAACGGTGATCAAATCAATCACGTTAGTGCATTCTATGTCCAACCACAGACATTAAATAGTATTGGATATTCTTTTAACAGTACATATATTCAATTGAATGCACAAGGTACAGGGATTAATTCTCAAAATAAATTTAAATGGCAAGTATACAACATTAGTGAACAAAGATGGAGTACATTATCAAGTACCTCATCAAGTGTACAATGGCAACCTAATAAAGGAAGTTATTTAATTAATTGTGAATTACTTAATTCTAATTCGGAAAAGATTTCATCAAAATTAATTGGATTTAATGTTGAACATAGTTACCCAGCTTATATAGATGGAAAATATGAAGGATCAAATCCTTATGGAAGAGGTGTCTTATTAGGCGTATCTTCTAATGTAAATCCTAACCAAGGATACTATTATGAAATTTTATTATTAGATTGTCAAAAATATTTAAATGGTAATCCAAAACCATGGGTTTATGGTACTGGTTTAAAAAAGGTAAGTAGTGGAAGACATTTATGGACGACTTATGCTCCTAATGAAAATGGATATTATTGGACATACTATAGACTATATAACGAATCAGGACAATTGATAGATGATCATTGTTATGGAGCATTTTTAACAAAATAAAAAAGAGGGAGGTTAATTCAATGAAAATATCATTAGTAATGGCAACATATAATGGAGCTAAATACTTAAATGAACAGTTAGATTCAATAAAAAACCAAACTCTAAAACTTGATGAAGTTATTATTGTTGATGATGTATCAACAGATGATACAAGCTATCTTGTTGAAAAATATATAAGCAATCACCAATTAAATTGGATATTTATAAAAAATGAAAAAAATCTAGGTTATAAAGGTAATTTTAAAAAAGGATTAGCACATGCAAGTGGAGATGTTATTTTCTTATGTGATCAAGATGATATTTGGCATCTTGATAAAGTAGAAAGAATGGTTGAGGCTTTAAAGAATCATCCAGAAATAAAAACCCTTGCTTCAAGCTTTAATTTTGTAGATGGACAAGGAAAACCTTTTTCGATTGAACAAAAGAAAGGATACGCCAACCAAAATCTATTACATAAAGATGTTATTGATGAAATAGAGAGAGTGGATTTATCTTTAGTAAAAATTACTAATTTTTCTCAAGGATGTTGTATGGCAGTAAGAAAAGAAGAAGTAGAAATTTTCTTGAAGAATACACAAAGTAAATATCCTCACGATTGGGAATTGAACTTGATTGCAGCAATGCAAGATGGATGTTATTTTTATAATGTTCCATTAATTGATTATCGTATACATGATAAAAATACGATAGGACTCGATGATGTTATTCACAATTCACATAAAGAATTGATGAAAAATAGAACAATTAAAAGATTAAACTATATTGATGAAGAAATAGAATTACTCAATTACTTAAAAAGAATCAATATAGGTTATGAATATAATAAAGAATATGTAGAAAATCATATTCTTTATTCAAAAGATAGAAAGAAATATATAAAAAATAAATCATTTTTCTCTTTAATAGTTATGTATTTAAAAGGGAAATATAAAGGATATGGAAGCTTTAAAACCTTTGTAGGAGATTTATGTTCTATTGTATATAAATGAGACTCTTTTGTAAGAGTCTTTTATTCTTTTTATAGTTTTGTTAAAATAGAGTAGAATTATGAGTAGAAGTAAGGTGATGAAAAAATGAAAACAGGGATAGTTGTTTTAAATTTTAATGATGCTAAAGAGACGGTATCGTTTGTAGAAAAAATAAAATCATATAATATATTAGATTCTATTGTAGTTGTTGATAATGCATCAACAGATGATTCTTTAACAGAATTACGTAAAATACAAGGAATCCATTTGATTGAAATGTCAAGTAATACAGGATATGCGGCTGGAAATAATGCAGGATTAAGATATTTATATGAAAATGATTTTGATAATTATATTATTTCTAATCCAGATATTATTGTTGAAAAGAGACAGCTTGAGGATTTTATAGCGTATATGAATTCAGATAATAATTATCAAATGTTTGGACCAACAATAGAAGAACATGGAAAACTAAATAGAGGTTGGAAACAAAAAAGTATTAAATATGATATTCATGATAATTATCCAATTATCAATAGACTTTATAAAAATTTAATAAAATATCCAGCGTCTCGTTATAAAGGAGAAATCACAAGTGTTGAATGTTTATCTGGATGTTTTTTTGGAATAAAAAAAGAAGTAATTGATCGTGTTGGTTGTTTTGATGAAGGAACTTTCTTATTTTATGAAGAAGATATTTATTGTGCCAAGATAAGACAAGCAGGATTGCATATTTGTGTTTTAAATAATGTGCAAGTTATTCACAATCACTCTATTACTATCAATAAAAATGTCAATCATTATCGTAAGTTAAGATATCTTAAAGCATCACAACTTTACTATCATCAAACTTGTTTTAATCATTCAAAGCATCTTCTAAATAGACTCAAAAGATCTGCGGAAATGGCTTGTCAATTTGCTTATTTAAGAACAAATAAAAAAATTGTAAATAAGCATAACAGACCAAGAAAAAAAGTGACAATTCTTTCTCTTCATTTAAGAGTAGGAGGAATTGAAAAAGCAATTTGTTCACTTGCCAATATGCTGGTAGATGATTATGATGTTGAAATTGTAAATGTTTATAAATTATGTGAACCTTCTTTTTATATTGATGAAAGGGTTCAAGTAACTTATTTATCAACAGATTTAGTACCAAATAAAGAAGAAATAAAAAATGCCTTAAAGTATAAAAACATAAAGAAAATCTTTTTTGAAGGTATAAAATCATTAAAGATTTTATACAAAAAAAGAGCTTTAATCAAAAAATGTGCAAAGGATAACGATGGAGATATTATTATTTCAACAACCTTAGCTTTTGATCAATTATTTTCTAAATACCAAAAGAATAAATTACTCATTGCGTGGGAACATTGCCATCCTGATTGTCAAAAAAATTATCCAAAAAAAGTGTATAAAGCAGTAAAAAAATTTGATTTGTTTATTCCTGTATCAAAATCAATTAATGAATTCTATAAAGAGTATCTAACGGGACCACAATGTGTATACTTACCTTTGTGTATTGATAAAGTGGATCATGAAGATGCAAAGTTTGATACAAATCAAGTAACAGTAATGGGAAGACTTTCAAGTGAAAAAGCTTATGATGATATGTTACGTGTTTTTGTAAAAGTTTTAGAACAAAATCCATCAGCTCATTTAAATATCGTCGGTGATGGAGAAGAAAGACATAATTTGAGTGTTTTAGCGGATCGTTTAGGAATTGCAGATTCTGTAACGTTCTATGGAAATAAAGTTGGAAAAGAAAAATCACAAATATTAGAAAATACAAGTGTCTTTGTGACAACATCACACTATGAAAGTTTTGGACTCGTTTTATTGGAAGCAATGGATTATGGTATACCATGTCTTTCTTTTGATAGTGCCAAAGGATCGTTAGATATTATCGAAGATGGAAAAGATGGCTATATCATTAAAAATAGAGATTTGGATCAAATGGCGAATAAACTAGTTGCGCTGTTAAATAATCCTTCTAAAGAACTTTCAAAAAACGCTAAAGACAAAGCAAATTCTTATAGCTATGAAAATGTTCGTAAACAATGGTTAGATGCATTTAAAAATATGAACATTCATGATTTAAAAACAAGAGTCATGTTTACTTCATCAGCAGGAGGTCATTATAGTGAACTTTGTGAACTTGATGAATTAATGAAACGCTATAATTCATTTTTACTTACGGAAGATCATGAAATGATGAAAGAAATAAAGAAAACAAATCAATCACGTTCGTGGTATATGCCAGCAGGAACAAAGGAACATTTGTTTAAGTTTTTATGTAATTTTCCAATTACTATTATAAGAAGTTTCAAAGCGTTTTTAAAAGTTAAACCAGATGTTGTAATTGCAACAGGAGCGCATACAACTGTGCCAATTTGTTATATTGCCAAATTATTTGGTAAAAAAGTTATTTTTATAGAAACATTCGCCAATATCACAACGAAAACTTTATCGGGAAAACTTGTCTATCCAATTGCAGATTTATTTTTAGTGCAATGGGAGGAAATGTTGAAACTTTATCCAAATGCTAAATATCGAGGAGGATTGAAATAATGCGTATTTTTGTTATGTTCGGAACACAAGATAAACGTTTTGATCGTTTATTAAATGCAATATTAAATTCTCACTTTGTTGAAGAAAATGATGTTTATGTACAACTTGGTTATACTAAAGGAAATTATGAAAAGATTCATGGTCAAGAATACTATACGGAAGAAGAATTGAACCGCCAAATTGAGATTGCAGATTTGATTATTACACATGCTGGGGTAGGTGCCATTGTTGCAGCTTTAAAATTAAAGAAAAGAGTTATTGTTGTACCTAGACTAGGAAAATATAAGGAACAAAACAATGATCATCAAGTACAAATTATGGAAAGATATGATAAATTGGGCTATATTATTCCCTGTACTGATCTAGATGATTTAGATAAAATTGTGAAAGAATCACATAATTTTATACCCAAAGAGTATAAAGCAGATAAACAAGGAATTATTAAAGAGATAAAAGAATTTATAGATAGATTGTAAATTTAAGAATAATTAATTTAAAAATAGTAGATTAAATAAAAAAAAGTAACTATAATAGTTATGAATTAGAAAAAAGTAAAAAATAAAAAGGAGAAAATCAATGATAAAAAAAATCTTATCGTTATGCTTAGTTCTTGCTATGGCTTTTGGTGTAACAGCATGTGGTGAAAGTAAGCAAACAAGTAATGGTAATTCTTCGACGACAACACAAAAAACAAGAAAATTTACTGAAGCAAAAGGGATGATTAAATATTTAACTATCGATGGTAAAAAAATTCCCTTTCCAGAAACAGTAGGTGAATATGTAAGTTATTTAGAAAAAGTTGGAGATAAAATTGAATTAGGGAATACAGGAAAAACAGTTGATGAGGCAGATAAACTTAATGCTGGTGGTGTTTCTTCTATGGTAGCTTTTTTAAAGGTTTATTTAGATGATGGTAATTGGCAATGGTTTGGAGTACGTTATGAAAATGATACTAAAAATTCATTACCTGTTTCTGACTGTAAAGTAACACAAATTACGTTAGACTATGATACGATTAATGAAGAAGAAAATCATCATTCAATAGATAGCATAACATTTGTTGATAGAAATAATAATGAAATTTTAATGGATGGTAAATACACAAGTACAAATTTAATGAAACAAATTGGCGGACCTGAACAAAATACGGATGGACATTGGTATTATTCCGATGATCAAGGTTATAAGTATGAATTAGTTACTGAAAATAAAAAGGGAATTTTAACAAGAGTTGTAATTACATATCCTACAAAACAAAAATAAAAGCACATGGGATTGATGATAATTAATCCCATGTTTTGTTAATAAAGGAGAGAAGATGAAAAAGGTATTAAAAGACAAATTAAATATACTAATTATCTTTATTTCTATTTTTTTAATACTGTTATGTTTTAATAGATCATTATGGGGAGATGAAGCATGGACAGCTATTATAATGAAATATGATTTTAAAGAGATGATTCGTGAAATTGGTCAAGATGTACATCCACCTTTATATTTTGTGCTCTTAAAACTTATTGTTACATTGTTTGGTCAACATATAGAAATTATGAAGATCATGTCAGTAATCCCAACAATCATTCTTATGGCTATTGGAAAAAAATATATTAAACATATTTTTAAAAGTGATTTTATTGCAGGTGTTTTTATTTGTTTAGTAGGACTTATGCCAAGTTGTATGCATATGTCTGTTGAATTAAGAATGTATTCATGGTCAATTCTTTTTGTTACATGGTCTGCATTTTTAGGATGTGAAATTTATTTACATGGTCAAAGAAAAGATAAGTTATTATTTACATTGAGTGGAATATTGGCAGCTTATACACATAATTTTAATATTATTTCTGAAATTTTTGTGTATATGATTTTGTTTATTGCTTTATTGGTGAAAGATAAAAAATATATTAAGGATATTTTAATAATCTCATTAATCACAATATTAGGTTATTTACCATGGCTATTTATTAGTTTTAAACAAGTGATGAATGTAAATAATGATTTTTGGTTATGGTCTGTTAATTTTACAGATATTGCACAAATGCTCATATATCCATTTAATTCATTATGTCATAATGAAATACCTAATCTATTTGTATTAATATTTATTGGCTTACCATTATTGATGACAAGTTTATTATTTATTGTTGTTTTAAAAACAACAATAAATAATCATTTTAAAAATCAAAAAGCTAACTTTGTACTTTTATGTTATATTCCAATGTATGGGTTGATGATGTTTGGTGTTGTTTATGGATTATTGATACGTCCTATTTTTGTAGCAAGATATTTACATAGTACTATTGGCATTTTCTTTTTAGGATTGGCTGTAGGTATTTCTTTGATAAAGAAAAATTCTTTGAAAAATGTTGCAATAATAATATTGATATGTAATATGATATATGGTTGTTTCTTTAATATTCAAAGGGAATACTTTAATGGGACAGAAGATACCTTAGCTTTCTTTGAAAAAGCTAAGAAAGAATATTCAACACGTACAATCGTAACAGATATCTTTTTATTAAGTACCACAGTTATGCCTTATTATGAAACACAATATACAACATATAGTAATACAGTTTATAGTTTAGAACAAAGTAATCAGCCGATATTCTATATTGCTGATCAAAAGAATGATCAAAGCTTTTTAGAAAATATGAATGCTAAGAAATTATACAGTGGTAATATTGACAATGAATATTTCTTTGATGTTTATTTAATAAATAATGTTGAATTTTCATAAAAAACAATAGAATAAATCTAATATAAGTAGAAAGGATGTATGTAAATAATGTATGAAAATATAAAGAATTTTACTCGAAATAATAAATCCAATATAATTATTTCAAGTGTTTTCATTCTAAGTGTTTATTTAATTAAATTAGGAACATTAGCAACATCAATTGATAATGAAGCGGCAATTTCAGTATCAAGTAGTTTATATACTGCTTGGTTATCTATGGGGAGAATTGCATTAGTTTATTTGAAAAAAGTATTTGGTGTTGGCATTTATAATCCTTTTTTATCTATGTTTATGCTTATTATCTTAATGATTTTTTCAATCATTACATGGGGCATGATTTTTGATTATATAAAAAATAATAAAAATAAATATGCTTATTGGATTTTTATATCTATCTTTTTTACAGCACCTATCATGGCAGAACAACTTGGGTTTGTTATGCAAGCTGTAGAAGTTTTATTAGGTATAAACCTTGTAGCTATTTCTCTTTTTTATACCTATAGGTATTTTATAGATACACCCAAAAAATATTATTTGATTATAAGTGTTATTTTAAGTGGAATTGCTTTTTCGATTTATCAAGCACTTACAACAATATATGTTACAGCTGCAATTTGTTTATTTATTTTATATATATCACGAAAAGATGTAACGAATCCTAAAAAAATATGGCAAGTTATAATTTTGAATATTATTTTATTTTTCTTATCTTATGTGGTTTATTTTGTGTTAGCTAAGTGTGTTTTATCTTTATTGCATATTGAAGCAACAAAATATACAGGAGATCAAGTAGCGTGGGGCACTGTTCCGGTTATTCAATGTATAAAAAATATTTTGAAATATATAAAGGGCACTGTAACAGATAATACAATATTTTATTCAAAAGTTTATGTTGTTCTAGCAATTTTATTAGTAATAAATGCTTTTTATGGTAAAAAAGAAAAATATGATAAAAGATATTACATTTATATTTTAGCTATTGGTGCTTTATTGGTAACACCATTTCTAATGGGAATTATTTTAGGTGGTCAACCAACAAAAAGAACAGCAATTTCATATCCATTTATGCTTGGTTTTTCAAGTATGTATCTTTTTGAAGAAATTAGAACTAAAATAAAAAATAAAGATGCTATACTTATTTTAATGGTACTTGTGGCACTTGTACCATTTAAACAAAGTGTCTTATCAAGTAGACTCTATTATACAGAGTACATTACTAATAAAGAATCGGAGATTGTAGCAACGAAGATTTCAAATAGAATAGAAGAAATAACAGGAAGTTATAATCCTGAAGAAAAAATTGCATTTATAGGATGTATGAGATTAAATAGGAATAACAGTTGTTATCAATTAGAAGATTTAGAATATGTCGGCAGAGGATTTTTTGAAACTAGCTTTTCGACAACACACGGAAGCTTTTTAATGAGAAATTATATGGCAACATTAGGTATTAACTATCAATGTCCATCAGAAGATGATGCAAAAATTGCAGAAGAATACGCTAAAGATATGCCAGCTTGGCCAAATAAAGAGTCAGTGAAAAAAGTAGATAATATTGTTATTGTAAAATTAGGATAGGCAAGAGGTGATATAATGCGAAAAGAAAGATTATTTTATTTAGATTTTATACGAGCAATTGCGACAATCTCTATTATAATGACACATTTTAATGCAAGATATATTTATGCAGGGGCACAATATATTTATAAAGCCATTATATCTACAACATTTTTTAATATTTATATAGGCGATTGGGGTGTTTCTTTATTCTTTATCATTTCAGGAGCGGCTTTAATGTATGTATATCAAGAAAAGTTAGAATATAAGAGATTTTATAAAAAGAGATTTGAATCTCTTTATCCAATGTTTTGGATGGCTTACATTATTGCGTTTATAGGATTGTTTTATTTAAATAAAGGAATGTTTTTACAAGCACCTAAGAAAAACTTTATTTTAACGATTATTGGCTTTGATGGTTATTTGGCAGCCAATGTTCCAACATTTTATATATTGGGTGAGTGGTTTTTAGGATGTATTATTTTATTCTATGTGTTATTTCCTTTATTAAGAACAGGAGTGAATAAGTATCCTAAAGCAACTGTTGTTGTAACCGCAATGATCTATTTAGTATTTATTTTCTTTTATCATGGTGTTTTTGATATGAGTAAGATTGTTTTTGTAAGAATGCCAGAATTTTTAATGGGTATGTATTTTATTAAGTATATTAAGAAAGTAAATCTGCCTATGCTTGTTATATCTATAATTGTTTTAGCTTTGAATTTGATTTTAAAGCCACAATGGTCAAATCATTTACAAACAACATATGTTGGAATAAGTTCATTCTTTATTCTTGTTTATATTTCTAAATACTTTGATAATAAATTCTTTCAAAAAGTATCAAGCTGTATTAGTAAGTATTCTTATGCTATTTTCTTGGTTCATCATGTCATTATTGCACAAGTCATGGCACGTGTCGATTTAACACAAATTTCATGGTTTGGTAGTTATAAATTATTTGCATTATGTTGTATAATAATAGGGATATGTGCGTTTCTATTATTTCAAATACATAAATATATTATGAAATTTATAAAAGGAAAAATGTTATGTATGAAGAAGGATTAAAAAAAACAGGTAGAAATATTGTTTTAGCTATATTTGCGATTATTGTAGGTATTTTAACGTTTTTAAGTATGTTTTTAAATACTTATATAAGTATAGAAGAACGTACGACGATTATAGAAGATAATCCTTATAAAATGATTATTTACTTTATTGTTGTTTTAGTTGCTTTATTTTTTGTAAGAAGATTTTATAAACTTCAAAAAAAGATTGATAATCGAAAAATGTTTATACGAATTTGTCTTGTACTCTTAGCAATTTTTACGATTATTATCTTTACTCATAATATTTATCCTGTTGCCGATCAACAAGAAATATTAAATTGTGCAACAGCACTTAAACAGGGGAATTACGCGCCTTTTTTACCAGATGGTTATGTGGGAAAATGTACAAATCAAGCAGGAATAGTAATAATTTTATATTATTTATCTTTTATTTTTGGAGATAATAATTATCATGTTTTCCAATTCTTAAATGTTTTGGGTCTTATTTTAAGCTATTATTGCATTTGTAAGATCTCAATGATTAGTTTTAGTAATGATGAAATAGAACAATGGACATTTGGTTTTCTTATTCTATTTTTACCACTGACTTGGTATGTTACCTTTGTCTATGGTAATATCTTTGGTCATGCTTTTTCTATGTATGCAATTTTATCAGGATATAAATATTTTGAGGATCGAAAAACAAAAGATATCTTGCTTAGTGTTGGATCTATAACACTGGCCATGATGTTTAAATCAAATTATTTGATTGTCTTTGTCGCAATGATTATATTTATTTTATTTGATATTATTTTAAACAAACACTATCGTTCATTTATCTTATTTCTTGTTTTAGTTCCAGCATACTTTGCTTCAAGCTTTATTCCAAATTACTTAGTAAAAAGTATTACAGGAATTGAATTAGGCAAAGGTGTACCGATGCTCGCCTATGTTGAAATGGGACTACAAGATTCTCCTGATGCACCGGGTTGGTGGAACGGCTATAACTGGAATGTTTACACAGATAATAATTGTGATAGTGAACAAGCAAGTGCACAAGTAAAAAATGATTTAAAAAATACACTTATTTATTATTTACAACATCCAAAAGAGTGTCTTGACTTTTTTTATAGGAAAACAGTTTCACAATGGTGTAATCCAGATTTTCAAGGTACGTGGATCCTGCGGTATTCTGATTTTTATATTCACGGGGATTTGTATTATGAAATATTTAATATATTTGAATCTATTGTCTTTTTAGGAACACTTGCTTATATTTACTATACAGGTCGTCAAATGCCATTGCATAGATTATTGTTACCTATGATTTTTATTGGTGGATTTATTTTTCACTTATTTTGGGAAGCTAAAGGGCAATATACAATTACGTATTTTGTTTTGTTGATTCCTTATTGTGTAAAGGGACTTATGGATATGACAGACGAGATAGCAGATGGTATTTTGAATTTAGAAAGGCATCAAGGTGTTTTTGGAACGATAAAGATGTTGTGGAAGTTAGATTCATTTAAATATATAGCTTTGTTATTTGGATCAACTGTGTTACTTCATTTGATTGTTAGGGGGAGTTTGTTTTGAAAGATTTGATTTTAAAATATAAAGAAGTCATCATGTATTTAGTATTTGGTGTTTTAACAACAGTTGTAAATATTGTTGTTTATTATGTGGCTGCAGATTGTTTAAAAATTAATTATTTAATTGCAAATATTGCAGCCTGGTTTTTATCAGTATTATTTGCTTATGTGACAAATAGAAAATATGTATTTGAAAGTAAGAGTGATCACATTTTAAAAGAAATGATTTCTTTCTTTAGTGCAAGACTTGCTACAGGAGCACTGGATATGGGATTTATGTATGTAACTGTCAATTTCCAAATACTCCCAGATTTTATTGCAAAGATTGTTGCTAATATATTTGTTATTATCGCAAATTATGTATTAAGTAAATTATTTATCTTTAAAAAGGATGGTGAATAAAATGGAAAAAATAACAGTTATTGTACCATGTTATAACGAACAAGAAGCATTACATTACTACTATGAAGAAATGAGTAGAGTAATGAATGAGATGAAAGAAGTAGGTTTTGAATTATTATTTATTAATGATGGATCCAAAGATAAAACATTGGAAGTTATTAAAGAACTTGCCTCTAAAGATGAAAGAGTCAAATATATCTCATTTTCAAGAAATTTTGGAAAAGAATCAGCTATGTATGCTGGTTTTGAAAACAGTACAGGAGATTATGTCTGCTTAATGGATGCAGATTTACAAGATCCACCAAGATTACTTCCTGAGATGTTTAAAGCAATCAAGGAAGAAGGATATGACAGTGCAGCAACAAGAAGGGTAACAAGAAAAGGTGAACCACCAATCCGTTCCTTCTTTGCAAGAATGTTCTATAAAATCATGAATAAAATATCTGATACGGAATTAATGGATGGAGCGAGAGACTATCGTCTTATGACAAGACAATTTGTTAATTCATTATTAGAAATGAAAGAATACAATCGTTTTTCAAAAGGATTATTTGGTTGGGTAGGTTATCAAACAAAATGGATCGAGTTTGAAAACGTTGAAAGAGTTGCAGGAGAAACAAAGTGGTCATTTTGGAAACTACTTCTTTATGCCATTGATGGCGTTGTTGCTTTTTCAACAGCACCACTTGCAATAGCTTCTGTTGTGGGAATGTTGATGTTATTAGTAGCGTTTATCTTTATTATTTTCATTATTGTAAGAACACTTATCTTTAATGATCCAACAAGTGGATGGCCATCTCTTGTATGTATCATTACATTAATTGGTGGAATTCAAATATTCTGTGTAGGTATTGTTGGAGAATACTTATCAAAGATTTATTTAGAAACAAAGAACAGACCGGTCTATATTGTCAAAGAGGATAATTTAAAATAAAAAAACAACTCGGCTAAATGCTGAGTTGTTTTTTATTCCCCTTTGTTCCCTCCTTTTAAACACGCAAGAAAATCTCTATAAAATTGAAAATACTTCTAACGTGTTTAGACTATGTCATATTTTCAATGATTGTGTTGGTAAGTGAAACGATTAAGTTAGTAGAGATTTCTCCATTATATTAATAAAGTTTAAAAGATTTAGATACCAAATGGGAAAATAGTAAAAATAATGGGAAAATGATACTAAATAAAAAGAAAACATCCAATAATTCTATGAGTAAGACTACCATTTTATTTCATAAAATAGTATAATATCACAAAATGAGGTGGAATCATGGAAACGGTTTTAGTGGAAAAAGAAAACATAAACGAAGTTATTGACTTATTAAATCATGACGAGGTTGTGGCTTTTCCTACTGAGACCGTTTTTGGTTTAGGCGTAAAATTTTCTCATTTAGAAGCATTAGAAAAAATCTATGAAATAAAGCACAGAAGTCATAGCAAGGCAATATCTTTAATGATCTATGATCCTAAAGATATTGAAAAATATGCTTATGTAAATGAAAATGCTCAAAAGTTGATAGATCATTTTATGCCAGGAATGATTACCCTTGTTTTAAAAAAGAAATCAATTTTATCAGATGACTTTACGGCAGGATACGATACGATTGGTATTCGTATTCCTGATGATCCTTTTGTTTTAAAGCTTTTAAAAGAAGTAGGACCAATGCTTGTAACAAGTGCTAATATTTCTGGTCAAGAAACATTGTTGAATGATCAAGAAGTCTATAAACAATTTAAAGGAAAAATTAAGATGATTGTTAAAGGAAAATGTAAAAATACACGTGCAAGTACAGTCATCAAAGTTGATGAGGATGTAACAATATTACGTCAAGGTTGTATTCAAGAAGAAGAGATTAGGGAGGTATTAAAGTGAAAATTGCAATGGCATGTGACCATGGAGGTCTTAGATTAAAAAATGTATTAAAAGATGATTTGGAAAAAAATGGTTATGAAGTAGAAGATTTTGGTACATACACAGAAGATAGTTGTGATTATCCAGATTTTGCTTCAAAGGCAGCAAAGGCAGTTGCTTCAGGATCGTGCGACAAGGGGGTTGTCGTATGTGGAACAGGTATTGGTGTAAGTATTACAGCCAATAAAGTTGATGGAATTCGTTGTTCTTTATGCCACGATGTATTTAGTGCAAAGGCAACTCGTCAACATAATGACTCTAACATGTTAGCAATGGGACAACGTGTTATTGGAGAAGGACTTGCTTTAGAAATCTTACATGCATGGCTTGAAAGCGAATATGAAGGCGGAAGACATGAAGCAAGAATTCAAAAAATGATGGCTTTGGAAAAGGAGTAAATAAATATGAAGGATAAACTATTATTTGAAAGCGTAGAAAGAGAATTAAATAGACAAAGAAGTAACATTGAATTAATTGCTTCAGAAAACTTTGTATCTGAAGAAGTGTTAGAATTAGCGGGATCAGTTCTAACAAATAAATATGCCGAAGGATATCCAGCAAAAAGATATTATGGGGGATGTCAATTTGTTGATGAAGTAGAAGAGCTTGCAAGAAAAAGAATTTGTGAAATTTATGGTGCTGAACATGCTAATGTTCAACCACATAGTGGAGCGCAAGCCAATACAGCAGTTTACTTAGCTTTATTACAACATGGAGATAAAGTGTTAGGAATGTCACTTGCAGATGGGGGACATTTAACACACGGGCATCCATTGAACTTTTCAGGAATTAACTATGAATTTTATAGCTATGGTGTTTCAAAAGAAACAGAAACAATTGATTATGAAGAATATAAAAAGAAAGTAGAAGAAATTAAACCAAAACTAGTTGTTGCCGGAGCAAGTGCTTATAGTAGAATCATTGATTTTGAATTTATGGCCAAAGTAGCTCATGATAATGGAGCATTATTTATGGTAGATATGGCCCATATCGCTGGTCTTGTTGCTGCAGGTGTTCATCCTTCACCATTTCCATATGCAGACATTGTTACTACAACAACACATAAAACATTAAG
Source organism: Faecalibacillus faecis (assembly GCF_003024675.1). Classification (GTDB taxonomy): domain Bacteria; phylum Bacillota_I; class Bacilli_A; order Erysipelotrichales; family Coprobacillaceae; genus Faecalibacillus; species Faecalibacillus faecis. The sequence continues at coordinate 42,356 of NZ_PYLP01000011.1, read as the reverse complement.
AGGTCCACGTGGTGGTGTTATCATGTGTAAAAAAGAATTTGCGGCAGATATTGATCGTGCTGTCTTCCCAGGTATGCAAGGGGGACCACTTATGCACATTATTGCAGCAAAAGCACAATGTTTCTATGAAGTTCAACAACCTGAATTTAAAGAATATGCCAAACAAATTATTAAAAATGCAAAAGCAATGGAAAAAGTCTTTAAAGAAGAAGGTTTCAGACTTGTTGCTGGAGGAACAGATAATCACTTGTTACTTGTTGATGTAAAAGCAAGTTGTGGTATTTCTGGTAAAAAAGCACAACGTCTACTTGATGAAATCAATATTACAGCTAATAAAAATGCAATTCCCTTCGATACAGAAAAACCATTTAAAGCATCAGGAATTCGCATTGGAACACCAGCAATGACAACAAAAGGATTCAAAGAAGAAGACTTTGAAGAAGTTGCAAGAATTATTGCGTATCGTTTAAAAAATGAAGAAACAGATGAAATTAAAGAAGAATGTTTAAAACGAGTAGCTAAACTTACTGAAAAGGTCACAATGTATTCAAATATTAAATATATCTAGGAGGACAAATATGTCAGTAACAATATTAGATCATGCTTTAATTCAACACAAATTAACAATCATGCGTGATAAAAATACATCAACTTATATCTTTAAACAAAACTTAGATGAAATTGCAAAACTTATGGCATTTGAAGTTACACGTCATGTTTCTTTAAAAGATAAAGCAATTGAAACACCAGTTTGTGCTATGCTGGGAAAAGAAATGGATCAACAAATTATTTTAGCACCAATTTTACGTGCAGGAATTGGTTTGGTTGATGGTTTTAGAGATATTATTCCAACAGCTAAAATTGGGCATATTGGAATGGAAAGAGATGAAGAAACACTTATTCCACGTGAATACTATGCTAAATTTCCAAAAGGTTTAGAAGATGCACTTGTGATTGTTTTAGATCCAATGCTTGCAACAGGTGGAAGTGCCAATATGGCAATTGAAAACATCAAACAAAGAGGAGCAAAAAATATTCAACTTGTTTGTCTTGTAGGAGCTCCTGAAGGTGTTAAAGCTATTCAAGAAGCACATCCTGATGTAGATATTACCCTTGCATCATTAGATGAAAAATTAAATGAACATGGTTATATTGTTCCTGGACTTGGTGATGCCGGAGATCGTCTATTTGGTACAGATGAATAATAAAGAAAAGCTTTTTAAAGATTTGATTTATGCTTTGACATTATCAGGAAAAATATTTGGAACTTTTATGGCTGGTGTCATATTGGGTTTATATTTGGATGATATATTATCAACCCGTCCTTTAATGACGCTAGTCTTTCTTATTTTAGCGTTTATAGAAGTGATGAGAATTTTATTAAAAGGTGGACAGTCATGAATGAAAAGTTAGTTTTGAAACGATCGGCACTTATATTTTTGATTGGGTTTGTGATTTTTTTAATTGTTGGATTTATCATGAAATCAGTCAGCTATCCACTTGGCTTTTTGCTAGGATATTTATTTAATCTTGCAATTTTTTATGTTATTATTATCACGTCTGATATGATATTAAACTTAAAGAAATCAACAAGTTTAATTATCTTATTAAATATAGTCAAACTTGCTATTTATGCAATTGGTTTTTTAATTGCTATTTTTATACCAAAGTGGTTTAATCTCATAGGAGTTCTCTTTGGTTACATGGTGATTAAAATAACGATTTATATTGTGAGTTATCAAATGAAGGAGGTGAAAGAGTGAGTAACTTCTTAGATTCTTTACAAGTAGAATTGATCTTTTCATTATTTATTATGCTATGTATGGGTATATTCTTTGTTTATGCTGGTAAGAAATTTGCGACTGCTGATCCTACAGCACGACCAAAAGGGGTTGTTTTGGTTGTAGAAACAGGAATTAAAATGGTTTATGACTATTTAAAGAGTATTATGCCTAAGAAATTTGAAAAGAATTATTATCCTTATTTTGCAATGCTTTTTATTTATTTAGTTATTGCAAACTTAAGTGGATTAATAGGATTTGAAGCACCAACTTCAAACTATTCTATTACTCTTGCATTAACAACAATTACTTTCTGTTTAATTCAGTTTAATGCAATCAAGAAACAAGGATTATTATCCTATATTTGGGGTGCCGTTTGGCCACCAACAAACTTATTAAGTATTCTTTCGCCATTGATTTCGTTATCAATGCGTTTGTTTGGGAATATCTTAAGTGGATCAATACTTATGTATTTGGTTTATCAATTTACTGGGTTCTTATCAAGTTTTATTATTAACTTTAACTTCTTAGGACCAATTATTGCACCAGTGTTGCATTGTTACTTTGATATTTTTTCAGGATGTATTCAAACATTGGTATTTGTTACATTATCATCTATCTTGATAATGATGGAAAATCCAGATTAAGTTCTTTACTAGTTTGCTAGTTAAGATATAAATGAAAAAATGAACTATTTTTTAGGAGGAAAAAATTATGGTAAAAGGTTTAATTGCTATTGCAGCAGGTCTTGCTGTATGTGCCGGTTTAGGAACAGGGATTGGTGAAGGGATTGCTGCTAGTAAAGCTGTAGAAGCTGTAGGTAGAAACCCAGAAGCTGAAGGTAAAATCCGTACTATGATGATCTTAGGGATTGCCTTATCAGAAACAGTTGCCATCTATGGTTTATTAGTTTCTTTAATCTTATTATTCGTATATTAATAATTGAAAATCTGACAAAGGAGGAATAAAGATGCCAGATATAGCAGGAAAATTATTCCCTAATCTTACAACACTGATTGTTCAATTATTATCTACAGGAGTTTTATTACTTATTTTTAAAAAGTATTTATGGAAAAACGTCATGGAGTATTTTGCTAAACGAGCAGATTATATTGAATCTACAATTAATGAGGCAAAAGAAATGAATGAAAAAGCTTCTGCTAATTTAGAAACTGCAGAAAAAGAAGCACGTGAAGCTGCAAGCAAATATCGTGATATTCTTGATCAAGCAAAAGATGATGGTCAAAAAGTAAGACAACAAATTATTGATCAAGCAAATGAAGAAGCAAGAGCTAAAATTGAACAAGCACAAAAAGAAATTGAAACAGAAAAGAAACAAGCTCAAGTGGATATGAAACAAGAAATTGTGGATGTTGCTATTGAGGTTGCAACTAAAGTGATGAACAAAGAAATGAATGAAGATATCAACAAAGGTTTAGTAGAAGAGTTTGTTGATGAAGTGGTTAACTAATGAGTGTTATTGGTGATAGATATGCTGAATCTTTATTTGATTTGGCTAAAGAAGAAAATAAAGTCACTCAATATCTTGATGACATCAAATTAGTTGGTGAAGTTCTAGGTAGTGATCCTCAAATTGTTCAATTCTTTAATCACGTTCTTATTGAAAATGAGAAAAAGATTCAATTATTGGATCAATCATTTAAAGGGAATGTTGATCAATATGTTTTAAATTTCTTAAAACTATTAGTGCAATCAAGAAGAATTCGTTATATTGATGATATAATTAAATCTTATATTAACTTATCTAATCAATATTTAGGTATAGAAGAAGGTACAATCTATACTCCATACAAATTAACTGATCAACAAATTCAAGATATAGAAAAAGCAATCAGTAAAAAAGAAAACAAAAAAGTTATTTTAAAATTATCAATTGATTCATCATTATTAGGTGGTATTAAAGTTCAAATTGCTAACCGTATTTATGATGGAACAATTAAAAATAAAGTAGAAATGCTTAAAAAAGAACTATTAAGAAAGTAGGTGGAAATAGTGGGGCTTAGACCAAATGAAATTAGTGCTTTAATTAAAGAACAAATTAAGCATTATGACGATATCATTGAACAAAAAGATGTCGGTACAGTCGTGACTGTTGGTGATGGTGTAAGTGTTATTCATGGGTTGGATAATGCCATGTTAGGTGAATTATTGCTTTTCCCAAATGATGTTTACGGAATGGTCATGAACTTAGATGAAGATAGTGTAGGAGCCGTACTACTTGGATCTGAAAGTACGATTAAAGAAGGAGACGAAGTTAAACGTACTGGAAGAATTATTGAAGTTCCTGTTGGGGATGAAATGTTAGGTAGAGTTGTGAATCCATTAGGACAAGCAATCGATGGTCAAGGTGAAATCAATACTGGTAAAACAAAACCAATCGAACGTGTTGCTAGTGGGGTCATGACAAGAAAATCAGTTGATCAACCATTACAAACTGGTATTACATCAATTGATGCTATCATTCCTATCGGTAGAGGTCAACGTGAGTTAATTATCGGTGACCGTCAAACAGGTAAAACTGCAATTGCTATTGATACAATTTTAAATCAAAAAGGACAAAACATTTATTGTGTTTATGTTGCTATTGGACAAAAGAACTCAACAGTTGCACAAGTTGTTGAAAAATTACGTCAAGGTGGCGCAATGGATTATACATGTGTTGTTTCTGCCGGAGCAAGTGAACTAGCACCAATTCAATACATTGCACCTTATGCAGGATGTGCCATTGCTGAACATTGGTTAGATGAAGGAAAAGATGTTTTAATCGTTTATGACGATTTATCGAAACATGCGGTTGCTTATCGTACAATGTCGTTATTATTAAAAAGACCACCAGGACGTGAAGCTTATCCAGGGGATGTCTTCTATTTACATTCAAGATTACTTGAACGTGCATGTCGTTTAAATGAAGAAAATGGTGGAGGATCAATTACTGCTTTACCAATCATTGAGACACAAGCAGGGGATATCTCAGCATATATTCCAACAAACGTTATTTCAATTACAGATGGACAAATTTTCTTACAACAAGAATTATTTAACTCTGGATTTAGACCAGCGGTTGATACTGGATTATCTGTATCACGTGTAGGTTCAACTGCACAAATTAAAGCTATGAAACAAGTATCTGGTTCATTAAAACTTGAACTTGCTCAATATGCAGAAATGCAAGCTTTCGCACAATTTGGTTCTGACTTAGATGCAGCTACAAAAGCAACATTAGATCATGGGGCAAAAGTACGTGAAGTATTAAAACAAGCACAATACTCACCACGTAGTGTACCTACACAAGTCATTACTTTATTTGCATTAAAATATGGTTACACAAAACAAATAGAAGTAGAAAAAGTACAAGAATTTATGGATGGTTTAGTAGAAAATATTCAAATGTCTCATCCTGAATTTATTACTGAAATAGAAACTCAAAAAGTGATTTCAAATGAATTAGAAGCGAAGATGAAAGAAGCAACAGGCGCTTATGTTGATCAATTCTTAAAAACACAAGGGGCTAACTAATGCCTGGATCAATGCAAGAAATCAAGCGTCGTATTAAATCCGTTGAATCTACTAAAAAGATTACAAAAGCAATGGAATTAGTTGCGACATCTAAACTTCGAAAAACAAGAAATCAACTTGATGAATTAAAACCTTATTATCAAGGTGTTCGACAAACATGTGCAGAAATTTTAGCTTCTAATAAAGGATTAAAAGATTCTGCTTATCTTATTGAAAATAAGGAAGAAAAAGATGTTTATATTGTTATTTCTTCAAGTTTAGGATTATGTGGTGGATATAATGCGAATGTTTTTAAAGAAATTAGTCATCAAATTAAAGACAACGATTATGTTTATCCAATTGGAAGTAAAGGAATGAATTACTTCCGTAGAACTCATCAAGGACCAATCAATACAGATTTTGCTTCATTAAATTCAACACTTGCTTTTGATGAAGTGACAAAATTAGTTAAAAGTGTTACAGATCTTTATATTAATAAGGAAGTAGGAAGTATTAAAATTATTTATACTGAATTTGTTAATAACTTAACATTTAAACCTCGTACAGTAACGCTTTTACCTATTGATACAAATGAATTTGAAAACATTAAAATTACGAATAAATTCACTGTTTTTGAACCAAGTCCTGAAGAAGTTTTAGATAGTTTGATACCAATGTATCTACAAGCTGTCGTTTATGGTTATCTTGTTGAAAGTGTGACAAGTGAGAATGCATCACGTCGTACTTCAATGGAAAATGCGACAGATAATGCAGAAGAATTAACAGAACAATTATTATTAAAATACAATCAAGCTCGTCAAACAGCAATTACAAACGAAGTTAGTGAAATTGTTGCTGGAGCTAATGCACAATAAGGAGGTCAATATGGCAAATATTGGGAAAATAATTAGTGCCCGTGGGCCAGTTATTGATATTGCATTTGATGGCGAAGATAAATTACCTCGATTAAATACTGCTATTCGTATTCAAAATGGCGAAGAAGAATTAGTAGTAGAAGTTGCGCAACACATTGGTGATGATGCAGTAAGATGTATCGCCATGGGACCAACTGATGGGGTAGTAAGAGGAATGGATGCTGTTGATACAGGTCACCCAATTTCAGTTCCAGTAGGAAATGATACATTAGGACGTATGTTCAATGTTTTGGGTGAACCAATTGATGGTAAAGGTGAATTAGGAAATGATATTCCACGTATGCCTATCCATAGATCTGCACCAACTTATGCAGAACAAATGACAACTACAGAAATCTTTGAAACAGGAATTAAAGTTGTAGACTTAATTTGTCCTTTTATCAAAGGTGGTAAAATTGGGTTATTCGGTGGTGCCGGAGTAGGTAAAACAGTATTAATCCAAGAATTTATTAATAATATTGCAACACAACATGGTGGGTTATCTGTATTCGCCGGTGTTGGAGAACGTAGCCGTGAAGGAAACGATTTATATTATGAAATGAAAGAAAGTGGCGTTTTATCTAAAACATCACTTGTCTTTGGACAAATGAATGAACCACCTGGAGCACGTTTACGTGTTGCCTTAACTGGTTTAACAATGGCTGAACAATTCCGTGATGGACAAGGACAAGACGTGTTATTATTCATTGATAACATCTTCCGTTTCACTCAAGCAGGTTCAGAAGTTTCTGCCTTACTTGGACGTGTACCATCACAAGCAGGATATCAACCAACCCTTGCAACTGAAATGGGTGCTTTACAAGAACGTATTACATCAACTAAAAAAGGATCAATTACATCTGTACAAGCAGTTTATGTACCAGCTGATGACTTGACTGACCCAGCACCAGCAACAACATTCGCACACTTGGATGCTAAAATTGTCTTGGATCGTTCAATCGCTGCTTTAGGTATTTATCCTGCAGTAGATCCACTTAACTCATCATCAAGAGCCTTAGATCCACTTGTTGTAGGTAAAGATCATTATGAAGTTGCTCATGGTGTTCAACAAATCTTACAACGTTATCAAGAATTACAAGATATTATCGCAATTCTTGGTATGGATGAATTAGGTGATGAAGATAAATTAATCGTTGCACGTGCAAGACGTGTACGTAACTTCTTATCACAACCATTTACAGTAGCTAGTCAATTTACTGGTTTAGATGGAAAATATGTCCGTGTAGAAGATACTGTTCAAGGATTTAAAGAAATTCTTGAAGGTAAATGGGATCAATTACCTGAACAAGCATTCCATAATGTTGGTACAATTCAAGAAGCTGTAGAAAAGGCTAAACAAATCGAAAATGATTAAATTTAAGCTAAAAATCATTACACCTCAGGGTATTTACCAAGAAGTGGAAATTGATCAGATAAATCTTGATACAACTGCTGGACAAATAGGTATTTTAGCTCATCATATTCCACTTGCAAGTGGTGTGAAAGTGTCTCAAATGAATTATATTATTGATGGAAAAAGAACATACTTTTCTATCGCGGGTGGGTTTGTTTATGTTAATGAAACAGAAACAACTCTTATCGCTAATGCAATTGAATCACAAGATGAAATTGATTTAGAAAGAGCACAGGAAGCAAAAAGAAGAGCTGAAGAAAGACTTAAAATACAAAACGATGAAATCGATATGTTAAGAGCACAAGCAGCATTGCAACGTGCAATTATACGTATTCATGTCAAAGGTTTATAGAGAAGAACTTCCATTCTTCTCTTTTTTTTGTATAATGGAATAAAGGAGAAAGGGAAGATGAAAAAGAAAATAATTGGAATAGGGAGTATTGTTGTTTTATTAATTATTGGCTGTGTTTTTTATTTTACAAGAGAAGAAAAAATTACATTATCTTTAAAAGATAAAAAAGATATTGTTGTAGAATATGGAAATAAGGTTGAATATTCATTTGATAATCTTATTCAAACAAAAAACAGCGACAAAGAACAATTAAAAGAAGTCAAAAAAGAAACAAAAATTACAAGTAATTTAAAAAATGAAGATCAAAAAGAATATCCAGCTATTGGAACTTATATGATCACTATCAAATATCAAGATCAAAAATTTAAAAAGAAAATCATTGTTAAAGATACAACAGTTCCTACATTTAATGAAACTAATGAAGTCTCATTTGAAGAAGGAACTGAAAACTATGATTATAATAAAGAAATAAGTGCAACAGATCTAACAACTGTAGAGATTCAATATGATACCTCTTCGCTTGATACTAAAACGCCAGGTGAATATAAAATCAAAGCAATCGCAACAGATACAAGTGGAAATAAAACAGAAAAGGAAATTACAGTACATGTTACTAAAAAGCCTGAACCAAAAAAAGAAGAACAAACAGCATCGAATCAAACTGTAAGTTATCATGGTGGAGGTAAAGTTGTTTGTATTGATGCGGGACATCAAGCAAGAGGAAATAGCTCACTAGAACCCAATGGACCTGGTTCATCAACGATGAAGGCAAAAGTTACTACAGGAGCAACAGGCTGTGTTACTGGGAAAACAGAATCACGGATTAATCTAGAAGTTGCTCTAAAATTACAACAAGCTTTACAAAATCAAGGTTATACAGTTATTATGTGTCGTACCTCACAAGATGTAGATATTTCAAATGCTCAAAGAGCAGAAATCGCTAATAGTAACAATGTATCAGCATTTATTCGACTTCATTGTGATTCAAGTACCTCTTCATCAGCAACTGGAACTTTAACGCTTGCACCCTCTACATCAAATCCTTATTGTGCAAATATAGCGAGCGAGTCACAAACGTTATCAAAGGCAATTGTCAATAATATTTGTAATGTGACCGGGTCAAGAAATCGAGGCGTTTCAATTGTTGATAATATGACAGGATTAAATTGGTCTAAAGTTCCTGTGACAATTGTAGAAATGGGATTTTTATCAAATCCTCAAGAAGATCAATTACTCGCAAGTGATGATTATCAAAATAAAATTGTCCAAGGAATTGTAAATGGGATAGGAGCTTATCTCAATTAAAAAGGAAAAAGGAATGAAAAATGAAATGGAAAAAGTAACACTAGGAAGAACAGGAATTACCGTTAATCGTAATGGTTTTGGTGCCTTACCGATTCAAAGAGTCACAGGAGAAGATGCCACAACAATTTTACGTAAGGCATACGATCAAGGGATTCGTTTTTTTGATAGTGCACGTTGGTATAGTGATAGTGAAGAAAAATTAGGAAATGCATTAAGTGATGTAAGAAAAGATATTTACATTGCAACAAAAACGGGTTCTACAACAGTAGAAGGTTTCTGGAAGGATTTAGAAACAAGTTTACATAATTTACAAACAGATTATATTGATATCTATCAATTTCATAATCCTTCGTTTTGTCCAAAGCCAGGAGATGGTACAGGACTTTATGAAGCTATGTTGGAAGCAAAAACTCAAGGCAAGATTCATTTTATTGGTCTTACAAATCACCGTTTACCAGTGGCTATAGAAGCGTGTGAAAGTGGATTGTATGATACAATTCAATTCCCATTTAGTTATTTAGCTGATCAAAAGGATATTGATTTAGTAAATAAATGTAAAGAAAACAATATTGGATTTATCTGTATGAAAGCTTTATCTGGAGGACTTATTAATCGATCAGATGCAGCTTATGCTTATTTAGCACAATTTGATAATGTTTTACCAATCTGGGGAATTCAAAAAGAAAGTGAACTTGATGAATTTATTTCATATCAAACAAAAGCACCCAAACTAACAAAAGAAATACAAGAGCTTATTGAACATGATCGAAAAGAACTTGCAGGTGACTTCTGTCGAGGGTGTGGTTATTGTATGCCATGTCCTAAAGGAATACAAATTAATCAGTGTGCTAGAATGTCATTAATGTTAAGAAGAGCACCAGCAGCAAGTTGGCTTAATGAACATTGGCAGGCAGAAATGAAAAAGATTGAAGAATGTTTAAATTGTGGTAAATGTATGCAACATTGTCCATATCATTTAAATACACCTGAACTATTAAAGAAAAATTATGAAGATTATAAAACGTTTCTAAAATAAAAAGAGTGATACGAAATTTCGTATCATTCTTTTTTTTAATAAAGTCTACGACAATTATAAATGTAATTATGGAAGTAGCTACCAGGAGCTATAGATGTAACTTTAACACATTGGTTAGGATCTTGTCCTACCGTTTCTGAACCTTTACCAGAAGCGTGCACCATACGACCATTACCAATATAAATACCTATGTGGGCAACACCACGACCATAGTTGAAGGTAATGACATCACCAATTTGTAAATTGTTGTAAGAAACAGATTTTCCACTACCAGCATAACCTGCAGCTGTCGTTCTTCCAATTCTTACTCCTGCTTGTTTATGCGCCCAATAAACAAGACCAGAACAATCGAAATATGTAGGACCACTTGCACCCCAATAATAACGAGATCCTTGTTTTGCAAGAGCGTAGTTAGCGATTTTTACACCAAGTGCAGCATTTGATTCTGTGATACTAGAATTGTTTTGATTCGTATTTGTTGAACTATTTTGATTATTATTCGATGAATTTTGATTCTCATTTGAATTGTTATTATTTGTTGTTTGATCTGTGTTTGAATCTTGTTCATTATTTGTGTTTGAACTTTGATTATTATTTGTATTTGAACTTGTGTTATTGTTTGTTGATGGTGTTGAAGGAACAGGTAATTGAGTTACATGACCAACATCATCTTTTTTAGAATTTTCATAGAATGCAGTTAATGATTCATCTATTTGTTTAGATTGTGAAGCAGCAACATTTGCGTCAACTTGAGTTGCAGCTACTTTCTTTCTTTGTTCTTCTAACAATGTTTCATATTGTGTTTGAATTGCAGCTTGTTCTACTTTTTGTGATTCTAATACTTTTTTCGCATTTTCTAAAGTAACTTTTTGACTTTCGATTGCTTTTTTCTTTTCAACCATTGTTTTTACTAATTCTTTATCACTATAGGTTAAAGTATTGAAACTATCAATTCTTGATAACATATCTGTGAAATTATTTGCCCCAAAAATATAATTAATAAATGTATTTTCATTCATATAAGATTGCATGACATACATACGATCTTTTATTTCTTGACTATTTTGATCAATTTCATTTTGTGTATTTTGAATCGAAGTTTCTACATATTTAATTTCAGCTTCTTTAGAAGAAATACTATTATTAATTGAATTTAATTTCTTTTCAGCAGCTGATAAAGAATTGGCAGTTGATTGAGCCTCATTTTTTTGTGATTGTAATTCTTTCTTTAATTTTTTGTTTTTTTCTTTTAAATAGGTATTAAAAGCTTCGCATGTTTTTTTATTGCTATTTGTAAGGCTTCCGCTTGCGCATAAAGACATATATTTTGTTTCGTTTTTAGAAAAATCAATAGCTTTAACAGGTTTAAAATAACTAACACCTAAAAGCATCGAACAAGTCATTAAGCCGATTATGTATTTTTTTACCTTCAAAGAAAACACCTCCTAGATTATTTATACATCAAATACGTTTAAAAGTAAAATAAAAACAGGATATCCTGTTTTTATTTATTAATAAGGTCTAACAGCACATGTAAAACGTCCAACATTTGAAGCGATTTTTACAACATCACCTGTTCGAGGTGCATGAATGTATTGCCCATTTCCAATATAAATACCAACATGTCCAGATTTCCATAAGATATCTCCAGGTTGTGCTGAACTTACAGGAATAACAGCACCTGACCCAGCTTGTGAACCAGAATAGTGATCAAGAGAAACACCTGCTTGTGCATAACACCACATAACAAGACCAGAACAGTCAAATGTATTTGGTCCACTAGCACCCCATACATAAGGACAACCCAATTTAGAATATGCAGCGGAAACAACAGTAGAACCATACTTATTTGTTGTTGGCACATTCATTTGTGTAAATTTTGTTGAATTTCCTGAACTACTTGATGATCCACCACTTGGTGTTGGTTGCATAACAATTGCGGATGCTAAGAACGCATCTAATGAGCTTTGCGTATTAGAGACTTTTGATTGTTCATCTTGTTTAGCTGCAAGTTCATTTTTTTGTTTAGCAAGTAAATCTTGATATTGACTTTGTAAAGCATATTGTTCATTTTGTTGAGAAACCATATTTGCTTTAACAGTTTCTAATGTTGCTTTTTGATTTTCAACTTGTTTCTTTTCATCATTAATTTTTTCAATCAATTCTTCATCAAATTGAGTGATTTCATTGATACTATCAATTCTTGAAAAGAAATCAGAGAAACTTGAAGCACCAAAAATAAATTCAATATAACTATTACTGTTGTTATAAGATTGCATAGCATACATACGATTTTTAACTTCTTCTTCTTTTTTAGTGATACTTGCTTCTAAAGATTTAATTGATTCTTGTAAATAATTAATTTCGTTTTGTTTTTGTTCAATTTGATTATTCAAATCAGCAATCTTAGATACTACTGAATCTAAAGAACTTTGAGTATCTGAAATCTTTGATTTAGAATCATCAATAGAGCTTTGCAAGTCTTTATTCTTTTTCTTTAAGTAATTATTGAACTGTTTACAAGTTGAATAATTGCTACTTGATAAGCTTTTACTTGAACAAAGCTTCATATATTTTTCTTCTTGACCTTCAAAGTTAACGGCATTAACATCACTTAAAAAGCCAAAAAAAGACATAAACATAGTTAAACAAATAACGGAGATCAAGCTTTTTTTCATTTCTACAATTCCTCCCAACTCTATTATCTTATTTTTTAGTTGAAAAGTAAATATATACGACAAGATTCCTAACATTTTTGACAATGTGGCATATATTTAAAATGAGGTGAATAAAATGGTGAAGCATGGTATAGATGTTTCTAAATTTCAAGGTGTTATTGATTGGCAAGAGGTCAAAAAACATATTGATTTTGCAATTATTAGATGTGGTTATGGAAGTGATGATGAAAATCAAGATGATCCGTTCTTTAAAAGAAATGCAGATGAATGTACACGTTTAAAAATCCCTTTTGGTGTTTATTTATATTCGTATGCCACAAATGAAAAGGAAGCACTGTCGGAAGCTAATCATGTTTTAAGATTAGTGAAAGATTATCAAATGGCATATCCTGTTTATTATGATTTAGAAGATAATAATACAACAGGTAGACAAAGTAATGAGATGATTGGAAATATTGCTCAAACCTTTGCTCAAAGATTAGAACAAGAAGGTTATTATGTAGGAATGTATGCCTCTTTATTTTGGTTTAGAACAAAACTAACCAGTTCGATTTTTAATGAGTATACAAAGTGGGTTGCTCGCTATAATGATAAACTTGATTATGATGGGAGTTATGGAATGTGGCAATATAGTGCGACTGGTACAGTATTAGGCATTGATACAATGGTTGATTTAAATTATGCTTATGAAGATTTTCCTGCGATTATTGAAGAAGGGGGCTATAATAACTTCTCTAATCCAAATATTACTCGTTATAAAATAGGGGATGAAGTTGAATTTCATCATGTCTTTTTAACCAGTGAATCAACACAACCATTGATGCCTTATCGTCATTTTGGTACGATTACGCGAATCGTTCAAGGGGCAAGAAACCCTTATCTAATAGGAAAGGATGCGGGTTGGGTCAATGATCAAGTGATTGAACAAAGAATTCGTTATTTAAGTGCACCTGATTATACGGGAACAAGTTTTACTGATGCATTACGTTCTATTCAAGAAGATACGTCATTTTCTAATCGAAGTAAACTGGCAAAACTTAATGGTATTGAAAATTATCAAGGAACCCAAAGACAAAATGATCAACTTTTAGAATTATTAAAACAAGGGCGTTTAAGAGCATAAAAAAGAGCTTAGATTCTTTTTTCATAAGCTCTTCTTAAAGCACCACTTGCTAGTGTGATTGTACCACAATGTTTAAAACCATACTTTGTAAGGAATTTTTGCATAGATAGATTATCATTATGTGTATCCATTCTTACGCTGTGATAATCTGGATACATAGCAACTACTTGATCTAAAATAGTAGATGCCAAACCTTTTCCCTTGCAATTACTATCAACCGCAATACGATGGACACAAATATAAGGACTATTTAATAGCCATTTTCCATCAATACGATTATACGAAGTTTCCCCATTAATTGTTACCATGCATGTACCGACAATTTGATCTTCATCAACTAATACATACGCTTCATTTTTTTCAATATCCCTTTTAATTGTTTCTTCATTTGGGTATCCATCTTGCCATTGATCAATACCATTTTCTTTAAAGTAACATTTTGCTTGATTTATAATCTCCATAACACGAGAGATATCTTCTAATTTTGTTTGTCTTAAAATCATTTCTAAACCTCCCTCAAGCTTGCGCTTAAATAATATAAACTTTTGCCTAGTTTGTCAAATTGTTATATTTACAAATAAAAAGCATTTGTTATAATAGCCTTATATAATAAGGAGGTGCTTTTATGGTACTAGATCAAATTAAAAAAATCCTAGTAGAAACAATGGATATTGAAGAAGAAAAAATTACATTAGATGCTAAATTAAAAGATGATTTAAATTTAGATTCTTTAGATTCCGTTGAACTTATCATGTCTGCAGAAGAAGAATTTGGTATTGAAATTCCTGATGAAGATGTTATGAATTTTAAAACAGTAAACGATATTGTTAATTATATTGAAGAACATAAATAAAAGCTCACCATCAGATGAGCTTTTCTTCTACTCTAAAATATAGTTATTCATAAGAGTTTTATTCTTTTCTAAACATTTAAATAAGATTGCACCAATAACTAATACCACAAATTCACCAACAAAAACATAAAAAGCGTTAATCATAAATGGAAGTTCTAAAGCAAGATAAAGTTCTAAACCAACGATCAATCCATTAACAGCGCCCCCGATAAAAGCCCCCACAAAAACATTTTTAAAATAATACATACCAAGACAGGCAATTAAAGTAGCGGCTGTTCCAAAACAAATATCATAAAGTCCCATTGGGGAAGCAAGATTTGCAAGTAAACATCCAATAGTAAGTCCTGGAATAAATTTCTTGTTGTAACATGCAAGTAACACAATAATTTCTGTTAAACGCATTTGCACAGCTCCATAAGCGATTGGTGAAATCAAGATTGTTAGTACAGCATACACTGCTGCAATCATCGCATTCATTGCGATCACTTGTACCTTTTTATTATTCATTTGTAGTCCTCCTCTTCTAAAGTACAGTTAGAAGCCAGATAGAATAAAAAAAGATGACAGAGCCATCTTCATTACCTATCCTTAGTTTTTTATACTGGGTTTGGCTCTCGAACCAGTCGATGTCATTATACATAAAAGGAATATACAAATCAATAGGATTTCTTTTAAAACTATTCTATAATAAAGATAGATAGGAGGGATTTGTATGTTATGTCCAAAATGCCATAATCGTATTGTTAAAGGTTCTTCCTTTTGCCATATTTGTGGGGAACCTATACCTCAACAAAAAGTAGAAAAAACAATTCTTTCAAGAGTTAAACAAAAAGAAGAAATAAAGAAAGAAAAAAGTAAAAAAAGGAAATACGTTGCAATCATTTTCTTTTTACTTATCGTAATAGCCGTTATGGTAGGCATCTATCTTTTTTTAAACATGAATGAACCAAGTTATTCAAGTGACAATATTGTTAGTCAACAAGTGGAAAAGGCACTCCACATAGATAAGGATAAAGTAACTTTAGAAATAGGAGAAAGCACAACGATTAAAGCTAATCTTAAATGTACATATACTGTTCAAGATGCTTCTATTTGTAAAATAAATCAAGAAGGAACGATTACTGCACTTGCTGCAGGTAAAACAAAGATTTTTTGTATCAGTGAATCTGGAAAAAAAGAAACAGTGAAAGTCACAGTAAATAAAAAAGAAGAAACGATTGATGAAGAAGATTTTGTTTTTCCTCATAGTGATACAGAATTACTTACAGAAGAAGATTTACAAGGAAAAGATCAACAACAATTACAAATGGGTATTAATGAAATTTATGCAAGACATCATTGTACTTTCAAAACAGAAGAAGTGAAAAATTATTTTGAAGCTAAAAAATGGTATAGTGGCGATGAAAATCTAACTTCTGATTCAATGAATGAACATATGTCGGAATATTTTAATGAAGTTGAATTAAAGAACATTTCGTTTATTCAAGCACACCGATGAAAATAATTTGCATGAGAATTAATAAAACAAAAAAATTCTGAAAATAGTTGTCAAAAACGAGAAATTTCATTTTCAATTCACATAACTTGTTTAAAATGAAAATGTAATCAAAAGAGATTATACATTCGTCATTCTCTCTTAAATATTTTTTTGACAACTCTATTTAAGAATGACGTTAAGAAAAGTAAGTTCGCTTGCTTTTCTTTTTTTGTCAAATATTGCCTAGGAAATAAAATAAAAAGATCATTTTGACCTATAAGAAAATTATTGATATTAAATAGAGTAATCTATAGAAGTTACATTGTTTTTTTATTCACATAAGCGTATAATAGGGGTAGTCTAAAAGAATTGGGGGAAACCAGAAATGTACAAAATAGTCAAAAAAGAAAGACTAAATGATGTTGTTGAGTTAATGGAAGTTCATGCTCCTATGGTTGCAAGAAAATGTGAACCAGGTCAATTCATTATTTTAAGAGTTGGTGAAGATGGAGAAAGAATTCCTTTAACAATCGCTGATTATGATCGTGAAGCTGAAACAATTACAATTATTTACCAAATTGTAGGTTTTTCAACTCGTCAATTAGCTAAATTAAACGAAGGTGATGAAATCACTGATTTCGTAGGACCTTTAGGTGTACCAACTGAATTACATAAATCAAATCATGTTGTTGGTATTGCCGGTGGGGTTGGTAGTGCACCACTTTATCCACAACTTAAAAAATTAGCTGAAATGGGTGTAGATGTGGATGTTATTATTGGTGGACGTGAAGCACAATATGTATTATGGGCAGATAAGTTTAAAGCTTTCTGTAAAAATGTATATGTGATGACAGATGATGGATCTTTAGGAGAAAAAGGATTTGGAACTGTTAAATTACAAGAATTAATTGATAGGGGCAATCCAATTGATGAAGTTATCGCTATTGGACCAGTACCTATGATGAAAGCTGTTGTTGGGGTAACAAAACCTCATAATTTAAAAACAATGGTTTCATTAAACCCTATTATGATTGATGGTACAGGTATGTGTGGTTGCTGCCGTGTTACTGTTGATGGTAAAATTAAATTCGCCTGTGTTGATGGACCAGACTTTGATGGCTTATCAGTAGACTTCGATGAACTAATGGCTCGTCAAAGAATGTTCAAAGAAGAAGAACATCAAGTAGATGTGAATGCAGATCGTATTTGTAATTTAATGGGAGGTGCAAAATAATGCCTAATATGTCACCAAATAAGGTTAAAATGCCTGAACAAGATCCTAATGTAAGAAATAAAAACTTTGAAGAAGTTTCTTTAGGATATACAAAAGAACAAGCTATGGAAGAAGCAACTCGTTGCTTAAATTGTAAAAAACCATTCTGTATGGATGGGTGTCCAGTAGGAGTACCAATTCCTGAATTCATTCATCATGTTGCAGAAGGTGAATTTGAAGAAGCTTATCAAACAATTACAAGAGAAAATGCATTACCTGCAATTTGTGGACGTGTTTGTCCTCAAGAAAATCAATGTGAAGGTAAATGTGTTAGAGGAATTAAAACTGAATCAGTAGGAATCGGACGATTAGAAAGATTTGTTGCTGATTATCATAGAGAACATGGAAAACCTACAGAATTAAAAATTGAAAAAAATGGTAAAAAAGTTGCTGTTATTGGATCAGGACCTGCTGGTATTACATGTGCTGGAGAATTAGCTAAAAAAGGTTATGATGTGACTGTTTTTGAAGCATTACATAAAACAGGTGGGGTATTATCTTATGGTATTCCAGAATTCAGATTACCTAAAAAATTAGTACAAAGTGAAGTAGACGGTGTTGCTGCTTTAGGTGTTGATTTCCAAACAAACGTTGTTGTAGGGCGTTCAATTACAATTGATGAATTACAAGAACAAGGATATCAAGGAATCTTTGTAGGTAGTGGTGCTGGTTTACCACGTTTCCAAGGAATTTCTGGTGAAAACTTAAACGGTGTTTACGCTGCTAATGAATTCTTAACTCGTGTTAACTTAATGAAAGGATATCAATTCCCTGATCATCCAACACCAGTTAAAGTAACAGATACTGTTTGTGTTATCGGTGCTGGTAACGTTGCCATGGATGCTGCAAGAACTGCAAAACGTTTAGGTGCTAAAAACGTATATATCGTTTATCGTCGTGGACCTGAAGAAGTTCCTGCCCGTGCTGAAGAAGTACATCACGCTAAAGAAGAAGGAATTATCTTCAAACTATTAACAAACCCAGTTAAAATTGAAGGTGAAGATGGATGGGTTAAGTCTATGGAATGTGTTGAAATGGAATTAGGTGAACCTGATGCATCTGGAAGAAGAAGACCAATCGCTAAAGAAGGATCTAACTTCACAATTGAAACAGGAACAGTTATCGTTGCTATTGGACAAAGTCCAAACCCACTAATCAGACATACAACTCCTGGTTTAGATTGCCAATCTTGGGGTGGAATTATCGTTGATGAAGATTCAATGAAAACATCTAAAGATGGTGTTTATGCTGGTGGAGATGTTGTTACTGGTGCAGCAACAGTTATCTTAGCTATGGGTGCTGGTAAAAAAGCGGCTAAAGCAATGGATGAATATTTACAAAATAAATAATTAAAAAAGTCAATTCTTCGGAATTGGCTTTTTCATTAAGATAACATGATTTTTGTAATTTTATTATTAGAAAGAAGATAAGTCATTTTTACCGTTTTCTTTTCACTGGAGGCAATATATTTAGTAGGAGTAACTTTATTATTTGGATAATCTAAAATATCTTTATTATCTCCTACACGAATATTTCCTAGAACTTGATAGTAGTCTGTAAATAGAACTACTTTTTTTATTTTATTATTTTTATCTAAGATAATTTGAATGTTTTTATTAGAATAGATTGTATTATTATTTTTTTTAGTTTCTTCATATTCATCACCAATATAATCATTAATACTTTTAATTTGAAGTCCTTTATCAAGAGCTAAACCATCATCTAAAAGAATGGAAAAACCAAAATCATTATCTGTCAGTAATTCTTCTTCAACTTCTTTTTTCTTTGAACAACCACATAGTAAAAGAATAAAACAACATATAAATAGTATTTTTGTTTTCATAGAAAACCTCCTTTAAATAATTGTACTAGATATTTTACATTCGCTAAAGTGAAATATTACATGACTATTATTTTTCGTGGGAATAAAAAGTTAGTATAATAAGTCTCTTTCATTTTGTTTAATTTCAACTCATTATCTTATATAATCTTTTTATAGATAGAGCGAAAGAGTTTATTTAAAATAAACAGGAGGTCATTATGAAAGATTTACTTATGACAATTCAATACAACAACAAGGCCTCTTTTTCGCTTTTTATTTTTTAATTTGAAACATATCTTTTCTAAGATATGTTTTTTTTACAATCAAAAGGGGGATTCAAGATGCCAAAAAGAGAAGATATTAATACAGTATTAGTTATTGGGTCAGGACCAATTATTATTGGACAAGCCTGTGAATTTGACTATTCAGGAACACAAGCTTGTAAAGCGTTAAGAGGATTAGGGTATAAAATTGTTTTAGTTAATTCAAACCCAGCAACAATTATGACGGATCCAGAAACAGCGGATGTGACATACATTGAACCATTAAATGTAGAAAGATTAACACAAATCATTGAAAAAGAAAGACCAGATGCCTTACTTCCTAACTTAGGTGGACAATCTGCGTTAAACCTTTGTTCAGAATTAAGCAATGCCGGTGTTTTAGATAAATACAATGTGCAAGTATTAGGAGTAAAAGTTGACGCCATTGAACGCGGAGAAGACCGCTTAGAATTCAAAAAAGCTATGAATGAACTCGGTATTGAAATGGCAAGAAGTGAAATTGCGAATACAGTTGATGAAGCACTTGCTATTGCAGATAAATTAGGATATCCAGTTGTTGTAAGACCTGCTTATACAATGGGTGGTGCCGGTGGAGGACTTGTTTACAACGTAGAAGAATTAAGAACCGTTGTCAATCGTGGTCTTCAAGCAAGTTTGGTACACCAATGTTTAATTGAAGAATCAATTTTAGGTTGGGAAGAATTAGAATTAGAAGTTGTCAGAGATGCTAAAAACAACATGATTACAATTTGTTTTATTGAAAATATCGATCCATTAGGTGTACATACGGGGGATTCATTCTGTAGCGCCCCAATGCTTACTATTTCTAAAGAAGTACAAGATCGTTTACAAGAACAAGCCTATCGTATTGTTGAATCAATTGGAGTTATTGGAGGTACAAATGTTCAATTCGCTCATGATCCAGTAACAGATCGTATTGTTGTTATTGAAATCAATCCAAGAACATCACGTTCATCTGCTTTAGCTTCTAAAGCGACAGGTTTCCCTATTGCCTTAGTTTCAGCAATGTTAGCGGCTGGACTTACATTAGATGAGATTCCTTGTGGTAAATATGGAACGTTAGATAAATATTATCCTGATGGGGATTATGTTGTTATTAAGTTTGCTCGTTGGGCTTTTGAAAAATTCAAAGCTGCAGAAGATAAACTTGGTACACAAATGAAAGCTGTTGGGGAAGTTATGAGTATTGGTAAAACTTATAAAGAAGCTTTCCAAAAAGCAATTCGTTCTTTAGAAACAGGGCGTTATGGTTTAGGGTATGCAAAGAACTTTAATGATTTATCTAAAGATGAATTATTAAAATTATTAATTAATCCAACAAGTGAAAGACAATTCATTATGTATGAAGCTTTAAGAAAAGGAGCTACTGTTGATGAATTATTTGAACTTACAAAAATTAAACATTATTTCATTGAACAAATGAAAGAACTCGTTGAAGAAGAAAAAAAAATCGCTTCTTATAAAGGAAATCAATTACCAGATGACGTTTTAAAACAAGCAAAGAAAGATGGATTTGCTGATAAATATATTTCTAAGATATTAGATATTGAAGAAAAAGAAATTAGAAATCAAAGACTTGCTATGGGTATGCATCAAGTCTGGGAACCAGTTCATGTATCAAGTACAAAAGATAGTTCGTATTATTACTCTACATATAATGGAAAAGATCAAGATGAAGTTTCAAATAATAAGAAAATCATGATCTTAGGCGGAGGACCAAACAGAATTGGTCAAGGTATTGAATTTGATTATTGTTGTGTTCATGCTTCTCTTGCCTTAAAGAAATTAGGATTTGAAACAATCATTGTTAACTGTAACCCAGAAACAGTTTCAACAGATTATGATACATCTGATAAACTTTATTTTGAACCATTAACATTAGAAGATGTTTTAAGTATTCATGAAAAAGAAAAACCATTAGGAGTTATTGCTCAATTTGGTGGACAAACACCATTAAATCTTGCAAGTCAATTAAAAGAAAATGGTGTTAATATTTTAGGAACAACACCTGAAACTATTGATATGGCTGAAGATCGTGATTTATTTAATGAAATGATGGAAAAACTAGAAATTCCAATGCCAGAATCAGGAATGGCAGTTACAGTTGATGATGCTTTAGAAATTGCTCAAAGAATTGGTTATCCATTAATGGTAAGACCATCTTATGTATTAGGTGGTAGAGGAATGGAAGTTGTTTATGATGATGAATCATTAAAACAATACATGGCTGCTGCTGTTGGGGTAACACCTGATCGTCCTATCTTAATTGACCGTTTCTTAAATGATGCTATGGAATGTGAAGCAGATGCTATTTCTGATGGAGAAAATGTTTTTGTGCCTGCTGTTATGGAACATATCGAACTTGCTGGTATTCATTCAGGAGATTCAGCATGTATCTTACCATCAAAACATATTCCAGTAAGACATGTACAAACAATTAAAGAATATACTAAGAAAATTGCTAAAGAAATGAATGTTCGCGGTTTAATGAATATGCAATATGCCATTGCAGATGATAAAGTTTATGTTTTAGAAGCAAATCCACGTGCTTCAAGAACAGTACCTTTAGTATCTAAAGTATGTAACATCAACATGGTAAAACTTGCAACAGATATTGTTACACGTGAACTTACAGGTAGACCATCACCTGTTAAAGATTTAAAAGATAGAAAGATTCCACATATTGGTGTAAAACAAGCTGTTTTCCCATTCAATATGTTCCCTGAAGTTGATCCAATTCTAGGACCTGAAATGAGATCGACAGGAGAAGTATTAGGTTTAGCTAATTCTTATGGAGCAGCAATCTTTAAAGCAGAAGAAGCAACACAAACAAAATTACCAACATCAGGGCGTGTGTTAATTTCAGTATCTGATCGTGATAAAAAAGATGTTGTTGAACTAGCAAGAAAATATTATGATGCTGGATTTGAAATTGTTGCTACAGGTAAAACATTTGAATTAATCAATAGCAATAACATTCCAGCTATCAAAATTAAAAAGATCAAAGAAGGTCGTCCAAATATTGTAGATGCTCTTACAAATGGTGAACTTGATATGGTGATCAATACGCCACATGGTAAAGAATCTGCACATGATGATAGTTATATTAGAAAAACAGCTATTAAAATGAAAATTCCATACATGACAAACATTGCTGCTGCAAATGCAGCTGTAGAAGGTATCTTAGAAGCTGAAATTCATGGAACACATGAAGTAAAATCACTTCAAGAATATCATAAAGCAATTAAAGATTAATATGAATGATTGTTAGGAAGTCATAAGATTTCCTAACAATTTTTTTATTTTTACAAAAAAGAAGAAAAAAATAAAAAAAGAGCGAATAAATAAGTAGGAGGACTACTTATGGAAACAATCAATAAAATAACAACGAGTAAACAAACAACAATGTATGATCATTTATGTAAGACGATTATAGGAAATGAAGAAGTATTATCAAGAATCATAAAGGCAGCTGTAGATGAAGCAAAGCATTTAAGTATTGAGGAAATTAGAAGATTGATAGAAGGGGTACATATAGGTAATCGAATAGTCAATCCTCATTTTCATCTTGTAGATAAAGAAGGTTTTATCAAAGATGAAGGTATGGTTTATTATGATATTTTATGTTATATTGATGTACCACAAGAAGATGGAAAGAATATACGGGTTTATTTAAATGTAGAAATACAAAATAATCCTTATCCAGGATATTCTATTATTACCAGAGGATATGCTTATGTTTCAAGAATAGTATCAAGGCAATGGGGAAGCGAATATGATTATCAACACTATGACGAGATGAAGAAGGTCTATTCATTATGGATCATGCCAAAGGCACCAAAAAGAAAAGATGGGCATATGAATGTCTATGAAACAAATGAAAGGATTATTTGTGGAACGACAGTAGAAGAAAAAGAAGTTTATGACAAGGGAGTAATTCTTGTGATATACTTAAACAAAGAACATGACTTAAATAAAAAGTATGAAGTATATGATGAATTATTGACACCATTGATGGTCCTTCTAAATAATGTATTAGATTATAAGGGAAAGCAAAGAATTATAGAAGAATATGGATTGAATACAAAGAAAATAGAAAGAGAGGTTAAAGATATGTGTGATTTAGGTGAAAGCATTGCCTTAGAAGCAAGAAATGAAGGTAAACAAATAGAACGTAAAGAAAATAATATAGCGCATATAAAAAAACTAATGATAGGATTACAAATGTCATTTAAAGAAGAAATTAACTTATTAGAAATACCTGAAAAGGAAGTAAAAGAAATAGAAAAGTATTTTCAATCATAGAAAGAGAGTAAAATCTCTTTTTTTATACTAAAAAAATTGTTGATAAAATAAAATTACATAATAATAAAAAATTATAAATTAGTGTTGAAAAATGTTATCAAATCTACTATACTATTCAAGAACAAAAGGGGATGAGGGCTATGTTACAACAAAGTGTCAAATATGATTGCTTACAATTGAATACGAGTACCTCATTTTTATATTCTCATTGTTTCTAACATATCATTTTTAATTGATATGTTTTTTTATAACAAAAAAAGGAGGACAATATATGAAAGCCTATTTAATCTTAGAAGATGGAAACGTATTTGAAGGTGAAAGCGTAGGAGCTGACAAAGAAGTTGTCAGTGAATTTGTATTTAATACTTCGATGACAGGATATGTAGAAGTACTGACAGATCCTTCCTATGCAGGACAATCAGTTGTTATGACATATCCATTGATTGGAAACTATGGAGTATGTTTAGAAGATCAAGAATCTACAAAACCTTATGTTGAAGGATTTGTTGTAAATGAACTTGCAAGACTTGGAAGTAACTTTAGAAAAAATGTTGATTTAAAAGATTATTTAATTGAACATGATATTCCTTGTATTCAAGGAATTGATACAAGACATTTAACTAAAATTATTAGAAATAAAGGTTGTATGAATGGAATGATTACAACAACAAAATATGATGATTTAAGTGAAGTCATGGGAAAAATACATAACTTTAAGGTAACAGGTGTCGTTGAAAAAACAACATGTGACAAACCATATAAAGTAGGAACAGGAGATCGAAAAGTTGCTTTATTAGACTTTGGCGCTAAGAAAAATATTGCTAAATCACTTGCAAATAGAAATATAGAAGTCACAGTTTATCCAGCATCTACTCCTGCAAGTACAATCATTGAAGGAAACTATGATGGAGTGATGTTATCAAATGGTCCTGGAGATCCAAGCGAAAATGTTGAAATCATTAAAGAAGTTAAAAAACTATCTGAAAGTGGTTTACCAATCTTTGCAATCTGTTTAGGGCATCAATTGATGGCTTTAGCTCATGGATTTAAAACTGAAAAATTAAAATATGGACACCATGGTGCAAATCATCCTGTTAAAGATTTAAATACAGGGCGTGTTTATATTTCTACACAAAATCATAACTATGTAATTTGTGATGATTCTATTGATCGAAATATCGCAAAGCCTTGGTTTATTAATGTAAATGACCAAACAATCGAAGGTGTTGAATATACTGGTAAAAATATTAAAACAGTACAATTTCATCCAGAAGCATGTGCTGGTCCATTAGATACAGATGCTTTATTTGATGAATTTGAAAAAATGATGGAGGGTAAATAAGATGGCAAGAGATTTAAGTATAAAAAAAGTATTAGTTATCGGTTCAGGACCTATCATCATTGGTCAAGCAGCAGAATTCGATTATGCTGGAACACAAGCATGTCGTGCTTTAAAAGAAGAAGGGGTAGAAGTTGTTTTAATTAACTCAAACCCAGCAACTATCATGACAGATGCTGATATCGCAGATAAAGTTTATATCGAACCATTAACTGTACCTGTTGTTAAAAAATTAATCATGGAAGAAAAACCAGATAGTATTTTACCAACATTAGGTGGACAAAATGCACTAAACATCGCTATGGCTTTAGCGGATGAAGGATTCTTAGAAGAACACAATGTTCGTACAATTGGGACAAATACAGATACCATCAAACTTGCAGAAGATCGTTTAGAATTTAAAAACTTAATGGAAAGAATTAACGAACCATGTGCTGCATCAATCGTTGTTAACCATGTTAATGATGCTTTAGAATTTGCAGGAAAAATTGGTTATCCAGTTGTTGTAAGACCTGCTTATACTTTAGGTGGTACTGGTGGAGGTATCGCAAATAATGAAAAAGAACTTCATGATATTTGTTCAAATGGTTTACGTCTATCAAGAGTAAGTCAATGTTTAATTGAAAGATGTATTGCTGGATGGAAAGAAATCGAGTATGAAGTAATGAGAGATAGTGTAGGAAACTGCATTACCGTATGTAACATGGAAAACTTAGATCCTGTTGGTGTTCATACAGGAGATAGTATTGTTGTGGCACCAAGCCAAACTTTATCAGATAAAGAATATCAAATGTTACGTTCATCAGCTTTAAATATTATTACAGCTTTAAATATTGAAGGTGGATGTAACGTACAATATGCTTTAAATCCAAATAGTTTTGAATACTGTGTTATCGAAGTAAACCCTCGTGTTTCTCGTTCATCAGCTTTAGCTTCTAAAGCAACAGGTTATCCAATTGCTAAATTAGCGGCTAAAATTGCTTTAGGATATACCTTAGATGAAATCAAAAATGCCGTTACAGGTAAAACATACGCTTCTTATGAACCAACATTAGACTATGTTGTATGTAAAATTCCTAAATGGCCATTTGATAAATTCGTTGATGCTTCAAGAAAATTAGGAACACAAATGAAAGCAACTGGAGAAGTTATGTCAATCTGTAATAACTTTGAAGGAGCTTTAATGAAAGCTTTACGTTCTCTTGAACAAAATGTTTTCTACTTACATTTAGATGCCTTTACAAAATTAACACATGATGAATTAAAACAAAAATTAAAAGATGTTGATGATCAACGTATCTTTGCAGTAGCTGAATCCTTAAGAAAAGGAATTACTGAACAAGAAATCCATGAAATTACTAAAATTGATGTTTGGTTCATTGATAAAATCAAACATTTAGTAGAAATGGAAGAAAGAATTAAAACAGAAGAATTAACAGTTGATTTATTAAAACAAGCAAAAAGATTACAATTCCCAGATAGAGTCATTGCTGAATTAACTGGAAAAACAGAACAAGAAATTCATCAAATGCGTAAAGATAATAATATTGTTGCAGCTTATAAAGTTGTTGATACATGTGCGGCAGAATTTGATGCACAAACACCTTATTACTATTCAATTCAAGGTGGAGTGAACGAAGTAGAACCACAAAAAGAAAAGAAAAAAATCATGGTTTTAGGATCAGGACCAATTCGTATAGGACAAGGTATTGAATTCGATTACTGTTCGGTACATTGTGTATGGGCCTTAAAAGCAGCAGGATACGATACAATTATTGTTAATAACAACCCTGAAACAGTATCAACTGACTTTGATATTGCAGATCGTTTATACTTTGAACCATTAACTGCTGAAGATGTAGAAAGCATTGTTGATATTGAAAAACCAGATGGAGCCATCGTGCAATTTGGGGGACAAACAGCCATTAAACTTACCAAAGCACTTACAGATATGGGGGTTAAAATCTTAGGAACTGATGCCGATGATGTAGATGCTGCTGAAGATAGGGAAAGATTTGATGAAATTCTTGAAAAATGTCATATTGATCGTCCAAGAGGTTCAACAGTCTTTACTGCAGAAGAAGCAATTGAAGTTGCTAATAAATTAGGATATCCAGTTTTAGTAAGACCATCTTATGTATTAGGTGGTGCTGGTATGGAAATTGCCTTAAATGATGGTGATATTAAAAAGTTCATGAAAATCATTAATAGACAATACCAAGAACATCCAATCTTAATTGATAAATACTTATCTGGTAAAGAAGTTGAAGTTGACGCAGTTTGTGATGGACATGGTATCTTAATTCCAGGTATTATGGAACACGTTGAACGTGCGGGAGTTCACTCGGGAGATAGTATTTCTGTTTACCCACCACAAAAAATCAAACAAGAAATTAAAGATGTTATCGTTGATTATACAAAACGTCTTGCTAAAGCATTACACGTTGTGGGATTAATCAATATTCAATTCATTGTTTATGAAGATCAAGTTTATGTTATTGAAGTTAACCCAAGATCTTCAAGAACAATTCCTTATATTTCAAAAGTTACAGATATCCCAATTGTTGCCATTGCAACAAAAGCTATTATGGGACAAACGATTGAAGAACAAGGATATTCTTATGGAATTGTTCCAGAAAAAGAAACAATTGCAGTTAAAATGCCAGTTTTCTCATTTGAAAAAATCAAAGGTGCAGAAATTTCTTTAGGACCTGAAATGAAATCAACAGGTGAAGTTTTAGGTATTTCTAAAAACTTAGATGAAGCTATTTATAAAGCATTCATGGGAACAGGTATTCAATTACCTAAGAGAAAGAATATCATTTGTACAATTAAAGATTCTTCTAAAGAAGAATTCTTACCAATCGCTAAACAATATTATATGTTTGGTTATGACTTATATGCAACAGAAGGAACATATAAATTCTTAAAAGAACATGATGTACCTGTACATTTTGTCAATCGTATCTGTGAAAAAACAAATACAATCTTTGACTTAATGTTTACGGATACAGTTGATTTAGTAATCGATATTCCAACAAGAAATGATAACTTAAAAGATGGCTTCTTAATTAGACGTTTTGCTGTAGAAGCAGGTATTCCAATTTATACGTCACTTGATACAGCAAAAGCACTTATTGATTCACTTGAAAAACGTAAACATGGTGTGCCATCATTAATTGATATTACAAAATTAAGATAATTTAAAAATGGTCGAAAGACCATTTTTATTTTGGACATAATTTTAAAGAAGTATTTTGGACTATCTGTCCATTTATAAAAAAATGTATTTTTCTATAATGAAAGAAGGAGGTTTTTTATGAATCAAGAAAATACTTCTTTTGAAAAACAAAAAAAACTAATTGCAAGAAGAAATGCTCTCAAACTTTTCTTTGTTCGTTTTCCTGACGAAGATCCAATTTTTTTAGAAAATCTATCAACCAAACAATATGAAGAACTCTTTGATTTGCTTTTATTAGGTAAGAACTTAGAAGAAATAAAAAAGGCTATTTTAGATATAGCCTAATTCTTTACATGCATAATAAATACCATCTTCATCAATAGAAGTTGTCACAAAATCACTTAATTTTTTTAAATCATTATTCCCTTGTCCCATACAAATCGAAAAAGAAGCATGTTTAAACATTTCAACATCATTTAAAGAATCCCCAAAAGCCACATAACTTTCCATATTCCATAACTTCATAAAATAAGCAATGCCAGTTGCTTTAGAAATTCCTTTAATAGTAATATCCGCATAACTACTTTCTCCTACCATCACATCAAGTTCTTCAATATCTTTAAACTCTTGATAATCATAATCTAAAGGACCATAAGCAATCATGGCACCTACTTCTTGATTGGTATAGCTACCAACAGGGGGAATTGGATTATTGAAATAATTACATGAACGAATGACATCTTCATTGGGTTCCATATTAATAATTCTTGGGGTACATTTAAGAGCTAAAGGAATGTTGTGTTTTTTAGAAGCCTCTAAAGCTTTTAAAACAACATCCTTAGATAAACTTTCTTTGTGAATAAGTTTTAAATCTTTATCTAATAAAGCTTGTCCACTATTACATACATACCCATCAAAGGCAAAAGTATCATAAATGTGAGTATTCTTTAAAGAATCAACACTTCTTCCTGTAGATACTAATAAAAGATGACCTTTTTCTCTTAATAAATTTAAAGCTTTGATGGTACTTTCTGGTACTTGATGATCTGTGGTTGTTCTTAAAGTACCATCAATATCAAAACAAAACAATTTCTTCATTATTTACCCTGAGGGAAAAATCTTGCAAGTGAATTTGCGACTGCTGAAATAGGCATTGTTTGAACCACAATTCTTCCAGGACCAGTAACCACTGTATTAAATAATCCCTCTCCTCCTAAAAATTTATTTTTTAAACCAGGAACTGATTGGATATCCATTTTACAAGTGGCATCCATTATTGCAAGATAACCGGTATCAATAACCATTTGTTGACCTGGTAGTAAATTATATTCTACGGTACTTCCATCAATTTCAATAAAACATGTTCCGTGTCCTGAAATCTTTGTTAAAATAAAACCTTCACCACCAAATATACCAGAAGAAAATTTTTTATTAAAGAAAACCGATGTTTCTACATTTTCTTCACTAGCTAGAAAAGCAGATTTTTGAATGATGACTTCTTTTCCAGGTTCTACATCAATAGCGACAATTTTTCCAGGGAAACTTGAGGCAAAGGCAATCAAGCCATCTTTATTTGCCGTATAACTATTTCTAAATAAAGTTTCACCAGAAAATATTCTACCGATGATTTTACCAGCACCACCACCATTTGTTTCCATTTTCATACATGGATCCATCCAAGACATAGCACCACTATCACTAATCATTTTTTCACCTTTATTTAAATGACAAATAACAACAGGGAGAGTATCTCCAACAATTTCGTATTTCATAATTTTTCTCCTTTTATAAAGCCACACAAACAGGTTGAATAATATCTAAGGTATTTCCTGTAGGCTTAATTTCTTCTTTTTCTTCATTAAATGTATAAAGCTCTAAACAATCGTTTTCTTGACTAGCAACGACAATATAACGATCATCAATAATATTAAAATCACGAGGTCCTTTTCCAGTATGCACCATATAAAGTAAAGTGATTTTTCCTGTTTCTTGATTAACACGATAAAGGACAATACTATCATGTCCACGATTGGAAACGATAATATGTTTACCACTTGATGTCATATGAATAGCAGCAGCACTTGAAAAGCCATGGAAATGGCGAGGTACACAATGAATAACTTGAACCAAAGTAAAGTGTCCATCATGATATTGGTAAACCATAATACTGTTACCAATTTCATTAACGAGATAACAGTATTTTCCATCATGAGAAAAAATCATATGACGAGGTCCACTACCTGGATTTACAGCTTGACTTAAAGAGGTTTCTTCTAACTTTCCATCTTTGAAATCATACATGACAATTTTATCCGCACCTAAATCAACACTATAAAGATATTTTTGATCTGGGGTAATTCCTACATAATGCGCATGAGGACTTGTTTGTCTTTTAAGTAAATCAATTCCTGAACCATGATGGTGAACAACTGAAAGTTTATCTCCAATTTTATGATCCTTTAAAGGGAAAGTAGCTGTTGCTCCAACGTGATAATTTGCAGTAAATAAATATTTTTGATCAGGACTTAAACATAAATGAGTATAAGAACGACCATGGGAATTATAAAAAGAAAGTTGTTTTAAATCATCTTCTTCAATATGATAACTTGCGACACCTCCTCCTTCACCAACACGTGCATCTTTTAAAGATACATAAAGATAATCATCTTTTTTAATAACATATGAAGGAAAATCTTCGGTAGGAATATGTTTATTTAAATGAAGTTCATTTTTAGTTTCATCTAGAGTACATACATAAAGACCTTTTTCTTTTCCTTTAGCGTAACTTGATACGTAAAAACGATACACAAAATCGCCTCCTTTTGAAATAATTGTACCATAAAATAACTATAAAAAGCTTTCTATATAAGAAAAAAAGAGATGCATGAAGCATCTCAAAATATTATTTTTGCCCAATGCCTTTACAATAAGTTTGAACAACTTCATAATCTCTATCTAAAACAACAAGATCAGCATCATAACCAACGCCAATTGTTCCTTTACGATCATCAACATGTAAACATCTTGCTGGGTTTGATGTACATGCATTGATCGCGTAATTAACAGGAACTAAAGCATCTTCAATTATGATTTTTAATCCTTTGTTTACATTTAAAGTAGAACCAGCTAAGTTACCTGCTTCTACTAAATGAGCACTTCCATCTGGATAAATAACAACTTCTTGTCCACCAAAATCAAATTTAGTACCTACAGGGAATCCTTTGCACATTAAGGAATCTGTAATCATAACACTGTAATCAGGACCTTTTGAAGTAAAGAAATTATTTAAAGCGGCAAGAGTAGAATGATTTCCATCACAAATAATTTCTCCATACATATTTCTAATACGTAAAGCACCCCCAACAAGACCATTTGCACGATGCGTAAATGGTGTCATTGCATTATAAACATGAGTCATACTTCTTGCTCCATGGGCATAAGCTTGAACAGCTTGTTCATAAGTAGCATTAGAATGTCCAATACTTACAACTACATTATTCTGACTACAATATTTTGTAAGAGTAAAATCTTCATCATTTTCAACAGCCATAGTAATATATTTGATTAAACCATGAGCAGCTTTTTGATATCTTTTAAATTGTTCAATATTAGGTTTTACACAATATTCTTCAGGTTGAGCTCCTTTATGTGCTTTATTTAAATAAGGACCTTCAAAATGAATACCTAAGATTTCTGCACCTTCATAACCTTCTTCTACGACTTTTGCGACATTACTTACCGCGTTTGTAAGAACTTCTTCACTTTGAGTAAGAGTTGTCGCAAGGAAAGAAGTAACTCCTTCATCAACGATTCCTTTTGCCCATTTTCTTAATCCTTCAGGATTAGCATCATTTGTATCAAAACCATAAGCTCCATGGCAATGAATATCAATAAAGCCAGGAAGAATTCTTAAATTTCCATAATCTTTCGTAACTTCTTTTTCATTGTAAGGATATATTTCTTTAATAATTCCATCTTCTAATTCTAATTGTGCTGGCGTGAATTGATCCGCAATCCAGACTTTTTTACTTTGTATAATCATAATTTCACCTCATCTTTATTATAGAATACTTTGCTTATCTAGACAAGCAACAATTCCTCTTATTTCTAATAAAAATTCAATTTACCTTACCTCTAAATTAGTATATAATTAGAGTCATAATAAGGAGGAAGAGGATATGGATGAAAATTTACTTTTATCATTAATTGAAAACAACGCGAAAATGGAAGTCGTTGATCTTGCGGCCGCCTTAAACGAAACAGAAGAAAATGTTGATAAGACAATTAAAGATTTAGAAAAAAATAAAAAAATCTATGGTTATCATACTTTGATCAATTGGGATAAAACAAATCACGATGTGTGTACAGCTGTGATTCAAGTTAATGCGAAACCTGAAAGAGATTATGGATATGATCGTATTGCAAAAAAAATCTATAATTTTCCAGAAGTAGATACAATGTATTTATTAGCGGGAAATTATGAGTTTTTATTAATTGTTAAAGGAAAAACAATGGTTGAGGTTGCTAAATTTGTAAATAGTCGTTTAGCGGTCATTGAAGGTATTGAAAGAACTGCCACAATGTATGTTTTAAAACAATATAAAAACATGGGTAAACTTGTTGAGGATGATAATAAAGATGCAGCAGAAAGATTATTGGTAACTCCATAATGGATTTTGAAAAAATTGTAAATCCTATTGTAAAGGATATTCCACCAAGTGGAATTCGTAAATTCTTTGATCTTGCCAATCAAATGGAAGGTGTTATTTCTTTAGGGGTAGGGGAACCTGATTTTGCAACCCCTTGGACAATTAGAGAAGCTGCAATCTATTCAATTGAAAAAGGAAAAACATTCTATACTGCAAATCAAGGATTATTAGAATTAAGAAAAGAAATTTGTAAATATCAAAAAAGAAGATTTGATTTAGATTATAAACCAGAACAATGTATTGTCACTGTTGGGGGATCTGAAGGAATCGATTTAGCCTTTAGAACAATTATTAATCCAGGTGATGAAGTCATTTTATTACAACCAAGTTATGTTGCTTATACACCAGGTGTTGCACTTGCTGGTGGAGTAGTAAGAAACATTATTTTAACTGAAGAAAATGAATTTAAATTAACACCTGAACTTTTAAAAGAAGCTATCAATGAAAAAACAAAGGCCATTCTTTTAAATTATCCAAGTAATCCAACAGGTGGATTTATGACAAAAGAAGACTATGAAAAATTGGTGCCTATCTTTAAAGAATCAGGAATTATGATCATAACTGATGAAATCTATGCAGAACTTTCTTATGAACATAAATTCTGTTCAATTGCATCTTTTGATGAAATCAAAGATCAAGTTATTTTAGTGAGTGGTTTTTCAAAAGCTTATGCGATGACAGGATGGCGTTTAGGTTATGTTCTTGCTAATGAATATCTTGTTAAAATGATGAAAAAGATTCATCAATATGTCATTATGTCAGCACCAACATGTGCTCAATATGGTGCCATTGAAGCAATGAGACATTGTGACGAAGAAATTGAAAAAATGCGACAAGCTTATCTTGCAAGAAGAAATTTCTTAGTCAAAACATTTAATGAAATGGGACTTAAAACATTTACACCACAAGGGGCTTTCTATGTTTTCCCATGCATCAAATCAACAGGTTTAACATCGGAACAATTCTGTGAAGAACTATTAAATGATCAGTTAGTAGCTTGCGTTCCAGGAAGTGCTTTTGGTGAAGCTGGAGAAGGTTATATTCGTGTTTCTTATGCCTATAGTTTAGAAGAACTTAAAGCGGCAACACAAAAAATTAGAAAATTCTTAGAAAAAAAGGGAGTTAAATAACTCCTTTTTTTTGGCTTTAAAATAGATACAAATTCATCATAAAAAATAATAATTCCCTATAATAAAGATAAAGAAAAGGGGATGATTAAGATGTTTGCAAGAAGTTATGAACAAATGACAGATGCATCTATTATGGAGGTAAAAACATATTTATTAATTCATAGTGAAGGTGTTTATCAACAAGATATTTATGATTTAATGAATAAATGTTTAGATGTTTCTCAGTTAAAAAGAAAATTGAATAAAAGAAAAGATCTTCAATTATGGTTGTTTACAACAATTAAAAGATATATTGATTGTAGTTTATCTTATAATGAAATGGAATATCATCTTATTATGATGAATATTCTTATTCATCAACATTTTCGTCCTTTGGTCGAATATAAATATAATTTATTTTATTATATTTTAGATAAAAGTAGTTTTAATTTAGAAACCTATTGTTTATTAAGACATTTACTTACTTTTAAAATGAATCAATTAAATAAAGTGATTTTAGGAATGACAAATTATAAAATGTTAAGTGATGAACAAACACATTACTATGCAAGTCTTATTCTTCTATTGGAAAAACAATACAAACAAGCTTATCTACACTTACCATTTGTTACAATAGATGAATCATTTAAACGCTTTGAAAAATCTCTTTATAATTATTCACCATATCGTTATGAAATGTTGTATCATAAAGACAAGACATATTCACTTAACTATGCAAGATAGGAGAAAATTATGGACAGACTCTATTACACATATCTTATTATTAAAGAATCATTAGATTATATACCTGCTATTGAAATAAAAGGGCAACTTGAAGAAAAATATCAAATTAAAGTTGATGTTAAAACAGTTTATCAAGCTATTAGAAATATTAATGAATTATCAAAATATGTTTATCAAAAAGAAATCATTAAAACTAAACATCGTAAAGGTTATAGTATTGATGAAGAATTTTTCAATGATGGACAATTTCAATATCTATGGGACAGTGTGCTTTTCAATAATGATTTAAATGAAGATGAAGTGAATGCTTTACTCACAAAATTACAAACTTTAAGTTCAAGCAAACAACTTTCACGTATTCAAAATCAACCAAGAAAAAATCAACCAAGAAATTATGATCTGCTTTTAAATATGACAACCGTCATTAAAGCAATTCATGAAAAGAAAAATATTTATTTTAAATATGTAAGTTATGAAATTAAAAGAAATAAGTTTGTAGAAATTGCGCATAATCATGGAAATCATAAAGAAAATAATGAATTCTATATTATTTCTCCTTATAAATTGATTCAAAGAGATTCTAAATACTATGTTTTAGGTTATTTTAACCAACGTCCTGATAAACTCTCTATTTATCGTCTTGATCGTATGCGTCTTGTAAGAAATCATAAAAGCCCTTTTGAAGAAGGGGAACAATTTGATTTAGAACAAGAAGTTGATCATATAAATATGTATGTTTCAGGACAAAAGGATACACTTGAAATTAGTTTTGATGAAGTGGTTTTAAGAGAAGTCATTGATCAATTTGGACAAGATCATCCTGTTAAAAAAGACTTTGAAAATCGCTATCATCTTACTATAGAAGATGTTCTTATTTCTGATGGTTTGATTGGTTGGCTCATGATGTTGCAAGATCATGTAAAAGTTATTAAACCTTATTCTTTACAAGAGAAAATGAAAAAAAGAATTGAAAAAATGTTTATACAATATAAGTAGAGCTATCATTTAGATAGCTCTTTTGTCTTTTTCCAATCAATATCTTTGATTTGTTTAATGATAGATTTAAATAAATTTCTTTTGTCTTTTGGATAAATCGCATAATAACTGACATGTGCTTCATTATCGGTAATTGGAATTAAAATACGATTATCTTCTGCTTCTTCTATTTGAATTGTAATATCACTTCTAAAATTAGGTAAAGCGGACATCTTGGTAAGTTCATTAAAAACAGAAGGATCGTCTTGAAATAAAAGATGTGATTCAGGAATCATACGTTGACAAACTTTATTCCAAAAACCAATACGTGTAAGAAGTAAAACACTTTGACCGTTTAAATCAGAAAAAGATATTTCTTTAAAAGGTGCTAAAGGATGTGCTGGGGGAACAGATAAATAAAGAGATTCATTTAAAAATTCTTGTGAAATATATTTTTTATCTTGTAAAGGATGATGTAAAACGATTAAAGAATAATCTCCTTTTTCTAGACCTTCAATTAATGTCTTTTCATCTTGAACTAGGGTACTTTCAATTTGGGATTCTGTATTATTTAATAAAGCATATTCAACACCCCATAAAGGAGCTGGTGCACAAGAACCAAAAGAAATATGATTTTGACTTAGTTTTGTAAGTTCTTTAATCATTTCTTCTCGTCCATCAAGTAAATTTTGTGCAAATTCTACCGCAAGTTTTCCATTTTCATTCAATTCAATTTTATTTTTCTTACGATTAAATAAAGAAAGTCCTAAATCATCTTCTAATCTTTGCATAGATCTTGTAAGTCCTGGTTGAGAAATCAACAATTCTTCAGCAGCTTTTGAAATGGTTTTATTTTTCGCAATGGATACAAGATGTTCAAGTTGGTTAAATTCAATCATAGTTTCACGTCCTTTTCGTTATTATAACACACTATGACTTTGAGTTATAGTGAGACAATTGAATGATAATGTGCTTTTTTAATGCATATATTAAAATAAAAATATTAATAATTAGTGGAAGCCCTCGTCCAAGAAAAAATACAAAGATTGCCCTCGATGAAATGGTTAAAATCTTTGATCAAGAAGATATTGAAAGTGAAATTGAGTATGTTGGAAATAAGGATATTCGTGGATGTATTGCCTGTATGTCATGTAAAGCAAGATTAGGTCATTGTATCTTTGATGATTGTGTCAATGCGATTGATGATCAAAAGTTTGAAGAGGCAGATGGACTTGTCGTTGGAACACCTGATTATTATGTCTCTGCCAATGCGACCTTAGTTGTTTTTCTATATAATACGTCCTTTGATAAAAATGATGAAGGTTGGAATTTTATGGCAATATTTGGTAAAAAACTATCTTTGGATAGCTTTTTTGTATAACTGACAGTTATAGTAAGATGCTTTATTGATATTGTACTTTTGTTTCTTTGAAATCTACAATAAAGATGTATGGAGGAACAAAATATGGAATATATAACTTTGGCTAATGGTTATCAACTACCGATGTTAGGATACGGT
This sequence comes from Faecalibacillus faecis, assembly GCF_003024675.1. Classification (GTDB taxonomy): domain Bacteria; phylum Bacillota_I; class Bacilli_A; order Erysipelotrichales; family Coprobacillaceae; genus Faecalibacillus; species Faecalibacillus faecis. The sequence goes on along the minus strand of NZ_PYLP01000011.1, from coordinate 4,626 downwards.
ACTTTACATATACCTCCTAAACAAACAAAAGAATGTGTTTTAAAAGCCTTTGAAGCAGGTTATCGTTTGATTGATACAGCCGCTTCTTATCAAAATGAAAAAGAAATAGGGGAAGCCATTAAAGAATCAAAACTTAAAAGAGAAGAAATCTATTTGACAACAAAGGTATGGGTTCAAGATGCCGGTTATGAAAATACGTTACAGGCATTTCATCAATCATTAGAAAACTTAGGAGTTGATTATTTAGATCTTTATTTAATTCATCAACCTTATGGTGATTATTATGGCTCATGGAAAGCTATGGAAGAACTTTATCAACAAGGCAAAATCAAAGCAATTGGTGTTTGTAACTTTTCACCAGAAAGATTCATGGATCTTTATATGAATAGTTTGATACACCCTATGATCAATCAACTTGAGTTTCATCCCTTCTATCAACAAAAAAATCAAAAATGTGTTTTAAAACAATGTGATTGTCTGTTAGAAGCATGGGGCCCTTTAAATGAAGGACAACGCGATATCTTTCATCATCCAATGTTATTAGATATTGCGAAAAAACATCAAAAATCAGTTTCACAAATTATTCTAAGATGGCATCTAGAAAATCACATTATTGCCATTCCTAAAACCACACATTTAGATCGTATGCAAGAAAATATAGATATTTTTGATTTTCAGTTAGATGAAGAAGATAAAAAACAAATAGAACAGCTTGATTTAGGTTATAGTGAAATTATTGATCATCAAAATTATATGACCGCAAAATGGCTTAATAAATATAAAATACATGATTAAAAGGAGAAAGGAATATGTTATTTTACTTTACAGGTACAGGGAATAGTTTGTATGTGGCTAGACAAATTGAAGAAACGCCCATCAGTATTCCTCAAGTCTTACATCAAGAAAACTTAAATTTTAAAGATGAAAAAATTGGAATTGTTTATCCTGTTTATGCCGGAGAAGCACCACAAATTGTTTTAGAGTTTTTAGAAAAGGCAACATTTGAAACAGATTATTTCTATTTGATTTTAACTTATGGAAAAGATGTCACAGATGCTCCTGAATGTATAGCACGTTTATTAGAAGAAAAAGGAAGACACGTAAATTATATTCATTCTATTTTAATGGTAGATAATTACTTACCATCCTTTGATATGAATGAACAAAGGACAATGGATAAAAATGTTGAACAACAAATTCAACAAACACTTCAAGATATCCAAAATAAAAAAGAAGAAATTCCTAAAGCAACACAGGCAGGAAGAGATTTCCATGCTTCTGCCAAAGAAATCTTTGTGAAAAATCCAGAACTCATTAATGGTGAACAAATTATGGTAACTGATAAATGTGTTGGCTGTGGTATTTGTACAAAGGTGTGTCCAAGAGGTCTATTTTATGTTGAAGATAAAAAGGCTAAAAGAAAACAAAATACTTGTGAATTTTGCTTAGCATGTGCACAAAACTGTCCATCAAAGGCCATCATCACAAAATTGAAAGACGCCAATCCTAATGCTCGTTATAGACATGAAAAAGTAAGTCTAAAAGATATTATTGAAGCAAACCAACAAGTATAACTTCCAGTTATACTAACATGCACTATTGATATTGTACATTTATAGAATTTAAAACTAAAATAAAGATAGAAATTGGAGGAGATAATAATGAAAACATTTGAATTAAATAATAAACAAACAATCCCTGCAGTAGGATTTGGAGTCTTCATGATTCCTAATGATGGACCTACTTATGATGCAACTTTAACTGCTTTAAAAGCAGGATATCGTCATATTGATACAGCTGCTGGTTACTGCAATGAAAGTGATGTAGGAAAAGCAATTAAAGATAGTGGTATTGATCGTTCAGAAATCTTTATTACTTCTAAATTATGGTTACAAGATTATGGTTATGAAAATGCCAAAAAAGGTATTGAAACTTCTATGAAATTATTAGGAGTAGATTATATTGATCTTTATTTATTACATCAACCTTATGGTGATTATTTAGGAGCTTGGAAAGCTTTAGAAGAAGCGTATCAAGCAGGTAAAATCAAATCTATTGGTATTTCTAATATTACTGTGAACTTATGGAATAAATTTAAAGATGGTATGACGGTAATGCCAGCGGTCAACCAAGTAGAATTTAACCCATTTGTTCAACAAAAAGAATTAAGAAAAGTGATGGCTGAAAATGATATTCGATTAGAAGCATGGTATCCATTAGGACATGGAAATAAAGATTTATTAGAAAATGAAACAATTGTTTCATTAGCTAAAAAATATAACAAAAATGCCGGTCAAATTATCTTAAGATGGATTTATCAAGAAGGAGTTATTTCTTTACCTAAATCTACAAATGAAGAAAGAATGAAAGGAAACATTGATATCTTTGACTTTGAATTAACAGATGAAGAAATGAAAGAAATGCAAGCCTTAGATACAAACAAACCATCTCATAATCCTGAAGATCCTGCCAACGAAACACGTTTAATGGGATTAAAAATTCATGACTAATTTTATTACTTTAAACAATGGCTACCAAATCCCTCAACTTGGATTTGGTACCATTCAACAATTTGGTAAACAAATTGAAGACAATGTAGCTTTTGCCTTAAACCATGGCTATCAACTTATTGATACTGCCAATCGTTATGGAAATGAAGTTGAAGTAGGAAAAGGTTTAAAACAATCGGGATTAAAAAGAGAAGATTATTATTTAGAAACAAAGTTAGGACCTACACTTTATGAAAATGATCAAGCAATCGGTAATACTTTAAAAAGATTAGGCGTAGACTATATCGATGTTATGATTTTACATCATCCCGTTAATAATTATATTTATGCTTATAAAATGTTAGAAAAAGCGTATAAAGAAGGAAAAATCAAAGCGATAGGACTTTCTAATTTCCAAGTTGCACAAATTCAAGAAATCATTGATCAATGTGAAATAGCACCAATGATTATGCAAGTAGAATGTCATCCTTATTATCCAGCAGAACATGTATATGATTTTTGTAAAAAAAATCATATACAACTTCAATCATGGTATCCTCTAGGACATGGAAATAGTGATATGTTAAAAGAGGCAATCTTTGTAGAGCTTGCAAAGAAATATCATAAATCAACTGTACAAATTATTTTAAGATGGCATCTCCAAATGGGATTTGGTCTTGTTCCGGGAAGTAAATCATTAGATCATATTGAAGCGAATGCACAAATTTTTGATTTTAAACTAACAGATGAAGAAATGAAAGAAATTGAAAAAGTGAATAAACATATACCATTTTATAAAGTGACTAAAGAATCTTTACAAAGACTTGCCACAACAAAATGTAATTTTGAAGAAGGAGAATAATTATGGAATACAAAACATTAAATAATGGAGTGAAAATGCCAGTTGTTGGTTTTGGTGTTTTCCAAGTTAAAGATGAAGAAGAATGTAAAAGAGTTGTTTTAGATGCGATTGATGCAGGATATCGTTTAATTGATACTGCACAATCTTATGGAAATGAAGAAGCTGTTGGTAAAGCAATTCAAGAAACAAATGTACCAAGAGAAGAATTATTTATTACTACTAAAGTATGGATTTCTAATTATGGTTATGAAAAGGCAAAAGCTTCCGTTGAAGAATCATTAAAGAAAATGCAATTAGATTATTTTGATTTAGTTTTATTACATCAACCATTTAAAGATTATCATGGAGCTTATCGTGCTTTAATTGATTTGTATAAAGAAGGAAAAATTAAAGCTATTGGTGTATCTAACTTCTATCCAGATCGTTTAGTAGACTTAGCTTTAGATACAGAAGTTGTACCAGCTGTTAACCAAGTAGAAGTGAATCCTTTCCATCAACAAGATACAGCTTTAATTTACAATACAAAATATGGTGTTCAATTAGAAGCATGGGCACCATTTGCGGAAGGTAAAAATGGTATTTTTACAAATGAAACACTTGTAGAAATTGGAAACAAATACAATAAATCAGTTGGACAAGTTATTTTAAGATGGCTTGTACAAAGAGGAATTGTTCCTTTAGCTAAAACAGTCAGAAAAGAAAGAATGCAAGAAAACTTAAATATCTTTGATTTTGAATTAAGTGAAGAAGATATGCAAACAATTGCTTCACTTAATAAAGATACAAGTTCATTTTTCTCTCACTATGATCCAGCAACTGTAGAAATGATTTGTGGCTTAAAACGCTAGTGGAGAAAAGTTTATAGCATGCGTGATAGTGTAAGTTGTTAGCTCTATATAAATAAAACAAAGTGATTTCTTAATGAAATTAGGTTTATATTTAAAATATGTAAGAAAATAGTGGGACGTAGTTCTCACAATGGCATGAACTTAAGAAAGATTTTATTTCTTAAGTTTGTGCCTTTATTATTATGCTTATCTTATTAAAATTGTACATGAAAAAAAGCGCAAAAGGCACCTAATAAAATTTATCATTTTTTTAAATTTTTCAGTTGTTTTTTATCTCATATTATCCTATCATTATTGTAACGATGGAAAAGGAATTCCCTATACTACAGGGGCTGGATTCAGTGATTAGTGGTCACAAATCCAGCTTTTCCTTTTGCTACTGGTGGATTCCTACGCCCATCTATTCTATGCCTTGTTTTCGGTATGC
>NZ_PYLP01000002.1 GCF_003024675.1 Faecalibacillus faecis | reverse complement strand
GATCATAAACCAGAACAATTAGCAAAACGTGGAGGAGCACATTATTCAGATGCGGCTTGTGAAACAATTGCTTCTATTTATGGAAATAAATTATCACATATCGTAGTAACAACTAAAAATAATGGATCTGTACCAGATTTACCAGCTGACTGTGCGGTAGAAGTTTCATCTTATATTGGTTCAACAGGGGCAAGAGCAATTGCTTTTGGCTCATTACAACCAGCTCAAAGAGGATGGTTACAATGCATGAAAAACATGGAGTTATGTGTTGAAGAAGCAGCTGTAACTGGTGATTATGGGTTATTAATGCAAGCATTCATTTTAAATCCACAAACAGTATCAGGACAAAAAATGGTGAATGTTTTAAATGAATTATTGATTGCTCATGAAAAATACTTACCACAATTTGCAGATAAGATTGCCGAGTTAAAAGCAGCAGGTGTTACAATCAAAGATGATGTGGCACGTGAATTAACTGAAAAAGGTTTATAAAAAAGGCTACCGCCTTTTTTATTTTATGGTATGATGTTACAGGTGATTATAATGGAAGAATTTTCAAGAACTGAATTATTAATAAAAAAAGAAGGAATAGAAACTTTGCAAAGCAGTACGGTTGCTGTTTTTGGTGTTGGTGGTGTTGGTGGTTTTGTTGTTGAAGCACTCGCACGTGCTGGTATAGGTACGATTCATATTATTGACCACGATATTGTTTCTATTTCAAATCTTAATCGACAAATTATTGCAACGCATCAAACAATTGATCGAAAAAAAGTTGAAGTCATGAAGGAACGCATTTTATCAATCAATCCTCGTTGCAATGTTCAAACATATGATGATTTCTTTTTGCCTGAAACAGTGAATCGTTTTCCTTTTGATGAATTTGATTACATTGTAGATGCTGTTGATACCGTAACTGCTAAAATTAGACTCGTTGAAATTGCTCAAGAAAAAAAGATTAAAATTATTTCTTCAATGGGAACAGGAAATAAATTAGATCCCACAAAGTTAGAAGTAACAGATATTTATAAAACCTCTATATGTCCTTTAGCACGTGTGATGCGTAGAGAACTTAAAAAAAGGAAAATTCCAGCATTAAAGGTTGTTTATTCAACTGAAAAGCCGATTGAAACAAATGCGCCTGTTGATCCAGAGACGCATAAAAAAACGCCAGGAAGTATTTCTTTTGTACCAAGTTGTGCAGGACTCATTATTGCAAGTGTCGTTGTTAGAGATTTATTAAAGATTATTTATTAAGAAAGAAGGTGATTCTCATGAAAAAAGTAACTTTTGCGATTTTAGCTCATGTTGATGCAGGAAAAACAACTTTATCTGAAACAATGTTATATCATGCTGGGGTTATCAAAAAAATAGGACGTGTGGATAAAGCTGATTCTTTTTTAGACTATGATCAACAAGAAAGAAAAAGAGGAATTACTATTTTTTCTAAAGAAATTTCATTTTCTTATCAAAATAGTCAAATGACTTTTCTTGATACACCAGGACATAATGATTTTAGTTGTGAAATGGAAAGAACTTTGCAGGTGTTAGATTATGCAGTTTTAGTGATATCTGCTAAAGATGGTATTCAAGGACATACGAAAACCATTTGGAAGTTACTCCAAACATATCAAATTCCAACTTTTATTTTTGTTAATAAGATGGATTGTACTTATTCAACTAAAGAACAATTAATCCAAGACATTCAAAACGAATTAAATGAAAATTGTTTTTTGTTAGATGATCATTTTTTAGAAAACGTTTCTTTAGTAAATGATGAACTTTTAGAAAAATATTTAGAAAGAACAATAACAAAGAAAGATATTCAAGAAGTCATCGCGACAAGAAAAATCTATCCTGTTTGTTTAGGCTCTGCTTTAAAAGATGAAGGTATTGAAGATTTTATGAATGTATTGGATCAGTATACTTATCAAAAAGAACCGTTGGATATTTTAAGTGGCATCATTTTTAAAAAATCTTTTCATAAACAAAAATATTTAACGCATTTAAAAGTTACGGGTGGAACTTTACATACAAAAGATCTCATTGGAGATTGTAAAGTTGATGAGTTAAGAATTTATACAGGACAAGGTTATCAAAGTGTACAAGTTGCTTATCCAGGAGATATCGTTGCCTGTCAAGGGTTGGAAAATCTGCCGATTGGTTATACTTTTGGACATCAAAATCAAAGACAACAAACGATTTTAAAACCTTTTATGTCTTATCAAATTCAACTTCCTGATAATATTGAAAAAAGTAAAGCTATTCAACAAATTTTGAGTATTAATAAGGAAGATCCGAGTTTACAATTTGAATATAATCAACAATTAGAAATTTTATCCGTAAAAATCATGGGTGAAATTCAGTTAGATACATTACAAAATCTTATTTTAGAACGTTATGGCTTTTTAATTTCTTATGATGAAGGTAGAATTAGTTATTTAGAAACTATTTCCCAAAAAGTTGAAGGGGTTGGACATTTTGAGCCGTTGCGTCATTATGCAGAAGTTCATGTCTTACTTGAGCCATTAGAAAGAGGGAGTGGACTTGTTTTTGAAAACAATTGTCAAAGAAATACTTTACCAATTAATTTTCAAAATCTTGTGATGACACACTTACAAGAAATTCAACATCGTGGGGTTTTAACAGGGTCACCAATTACTGATATGAAATTGACATTAGTTACTGGAAAAGCGCATCTTAAGCACACAGAAGGTGGCGATTTTAGAGAAGCCACCTATCGTGCGATTCGTCAAGGTTTAAAAAGAACAAAGTCAGTTTTAATAGAACCTTATTATCAATTTGAAATGATTGTTGATACGGATGTTTCAAGTAAAGTCATCTATGATTTGGATACTTTTCACGGAGATTATCAAATAAGCTATGAAAATACGCTAACTATCATAAAAGGAAAAGCTCCGGTAAGATATTTAATGAATTATCAAAAAGACTTTCTTTCCATTACAAAAGGAAATGGGAAATTCTTTTATCAATTGGATGGATACTATGAATGTCTTGATCAAGAACAAATCGTGCAGGAAATAAATTATAATAGTGAAGATGATCTCTTGTTCCCAACAGGTTCTATTTTTTGTAAACATGGGGCAGGTTTTTTTGTTACTTATGATGAAGTTGAAGATTATATGCATCTCCCTTATGTTTACCAAAAAAATAAACCAAAAGTAACACGTAATAATTACAAAGTTGACGATAAAGAGTTAGAAGAAATTTTTATTCGTACGTATGGGCCTATCAAAAGAAGACTTTCTAAAGAAATGAATCGAAAAATCGAAGAACAAAAAGAAGAAAAAAGAACGATTTTGCCAGAATGTCTTTTAGTTGATGGCTATAATATTATTTTTTCATGGGATGAATTAAATGAACTCTCAAAAACGAATTTAGACCATGCTCGTACACGATTAATGGAAATGTTGAATAATTATCAAGGTTATCGTAAATGCCTTCTTATTGTTGTTTTTGATGCGTATAAGATAAAAAAGAATGTGGGTTCTTTTGAGAAAAATGATAATATCTATGTCGTTTACACCAAAGAAGCGCAAACTGCCGATAATTATATAGAAAAAGTAACCCATGATTTAGCAGAAAACTATCGTGTTTATGTGGCAACATCTGATGCCCTAGAACAAACAATTGTTTTTTCAACAGGAGCAATGCGTATTTCGGCAAGAGAATTTGAGTTACTTGTTAAAGAGACGCATGAAAATGAACTAAAAGAATTTAATCGTAAAAATAAACAGATGAAGAATTATTTATTAGAAGATCTTCAAAAATATAAAGATTAAAGGCTAATTTTGAACATGATGATGAACGTAAAAACTTTCATCATTAATGGCTTGAAATGAATAGCCTTTTTTTTGATAAAAAGAAATAATAGAGGGTAGCGCTTCAACTGTTGTATTTTTAGCGTTAGTATCATGAGCAAGTATCACAATATTTTGATGGTTTTCGTTAGTTGCTGAAGAAATAATTTCATGAACGCTAACATTGTTTGAAGAAGCATCGTTGGTATCACCATTCCAATCATAATACTGATAGCCTTGTTTGATAACTTCTTTTGTAAGAATAGTCATTAATCCTGTACAGTAATTTTTAGATACTTTATTGGAACTGCCACCAGGAAAACGAATATAATGGGGAGTAAAACCAATAATTTCTTTAACCATTTTGCCAATTTTATCAAGATCATTGAAATAAGCATTTTTTGATTGGTAAATATCAGGATATTCATGTTGGTAACTGTGTAAGCCAATGGTATGTCCTTTTTGATAAGCTTTTTTTATTAGATAATTATATTCTTGATGACAACCTGTGACAAAAAAAGTGGCTTTAGCTTGATATTGATCCAAGATTGTTAGAATTTTATCTGTATTTTCACTTGGACCATCATCAAATGTTAAATAAACAATTTTTTCGTTTGATTCGATAGAAGTACCAATTTCTAACTTTTCTACCACTTTTACTTGACGTTTAAAAAGCGTTTGATTATTTGATAAGTCAGTAACTTTGTATATGATTGTATATGATCCCGTTTTATGGGAATTGAAATTTTGCGGATCAATTGTAAGATTGTATTGATGTGAATTATCATTAATGGATAATCCTTGTTTTAAATCATATTTTTTTCCTTTTTCTATTTTTAAAGATCTTGTTTCTTTGATATGAGGTTTCTTTGAATCTATCACTTCTATTTTTAAATGATATTCTTTTCCTTTAAAAAAATAAGTCACTTGATAATGACCTAAGGCATGTATGTTTAAATCCTTTGCATTATAAGTGACTTCTTTAATAGAACCTTTTTTTATTTTATAAATATATTCTTGATAATGGAATACACTATTAATTTCTAATGTTGGATGTTCAATAAAAATAATCTTTCTTTGAAAAGAAAAGTATCCCCAAATACATAAACTTATTATTATCGAGATAAATAAAAGATATTTGTATTTCATGAATCCTCCTCATCTCAAAGATATGTAAGAATTATAAATGTTGAACAAGTATTTCAGCAATTTCTTCAAAAATAATTTGATCTTCTTTACTAAAACGACCAAATGATGTTGAATCCAAATCTAAAACACCATATAATTGATTATTTTTGATTAATGGGACAACGATTTCACTATTACTTTCACTGTCACAGGCAATATGTCCTTCAAATTGATGAACATCTTCAACAAGAACAGTTTTTCTTGATGATGCAGCTTTACCACATACACCTTTAGTAAGTGGAATATTTGTGCAGGCAATTTTTCCTTGGAAGGGACCTAAAATAAGTTCATCATTTTTTAATAAATAAAATCCTGCCCAAGAAATATCATCAAAATTTTGCATGATAAAGGCGCTTGTATTTGCGAGAATTGATATCTCTTCGTTATTACATTCGATTAATCTAATATATTGTTGTTTTAATAAATTATTCATATTATACCTCACTTTATGCTATAGTATAAAATAGAAATAGAGGTGAGGTCAAGAATGTTAGATATAAATACAGCAAAAGATTGTTTTATGAATTATGTTCAACAGTTTGATTTAACAAATGACAAGATTCATTTAAAACTTATTCATACATTAGAAGTGGTACATACAACAGAATATTTATGTTTACATGAAAATATAACAGGAATTGAAAAAGATTTAGCGTATTTAATTGCCTTATTGCATGATATTGGACGTTTCGAACAGATAAAACGTTTTAATAGTTTTGATGATCGTAATGTTGATCATGCGACATTAGGAGTACAGGTTTTATTTGATGAAGGAATGATTCGTCAATTTATTGAAGATGATCAATATGATGAAGTGATTAGAAAAGCGATAGCATATCATTCTTTATATAAAGTACCAAAAGGGTTAGATTCTTTTTTATTGAAACAAGTTTTACTTATTCGAGATAGTGATAAACTTGATAATTTTAGAGTGAAAAATATTGAATCGATTCAAACATTATTTAGTATTAGTGATGAAATTTTTTATAGTCAAAGAGTATCAAAAAATATTTTGAATGACATAGAAAATCATCGGTTGATTTTAAAAGAAAATCGTCATAATGAAGTGGATATGTGGGTTTCTTATTTTGCATTTGTGTTTGATTTGAATTTTAAATCTAGCTATCAATTCATTAAAGAAAATGATTATATCCACAGAAATATGGAACGATTAGAATTTAAAGAGGGACTTAAAGAAGATATGCTGTTTGTAGAAAAAACATGTCAAAGTTTTATTGAAGAAAAATGTTGTAACTAAAAAGAGAAAATTTCTTTTTGAAAAATTCTCTTTTTTTTAATGATGTTTTTTATATCGTTTTTGTAAGAATAAATAAACATAATCAAATAATTCAAAATTGAATAAATAAATAACTTTTGAAAAAGTAACAAGAAACATTAAAGTAATAGCACCAATATAATCAATATTATCAAGTCCTAAAAATTGATGACCGACAATTAATGAAATATAAAGAACGATTTGCATAATATAAATAACAAAAATACGATAATGACTTAGCGGCGCATAAATATGTCTTAAACCACTATAATAACACCAACTTGTAAGTAAAACACAAATTGTAGAAAGCATTTCTTTTTCAAAACCTAATACTCGGCCACCATTAACAATGATCGTTGAACAAATTGCTATCATAAAGGCAAAAGGAAAGGCATTTTTAAAAACGATTTTTAGAAAGTTTCCAGATACTTTTTTAAAGTTGGGTTCATAAGTTAAAAAGAAAGTAGGGATACCAACACAGCATGCTGAAATCACAGTAAGCTGAATAGGTTTAAATGGATAACCATGACCAAATAAAATCATCCCAATTGATAAAACAACAGAGAAAATTGTTTTAATTAAATACATCGAAGCTGAAGCAGTAATATTATTAATAACACGTCGTCCTTCATTAACGATGTGGGGCATTGCATTAAAATTGTTTTCTAATAAAACAATGTGTGAAGCGCTTTTTGCGGCATCACTACCAGAAGCCATTGCAATTGAACAATCGGCAGCTTTTAAAGCAAGTACATCATTGACACCATCACCTGTCATAGCCACAGTATGGTTGTTTTCTTGAAGGGTTGTTATCATTATTTTTTTTTGTTGTGGAGAAACACGTCCAAAAATCGTATATTTTTCTACGGCTTCTTTGATTTCTTCATCCGACAAAGAAGAAACATCAATATATTTTTCATAATCTAAAAGATGACAACGTCTAGCAATGGCAGAAACTGTAGAAGGATCATCTCCTGAAATGATTTTTATTTGCACATCTTGTTTTCTAAAATAATCTAAAGTTTCTTTAGCGTCTTTACGAATAATATCTGATAAAATAAGAAAACCAATACATTTTAAATCATTCACTCGTCTATTTTCATTAATGATTGTTGGTGTATAACCAATGCAAAGGACACGATAACCTTTGGATGTATAGAATTGAATTTTATCTTTTATTTTTTGATCAAGTTTAGAAAAGATAAATTGACTGGCTCCTAAATAAATTGTGCCAAAATCACAAAATGAAACAGCACTATATTTTCTTTGTGATGAAAAAGGAATGACAAAAAAAGGTTGATAATTTTTTTCTTTAGAAAAACGTTGGTGAAGTGCTTGTGATGTCATATTCGTATCTTCTAAACAATAATTTAAATTTTTGATAATTTTTTCTAGGTCAAAAGAATCATCTAAACAAATAACATCATCTAATTTAAGTTTTCCTTCAGTAAGTGTACCGGTCTTATCTAAGCAAATAGTATCAACACGAGCGAGTGTTTCGATACAAAAAAGATTTTGAACAAGGGTACTTTTTTTGGCAAGCCGAACTATACTTAAAGATAAAGCAATTGTAGTAAGTAAGACAAGACCAGAAGGAATCATTCCTAAAACAGCAGCTACAACTGAAACGACAGTCTCACTAAATGGGTAGTGTCCAATGAAAAATTCTTTACAAAACAGTAGAAAAGCGATAGGGATAAGAATAATAGAAATAATTTTTAATATTTGATCAAGGGCTTGAGAAAGTTCTGATTTTTTACTATCAAACTCCTTTGCTTGAGCGGTCAATTTATGAATATAACTTTCTTTTCCAACGTGGGTAACTTTACAAATGGCACGTCCTGAAGTGACAAAACTTCCTGAAAGAAGGGAATCACCATTTACTTTTAAAATAGCATCACTTTCTCCAGTAAGAAGGGATTCATTTGCTTCAACATGACCTTCTAATAGTGTACAGTCGACAGGTATTTGCATACCTGTATTTAAAATAATGAAATCGTCTTGAACAATCTCTTCAACGTTGATTTTAGTGAGTTGATTATCTCTTAATACTTCAATTTTCTGTTTTGTAAGTATGCTCAATTTATCAAGTGTTTTTTTAGCTTTTATCTCTTGATAAATACCTGTAAGGGTATTAAAAAAGACAACAGAAATAAAGAGAGTATTACGATAAGACCCGACAAAAATAATACATGCAAAGAGTATGATATTAATAAAATTGAAAAAGGTAAAAATATTGTTTATAATTATTTCTTGATATGTTTTTGTTGATTTACTTTCCACAAAATGAGTTTTCCCATCTTGGATTCTTTTTAAAACTTCATTTTGAGATAAACCTTTAAATTCTTGATCAAATATTTTCATTTTCTATCACCTACACTCTATTTTAGAATACTTTTTCTTATTTGACAATGTCTAACAAAGTAAGACAAATAAATAATTGTATACAATTATACAAATTTGTGATATGATATTACTAACACTATGATAAGGGGGCTTAAATATGAGTGAATTTATTGATTATGTCTTTCAAAGAAGTACATCATTAAATAAAATTGATAATTCTTTATACTCTAAATACAATGTTAAAAATGGTTTAAGAAATGAAGATGGAACTGGAGTTCTCGTTGGTCTTACACGTATTTCAGATGTTGTTGGATATAAAAAGGAAAATGGTAAAAAAATTGATACAGAAGGGGAACTTTATTATAGGGGAGTTAAAGTTTCTGATTTTATAAAAGGGCATGACGCTAAAAATCGTTTTTTATTTGAAGAAGTTTGCTTTTTAATTCTTTTTGGTTATTTGCCAAATAAAGATGAATTAGAAGCTTTCAAAAAAGAACTTGCTTCACGTTACGAATTGCCGTTAAATTATTTACAAGCGCGTATTTTAGGGTTTCCAATGCAAAATATGATGAATAAATTACAACAAGAAGTGTTAATGCTTTATACTTATGATGAAACACCTGATGATATTTCGCCAGAAGCAACGCTAAATAAAGGCTTGGATTTAATTGCTAAGATTCCAGAAATCGTTTGTTATGCTTATCGTTGTAAAGTACATTATTTTGATAGTGATAGTTTGTTTATTCATCCAGTAAATACTGAATATTCAATTGCTGAAAATATTCTCCAAATGTTAAGGATTGATCGCTCTTTTACAAAAACAGAAGCGAGTGTTTTAGATATGTGTTTAGTTTTACATGCTGATCATGGTGGAGGAAACAACTCGACTTTTACAAATGTTGTTATGTCTTCAACAGGAACAGACATATATTCTTGTTTTGCAGGAGCTATTGGTTCATTAAAAGGTCCTAAGCATGGGGGTGCTAACTTAGCGGTTGCTAAACAAATGGAACTTGTTATTGATAAAGTAGGACTTAATGCAACGGATGAACAATTAAAACAGGTCATTAAGGATATTTTAGATAAGAAGTTTAATGATCAATCGGGTCTTGTTTATGGAATTGGACATGCAGTCTATACATTGAGCGATCCTCGTTGTCAAATTCTTTCTAAACAATGTAAACAATTGGCTATCGAAAAAAATCGTTTGGAAGAATATGAACTATACCATCGTTTTGAAGAACTTGCTATTGCTGAAATTAAAGCAAGAAAGGGAATAAACGTATGTGCCAATATTGATTTTTATAGTGGTCTCGTTTATGACATGCTAGGGCTTTCTAAAGATCTTTATACTTTGATGTTTGTTATTGGAAGATCTGTTGGATGGGTTGCACATAATATTGAAAACAAACTTTATTCAGGAAAAATTATTCGTCCAGCAGGAAAATACGTTGGCGAAAAAAAAGAATATATTAAAATGGAAAATCGTTAAAAGCATTGTTTTATCAATGCTTTTTTGCTTTTAAGCAAAGAAAAAGCTTGTCATTAATTGACAAGCTTTAAAATTGTTATTCTTCAATAACTTTGATCCAACCTTCAGGTGCTTCAATTGTACCCATTTGAATACCTGTTAAAGTTTCATAAAGTTTTTTAAGAACAGGTCCGATTTCATCCATACCACTTGGAAAACAAATTTCTTTACCGTGATCATTGATTTTACCGACTGGTGAGATAACTGCAGCAGTACCACAAAGACCGCATTCAGCGAAATCTTTTACTTCATCGAGATAAACTTCTCTTTCTTCAACTTCTAATCCTAAATATTCTTTGGCAACATACATTAAAGAACGACGAGTGATAGAAGGTAAGATGCTGTCAGATTTAGGAGTAACGATTTTATTATCCTTTGTAACAAAAATAAAGTTTGCTCCACCAGTTTCTTCAACTTTAGTTCTAGTAGCTGCATCTAAATACATGTTTTCATCAAATCCTTGTTTATGAGCATCAACGATTGCATGTAAACTCATAGCGTAGTTTAATCCAGCTTTGATGTGTCCTGTACCATGAGGTGCAGCACGGTCGAAGTCAGTGACACGAATTGTAATTGGCTTAACTCCACCTTTGAAATAAGGTCCTACTGGAGTAACGAGTACTCTGAATTGATATTCATCTGCTGGTTTAACACCGATAACTGGGTTAGAACCAAACATATATGGACGAACATATAAAGTAGCTCCTGATCCATAAGGTGGCACATAATCAATATTAGCTTTTACAACTTTTTCAATGGCTTCAACCCATTTATCTTCAGGATAAACAGGCATTTCTAATCTTCTACAAGAATCAGCCATACGACTTGCGTTTAAATCAGGTCTAAAGCAAACAACTTTCCCATCTTTTGTTCTATAAGCTTTTAATCCTTCAAAACAAGTTTGTGCATATTGTAAAACACCTGCACATTCGCTAATAACAACTTTGTCATCAGCAGTAAGCACGCCTTCATCCCAAGCTCCATCTTTATAATTTGATACGAATCTTGCTTCTGTTGGCATATATCCAAAACCGATATTTGACCAATCAATATCTTTTTTTGACATTTTTTAATACTTCCTTTCCTATATATATCTTTAGGCAAATTTTACGCCTCAATATCTTGAGTGTCAATAACTTATTTTAATAAGAATTTATTAATTGTATATAATTGCATATCATTCGTTAACAATATGAAAATGTAAGCTCTTTAATAAATCAATTGCTTTCTTTTCAAGTGAAACATCATTACTCGCAATACCTTTTAAGTCAATACAAATAGAGGTTTCAGGCAAAGCACTTTTAGCGATAATGGCGTTTGATAAAACACAAATATTAGAAACAACACCTACTAATGTGATTTCTTGGTAAGATTTTTCTTTTAAGTAATTACCTAATTCTAAAGAACCAAAGGTAGGTTTTTCAATACAGACATCTTCTTTTTGTTTTGCATCATTTACTTTTCCATAAAGCTGCCATCCATCATTTCCTTTAATACAATGAGGGATAGGCAAATTTCTACCTTCTTGACTCTCTAAGTAATTTTCTTGATGTGTGTCAAAAGTAAAAATGACATCATCTTTATTTTTGTGATATTGATTAATTAAAGAAGTAATATAATCATCTATATCTTGGGCTTCTTTAAATCCTAAACTTCCATCTACAAAATCTTTTTGATAATCAATGACAATCAATAATTTTTTCATAAAATTTCTCCAATCATTTTTTATTTAATCTTATCATATGTATTGACTTTGTAAATAAATATCATATAATATTCATATGAACATATATTCATACGAAAGGAGTAACCATGGATAAGATCGTTAACAGTGAAACTGTAGAAAAAGTAAAAGAAACAATGCCTAATGAAGAATTACTATATGATATTGCAGAACTTTTTAAAGTGTTTGGTGATTCAACAAGAATCCGCATTATTTGTGCTTTATTTGATCAGGAAATGTGTGTTTATGATTTAGCTGCTTGCTTAGATATGACACAATCAGCTATTTCACATCAACTAAGAATTTTAAAAGCAAATAAATTAGTAAAAAATCGCAGAGAAGGTAAGATGATGTATTATTCATTAGATGATGAACACGTCAAACTTATTTTTGAAGCTGGATATCGTCATATCATGGAGGATAAATAATATGAAATACAAATATAAAGTCAACGGACTTGATTGTGCCAATTGCACGCAAAAACTAGAAGATAGTTTAAATAAAAAAGAGGAGATTAATGATTGTGTCATTTCTTTTGCTACAGGAATGATGACATTTGAAAGTGAATATGATATCGATGATCATGAGTTGCTTTCTTTTATGCAATCTATTGAAGATGAAGTAACAATTGAAAACTTATTATCAAATATAACACATCATGAACACCATGAAGAACATAAACATGATTTCGAACATGAACATCATGATGAATGTGGTTGTCATCATGAACATGATCATGATTGTTGTGGACATGAACATCATCATCACGACCATGAATGCGGTTGTGGCCACCATCATGAACATGTAGAAGATCATCGAGAACTTACAAATGCGATTAAATATAATATTGTTGGTCTTGATTGTGCAAACTGTGCAAGTAAAGTGGAAACGGAAATAAAAAAACAATCATATATTGACGATGCCGTTGTTAATTTTTCAACACAAAAATTAATGGTTAAAGCAAAGAATGATCCTCAATTGTTGGATAAATTACAAGCTGTTGTTGATTCTGTAGAAGAAGGTGTTACTTTATCTAAAGAAGATGATAAAAAAGAATATAATAAACCTAAATTATTTAATTTAAAAGAAAATATTGAATTGGTTGAAGGTATTATTATTTTTATCGGAGCCCATTTATTTACAGGTGGTTTTTCTACATTCTTATATTTATTTGCTTATTTATTAATTGGCTATAAGGTTATTTTAAAGGCGATTAAAAATATTGGTCATAAAGATTTCTTAGATGAAAACTTCTTAATGTGTTTAGCTACATTTGGTGCGATTGCCTTAGGAGATTATAGCGAAGCAATTGCCGTTATGTTATTTTATGCTATTGGTGAAATTTTCCAAGGGTATGCGGTTAACAAAACACGTTCATCTATTTCTTCTTTAATGGATATTAAAAGTGAATATGCAACAATTGTAAAAGATGAACAAATGATTCAAGTTACACCTGAAGAAGTAAATGTAGGTGAAACGATTGTTGTTAAAGTGGGAGAAAAAGTACCACTTGATGGAAAAGTTATTAAAGGAAACAGTATGTTAGATACTGCAAGTTTAACAGGTGAATCTGTTCCTCGCCGCGTTGAAGTAGGGGATGAAGTTTTATCTGGTGTTGTTAACTTAAATGATATTCTATATATAGAAGTTACAAAACATTATGCTGATAGTACAGTAAGTCGTATTATTGATTTGGTTGAAAATTCAGCAAGTAAGAAAGCTAAAATTGAAAAATTTATTACACGTTTTGCAAAAGTTTATACGCCAACAGTTGTTGGCCTAGCAATATTATTATTAATCGTGCCAATGATTATTTTACCGAATCAAAGCTTCTATACTTGGCTTTATCGTGCATGTACTTTCTTAGTTGTATCATGCCCATGTGCTCTTGTTATTTCTGTTCCTTTAGGCTTATATGCTGGTATTGGTAAAGCGAGTGCATTAGGGGTTTTAGTTAAGGGTGGAAATTATTTGGAATTGCTTAAAGATATAGATACAGTTGTTTTTGATAAAACAGGAACTCTTACAAAAGGAGAATTTGAAGTGGTTGAAACTTCAAATGATGATTTATTAGAAATTGGTGCTTATGGGGAATATATGTCAAATCATCCAATTGCACGTAGTATTGTTAAAGCTTATGGTAAAGAAATTGATAGTTCACGTATTGAAGATTTCAAAGAAATTGCAGGTAAAGGGTTAACAGTTGTTATTGATCATCAACACTATTATTTAGGTAATGAAAAATATTTTAAAGAATTGAATCTGTCTGTTTTACAACCTGAAAAAATTGGAACAATGGTTCATATTGCTTGTGGTGATCAATATCTTGGTTATATTGTGGTAGCGGATGTCATTAAAGAATCAACAATTCCTGGAATCCAAGATTTGAAAAAAGCACATGTTAAACAAACAGTGATGCTTACAGGGGATCATTCTACTGTAGCAAATGATATTGCTACGAGAACAGGAATCGATCAAGTTTATAGTGATTTACTCCCTCAAGACAAAGTTTCACAATTAGAAAATCTTATGTCAGATGAACATGTTGTGGCTTTCGTTGGAGATGGCATTAATGATGCACCTGTTCTTGCAAGAAGTGATATTGGTATTGCTATGGGTGGTGTTGGAAGTGATGTTGCAATTGAAGCAGCCGATGTTGTTTTGATGAGTGATGATATTACTGCAATCGCTAAAGCAATTGACGTATCTCATTATACAAACTTTATTTTAAAAGAAAACGTAACATTTACTTTGATTATTAAAATTGGTGTTCTTATCTTAACACTCTTTGGTCTTACAAATATGTGGATGGGTGTTTTTGCAGATGTTGGTGTTACTCTTATTGCTATTTGTAATTCAATGAGAATTTTATATAAGAAGTCATAATTTTGACTTCTTTTTTTATTTTTTGGATATACTTTAATGGGTGAAGAAAATGAATCTATTAGAATATATCCTATTACCGTTGATTTCTTTAATTGTTTTATTTTTTTTAACAAAACTTATGGGTTATCGACAAGTGACAGAACTTTCTTTATATGATTATATTATTGGAATTACAATTGGATCAATTGCTTCTGAACTGATTATGTGTGACTTTGAGGAGATATTAAAACCATTGTTAGGAATGATTGTTTATGCAGTTTTTACTTGGTTGATTTCAATTTTAACAAAGAATTACATGAAGTTTCGTTTTTTTGTAGAAGGAAAACCTTTGATTTTATATGAAAATGATAAACTTTATTCAAAGGCATTGGATAAAGCAAAGATTGATTTAAATGAGTTATTGATGAATTGTCGCATGAATGGTTATTTTGATTTAAATGAAATTGATAAAATTATTTTAGAAACAAATGGAAAATTTTCGTTTTATCCTAAGACATTATCAAGGCCGCTTAAGTTGAGTGATTTAAATCATCAAGTACAAAAGGAAAAGATACCTGTTTTATTGATGTTGCAAGGAAATGTGATTAAAAAAAATTTAGTGTTTGTCAATCGTAACGAAGAATGGCTAAAACATATTTTGAAGGTACATGGTTTAGAAGAAAAAACATAGAAATCCTTTATTTGGATAGTCAAGATCAAATTCAATTCTATACAAAAAATAATTTAAAAAGGGATTTTGTTTAATCCCTTTTTTGCATATCATAAATAATTTTTAAACCTTTAAAAGTAAGATCTTTATCATAAGCATCAATTAAATCAGTCTCATGATAAATCATACGTCCTAAACCACCTGTAGAAATTACTTTAAGAGGCTCAGAATATTGTTTTTTAATTTCTTTGATCAGCTTCTCTGTTAAACCAATATAACCATAAACAACACCAGCTTGCATACCTTCAACCGTATTTTTACCAATGATATGCTGTGGCTTTTTTATAGCAACTTCAGGAAGTTGAGCTGCTCGGTTTGATAACATTTCAGCAGATATGCCAATACCAGGAGCAATGGCACCCCCCATAAATTCTCCGTTAGAAGAGATAACATCAAAGGTTGTTGCTGTACCAAAATCAATAACAAGGCAAGCACAATGATGACTATAATAAGCACCAACGGCGTCTACAATACGGTCACTTCCTAAAGAACGTGGGTTATCATATTTGATTGAAATCCCAGTTTTGACACCAGGACCAACAATAATGGGTTCTTTATGGAAATATTTACGAATAGAATTTGTAAAAGAATACATGATTTTAGGGACAACGCTTGAAATAATGACATCTTTAATATCTTCAACTGTCACTTGATAAGCTTGTAAAAAGGATAAAATCATAAATCCATATTCATCTGAAGTTCTTTGTAATTTTGTTGTTAAACGATAATTTCCAATTAATGTATCTTCTTTATATAATCCCATGGTAATATTTGTATTACCCATATCTACAACGACTAACATTTCTATTCTCCTTTAACTTTGATAAGCTTATCTAAAATAAGATCAGATAGATCATCTTTACTCATTAAATCTAAATAATCAACAAAATTTTTTGTGATTAGAGCAACTTTATTTGTATTGGTTTTAAAACCAGCACCTTCTTCAAATAAATCATTAACAACTAATAAATCACAGTTTTTCTTTAAAAATTTATTTTTAGCATTTTCAATAACATTTTCCGTTTCCATAGCAAAACCACATATTGTTTGTTTTGTTTTGTGATGACCAAGATAATTTAAAATATCTTCGTTTTTGACAAGTTCTAAATCAAAACGTTCATTTTCCTTTTTGATTTTTTGATCATTGACTTCTTTAGGACGATAATCACCTACAGCAGCAGCCATAATAACATAATCTTGGAAATCAAAATAACTTAAAACTTGTTTAAACATTCCTTGTGCACTTTGGATTTTGATTATATCTACTTCATAAGGAGCTCTTAGTTGACTTGGCCCACTAATTAAAGTCACATGTGCACCTAACTTTCGAGCGGCACGGGCAAGTGCATAGCCCATTTTCCCACTTGAATGATTTGAAATAAAACGAACAGGGTCTAATGATTCTTGTGTAGGACCAGCGGTAATCAATACATGTTTTCCTTGTAAAGGATGTGGAGAAATCATGTATTCAATAGCATCTAAAATATCTTCAATATCGCTTAAGTGACCTTTTCCTTGATAGCCACATGCTAAATTACCAATCTCTGGTTCCACTATTTTAATACCATAGGATCTACATAAATCTAAATTCTTTTGTGTGGCGGTATTTTCATACATGTGAACATTCATAGCGGGAGCAATGATTTTAGGACATGTTGCTGCCAAAAATGAAGAAGTTAAAACATCATCTGCGATACCGTTAGCAATTTTAGCGATAACGTTTGCAGTAGCAGGTACAACAATAAAACAATCTGCTTCTTTAACAATATTAATATGTTTTATTTGATAACCTGTTTCATCAAAATCATCAACAAGAACCGGTTTATGGATCAGTGCACCAAAAGTAAGTGGAGTAATGAATTTAGTTGCACTTTCTGTCATGATGACTTCAATATCATAATTTTTCTTTTTTAAACGTGAAATAATTTCACATGTTTTATAAATGGCAATACTTCCAGTAATGCCAATAACGACTTTTTTCATAGAACCTCCAAAAAGGATAAATTTTTATAATGTTTACTGCATGTAATTATAATATATTTTGAAACGGCATACAACTAATAAGATTTATTTCAAATATTTTCTTTTTGTGGTACTATTTTATAACAAAAGGGGGTTTTTATATGAAAAAAATTGCTGTTTTATGTAAAGAAGGATTTGAAGAAATTGAAGCTTTAACACCAGTTGATATTTTACGACGTGCTGGTGTTCATGTTGATTTAGTAGGAATGGATCAAAAAGAGGTAACAAGTTCTCATCAAATTACGATTAAAATGGATTGTTTGTTTAATGAAAATCTTTACCAATACGATGGAATTGTCATTCCAGGAGGGCTTCCAGGGGCTACAAATTTAAGGGATGATGATCGTGTTATTGAAATCGTAAAAGATTTTTATGAAAAAGGAAAACTTGTTAGTGCTATTTGTGCAGGACCAATTGTTCTTGCTAAAGCAGATATTTTAAACGGAAAAGTATGTACGTGTTCACCAGGTTTTGAAGATCAATTAAATGGAGCAAATTATCAAGAAGCCATTGTTCAACGTGATGGTAATGTTATTACGGGAAAAGGACCAGCTGCTGCTTTAGAATTTGGTTATACTATTTTAGAAATGTTAGATTATGATACAAGTAACCTAAGACAAGGAATGCAATATAATTATTTAATTAACGTTGAAGCAAGGAAAGCATCCAAAAGATAAAGATTAGGGTCAAAATTTCCACAATACCATTGATTTGTCCAAAGAAAATAAGGGACAATGCAATGATGGAAAGTCCATAAAAATACCATTGATTTAGTAAATGAGCTTTAAAGGGCTCATTTTTTTGCTTTTCTTTAATGATAAAAGCAATTAAAAGAATAGAAAGAATGATTGTAACCATTGGTAAACTTACATGTAAAAAAGGATGATTTTTATAAGGAATCAATGAACCTATGATAAAGCAGAGTGTTAAAGAATAGATTGTTTTTTTATGTGTTGTTATTTTTAAAAATTGATGACAAAGGGTATAACTTAAATAAAGTATCCAAAAATCATAAAGAAAGGCATAGGATGTAGACATTAAACTTGTATAGTTATTGTATAAAGGATGAAAGAATAAAAATAAGATAATTGATAATAGAAATGCAAGAATCATTATAAAATCTCCTAAAAATTAAAATAAAAAAAGAAAAAAATAAAAAAAGAGCCAATATACATAATGAAGGAGGAAAAGTATGAAATGTGATATTCGTAAAGTACAATTGTTATCCGTTCATTTAAGTGCACAAAAAGATGTTTCTGTTTGTAATTTTGAAAATGTAAGGGCCATTATGTCAGTATCATATCAAATATCTGATAAAGATAAAATAAATCTTTTATTTTTATCAAAAGTGGAAGAAGAAAATAATCCAATTTTTCGTGTAAAATGTGAATACGAATTTATATGTGATGACTATGATGATGAAAAGCAAATGGTTATGCAAGCTGTGAGTTTAATTGGCCCAAAGGTTGAAGAAATTGTTGCGTTGATGACAGAACAAGTAACAAATAATGTGAACTGATTGCACGGATAGCACACCCTTTCATATACTATATTGAGGTGGCATATGAAAGGGTATATTTATGTATATGATCAAAGAAGTGCTTATTTAAAGGAATTATTTTTAGAAAATGGTGTTGAGATTGTGGATTCTATAGAAGATGAAGCAGATTTTTATTTTGTGAAAGATCAAAAGTTAAGTAGAAAGAATGTTTTTTCACTTGTCTCACTTAATCAAAATTACCATTTCCGTCATTTAAATAATATGCTTACAGCAATAGGAACGTATTTATTGGTAAGTCAAAAAAAAGATACGCATTCTATTTTAATTTTAGGTTATGGTGATTTAGGAAAGCAACTTGCAAATCTTTTAAAAAAACAGTATATTGTTACAATATGTAATAGAAATTATAAAGATTATGATCAAATCATACAAAATTATAAACATATTGATTTTGTAAATCTAAAAGGTACGTATGATTTGATTATTAATACAATACCGTGTGCGGTCATTAATTATCAAAATGTTTCTTATCAAAAAATTATTGATTTAGCACAAACTCTGCATTTAAAAAATTATCAATCGATACGTAATGTTCCTGAACGCTCTTTTCCTTATGAAGCAGCACTTATAATGTATTTTGCGATTCAAGAAGTGATGAACCATGTTTGAGGGATTGAAAATTGGAATAGGAATTACAGGATCGTTTTGTTCACTTAAATCTTGTCTTTTGTTTTTAAAAGAATTAAAGTCTTACCCTGTGGATCTTTATGTTTTTGTAAGTGAAAATGTCTTTAAAGAAGATACACGTTTTTTTAAAGCAAATAAATTTATTGAACAAGTTGAAAAAATTATTGGTAAAAAAGTGGTTACAGATGTGGTTGAAGCAGAAGTGTTTGGTCCCCAACTTCCGTTAGATATGATGGTTGTTTATCCGTGTAGTGCCAATACACTTGCTAAATTAGCGCATGGCATTAATGATAATGCAGTAACGATGGCAGTTAAGTCGACACTTCGTAATCAAAAAAATATTGTTTTAGGTCTATGTAGTAATGACTTACTTTCAACGAGTGGTATGAATATGATGAAAATATTAAATACAAAACATTTTTATCTTGTTCCTATGTTTCAAGATGATATTTTTAAAAAACCAAATAGTTTGATTGCAAAGAATGATTTAATCATTCAAACAATGATCAATGCACTTGTTGATAAACAATTGCAACCGTTGTTTCTTTTAAAGAAAGAGAAATGAGACTTTTTCTTTTATGAATTATTTGTTAGAATAGAAACAAAGAAAACGAAATAAGAAATAAATTTAAAGGAGGAAATAATGAATAAAAGTGTAGTAAAGCTTACTCCTATTGGGGGTCAAGCAGAAAATGGCAAAAGTATGTATTGCCTAGAGATAGATGATCAATGGTTTATTATTGATGCTGGATATAGATTTCCAGAAGTGGATAAATTAGGAGTAGATGTTATTATTCCTAACTTTGATTATTTAAAAGAAAATAAAGATAAAATTAAAGCTATTTTTATTACTCATGGTCATGATGATGTTATGGGGGCACTTCCTTATTTATTACAAGAAGTGAATGTGCCTATTTATACGACTGATTTGACAGCAGATCTTATTGATCAGCTTTTACAAAGATATATGCGACATTCTCATGTTTCTTATAAATATAAAATAAAAAGAGTTAATATGAATGCAACAATAAAAGTAGCGGGTGTTACTGTTGAATTTTTCCCAATAACTCATTCAATCCCAGGAAGCGTTGGACTCGCATTTCTAACACCAAATGGTTATGTTGTCTATAGTAGTGAATTTATAATAGATTTCGGAGCACCTGAAAGATTTAGATGTAATATTCAAAAGATGATGGAAATTGGCAAAAAAGGGGTCTTAGCTCTTCTATGTGAATCTTCTTATTCAAAAAATGATGGTTATACGTCACCAAAACATAAATTAACAGATAAGATTGAAAGTATTTTTGAAGATGCAACAGGAAGAATTATTATTTCAAGTTACGCTCAAAATGCTTTTAGAACACAAGAAATTGCCCAACTTGCTAAGAAATATAATCGCAAAATTTGTTTTTATGGACGTGATAAATATGATAATACCAATACAATAATGCGAATTGCCCGTCATACAAAAAGACCAATTTTAGATATTCATCCATCATATATAGCTGATAGTAAGGCTATTAGTGATAAAAAGAATATGGATAAACTCGTTGTCTTATTAAGTGGTAGTCCACGTCGTATATATCATGATATTTTAGATATTATTGATGGAGGGGATGAAAAATTAAAATTACAAGAGAGTGATACATTTATTGTCGCTTCTCCTGTACTTCCTGGTACAGAAAAAATCGCAAATCGTGCAATAAATGAATTGTATAAAACAGACACACAAATTCATGTGTTAAAAAATAAAGAACTTCAATCAATGCATGCAAGTGAAGAAGATATTAAAGTTTTAATTCAAATTTTAAATCCAAAATACTTTATTCCTATTAAAGGAGAATATCAACACTTTGTGGCAGTAAGTGATGTTGCCAAAAAAATGAGTATTAAAGATGATTATATTATTATTGTAGATAATGGCGAAATCATTACATTTAATGATGGTAAACTTCAAGATTATCGTGATTCGATTACAATTGAAGATGTAATGATTGATGGATTAGGTATTGGTGATGTTGGTGTTAAAGTTATTGATGATCGTAATCAACTTCAAAATGATGGTGTCGTTATTATTGGGATGACAATTGATGGTAAAACAAAAGAAATTGTCGCAAATACGGATGTTCAAACAAGAGGATTTATTTATTTAAAAGACTCTGAAAACATTGTTAGAGCTATTATTGAAATGGCTGAAAAAGAATTAGAAGCTTATAAAAAAGATGATAATGGTGATATTCGCGATGTTCGTCAAACAATCAAAGATAAGGCAAATCGTTATATTATCAAAGAAACAGGAAAAAGACCTGTGATTTTACCAGTTATTATTGAATTATAAAAGCAAGTTTAAACTTGCTTTTGTTTTCTTTTTAAAATAAGATAGGGAAGAAGGTGAAGTTATGGCAAAGACAAGTAGAAAAAGAAAAAGTAAACAAGATCAAATAAGTGAAGAATTAAAATTAAGAATTGTTTGTCTATTCGTTATTTTTCTTCTTATTATTTCAGCGATGCAGCTCGGTTTTATTGGTGAACATTTAGATTATATCTTTAGTTATCTTTTTGGTAATTTAAATGGCATTGTCTATTTATTGTTGATTAGTGTTTTTAGTTATATTGTTTTTAAAGCAAGTTATCCAAAATTTAATGGTCCTAAAGCAGTTGGTATTTATTTTTTACTCGTTGGAGTAACGATTTTTATTTCAGCAACACCAACACTTAAAGGAATGAAAGTGATTCAAAGTTATATTTCACAAATGCCCTTAAATCGTGGTGGGTTTATTGGGGCGCTTCTTTATGGATGCTTGTCGGCATTGTTTGATTATGTGGGTTCAATCATTGCTGCGGTATTTATTATTATTGTAGGAATTATATTATTAGGAAGTAAGTTCTATTTTGAACATAAAAAAGAAATTCAAAAGAAGGCAAAGATGAATTTTGATAAAACAAAAACATCTCTAAAAAATAGCTCCACATATTTCAGCGATTTCTTTAAGAAAAAGCAAAGTAAAACTGCTTTTTTCGATGATGATATTTTTGAAGATGAAGAAGATATCACACCAACGTATTTTGAAGAAATAGAAAAAGAAGATGCTTCTCTTTCACAAAGGTTAGCTTATAATCAAGAAAATCAACAAATTGATATTGTTGATAAAAAACCAAAAATAGAAATAGAAGAAATGAAAGAATTAGAAGATCCGATTGTTGAAGATACTGGTTTTGATCAAGAAAAAACTGCTGATTTAGAAACGGTTCTACCTGAAAAAAATGATCATTATCAATTACCACCTGTTACTTTATTACATAATGTTGTCAATAAGAAACAAGGTGAAAATAAAAATCATGCAGTGGAAAGTGCTGAAAGATTAACGGCAGTTTTAAATGAATTTGGTGTCCATGCTTCTATTAATAATATTTCTATAGGACCTTCTATAACAAAATATGAATTAAAATTAGAAACAGGAACAAGAGTCAATAAAATCATGTCATTACAAGATGATATCAAACTTGCACTGGCTGCTAAAGATATTCGTATTGAAGCACCGATTCCTGGAAAACCAGCAGTAGGTGTTGAAATTCCTAATCTAGTTTCATCAATGGTTTCTTTTAAAGAAGTATTTAAAAATATTCCAGAAAAATATAAAGATAATAAACTCGTTGTTCCTTTAGGAAAAGATGTTAACGGACAAGTTATTTATGCAGAACTTAATAAGATGCCGCATTTACTTATTGCTGGAGCAACTGGTTCAGGTAAATCTGTTTGTGTTAATACTATTATCAGCAGTATTTTAATGCGTGCGAAACCTGATGAAGTCAAACTTATTTTAGTCGATCCTAAAAAGGTTGAATTGTCAAATTATAATGGGGTCCCTCATTTATTGGCACCTGTTGTTACGGATCCTAAAAAGGCGGCGGCTACACTTCGCGAAACAGTTGCTGAAATGGAAAGACGTTATGATTTATTTGCGGGGGCAAATGTTCGTAAGATAGAAACTTATAATCAATATATAGAAAAGAAAAATCAAGAAAATGATAAGGATCATCAACTTGAAAAATTACCATATATTGTTGTTATTCTTGATGAAGTTGCTGATTTAATGATGGTTGCTAGTAAAGATGTGGAAGATTGCATTATGCGTATTGCCCAATTAGCGCGTGCGGCTGGTATCCATTTGATTGTGGCAACTCAACGTCCATCGACTGATATTATTACTGGGGTTATTAAGGCAAATATTCCTTCAAGGATTGCTTTTGCTGTTTCTTCAAGTATTGATTCTAGAACAATTCTTGATTGTACAGGAGCAGAAAAACTTTTAGGAAAAGGAGATATGCTCTTTTTACCGATGGGTTCTAACTCTCCAATTCGTGTTCAAGGGGCATACGTGGATGACAGCGAAGTTGAAGCAATCACTTATTTTACAACAAAACAACAAGAAGCTTCTTACGATGAACGCTATACAAATGTTAAACCAATTTCGTCTGGTGCTGCCTCTAAAGAAGAACAAGAAGATGAAGAATATGAAATGTGTCGTGCTTTTGTTATTCAGGCACAAAAAGCAAGCACATCATTACTTCAAAGACAATTTAGAATTGGTTATAATAAGGCGGCAAGAATAATTGATCAGTTAGAATCAGATGGAGTTATTGGTCCACAAATTGGTTCAAAACCAAGAGAAGTTTATATTCGTGGCTATAGTGAAGAAGAAATCTAAACGGCATTTGCCGTTTTTATTGTGTTTATTATTTTCAAATGTTTTTTTTAATGTTACAATAGTATAGGAAAAATTAAATGGAGGAAGAAGAATATGAAAAAATTTTTCGCAAGTATTTTATGCTTAGGAATGATTTTTGGTGCTACTGGATGTACTAGTGGTGGCGATGATACTTATGAAATCGCAATGATCACTGACTCTGGATCAGTTACTGATAAATCATTCAACCAATCTGCTTATGAAGGTGTTAAAGAATTTGGTGAAAAAAATGATATTACATATAAATATTACGCACCAAAAGACACTGACCAAGCAGGATTATTGTCTACAATTGATGATGCAGTAGATAATGGTGCTAAAGTTGTTGTAACTCCAGGATTTAACTTCTCAGGTGCTTTATATCAAGCTCAAGAAAAATATCCTGATGTAAAATTCGTTACAATCGACTTTGAACCACAAAAAGATGGTAGTGGAGAAACAAAGGTTGGAGATAACACAGTAAGTTATTTATTCTCTGAACAAGAATCTGGATATGTTGCAGGATATGCTGCAGTTAAAGAAGGGTATACTAAATTAGGATTCATGGGTGGTATGGCTTTACCAGCTGTAGAAAACTATGGTGTTGGTTACCTTCAAGGAGCAAGTGATGCTGCTAAAGAAATGAACGTTAATGTTGTTGTTAACTATACATATACTGGTACGTTCTCTGAATCACCAGATATCAAATCTAAAGCTTCATCATGGTATGCAGGTGGAACTGAAGTCATCTTCTCATGTGGTGGACAAATTTGTAACTCAATTTTTGCCGCTGGACAAGAAGCTGGTAAATACACTATTGGTGTAGATACTGACCAAAGTGGTGATTCTGATACTGTTGTTACTTCTGCATTAAAAGATGTAAAAGGTGCTACTATTGAAGCATTAAATGCTTATAAGAAAGATAAATTCCAAGGTGGAAAAACAATTATATTAAAAAATACTGGTGGAATTGTTTATCCAGGATTATTAAAGAACTTCTCTAAAGAAGACCATGATGCTGTTGATAAAAAAATCAAAGATGGTTCTTTAGAATTAAAATCTTCTGCTGATGTTAATGAAAAAACTGGAGATCCTTCAGGTATTTCATTCGATAATTTAACAGTTAATTTTGAATAAGATAAATTGCGTCAGAGTAATCTGGCGTTTTTTATTATGAAAAAACTTTTCTACAGATACAAATTCATGTATAATTGTATCGAAAAGGGGGAAGCTTAATGTCATATGCAATAGAAATGCTTAATATAACGAAAGAGTTTCCTGGTATCAAAGCAAACGATAATGTTACCTTACAAGTAGAACAAGGTGAAATACATGCATTGTTAGGAGAAAATGGTGCCGGAAAATCGACGCTGATGTCTATTTTGTTTGGTTTATATCAACCAGATGAAGGACAAATAAAAATAAATGGAGAACCTGTTGAAATCAATGATCCAAATGATGCCAATAAATATAATATTGGTATGGTGCATCAACATTTCAAACTTGTACATAACTTTACAGTGTTAGAAAACATTATTTTAGGGATAGAAGAAACAAAACATACTTTTATTCAAAAAGATACAGCACGTAAAAAAGTTGTTGAATTATCTGAAAAATATAAATTAAATGTTGATCCAGATGCTTTAATTTCGGATATTACTGTAGGAATGCAACAAAGAGTAGAAATTTTAAAAATGTTATTTAGAGATAATAACGTTTTAATTTTTGATGAACCTACTGCTGTTTTAACACCACAAGAAATTGAAGAACTTATGCTTATTATGAAGGATTTGGTTAAAGAAGGTAAATCAATTATTTTCATTACGCATAAGTTAAATGAAATTAAAGCAGTTGCGAATCGTTGTACAATCTTAAGAAAAGGTAAATATATTGATACAGTTGATGTTGCTTCAACTCCTGTAGAAAAATTATCTGAATTAATGGTTGGACGTAAAGTTAATTTCATCGTTGAAAAAGATGAACCAAAATTAGGAGATACTGTTCTAGAAGTAAAAGACTTGTGCTATAAACCTGCACATTCTTCTAAAAATGTTTTAAATAATGTATCTTTTGATGTCCGCCGTGGTGAAATTGTTTGTATTGCGGGTATTGATGGAAACGGACAAACAGAGCTTGTTTATGCTTTATCAGGATTAATTAAACATAATAGTGGACAAATTTTATTAAATGGGGAAGATTTATCACATGACAGTATTCGTTCACGTACATTAAAAGGAATAGCTCATATTCCAGAAGATCGTCATAAACATGGTCTTGTTTTGGACTATAATCTTGCAGAAAACTTTATTTTAAAGGATTATTTTGATCCTAAATATCAAAATAAAGGGTTTATTAAGTTTGATAAGATGTATGAAACTGCAAATCAATTGATTGATAAATATGATGTACGTTCAGGTGAAGGTGCTAAATCTATTACGAGGGGTATGTCAGGAGGAAATCAACAAAAGGCCATCATTGCTAGGGAAGTTGAATCAAATTCTGATTTATTGATTGCAGTTCAACCAACACGTGGATTAGATGTTGGAGCAATTGAATTTATTCATAAACAACTTGTTAAACAAAGAGATGACAATAAAGCAGTCTTACTTGTTTCTTTAGAGTTAGATGAAGTTATGAATGTTTCAGATCGTATTTTAGTTATGTATGAAGGTGAAATCGTTGCTAATTTAGATCCAAAACAAATTGATGAAAAAGAATTAGGACTTTATATGTCAGGAAGTAAACGAGGTGAAGGATATGAAAAATAGCGAATCTAAACAAAATCTGATAGCTTCTTTACTTGCTATTTTAATTGGATTACTTATTGGATTTATTGTCATTTTAATTGCAAATCCATCTCAAGCATTTAGAGCGATGGGAATTATGTTATCTGGTGGTTTTTATAAAGGATTAAGAAGTACAGGACAAGTACTTTATTCAGCAATTCCAATCATGATGACAGGTCTTTCTGTGGCTTTTGCCTTTAAATGCGGAAACTTTAATATTGGGACAACTGGACAATATACAGTAGGTGGTTTTGTAGCGTTATTTCTTGCAAATACGCTTTATCAAACTGTCCCTGACTCATTATTATGGATTATTTGTTTAATTGCTGCTGGTTTAGCGGGAGCTCTTTGGGCATTGATCCCAGGAATTTTAAAAGCATATAGAAATGTAAATATCGTTATTTCTGGTATCATGTTTAATTATATTGGAATGTATCTTGTTATTGAAGGAGTTAAAGCTTTTATCTATGATTCAGCTGGTGCTCGTTCACAAACATCTAAAATTGCTGTTCCCAAAATGGGATTAAACCATATTTTCCCAGGTTCAGATGTTAACGGTGGAATTATTATTGCGATTGCTTTATGTGTCGTCGCTTACATCATTTTAAACAAAACAACTTTTGGCTATGAACTAAAAGCATGTGGTTATAATCCAGAAGCAAGTCGCTATGCAGGTATGTCTGAAAAGAAAATTGTTATTTTATCTATGGTTATTTCGGGATTCTTTTCTGGTATCGGTGGTGGACTTGTTTATATTGGTGGTACGGGTAGAGCCTTTACAACTGCAGAAGTTACACTTCCTGAAGGATTTAACGGAATACCTGTTGCACTTCTAGGAATGAATAGTCCACTTGGTTGTATTTTAGCAGCATTATTTGTTTCATACATCAATGTTGGTGGTAATTATATGCAAGCATGTAATATTCCAGTGGAAATCATTGATGTCATTTCAGCGGTTATTATTTACTTTAGTTCATTTGCTTTAATGATTCGTTTATATTTACAAAATCGTGAGAAGAAAAAACATAAAAAAGAAGTTGCTGTTGAAGGAGGTCAAGAATAATGGATATTATTTTAAATGTCTTAAATCAAACATTAGTCTTTACGATTCCTCTTTTAGTAGTTGCTTTAGGTGGAATGTTTAGTGAACGAAGCGGTGTTGTTAATATTGCGTTGGAAGGAATTATGATTGGGGGAGCATTTGTAGGTGTTTATTTCATTTATTTAATGCAATTAGCAAATACATCATTAAATCCTCAATTACTATTAATTTTATCTTTAATTGTTGCAGGTGTTTTTGGTGCTTTATTAAGTTTACTTCATGCTTTTGCAGCAATTAACTTGAAAGCCGATCAAACGATTTCAGGGACTGCAATTAATATGTTAGCTCCTGGATTGGGACTTTTCTTAGCTAAATTAATTTTTAATGGAAATTCAAGTGTACCTTTTTCTAATACATTTAGAATTCATGAGATTCCTGTTTTATCACAAATTCCAATTTTAGGACCTATCTTATTTAAAGGTGCTTACATTACAACTTATCTTGGAATTATTATTTTGATTTTATCAGTTATTTTCTTAAATAAAACAAGAGCTGGTTTAAGATTACGTGCTTGTGGAGAAAATCCTCAAGCTGCAGATGCTGCTGGTGTAAGTGTCTATAAATATCGTTATATTGGTGTTCTATTATCAGGATTTTTAGGTGGTATGGGTGGTCTTATCTACATCATTCCAATTTCAACTGTATTTAACAGTGATGTTGGTGGATATGGGTTTTTAGCACTAGCTATCTTGATCTTTGGTAACTGGCAACCTTATCGTATTGCAGCAGCCTCATTATTCTTTGGTATTATGAAGACACTTGCTTATACCTATACAGCAATTCCGTTTTTATCAGCATTAGGTTTCCCTAGTGTTGTTTATAAATTAATTCCTTATGTAGCAACATTAATTTTATTAGCCTTTACTTCTAAAAATTCTGCTGCCCCTAAGGCTTCAGGAATACCTTACGATAAATCAAAACGATAGAATTATAAAAGTATTGTTTCAAATGAAATAATACTTTTTTTATTTTTGCTGAATTTGTGTATAATAGATAAAGACGAAAGGAAATGATTATGGAAAAAGTTTATAAAATGAATGGATATGATTTACATCTTATCCCTACAAATAAATTTAAAAATATTACAATTTCACTTAAACTACAAAATACTTTAGATAAAGAAACTGTTACAAAAAGAACCTTACTTTCTTTTATGCTTACAACGGGGACAAAAGATTATCCGTCTACCCAAGAGTTATCAAAATACTTGGAGAGCATGTATGGCATGAAATTAGGCGCAAATGTTGTTACCAAAGGGAAAAGCCATATTATTAATGTAAATTCTATTTGTATTAATCAGGAATATTTACCTTATCAAGAGAATTTATTAGAAAAACAAATTTGTTTATTAAATGATATCTTTTTTAAGCCAAATGCTTCCAATGGATATTTTGATCAAACGATGTTTGATCGTAAGAAAAAGGAATTGATTGAAAGGCTTATTAGTAATCAAGATGACAAGTTCTATTATAGTTTGGAAAAAATGTTTGAATATATGGGTAAAGGAACATGTTTAGGTATATCTTCTCATG
This sequence comes from Faecalibacillus faecis, assembly GCF_003024675.1. GTDB lineage: Bacteria > Bacillota_I > Bacilli_A > Erysipelotrichales > Coprobacillaceae > Faecalibacillus > Faecalibacillus faecis. Next base: position 240,422 of record NZ_PYLP01000002.1, on the reverse strand, counting down.
GAGAAATAGAAGATATTAAAAAGATTACAAATGAAGAACTCTTCAGATATTTTCAAGAGTGTATTATACATGATAAAAAACATATTTATGTGGTTGGTAATATTCAAGAATCTATTGTTGATGTCTTTAAGAAAAATCTATTGTTTGATCAAAATGAAAGTCATTTTGATACTGTTTATTCATTTGAAAAAAACAGAAAAGATTTATTAGAAATTATTGAAAAACAAGATATTACACAAGCTAAATTAAATATGGGGTATCGTATACCTGCTAATTATAAAAGTAGTCAACATTATGCATTTGTTGTCTTTAATGCGATTTTTGGAGGAATGAGTCAATCAAAACTCTTTAAAGTGGTTAGAGAAAAGAATTCTTTATGTTATTATATTTCTTCAAGTTATGATGCTTTTAATGGGTTAATGATTATAACGGCTGGAATTGAAAGCAAGGACTATCAACAAACAATTCAACTAATTAAAGAACAATTAAATGAAATGCAAGAGGGCCATTTTGATCAAAATGAAATTGATATTGCAAAGTTAATGATAAATAATTCTATGAAAAAAACATGTGATGAACCATTGAGTCAAATCGCTGTTCAATACAACAGAGATATAACAGAAAAGCAAGAAACAAATGAGGATTATTTAAAAAATATCGAAAATGTTACTTATCAAGATATCATTGATGTTTGTCAAGATATTGAACTCGATACAATATTTTTATTAAGAGGGAGAAATGAATAATGGAAAAGATTTATTATCAAACTTTAAAGGAAACATTGTTTCATGAAAAATTAGAAAATGGTTTAGAAGTGTATTTATTACCAAAAGTTGGATTTGAAAAAACATATGGTTTGTTTTCAACAAACTTTGGTTCTATTGATACAACATTTGTTCCTTTGGGACAAAAGGAAATGATAAAAGTTGAAGATGGAATTGCTCATTTTCTTGAACATAAAATGTTTGATATGAAAGATGGAGATGCGGCAGATAAATTTGCAAAGTTAGGAGCCAGTTCTAATGCTTTTACTTCATCAAGTAGAACGGCTTATCTTTTTTCAACAACAACAAATGAAAATGCATGTGTTGAGCTTTTATTGAATTTTGTTCAAAGCTTAGATATCACAGATGAGAGTGTGGAAAAAGAAAAAGGAATAATTTGTCAAGAAATTAAAATGTATGATGATGATCCTGATTGGCGTGTTTATTTTGGTGCAATTGCTAATTTATATCATAAACATCCTGTAAGAATTGATATTGCAGGAACCTGTGATACAGTTAATAATACGTATAAAGATATGTTAGAACTTTGTTATCATACATTTTATCATCCACATAATATGATGCTTTTTGTAGTAGGAAATATTCAACCTGAAGAATTAATGGATGTTATCAAAGAAAATCAAAACAAAAAACATTTTTTACCTGAAACTTCAATTCAAAGAAAGAAAATTGAAGAACCTGAATCTGTAGCTGTTAAAGAACAAATAGATATAATGCAAGTAGAAATGAATAAATTAATTGTATCTATCAAAGTTAATGATATTATGACAAATCCACAAGAAAAAATTAAAAGAGAACTTTCATTTAATTTACTTTTTGATTTATATTTTTCAAAAAGTTCCGTATTATACAATGAATGGTTATCAAAAGGGTATATTAATGAAACATTTAGTGCGAATTTTACCCAAGAAAGAGATTATGCTTTTATTTTAATAGGTGGAGATCAAGATGATTACCACTTATTACAAAAGACAATTTTTGACTTTATAGAACATATTGATGATTTAGTTATTGAACAAGAGGACTTTGAAAGAATAAAGAGAAAAACAATAGGAAATTTTATAAATAGTTATAATAGTCCAGAAAGTATTGCAAATAGTTTTAGTCGTTATTATTTTGAAGGAATTTGTTCTTTTGAGTTAGTAAACTATGTAAGTAAAATAACAATAGCTGATTTAAATGAAGTTAAAAAATATTTTAACAAAGAGTATGCTTCTACTTATATTGTAAAAAAAGATAAATAGAGGTATATTTCAAAAAAAAATATGGTATAATGAATCCGACTAGAGAGTGTCAATAAATTTCCTACACGTTAGATACGGGAACCTGATCTAAACAATGGTGTTGAAGGCCTATCTTTGAATAGGAATCCTAAAATTGTTTAAAGGTGCCCACCTGTACAAAACAGGGATAATCTAAAAGCTCTCTAGTTTTTTAATACAATGAAGGAGGTCTTTTATGGCTGCAATAGATCAAAAACTTATAGATAGAATTAATGTTCTGGCAAAGAAAAAGAAAGAGGGAACAATTACCCCTGAAGAATTAAAAGAACAAGATAAATTAAGAAAAGAATATATTCGCTTATTTAGAGAAGGTTTTAAATCTCAACTTAAAACAATTAAAGTTGTAGATGAAAAAGGGAATGATATTACTCCAGAAAAACTAAAAAGAGAAAAACTAAAAAATTAAGGTTTTAAAAGAATACATATTTAATTTTTGTAGAAAATGTGTATAATATGTCTTGACTTATTTAAAAATGGGAGAAAAAGTAAATGGATATTTCAAATTTATCAATCGCAACAATTAGAAGTTTAGGAATCGATACTATTAATAAAGCAAATTCTGGACATCCAGGAATGGTGTTGGGATCAGCACCGGCTTTATACACACTATTTAACAAAGAGTTAAATATTTATAACAAAGAAGAAAATTGGATCAATAGAGATCGTTTTGTTTTAGCAAGTGGACATGCTTCAGCATTGTTATACAGCTTATTACATTTAGATGGTTTTGATGTCACTATCGATGATTTAAAAAACTTCAGACAACTTCATTCACGTACACCAGGACATCCTGAAATTGAAATGACTCATGGTGTAGATGCCTCAAGTGGTCCATTAGGTCAAGGTATTCCTATGGCTACAGGAATGGCTATGGCTGAAAAGTTTTTAGCAAGCCAATATAACAAAGAAAATTTTGATATTATTGATCATTATACTTATGTTTTATGTGGTGATGGAGATATGCAAGAAGGGGTTACTTATGAAGCAGCTTCTTTAGCAGGACATTTATCTTTAGGAAAATTAATTGTGTTGTATGATGCAAATAAAGTTACTTTAGATGGTCCTTTATCAATGTCATTTAGCGAAAACGTGAAAAAACGTTATGAAGCTTGTAATTGGCAAGTTATCGAAGTTAAAGATGGGAATGATATTCAAGAAATTCATAAAGCTATCAAAAAAGGAAAAAAAGAACAATATAAACCAACATTAATTATTGTTAATACTGTTATTGGTTTTGGTTCTGCAAACCAAGGAACAAATAAAGTTCATGGTGCGCCACTGGGTAAAGAAGATGGTAAAAATACCAAATTATCTTATGGTTTTGATCATGAAGAATTCTATGTTCCAGAAGAAGTTTATGAAGATTTCAAAAAGTCAATCAAACGTGGTAAATCTAAGTTTAATAAATGGAATAAGTTATTTAAAGAATATAAAAATCAATACCCTCAAGAAGCAAAACAATTAGAAGATGCAATTGATGGAAAATATACATTAGATGTAGAAGAAATTATAAAAAATTATCCTGCAGGTCATAATGATGCAACAAGAAATACATCATTAGAAATTATTCAAGAAGTAGCTAAACAAAATCCTACATTCTTATCAGGAACTGCAGATTTAGCTAGCTCAACAAAAACTCAAATCAAAGGTCAAAATAATTTCAGCGTTGAAGATTATAGTGGACGTAATTTAGTATTTGGTATTCGTGAATTTGCAATGGTAGCTATTCTAAACGGGATGACTTTACATAAAGGTGTTAAAGTTTCAGCTGGTGGATTCTTAGTTTTTTCTGATTATTTCAAAGCAGCTGTAAGAATGGCTTGTTTAATGAAATTACCAATTATCTTACCATTATCACATGACTCTATTGCTGTTGGAGAAGATGGTCCAACACATCAACCAATTGAACAATTTGCAATGTTAAGATCAATTCCAAATATGCATGTTATTCGTCCAGGTGATGCTGTAGAAATGGCTGCGGCATGGAAATTAGCAATTGAATCAAAAGAAAATCCTACTGCTCTTATTTTAACAAGACAAAATGTTGAAACAATGGCAGGAAGTTCAGTAGAAGGTGTTTCAAAAGGTGCCTATATCATTGGTAAAGAAGAAAAACAATGTGATGCAATTATTATTGCATCAGGCTCAGAAGTTAATCTTGCAATGAATGCAAAAACTGAATTACTTAAAAAAGGGATTGATGTCCGTGTTGTATCAATGCCATGTCAAGAAATCTTTGATCAACAAGATAAAGCTTATAAACAATCTGTTTTACCAAATGATGTACGTAAACGTTTATCAGTAGAAATGGCAAGTTCATTTGGATGGCATAAATATGTTGGTTTAGATGGTATTGTGATGTCGATTGATGAATTTGGAAGAAGTGCACCAGCTAATCAAGTGATTGAATCATTTGGGTTTACTGTAGATAAAGTTGTTGAAAATGTTGAAAAATTAGTAAAATAAGGGTCTAGCCCTTATTTTTTTTACAAATTTCTCCATCACATCATGATATGATGTTTTTGGTGATGAACATGAAATATATTATTTATGAATACGCAACAGGAATGGAAAAACTTTTTGAACAATATCCTCATTTAAAAGATTATTTTGATAGTTTGACATTGGATAATAATTATTTGATTAAACTTATGGAATGTGCTTATAAAAATGTTGATTATTTAAACGATGTTATTTACAGTGCCCTTAGTAAACGGCAAGAATATCATCGTATTGGGCATTTACATATTTTTGAAAATCAACTAACTCATGAAATTATTCATTTAGAAGTAAAAAAGTATGCTATTGAAGTCGAATCTAGGGATAAAAACAATATATTCTTCGATATTCTCTATCATAATTTAAAAAGTTATGTTATAATAAACGGGAATTTGTAAAGGGAGGTATTATTGAATGTTATATGCTATTCTTGGATTAATCGTTGGATTAATTGCCGGATTCTTTGCGTCTCGTTATTTCTTTAAAAAACAATTACAAAAAAATCCACCTATCAATGAAAAAATGATTCGTGCTATGTATATGGAAATGGGAAGAAAACCAAGTGAGGCTCAAATTAAAAGAATTATGGCTTCAGTGAAATCACAATATAAATAAGGGGATACCCTTATTTTTATTTATATGAAAATATATATTACGCGCCACTCACTTACTACATGGAACGAAGAAAAAAGATTACAAGGATGGAAAAACTCTGATCTTACAAAACAAGGTTTAGAAGATGCTAAGCGTTTAGGAAATTATTTAAAGAATCAATCTTTTGATGGAATTTATTCCTCACCTTTAAAGCGTGCTAAAGAAACAGCACAGTTGATTTTTCCAAATAAAACGATTATTGAAGATGATCGTTTAAAGGAAATGAATTTTGGAGATTATGAAGGCAAATTTATCGATGAATTAAAAAAAGAAAAAGATTATTATACTTTATGGAATGAACCACAAGGTGACTTTTCTATTAAAAATGGAGAAACATATCAGGAAGTTGTTGATCGAGTATTAGATTTTATTGAAGAAAAATACAAGGAAAATAAAAAATGTATTTTTATTACAATACATGGAATGTTATTTACTGTTTTAAATGGTCTGTTTTTAAATCTTCCAATTGAACATTTTAATGAAGTCAATCAAAATATTGTACGAGGTTGTTCATTATCGTTATTTGAGTATAATGGGAAAGAATTTAAAATTGATTATATTGGGAAAGATGATTTTCTTGAATCTAGAAAGACAAAAATAAGTTATAAATAAAAGATTAGCATTTTTTTGCTAATCTTTTTACATCCATTGGATTTTTGATTCAGTATGATTTTTAATGCGTTTTATATTTTCTTTATGTCTATAAACAAGAAGAATAACTGCAAAAGTCATACAAATTTTTGCTGTCAGAGGTAAATCAAGAAATGGCGTAATTGCTAAAACAATTAATGATGTTGAAATAGAAGAAAGTGAAACATATTTCGAAATTTTTAAAACGGATAAAAACACAATGATTGCAACTATTGCATAAAGTGGTTCAATACATAAAAAATATCCTAAACACGTTGAAACAGCTTTACCACCTCTAAATCCAGCGAAAATTGGATAACAGTGTCCAAAAATACATGCCAATCCAGCAATATACTTAATATCTGGATTTAAATTCAACTTTCCAGCAAGAAAATAACTTATATAATAAACAAGAACAGCTTTTAAAGCATCGAGAATAATTACAGACATTCCAGCTTTTTTTCCAAGAACTCGTCCTGCATTTGTTCCACCTAAATTTCCTGAACCACTCTCTCTAACATCTGTATTATAGAAAACTTTTCCAATAACAAGGGCAAAAGGAATAGATCCATAAAAATAACCCAATAGAATTAATAAAATTTCATACACTTTCATCACCAAAACCCATTATACTGTTATCTAATAAAATTGCAATTAAACTTTGAAAAAAAACGAGAGTATTGATATAATAAGGCAAGTGTAATAAAGGAGTGAATGATATGTCAAAAAATACATATGATGAGTCGAATATTCAAATCCTCGAAGGACTAGAAGCAGTTCGTAAAAGACCAGGAATGTATATTGGTTCTACAGATAGTCGAGGATTGCATCACCTTGTATGGGAAATTGTAGATAACGCAATAGATGAAGCTCTTTCTGGCTATGGTGATCTCATCGAAGTCACAATATGTAAAGATAATAGCATTAAAGTACAAGATCATGGTCGAGGTATGCCTACAGGGATGCATGCTTCAGGAAGACCTACAACGGAAGTCATTCTTACAATTCTTCATGCCGGAGGTAAATTTTCTGAAGAGGGTGGTTATAAAACTTCAGGAGGACTTCATGGTGTTGGGGCCTCTGTTGTTAATGCCTTATCTCATTGGTTAGAGGTAACGGTCTGCCGTGATGGTAAAATTTTCCAACAACGCTTTGAAGAAGGTGGAGAAAAAATTGGAAAACTTAAAACAATTGGTAAAACTAAAGAAACAGGTACATTGATTCATTTTTTGCCTAATGACCAAATTTTTTCGACAACTGAATTTAATTATAAAACAATAAGCGAACGTTTAAGAGAAAGTGCTTTTCTTTTAAAAGGAATCAAAATTGTTTTAAAAGATGAACGTACAGGAAAAATGGACGAATTCCATTTTGAAAATGGTTTAGAAGCATTTATTGATTATTTAAATACAAATAAAGATGTGTTGCATCCAACAATTTCAATCGAAGGACAACAAAATGGTTTAGAAGCTGATATTGCTTTACAGTTTACTTCGGGTTATCAAGAAACAACACTTTCATTTGTTAACCTAGTAAGAACGGGTGATGGTGGAACTCATGAAACAGGATTTAAAACAGGGCTTACAAAAACGTTTAATGAATACGCTCGAAAATATGGTTTATTAAAAGAAAAAGATAAAAATTTAGAAGGAAATGATGTCCGTGAAGGTTTATCTGCCATCATTTCTGTTAAAGTTCCTGAACACCTTCTCCAATTTGAAGGACAAACTAAATCCAAATTAGGAACACCCGAAGCTAGAAATATTGTTGATAGTATTGTTTATGAAAAACTTTCTTATTTCTTAGAAGAAAATAAAGAAATTGCGGATAATTTAGTCAAGAAAATGATCAAAGCTGCTCAAGTAAGAGATGCTGCCAGAAAAGCAAGAGAAGCCGCTAGAAAAGGAAAAGGAACAAGACAAGAAAGAATTTTAAGTGGGAAACTTGCGCCAGCTCAAACAAAAAATAAAAAGAAAAATGAGCTTTATCTTGTCGAAGGAGATTCTGCCGGTGGTAGTGCAAAACAAGGACGAGATCGTAAATATCAAGCAATTTTGCCTTTAAGAGGTAAGGTGTTGAACAGTGAAAAGGTTTCTTTACAAGATATTTTAAAAAATGAAGAACTTGCAACTTTAATTAATACAATTGGTGCGGGATTTGGTGCTGATTTTAAAGTAGAAGACAGTCATTATGATAAAATTATTATTATGACCGATGCTGATACCGATGGGGCACATATTCAAATTTTATTATTGACTTTCTTCTATCGCTATATGAAAGATTTAATTACAGCTGGAAAAGTTTATATTGCTTTACCACCTCTTTATAAGGTTTCTAAAAAAAGTGGTAAAAAAGAAGAAGTTATTTATTGTTGGGAAGATTATGAACTTGAAGAAGCCAAAAAGAAAATTGGACGTGGCTATAATGTACAACGTTACAAAGGTCTTGGTGAAATGAATGCTTCTCAATTATGGGAAACAACAATGGATCCTGAAACAAGAACATTAATCCAAGTTTCTATTGAAGATGCCGCTGTTGTTGAAAGAAATGTCACTGTTTTAATGGGTGATAAAGTAGAACCAAGACGTGAATGGATTGAACAAAATGTTCAATTCAGTTTAGAAGATAATTATCAAATTTAGGAGGTTAGCATGAGCGATAAAAAAATTGTAATGAATTTAGAAGCGATTATGGGAGACCGCTTTGGAAAATATTCAAAATACATTATACAAGAACGTGCACTTCCTGATGTGCGAGATGGTTTAAAACCAGTACAACGAAGAATATTATATTCCATGAACAAAGAAGGAAATACTTATAACAAACCTTATCGTAAATCCGCAAAAACAGTTGGAAATGTTATTGGTAACTATCATCCTCATGGAGATATTTCTGTATATGATGCGATGGTGCGTCTTTCACAAGAATGGAAAATTCGTGCACCACTTATTGATATGCAAGGAAATAATGGTTCGATTGATAATGACCCAGCTGCTGCAATGCGTTATACAGAAGCGAGATTATCACCTATTGCAAGTGAATTATTAAGAGATTTAGATAAAGATACTGTTTTAATGTCTTTAAACTTTGATGATACCGAATATGAACCTACAGTGTTACCAGCTGCTTATCCTAACTTATTAGTTAATGGCTCTACTGGTATTTCAGCAGGGTATGCTACAGATATACCACCACACAATTTACAAGAAGTCATAGATGCAACGATTCATCGTATTAAATATCCTCATTGTTCTCTTGATAAATTAATGGAATTTATCAAAGGACCTGATTTTCCTACAGGAGCAATTGTCGAGGGTATTGACGGAATTAGAAATGCTTTTGAAAAAGGTAAAGGAAAAGTTATTGTTCGCGCGAAAACAGAAATTGTTGAACAAAAGAATATGAATCAGATTGTAGTTACTGAAATTCCTTATGAAGTGAATAAAGCAGAACTTGTTCGTAAAATTGATGAAATTCGTTTTAATAAAAATATCGATGGCATCTTAGAAGTAAGAGATGAATCAGATAGAGAAGGATTACGTGTTGTTATTGATTTAAAGAAAACTGTAAATGTTCAAAATACACTCAATTATTTTTATAAAAATACCGATCTTCAAAAAAATTATAATTACAATATGGTGGCTATTAAAGATAAACGCCCTGTTTTAATGGGAATTGTTGATATTTTAGATGGTTACATTGACCATCAAATTGATGTTGTTACAAGAGCTAGTCTTTATGATTTAAGTAAAGCCAATGAACGTTTACACATTGTTGATGGACTTATTAAAGCTATTTCTATTTTAGATGATGTTGTAAAAACAATTAGAAGTTCAAAAGATAAGGCGGATGCCAAAAAGAATTTAATTTTAGAATATCAATTTTCTGAAAAACAAGCAGAAGCTATTGTTATGTTACAACTTTATCGTTTAACAAATACAGATATTGTTTCATTACAAGAAGAAAAGGCGGAACTTGAAAAACGTATTCATGAACTTAATGAAATATTAGATAGTGATGATGTTTTAAGAAATGTTATTATTAAAAGATTAAGAGAAATCAAACAAAAATATCCAATGCCTCGATTAACACAAATCAAGGAAAAAGTAAGTGAAGTAAAAATTGATGAAAAAGCAATGATCATTTCTGAAGATATTTACGTTTCTATTACAAGAGATGGTTATATTAAACGTATTTCTCAACGCTCAATCAATGCCAGTACAAATATACCATTTGGTAAAAAAGATGATGATATTTTAATTTCACTCTATAAAGCAAATACACTAAGTCATTTATTGCTTTTTACAAATAAAGGAAATTATTTATTTGTACCTGTTCATAAGATTGAAGAATTTAAATGGAAAGATCTTGGTAAACATGTGAGCTATTTAGTTAAAGTTAATTCAGATGAAAAGATTATTTCAACTATTTTAGTAAAAGACTTTAATCTTCCATTATATGTTTTATTAGCTACTAAAAATGGTCAAATTAAAAGAACACTTTTAAAAGATTTCGAAGTAACACGTTATTCAAAATCAATTATGTGTATGAAAGTAAAAGATAACGACGAAATTGTAAGTGCGAAGCTTACGGATGATCATCAAGGAATCTTTATTGCAACACGTGCTGGTTATGGTGGATTATATAGCGAAAAAGAAGTTTCTGTTATTGGTTTAAAAGCAGCGGGAATTAAAGCTTTAAATTTAAAAGATGATACTATTCAATCAGTAGAGACTTTCAATCCAATGGAAACCTACTCAATCATGCTTTTTAGTGAAGATGGTCAAATGAAAAGATTAAAACTAAGTGATGTACCGGCATGTAAACGTACTACAAAAGGTATAACACTTTATAAGAACTTGAAAACAAAAACAATCTATGTTCATAGTGCGCTTATTATGACAAATAAAGATGAAGCCAAAGTTTATACAGATCAAGAAACATATGATTTAAAAGCAACTGATTTTAATTACGCTACTTTAGAATCAAGATTTTCATCTTTTATCAAATTGAAAAAGGGTGAACATATTCTATGTGTTTTAAAAGACCATTCTTATTCAACAAGTGATTATGATACTTTAAAAGAAAATAAATCTGAAGAAGTATTAGAAGTAAAAGAAGTCAAAGAAAAAACATTATTAGATGATTATGATATTCAAGAAATAGAAGTACCAAAGAATCATAAGACATCTATCAAAAAAGAAACAAATACTAAGTATGAAAAAATTAGTTTAGAAGATATTTTAAAAGATGATAACTTTTAGAAAAAGACGTTAATCGTCTTTTTCTTTATTTATATAACATTTTAATAATTTAATAAGTGCTTTTTTTTCAATACGAGAAACATAGGATCTAGAGATATGATATTCTCTTGCAATCTCATTTTGCGTCATTTTATCATAATTATTTAAGCCGTAACGTTTAGAAAGAATATCTTGTTCTTTTGGAGTCAATATATGAAAAATATTTAAAAAGGTATCGATATTATCTTTTTGATAAATTTGATCAATAATAGGTTTTTCTTTGTTATCAATTAATTCTTCTAAGACGATTTCACTGCCATCGCGGTCTACACCAATCACTTCATTTAAAGAAACTTCTAAGTTTAGTTTTTTATTCTTTCTTAAATGCATAAGTATTTCATTTTCAATACATTTTGATGCATAAGTAGCAAGTTTTGTTTTTTTATCAAGAGAATAGCTGTCAATAGCTTTTATTAAGCCAATCGTTCCAATTGAAATTAAATCTTCTTGTAAATCTTTATTGTTATTATATTTTTTAGCAATATGTGCAACAAGCCTTAAATTTTTTTCAATAAGCAAATCTCTTGCGTTTTTATCGCCTTGTTCTTTCTTTTCTAAATAAAATCGTTCTTCTTTTGCGCTAAGGGGTAAATCAAAAGTTTTTGATTTTATATAGGAAATAAAATAGGCGTTGTTTAAGAGTGCTAAAAGTAAAGAAAACACAAAATCACCTCTCTATATTTAATGCAAAATAATACAAAAAATGATAAATAAATTTATTGTTTGTTTTGCTTAACTTTTCTTTAAAAATCAAGTATAATAGGGTACAATTGTTATGTGAAAAAGAGAGGTATTTTATGGAAGAATTAAGATGCTATGGCTGTGGAGCAATCATTCAAAGTGATGATGAAAAAAAAGTAGGGTATGTCCCTAAAAACGCTTTAAGTAGAAACGAAGTTTTATGTAAAAGATGTTTTAAGTTAAAGAATTATCATCAATTACAAGAAACAAATTTAACAGATGATGATTTTTTAGAAATTTTAAATAAAATAGGTGAACGAGATTGTTTAGTTGTTTATATGGTAGATTTATTTGATTATAATGGAAGTTTAATTCAAGGACTAGCAAGACATGTTAATTATAATGATTTGTTAGTGATTGGAAATAAAAGAGATATTCTTCCAAAATCAATCAAAGATACAAAAATCATTCATTGGCTACGTAGACAACTTAAATTAGAAGGGATTAAACCTGTCGATGTATTGCTTACAAGTGGTAAGAAGAATTATCATTTAGATGAATTGATGGCGATGATTGATCAATATCGTAAAGGACGAGATGTTTATGTTGTAGGTGCTACAAATGTTGGAAAATCATCACTCATCAACGCTTTATTAAAAGCTTATAGTAATGAAAACGAAAATTTAATTACAACAAGTGAGTTTCCAGGTACAACATTAGATTTAATTGAAATTCCCTTAGATGAACATTCTTCTATTTATGATAGTCCAGGAATTGTTAATAGACATCAAATAGCTCATATTGTTGATGAAAAAGAATTACAAAACATTTTACCACAAAGTGAATTAAGACCGGTGAATTATCAGTTAAATAGCCAACAAACTCTTTATTTTGGTGGTTTGGCTCGTCTTGATTTTATAACGGGTGAAAGAACATCTTTAGTATGTTATTTCCATCGAAGATTACAAATTCATCGTACGAAATTAGAAAAAGCAGATGAATTATATAATCGTCATATGACATTAAAACCGGAACCAAAAGAAAAAAGAAATATTCAATCTTTTAAAACATATCAATTTAAATTACCAAAAGGAAAAGTCGATATTGTTATATCAGGGCTTGGTTTTGTAACGATGAATTGTCCTGATGCAATTATAGAAGTAAAAACACCAGAAAATGTTGGTGTCTTTATAAGAGAAGCATTAATATAAAGGAGATAAGAAATGTTAACAGGAAAACAAAAAAGATTTTTAAGACATGAAGCACATCATTTAAATGCTATTTTCCAAATTGGAAAAGATGGTCTTCATGAAACACAAATTATTGGAATTGATGAAGCACTTGAATCAAGAGAACTTATAAAGGTAAAAATTTTAGAAAGTTGTCAACAGGATAAAAATGAAATTGCTAGTGAGTTATCTTTAAAACTTGATGCAGAAATTGTCCAAATTTTAGGGCGCACAATTATTTTATATCGTGAAAGTGAAAAGGAAATTTATCGTTTACCATGAAAATAGGAATTATTGGTGGTTCGTTTGATCCTTTCCATTTAGGACACAAACGTATTATTAATGAAACAATTTCTAAATTAAATCTTGATAAGATGCTCATTATGCCAACAAAGCACAACCCTTGGAAAGATGATTGTGTTGCTAATGACAAACAACGTATTGATATGATTCATTTGACAATGGAAGGAAACAAACAATATGAAATATCTCGTATTGAACTTGATAATCCAACAAATGAAAAAAATTATACGATTGATACAATTAAAACTTTAAAACAACTTTATCCAAGTGATGAACTTTATTTTATTATGGGAATGGATCAAGCAAGTCAATTTGACAAATGGAAGTGTGCTCAAGAAATTTCTCAAGAAGTACAACTCGTTGCTTTCGGTAGAGTTGGCTATCAAATAAATGAAAATATAAATACATATCATTTTAAATTCATTGAAACAAAAGAAACAGATGAATCGAGCACCGCTTTGAAAAAAGGAAAAAGAAATGTTGTAGATAAAAAAGTTCTTATGTATGCTTTTCGACATGGACTCTATTTAGAAAACTTTGTAAGAAAATATATGTCTAAAAAGCGTTTTGATCATACCTGTTCCGTAGCTAAACTTGCAAGAAAATTTGCAAACTGTAATGGGGTAGATGGAACAAAGGCATATATTGCTGGAATGCTTCATGATATTGCTAAAGAAATGGATCGTGATGAAGAAATGCATTTAATGAAGGAATACTATCCTCAATTTGTCTTAAAACCAAGACCAATTTATCATCAATGGCTTTCTACTTATTTAGCTAAGAAAGATTTTTATATTGAAGATGAAGCTATTTTGCAGGCAATTACCAATCATACAACGGCTTCGATGGAAATGTCTAAACTTGATATGTGTGTTTATTGTGCGGATAAATTAGATCCTTTAAGGGGATATGATTCTTCCAAACAAATTGCTTTATGTAAAGAAGATATTTTAGAAGGATTTAAAGGTGAATTAGTTAATTTTTATAATTTTTCTAAAGAAAAAAATAGAGATATTGATGAATGTTTTTTTGATGTATATCAAAAGTATTGTAAAGGAGATTGTAATGAATAAATTAAAAACTATTGTTAAAGTATTAGATGAGAAACTTGCAAATGATATTACTGTTATTGATATGTCAATTGATAGTCCAATTTGTGATTATTTTGTTATTGCAAGTGCAAGTAATGAAAGATTATTATTAGCTTTAAAAGATCATATTGAAGAAGCTTGTGATAAAGAAGGATATTTTGTTAAAAATATCGAAGGTAGAAAAAATAGTAAATGGATTTTAATGGATTATGGAGATATTATTGTTCATTTATTTGATACTGAAGAAAGAAAAAATTACGGGATTGAAAAATTGTGGTCTGATAAACCCGTTATTTCGATTGAGGATATTTTATAATGTCTTATGAAGCTTTTGCTTATTACTATGACAGTTTGATGGATCAAGAGTTTTATAATGATTACATACAGTTTATCAACAAACATGTAAAAAAATATCAAACTGTTTTAGAACTTGGCTGTGGAACAGGAGAAATTGCAATTCGTTTAGCACACTTAGGGAAAAATGTTTGTGCAACAGATATTTCAAAAGATATGCTCGAGGTTGCTAAATATAAGTGTATTGATTTTAAAGTAGATGTTATGCTTTCACGTGTTGATATGTGTGATTTTGTTGTTGATACAAAGCTTGATTTAATTTTATGTTTATGTGATTCTTTAAATTATGTAACAAATTTAAAAGATGTTAAAAATGTTTTCCAAAATACATATGATGCCCTAAAAAAAGATGGTACATTTATCTTTGATGTTGATTCAATGTATAAAATGGAAAAAATTTTAGCTAATTATGATGAAGAAAATGATGATGAAGATTTTTATTTTCATTGGCATGTTGATCATTTAGAAAAAGGGTCTGTCAAACATAGTGTAGAAATCATTGATAAAGTTAATCAAGAACGTGTTTATGAAGAACATTCACAAAAAACCTTTGATATCGAAATTTATCGTGATTTACTTGAAAAAGTAGGATTTAAAGAAATCGAAGTTTATAGTGATTTTAACGTATATAATGAAGAATGTGAAAGAAATATTTTTGTTTGTAAGAAAGGATAAACTATGATTGGAATAATTGGTGCAATGCAAGAAGAAGTTTCAGCTTTATTGAATAAAGCTGAAATAACAAAAGAAAATAAACTATTAGATACTGTTTTTTATGAAGGCATTATTGAAGGAAAAGAAGTTGTTATTTTACAAGGTGGAATTGGTAAAGTTAATTCAGCAATTTGCGTTTCTCTTCTACTTACAAATTATGACATTGATTATGTTATTAACATTGGTTCTGCTGGTGGATTAAAACAAGAACAAAATGTTGGAGATGTGGTTGTATCAAATGCGGTAGCCTATCATGATGTTGATTTATCTGCTTTTGCAAGACCACAAGGTGAATTACCAGATTTACCTCGTTTTATTTCTGCAGATAAAGGACTTGTAAAAAAGGCATCTCAAATTTTAGATGGTATGGGTATTCAAGAAAATGTTGGTCTTATTGTATCGGGAGATCAATTTATCAGTCAAGAAAATCAGGTGTCTAAAATAAAGAATGATTTTCCAGAAGCTTTGTGTAGTGAAATGGAAGCGGCATCTGTAGGACATACATGTTATAAATATAATATTCCATTTATCATTACACGCTCACTTTCTGATGTTTTTGGTAAAGGGGCTTCGTCTATTCAATTTGACGAATATTTAAAAGTAGCAAGTGAGCAATCAGCACGTTTATGTATTGAACTTATTAAAGATTAAGGATACTCTTTATGAAAAAAGAAGATATAGAATTACTAGCTCCTGCAGGAAGTTTTGATGCTTTAAAAGCGGCTGTTCAAAATGGAGCCAATGCCATTTATTTAGGTGGCCAAAAATTTGGTGCACGAGCTTTTGCACATAATTTTGACTATGAGGCTTTGAAACAAGCAGTAAATTATTGTCATCTTAGAAATGTGAAATTATATGTTACAGTTAATACACTTTATACAAATCAACAAATTGAAGATATTATATCTTATATTCAGTACTTATATGAAATCAACGTAGATGCTTTAATTATTCAAGATATGGGTCTATTTCATTTAATAAAAAATAATTTTCCTGATATTGAAATACATATGTCTACGCAAGCTAGTGTACGAAACCTAGAAGGGGTTAAATACTTTGAAGAACAACAGGTTGATCGCGTTGTTTTAGCTAGGGAAATGTCTATCAAAGAAATTTCTGAAATTTGTCATAATTGTGATATTGATATTGAAGTTTTTGTTCATGGTGCTTTATGCATGTCATATTCAGGACAATGTTTAATGTCTTCAATGATTGCAAAACGTAGTGGGAATAAAGGAGAATGTGGACAACCTTGTCGACTTCCTTATCAATTAAAAGAAGATAATAAAATTGTTTCCTTACATGATTGTTATCTTTTATCTCCTAAAGATTTATGCAGTATTGAAAATGTTGATCAGCTTATTGAAGCAGGTATAAAATCATTTAAAGTAGAAGGGCGTATGAAACGTCCAGAATATGTTGGCGAAGTTATAAAAGCTTATAGAAAAGCGATTGATACTTATTTTTTAAAACAAAAAAAATCTGTTGAAACAGATATATTAAATATGAAAAAGGTTTTCAATAGAGGATTCACTAAAGGATTTTTATTTAATAATTCTTTAGAACTTGCTAAAAAAATACCTGGTAACCAAGGTGTTAAAATAGGCAAAATGGTTGAATATTCTCCAAAGAAAAAACTTCTTCAAATTTTATTAGAAGAAGAACTTTATCAAGGAGATCGTATTTATTTTCCTAAAGATGATTTTACAAGAAGTATTACAAAACTATACAAAAAGGGAAAACTTGTAAATCATGGTAAAAAGGGTGATCTAGTTGCAATTGAATTAGATACACGTTTAAAAATGCAAGATGTTTTTAGAGTTGTTGATTCAAAGATTGTTAGTCAAACAGAGCAATTTTTAAAACAAGAACATGTTAAACTTCCTGTTCAAATGTCACTAGATGGTGTGATTCATTCGCCAATTACTCTAACTTTAACTTATAAAAAAGAGAAGGTTACTGTTAAGAGTGATGCAATCATCGAAGAAGCCTATAAAACACCGTTATCAAAGGAAAGAATTTTAGAACAATTATCTAAATTAGGAAATACAACTTTTACTTTAGATATAATTCGTATTCATTTCCCTGAAAATGGAACTTTTCCAATTAAAGAACTTAATAACTTAAGACGTGAAGCAATTTCAAAATTGGAAACAGCACTTGTTGATAAAACAAGAGAAAGAAAAGATATTCATTTGCATAAATATCAATCAAAAAAACATGCCTTAAAAGGAATTGTTTTACAAGTAAATAATCTTTGTCAATTAGAAGGTATTGATTTAAGTGAAGTTAAAGAAGTATTTGTTCCATTTTATCAATATAAAGGCCAAAATGACAAATATGTGCCTTATGTTCCATTTTTATATGATGAAAATCAATTTAAAGAATTTCTAAATTCTGATTACTATCATTTGTGTAATAAAATACAAGTAAATGACTTTGGAGCACTTCATCAAATAAAAGATAAAGAAATTGTTTTAGGATATCATATGAATGTTAATAACAATTTGACAGCTATTGAATTTAATCAGTCTTTTGTTGTTCCTTATGAACTTTCAAAAAAAGATATTCAAGACTATTGTATTGATAAAGAAATTTACTTTACGGGATATTCACAAATCAAGAATATGAATATGAAACATTGTATTATTTCTGATTATCATTTTTCAAAGAAAGTAAAAAATTGTCAAATGTGTAAAAAACATCATTATTCATTGATTGATCGTAAATCAAAAGAATTTAAAATTATAACAGATAATTATTGTAATAATTACATTATTCATTCTCATCGTTTTTATTTTGATCAGATTCAAACATTAAACGTAGATTATTTACTACTTAATTTTATTGACGAATCTCATGATGAAATAGAAAGAATTATTGTCGATTTTAAATCTATTATTCAAGGAAATAAAAGCATAGAAAAAAGAAAGTATGACACTTTTTTAGGTTATTTTTCAGATTAATCACTTTTTTGATATTTTCTATTTGTTAGAAATAAAAAGAGTTTTTTATATTTTTAATTTGTAATTGAATGTAATTCATGAAAATGCTAAAATTTTTGTAAGGAGGATCGGTGATTATATGGCAATAGATATTGAATTAGCGAAACGTTTACGCTCATATCGTAATTTTAAACACTTAACACAAAAAGATGTAGCAATGCATCTTAATGTTCCTCATTCAGCAATTTCAGATATAGAAAATGGTAAACGTGATATTACAGTTAGTGAATTAAAAGTTTTTTCTAATTTATATGGAAGAAGTGTCGAGGAAATAATTAGTGGCAAGAAATATGATTATTACAACATTGCCAATATCGCACGTCTACTTACTGAACTTACAGATGACGACTTGA
Source organism: Faecalibacillus faecis (assembly GCF_003024675.1). Classification (GTDB taxonomy): domain Bacteria; phylum Bacillota_I; class Bacilli_A; order Erysipelotrichales; family Coprobacillaceae; genus Faecalibacillus; species Faecalibacillus faecis. The sequence continues at coordinate 221,538 of NZ_PYLP01000002.1, read as the reverse complement.
AAGAAGTAATGTTTATTATTGAATATAAAAGAAAAAGAAATGAAGAACGTCAAAAAAATAAATAAAAAATTCAAATTATTTAGCAAATAATTTGAATTCATTTAAAATATCTTGATCTTTATCGATAACAGATTGAGGTATTTTTTTTAATGTTCTAGAATCATAAAAAGTAACTTCTATTTTATGGTTGATTTCAACAATTGCATAGCTTCCACATTCACTTAATCCCCGATTAAACATGATACTTCCAGGATTAACGAAGAGAATGTTTTCAAATTTTTCAATATGTGGAACATGCGTGTGTCCATGAAAACATATTGAAAAATTTTTTTTGTTGATATACCTTGATAGTTCATCATACCCTTTGTAGACATGAAAAGTGTGACCATGACAAATAAATATTTCACCCAAAGGTGTTTTAAAAGTCATTTCTAATGGTAAAAAATCTTCATCATGATTTCCTTGAACAATAACATCAAATAATTTTAAAAAAGAACTTTTTTTATCAAAATGACAATCTCCGCAATGAATTGCAGCATCATAAGTTATATTTTTTAAAACAAATTCTAATTCTTCATCATATCCGTGACTATCACTTACAACAAGTAGTCTCATAAAAAACCTCCAATATATCAATATAAAATATATTATACATTTTTTTATAAAAAAATCCATTTTCTGAAATAGAAAAAATAAGCGGAAAGGGTTTACATTTATTTCTATAATTGGTAAAATAAGTTTAGTTAAGAAATGAGAAGGAGTGTTAAAAAATGAAACAAATTTTATTAGTTTGTTCAGCTGGTATGTCTACTAGCTTATTAGTAACAAAAATGGAAGGTGCTGCTAAAGATGCAGGTTATGAAGCAAAAATCTTTGCATTACCATTTTCTGATGCACCAAGAGTATTAGAAGATGTTGATGTTATCTTACTTGGCCCACAAGTTAGATTCCAAAAAGGTGCTATTGAAAAATTAGCAGCTGGTCGTAAAAAAGGACCTATCCCAGTTGAAGTCATTGACATGAGAGATTATGGTACAATGAATGGTAAAGCTGTTTTCGAAATGGCTAGAAAATTAATCGGAGATTAATTAAATAAAATATATTAAAAAAGATTATTTTAATAATCTTTTTTATAAATTAGTTAAGGAAGGTATTAAATATTATGAAAAAAATTATGTTAGTATGTGCTGCAGGTATGTCTACTAGTTTATTAGTAACAAAAATGGAAAAAGCTGCTGCTGCAATGGGAGATGAAGTAGAAATCTTCGCATTACCTATTTCTGAAGGTGAAAAAAGAGTTGGAGATGTAGATTGTATTTTACTTGGCCCACAAGTTAGATTCCAAAAAAATACCATTGAAAAAGCTATGGATGCTGCTGGTGTAAGCAAACCATGTGACGTAATCGATATGAAAGATTATGGAATGATGAATGGTGAAGCTGTTTACAAAAAAGCTAAAGCTATGATGGGTGAATAATTTCATTTATAAAGGTGGCTGGTTGACAGTCACTTTTTTTACCCTTTTTTATTTTTAAAAGCTATGATATAATAACTAAAAATATAAAAATAGGGGGATACTTTATGGAAAAAGGCATTATTACTGTTGTAGGTGAGGATCAGGTTGGTATTATTGCGAAAGTATGTACATATTTAGCAGAAAACAAGTTAAATATCTTAGATATTTCGCAAACAATTATTCAAGGATACTTTAATATGATGATGATTATTGAATTACAAAACTCATCAAAGGATTTTGGGCTTATTTGTGATGAGCTTGAAAATTTAGGAAAAGAAATTGGTGTGAATATTAAATTACAACATGAAAATATTTTCAATAAAATGCATCGTATTTAAAGGAGAAGAAGAATGATTAATTTATTTGAAGTCACAGAAACAAATAAAATGATTGAGCAAGAAAATTTAGATGTTAGAACAATTACTATTGGTATAAGTTTGCTCGATTGTATGGATCACGATATTGATGTTTTATGTCAAAATATTTATAAAAAAATTACTAGTATAGCAAAAGATCTTGTAAAAACAGGTGAAGAAATTGAAAGAAAATACGGTATTCCAATTGTAAATAAACGTATTTCTATTACACCTATTGGTTTTGTTGGAGCAAATGCATGTAAATCGCCAAAAGATTTTGTTAAAATTGCAAAAACTCTTGATCAATGTGCCCATGAATTAAAAGTTAACTTTATTGGGGGATATAGTGCTATTGTATCTAAAGGGATGACAAATGCAGAAAAAATGCTAATTGAATCTATTCCTGAAGCAATGAAAGTTACACAAAACGTATGTAGTTCTGTTAATGTTGGATCAACAAAAACAGGTATAAATATGGATGCTGTAAAAATGTTAGGGAAAATTATTAAAGATACTGCAGAAATTACAAAAGAAGATGACTCAATTGGATGTGCTAAACTAGTTGTGTTATGTAATGCACCTGATGACAATCCATTTATGGCAGGTGCCTTTCATGGTGTAAGCGAAGCGGATTGTATTATTAATGTTGGGGTCAGTGGACCAGGTGTTGTTAAAAATGCTATTAATAAATGCAATGGAAAAGATTTTGGTGAGTTGTGTGAAACTATTAAAAAAACTGCATTTAAAATCACTCGTGTTGGTCAATTAGTTGCTCAAGAAGCATCAAAGATGCTTAATATTCCATTTGGAATTATTGATTTATCTTTAGCTCCAACACCTGCCGTTGGTGATAGTATTGCTGATTGTTTAGAAGGAATGGGTTTAGCTTCTGTTGGTGCTCCTGGTACAACAGCTGCACTTGCCATTTTAAACGATCAAGTTAAAAAAGGTGGCGTTATGGCTTCTTCATATGTAGGTGGATTAAGTGGTGCTTTTATCCCTGTAAGTGAAGATCAAGGAATGATCAATGCCGTTGAAAGAGGAGCACTTACACTTGAAAAATTAGAAGCAATGACTTGTGTGTGCAGTGTAGGATTAGATATGATTGCAATTCCTGGAAAAACTTCTGCTACAACAATTTCTGGTATCATTGCTGATGAAATGGCTATTGGTATGATTAATCAAAAAACAACGGCTGTTAGAATTATACCAGTTGCTGGTAAAGATGTTGGTGATACTGTTGAATTTGGTGGATTATTAGGTTATGCACCAATCATGCCAGTAAATAATTTTGATTGTTCTGAGTTTATTAATCGTGGAGGAAGAATCCCTGCACCAATTCATAGTTTTAAAAATTAGAGTTTTACTCTAATTTTTTTCTATAAAAAAATATTGACGATAATAAATTCGCATTATACAATAAAAACATCACGTGGGGGTATATTATGATTCATCAAGATAGAGAATTACATGAAGAATGCGGTGTTTTTGGTGTTGTAGGACATCAAGATGCAGCTCAAATTTGTTATTATGGTTTACATAGTTTACAACATAGGGGGCAAGAAGCTGCTGGTATTTGTTGTGAATGTAATGGTAAAATGAATATTTATAAAGGTGAAGGCCTTGTAACTGAAGTTTTTGATCAAGATAAATTGAAAAATTTAAATGGTAATGTTGCAATTGGACATGTTCGTTATTCAACTGCTGGTGGTGGTGGTTTATCTAATGTACAACCATTTGTTTTCCGCACAATGGAAGGTTCAATGAGTATTTGTCATAATGGAAATTTAGTAAATGCAAATATTTTAAAACAAGAATTGGAAGATCAAGGAAGTATTTTTTCTTCTACTTCAGATACAGAAGTTTTAGGCCATTTAATTAAAAGACAAGAAGGACATATGATTGATCGAATCTGTGCTTCTTTAGATAAATTAGATGGTGCATTTGCCTTTTTAGTTATGCTTGAAGGACGTATTTATGCAGCAAGAGATAAATACGGTTTAAGACCTCTTTCTATTGGAATATTATCTAATGGTGCTTATGTGTTTGCATCTGAAACATGTGCTTTAGATGTTATTGGTGCTAAATTTGTACGTGATGTAGAACCAGGTGAAATTGTTCGTGTAAAAGATGGCAAATTACTTAGTAAAACTTATACAAAAGATTCATTACAAGACAAAATTTGTGCAATGGAATACATTTATTTTTCTAGACCTGATAGTAATTTAGATGGTATTAATGTACATACAACACGTAAACTTGCAGGTAAACAACTCTATTATGAAAATCCTATTGAAGCAGATGTTGTTATCGGAGTTCCTGATTCCTCTATTTCAGCTGCTATCGGTTATGCTGAAGCTTCAGGTATTCCTTATGAAATGGGACTTGTAAAAAATAAATATGTTGGAAGAACATTTATTCAACCTACACAAGAAATGAGGGAACAAGGTGTTCGAATGAAACTTTCTGCTGTTTCCTCTATTGTAAGTGGGAAAAAAGTTGTTATGATTGATGATTCAATTGTAAGAGGAACTACATCAAAAAGAATTGTAAGACACTTAAAAGATGCGGGAGCAAAAGAAGTCCATGTTCGTATTGCTTCACCAGCAATTAAATTTCCTTGTTTTTATGGGGTAGATACTTCTACCATCGAAGAACTTATTTCAAATAAAATGTCTGTGGATGAATTATGCGAATATATTGAAGCAGATAGTTTAGCGTTCATTAGTGAAGAAGGACTTCATAAATCAATTCATTTCGATCATCAAAAATGTGGATTATGTATGTCATGTTTTAATGGGAATTATGTAACAAATTTATATGATTCCTTTGATAAAGCAAACAAATTTGAAAAATAACTGATTAGTGAAAGGAAGGCTGTTGGAAATAACAGCCTTTTTTGTATACTCTAAAACCCCTAAATAGTCTAGGGGTTCCGTGAAGCTTTAGCGATGAATAAAGAAACTCCTTGTATTATAATAAGATTGCGACCTGCAAACTGCAAAAAAATTAAATACAAGGAGAAAAGGGAATGAATCAAATAAATGATAACAATTCCATGTAGATACAGTAAGAAAGAATACAAAAAAGATCAATGAGTATATAACAAATCAAATACAAGAGAATAGAATGTCTGAACAAATGCGAATGGAATTTAACGACCCTTTTAAGGGGAGAGAAGCGACAGTAAGCAAGTGTCAGGTCAGCAGAGGCCTAGGGGGCTTAAGCGAGATGCTGAGCCCTATGGGCGATGAAAGCAAAACCACCAGATTTTCTGGTGGATTACTTTTTTCATTTGTTAAAATTCGTCATTATACAACAAAATATTGCTTTTTTTGTGATAATTTTCTATAAAATTCACTCTAATTGTCGAATAATCCTAAATAAAAAAAGATAAAATAATTGTATTATTTGTTATAAAATATCCTTTTTGATAAAATTATAGATGCTGATAGAGATATTAAATTTTATTAGTAGGAAGGAGTGTTTATTATCGTGCTATCTGAATTAACAAATGTTTTACTCGCATTAAATGAAGTATCAAATCAAGCAATGTCATTTGATCAATACAAGTTAATCGAATGGAGATTGCAAAAAGAATTATGTCGTTTTGAAATGAAACATCCTGAATTAGAAATGAATCGTTTTATCAAAACATTAGAGGAAAATGATTTAGAATGGAGTATGAATGAAATGCATGCTGTAGATGTTTCAAAATTAAATTTAAAAGCTGTTTTAGCATTACTTGTTGGTATTTTTTGTTCAGAAAAATGTATTGAAGAATCTCAATATTCATTTTTTCAAGATAAAAAAATATTCCAATGTATAGAGAGATTAAAAATTTTAAATAGTTAGTATATAAAAGTGATAGAACGATAGTGTAAAATATTTTGTGTAAATTATGATTTTTCAATTATAGAAAATGGACATATTTCCTAGTAAAATTAAGTCGACCAAAACATTAATCTAAGGAGATATGCCCATGAACTATTTTACTACATCTTTGATGAAAAATCTAATTACTAATGACAATAATCTTCCTCTTTTTGAGGAAGCTCTTGAAAAATCTATCAATGAAATTCTTGAACACGAATTAACTTTATTTATAGATTATGAACGTTATGACAGAAGTAATAATGAAGATTATCGAAATGGAAGCTATATTCGTACATTCAATACTAAATATGGTGTACTCAATATTAAAATACCTAGAGATCGTTTAGGTCTATTTTATTCAAGTCTGCTTCCTAAATATTGTCGACATGATCATTCTACTGATCAAACAATCATTGATCTATTTGATAAGGGATTATCCAATCAAGATATTTCTAGTATTGTCAATCATTTATGCGGTGCTAGTTATTCTAAACAAACAGTAAGCAATATTACAGATAAATGCATAGAAAACATTGATAAATTCAAATCTAGACAGTTATCTAAAGAATGCGCTGTTGTTTATACGGATGCAACATGCATGGCCTTACGAAGAGATACTGTCGCAAAAGAAGCAGTGCATATAGCAGTTGGTATTACTGTTGAAGGCACAAAAGAGATTTTAGGATACTCTATAGCACCCAATGAATCTGCTGAAATTTGGAAAGAACTTCTAGAAGATTTCAAATCAAGAGGTTTAGAAAGTGTATCGTTATTTTGTACAGATGGCCTAGCTGGTATGGAAGAAGTTATTGAACAGACTTTTCCAACAGCTAAAATTCAAAGATGTCTAGTACATATATCTAGAAATATAGCAGCCAAAGTACGTGTAACAGATAGAAAAGAAATACTAGATGATTTCAAAGAAGTATATAATGCATCCAAATTAGAAGAAGCATTATCAAATCTTGAAACATTTACTTCAAAATGGAAAAGAAAATATCCTAGAGTAATTGATATTTTAGATAAAAATACGTATCTATTAACGTATTTTGATTATCCAAAGGAAGTAAGACATAGTATTTATTCAACGAATCTGATTGAAGGTTTCAACAAGCAACTTAAGAAGAAATTTAAGTTGAAGGAACAGTTTCCAACCGAAACATCAATGGAAAAATACTTAGTATCACAATTCAATCAATTTAATAGATAACAACTAACCTTATCTACTGAAAACTTAATTTACAGGAAATAAGAATTTACACAAGATTCTTGACACTATCGATAGAATATCCAAATTGAATTAAAGTATATATATTTATATAAAGTTTATAGTCTAAAAAGTTGATAATACATCACTAAAAGAGAGAGCTGCACTTAATATTTTATTAATAAAATATTAAGTGCTTTTTTGTGAATGTGAAAATAAATTTTATGTTTCTTTTTTTTATAACGTTTATTTGTAATCTTTTTACAAATAAACGTTATAAGTAGAATAAGAAATGAATTAAATATAAAATAAAAGTAAGGATTAAAAATAATTAAAGGAGAGATAATGAATATGAAAAAAATTATGTTAGTATGTTCAGCTGGTATGTCAACAAGTTTATTAGTGACAAAAATGGAACAATCTGCAAAAAAATTAGGGGATGAAGTAGAAATTTTTGCATTACCAATGTCTGATGGAATGAGTAGAATTCCTACTGTTGATTGTGTTTTACTTGGTCCACAAGTAAGATTTAATTTAGGTAAAATCAAAGAAGAAGCTGATAAAGTAAATCCTGGTCTTCCTGTTGAAGTTATTGATATGAAAGATTATGGTATGATGAACGGGGAAAAAGTTTACGCACATGCTAAAAAATTAATGGGTGCATAATTATTTTAATACACAGAGAATCATAAGTGGTTCTCTTTTTTTATGGCGAAAACTGCTATTTTTCCATAAGTGTTGTAATTAATGATAAGAAACAAACACACGTAAATTATCAAAAAAACTATATTATATTTATGTAACATATTCGCATATAAATATAACATAGTTTTTTACTATAATAAATTATTTAGAAAAGTAGACATGTTTTCTTATTAGGATGACTTCGCAATATGTCAATTTCATTTATATCCCTTATCTCTTAAACCTATTGATATTACTAGTGTTTGGAGGTATTTATATAGTTATAAAAAGTATATAAGTTTCTAAAGATAAGAGGGATACTTTTTAGCTAAAATTATTAAGTTGATATGTTGTTTTAAGCTGTTGTAAATTTAATCATTATAAGGGTATTAGCATATGTATATTAGAATAATTCTACGTTTCCCATTTTACGGAAACCTTTTCTTTGAAATAATATTATCGTTGTTTAAATAAAAATGCTACTAAATATTCTGTATAGAAAAATTTATATTTAGAAATTATACATATAGAATTGTCCAAATTAATAAAAATAATAGGTGTTTTTAATCAATTTTTAAAATTCATAAACAATTTATTTTTAATTAATGGAAATTTATCATTATGCAGATTTGTTAGTGTTAATATATTTTTAACAGAGTTGTAAGGGGTATGATAATTATGGGCACAGTAAAATTAATAGATATCTTAAAAATCATTAATAGAGATAATTCAATAATAATTAAAGATAATGGCAATGTGGTTTTTGAAGGTATGGTTAAAGATTCTGTAGAGGTTCTTAATAATATGTATAACAAATCTAACGGAGTATGGACCGATAATTATATATTAAATCATTCAAAGAATCTGATATTAATAACATAACAGAAATTGAAATTACAGAAAAAAACTTATAGCATCTAAGAGTAGAAAATCTATAAGTCTTTGATATGTTATATATATTAATTTAAGTACTGTATTTTGCAAGAATATTCATTCTTGCGTTTTACGCTTTTATGATAAAAGCTTACTTACCTTCATTGAGTATATGCCACTCGCCGTCCAAAGCATAACACGAAAAACCAGTATCATCATTTGAAAAATAGATTGGGACTCCGTTTCTATTTACAATTTCTAAACAGGAATTCGTGTATGAAATTTTATTTAAAAAGTCGCGACTATCATCGCTATTTAAAAAAGAAGAATCCCCTTTGTTTTTTGCAAATAAATTTCCGGAACGGTTTAAATTTATGCTTTTTTCTGAATCCACATCATAATCAGCTTCTGCAAAATACAACCTGTTAGAGTATGAAATTACATGTAATGCCGGTCTAGCATAGCTTGCAAAACTATAGGTACGAACCTGATATTCAATATTATAACCAACTAGCTCACCACGATTGTATGAATATTTGTCACTACATGTTTGTTTGATTGAAGTTATTCCAAATCGATTAAGACCTAATTTCTTTGCGATTTCTTTACTAGGGTCCGCTCCGTTTAATGTGTTGTCAAAACTTTCATCAAATTTATTAATCGCCTTCGCATAAGCATTACCAACAATACTTGCAACCCCAAAACCATTAACTTTACCTGTGACTTCATCCAATCCTTTAACACTACCAACAATTAAAAGTAATACAGCAATAACAATTACGATAATTGCTACGGATCCATATTCTTCGAAAAATTTTTTCATATATTAAGATATAAAATTTCCTTTCTTAAGATTTTACTCATAAAAAAGAATCCACTATACCTGCATGATACAAAAATCTTCGGGGGGGGGGGATATAGATTATATAACTTTTAGGACTAATTTCAAGAATAAAAATCCCGTTCATTGAAAAATTAAAATAAAAGAATAAAATATAAGAGGAGTAAAAAGATTGCTCTGATTAGTTTATCGTATTACATAGAAAAGTAATCACAAACTTTCCAGGCTGGTGATTACTTTTTTTCTTTTCAATCTTTTAAACGTTTTAAACTTTTTAAAAATAAGAAAATAAAAACGACCTGCTTATTTTCCTGTTTTCAAAATTTCTAATTTGTGGTAAAATTAATTTGCTGATGGCAAAAAACTAGTGTATTTAGCACTAGGATAGTTATCGTTTAAAATTAATTAAATCAAATTTGCGTCTAGTTTAAACAGCGCGAATATGACAGAAAAACTATATTAGAAAATAATTTATCAATCCAAAATTTTGAAGTGTAGAATATATTATTGCCGTTAGCAAAAAGGACATTAAGTTGTCCTTTTTATTTTTGCACCTTTTTCTAATTTTTAACTTTTTGTTTTACATCCTTCTTACTATTCTACTTAAATTCATATTCTTTTAAATTAATGATATTACAAAGACAGTAACATTTGACATTCCGGAAATATACAGATTAAGTCATACTATTGATGATAAATCATTAAAATATTTTGATGAAGAAACAAATATATTTAATCCAATTAGCATAAAAGATGGTGACAAGTTTAGAGCAGACCACAAAAAAGATGCTGAACAACAAGATATAGAAGATGGCGTATTAGATTATGTACATACTAAAACACAAGAAAAAATGGAAATGATTGTTCGTGCAAAATTCGATACTTATAAAGATTATAAAGTAAAATGTAATTTTACAAAACAAGATACCATCAAAGATAAACCAAAAACAAACTTTGCAGGGAAAACAATTAAAGAATAGAAAAAATAGCAGATAATTTCGTCTGCTATTTCTTTTTCGTGATTATATTATTCAACATACGGTGTTGCTTTTGAACCTTCTTCAAGTTTAATGTTTGATATTCTTACTGTGTCCATATCATAATCTCCGTTTTCAGCATCATATCTATTGGAATATACCAAGAGTTCGTAAGTGCTTGAAATTTCAGATGGGGTCGTGAAAGTTTTTGAATAATATTTTTTTACATTTTTAGTTTTAAAATTTGTTGCAAATAAATACCTATTTCTGATTATTCCACTCTAGTTGATCACTCATTCCGATTAGGTTGACCAACTATTCCGATGCACCTGACCATCTAAAAATCCTGACTGTATAATACCAGCCAGGACATATTTTTATCTGCTTCTCATTGACTTGTCACCTTTGATTTTTATTGTTTGTGATTTTGATACAATTCTATCCAATATAGCGTCAGCTAATGCACCTCCGCCAAGTTTACTGTGCCATCCTGCAACATCAAATTGAGAACATAGAATCGTTGAATGTACTCGATATCTTTTTTCTAATACTTCTAGAATATCTTGTTGTTCAATGTTGTTTGTCGTTACCAACAACCATTCGTCCAATATCAAAAGATCACATCTTTCATACTGTCTTATTTTATTTCTGTAAGTTCCTTATTTGTCCAAATCAACATTTCTTTATCTTCAATCTTAACTTTTATTATCAACAGTTCAAAAAAGAAATTGATAATTATTATAATAGTTTGGACTCGAAGCTATACAGAAATGAAGAAGCTGAAAAATCATTAAACAATATTAAGTATTATATTAGAACAAAATTAGAAATGGATGAATTGAAATTACACATGGATGATAATTCTATAAGTAATTTAATTTCTGAATATTCATCACTACAATTTTACAAAGACAATTATGAAAAAATAAGAAGAGAAATGGAACAATGGAACAATGGAAAAATAAAGAAATAAAACTTTAAACGAATATCTTAAGGCATTAAATATCGATATTAATGAATTGACTAATTATGAATTAGAAAGTTTAGAAAAAACAAATGAATATTATAATGATAAATTATCAGAATTAGAAGAATTTACGAAAAAGGTAAATTTTAATGGTATTTCTACTTCAAAAGTATTATCTGATGTTGGACTAGGTAAAAATGTTGCAAACACACATCCATGCATTGATAAATTCATTAACAAAAGAAACAAGGAACACAAAACGATTCTTAATGATTTTATCTACTATAAAACCAACAAAATCACTGAATTAGCAAGAGAAAACAAACTATTAAAAAATCATGATGTAGAACACATGTTATTAAAAACAGAATACGAACAATTACAAAAGCAATATAATGATTCACTTAAAGAAATCAAAAGATTACAAGGACTAGTTGTTAAGTACCAAAATGCAAATAGAAGTAAAAACAGTGCGTCATTAAACTAGATTACTAGAATGTTTTAATTGTTTATATGATGTTATAAAAATATAAAAAGATGCAGTATTTTCAAAATAATTAAGGGATAAATCTCAACTGTTTTGAATGCTGCATCTATACATTTTAATTTTTATAAATATAAGAAATGTGTTGTGTTTTCTTATGTTTTTAAGATAAATTTAAGATTTTTTTACATAAAACGCATTATGAATTCCTAAGATTTATCCCTCAGTTAAAGTTATACCACTTATGAGGGGCAATCGGTGGAACACTATACTGGGACTAGTGTTTGAGGCAAAGGGATAAAAATGGATACTTTATACTTCGCATAATGTATATTATGTAAATTTTATGTATTTTGAATTACATAGATTGTTGATATGACAAATGGAATAAGTGTTACTATAAATGTGCTTATAAATATAGTTTTATTGGTTTTGTTGATATTTTTAAGAATTGCAACACAACTCGATAAGTATAACAATAAATTTATAATATAAAATAGAATAATGATTATACTTATCTTTGTTTGTAATGCAAAAATGAATAGTAATACTGCAATAAAATCTGCAGCTAAAGCTGTAGTAATTATTTTTTTATTATTTGAATCCATTTTATTTCAATTTGGATAAAATGGATTTCCCAATTCCATTATATTTAACATCAAAATTATCACATATCGTAGCACCAATAATACCAAATGTATTTTCTTCATTTAATTGTTTATGATCTTTAAATTGTTTAGAATAAATGACTAATGGTACTTGTTCTCGAGTGTGATCTGTTCCTTTATATGTTGGATCATTACCATGATCAGCAGTAACCATAAGTAAATCATCATCTTTTAATTCATCAATAAGTATTTTTAATTGATTATCAAATGATTCAATTGCTTGACCATAACCAATTGAATTTCTACGATGTCCATACATTGCATCAAAATCTACTAAATTAATAAATGCAAGTCCATTAAAATCTTCATTTTTAGCAAGTTCAATGGTTTTATTCATTCCGTCTTCATTACTAACAGTTCTAATCTTTTTAGTAATTCCTTGATCAACAAAAATATCAGGTATCTTACCAACACCAATCACATCAAAATTATTTTCTTTTAAATCATCTAAAGCTGTTTTAGCAAATGGAGCAAGAGCATAATCATGTCTATTTGCAGTACGAGTAAATTGGCCTTCCCCACTACCTATATATGGACGGGCAATAACTCTACCTACTTTCCAACGATCATCCATAGCAATTTCTCTAGCAATTTCACATGCTTTATAAAGCTCATCTAATGGAATAATATCTTCATGCGCAGCAATTTGAAATACAGAATCAGCAGAAGTATAAACAATCCAGTCTCCAGTTTTCAATTGATGTTCACCATACATATCTAATATTTTTGTACCACTACATGCTATATTTCCAACACATTTACGTCCTGTTTTTTCTTCAAATAATTTAATAAATTCATCTGGGAATCCTGTATCAGTAAAAGTAATGAAAGGTTTTACTGTTTTTAATCCCATCATTTCCCAATGTCCAGTCATTGTATCTTTTCCATTCGATACTTCATTCAATTTCATTACATAGGCTTTTGGATATGAAATTTTATTAATTCCTTTAAAATCACCAAGTAAACCAAAGCCTAGCTTTTCTAATGTAGGTACATTTAAACCATCACATTTTTCACAAATATGTTGAACAGTATTTGTTCCCAAATCATCATATTTATCGGCATCTTTAGCATTTCCAATACCCATAGAATCACATACAATAACAAATATTCTTTTATAGTTCATTTTTATCGCTCTCCTTTTCAATGTTTTTATGACTTCTTAAATGAAATTTATTATAATCTTCTATCATTTTTTCATTTGATACGTGTGTATAGATTGTCGTTGTTGAAATATCACTATGTCCTAATAATTCTTGTATTGACCTTAAATCTGCACCATTTTCAAATAAATGAGTGGCAAATGTATGACGTAACGTATGAGGTGATATTTTTTTTTGAATAGAAGTTTTTTTTACTTCTTTTTGTAATATTGCATAAAAATCTTCTCTAGAAACTTTTTTTAAATGGTTATTAAAAAAAAGCAAATCAACATCTTTAAAATCCAATTTAGGATTTCTATAATCATAAATATATTTTCCCATAATTTTACAAACATAATCAGTTAAAGGAATAAGTCTTTCTTTGTCACCTTTTCCAATAACATTTAAGTATTTCATTTTCAAATTCAATTGATAGATCGTTAATGAAACAAGTTCTGATACACGTATTCCTGTTGCATAAAGCAATTCAAGCATTGCTCTATTTCTTGCGGAAATAAAATCATTCATTTCTATACTATTTAAAAGTATGTTTACTTCTTGTTTGCTAAGCACTGTTGGGAGCTTTTTTTGAGATTTTGGTAAATCAAAAGATTCCATAGGGTTACGTTCAATAATTTCTTCTTTTAATAGATATTTATAAAATGATCTTAATGAAACCATTTTTCTTGAGACGGTTGATGCAGATAAATGAGACAATGTTTTTAAATAAAAGCGGATATGTTCTTTGTGAATATCATCAATCTGATCAATTTGATGGTTTGCTTCTATATAATTAAAAAAAGCTTGTACATCTCTTATATAGTTTTCTATCGTACGTTCACTTGCATTTTTTTCTACAATCAAATATTGTTTAAATTCTAAAAGAGCATCTTTATTTTTCATTTAATCACCAAACATATTATAACATGTTGAATTGTTTTAATAAAATTATAAAATATATATTTTTATGAAACATGATAAAAATAGACATAAAACAACAATTATTAAATAGTTGAGCATATAATTTATTAAGAATTTTAATCTGAAGTTATCTTTTTGAATAAAAGTAAGCTTAAATGACTGTAAAGATAAATATGTTCCCATATACGATAAAATATAGCTTATTAGAAGTTCTAAAATAATTTGAGGAATAATGACAGCTATTATACTGTAAAACGTCTGAGATGAAAAATTTATACTTTTTAAAGAAAAAATAATACAACTTATACGATAGATTAATGAAAGTGAAATGATGGGTGCACCTATAAAACTGGTTGCAGAAAGAAAAACAATAACTATGTACACAGAGGTACAAAGTAAATAAGAATTAATAGGAACGGCTTTTGCATAAATCAATGTATAAAAAAGATGAGAAATGTTTATGTTTTTTCGTGTCATAAAAAAAACACATAGAAAAAAAATTGAATAGACAACATTAATGCATAAGTATTGATGTAAATATAATCTATTTTTACGAAAGAAAAAAGATATCATATAATTCCTCCCTACTGAAATATATGATATCTAATGTGAGTTATTCTTTTTTATTTAATAGCTGAGCTGCTGTCATCAATTTATAGTTGCTTTTATGATTTACATTTTTGATAAAATCTTCAATATGATTATTTGAAGATTTATGTTTAATATCTTCAAATAAATTCATTTGTTTTAAATATTTTGTTTGATTGATCGTATTATTCAATGAAACACCTAATAAACGAACAGGACGACCATCAAAGTTATTATCAAACAAGTATTTAACTGTGGAAATAATGGTTTCATACTCATTGGTATAATCGTTAATGAGTGTTTGTCTTGATACTGTTTCAAATCTTGAATATTTGAGTGTTATACCTATAGAGTTTGAAATAAGATTCTTATCTTTTGCTCTTTTAGAAACTTTCATTGTTAATTCTTTTAATGTGTCATTTAATACAACAACATCTGCTGTATCAAATTGTAGAGTGGTTGAATGTCCTACAGATTTTAATTCGCCTTTTTGATAGTTTACTTTACTTGTATCAATTCCATTAGCTTTTCTATAAAGCAATAAAGCATTTTTACCAATAATTTGCCTTAGTTTATTGTAATTATCATAATTAGCAACATCCCCAATCGTTAAAATACCAACTTCTTTTAATCGAGGTGCTGTTTTTTTACCAACCCCAAACATATCTGAAATATCAAGAGGCCACATTAATTCTTTATAATTGTGTCGATTTAAAACAGTGATTCCCATAGGCTTTTTCATATCGCTAGCCATTTTGGCCATAAATTTATTTGGAGAAATTCCAATAGAACATTTAAGTTTTAACTGTTCATAGACTTCATTTTGAATTTGTTTTGCTAGTAAAACAGGATTACTTGGATGTTTTGAAAAATAATCAGAAAAATCAACATAACATTCATCAATACTGGCAACTTCTAAAATAGAACTATAACTTCGTATAATTTCAAAAAAGCTTTGCGATAAATTTCTATACAAAGTAAAATTAACAGGCTTTATAACTAAATTTTTGCAAAGCTGTTTTGCTTGAAATAATGGCATAGCTGAATGAATACCATATTTTCTTGCCTCATAAGAGGCTGTTGAAACAATCGCTCTTCGACTATTTCCAGATATAACAAGTGGTTTTCCTTCCAATGTTGGATCGACAGAAACTTCAGCACTTGCATAAAAGGCATTTAAATCAATATGAAATATAATTTGCATTTAATCACCTCTTATGCATATTGTAACATATTTATGATTAAAAATAACGTTCTTTATGTGCTAACGCTGTTTTATGTGCTAGACGAAGTTTATCAGCAATCATTGCAATAAATTCAGAATTTGTTGGCTTTGATTTAGAAGCAGATACTGTATAACCAAAAATATCATCAATGGCTTCAGTATTACCTCGGTTCCAAGCAACTTCAATAGCATGTCTGATTGCACGTTCAACGCGTGATGAAGTGGTATTATAACTTCTTGCTATTTCAGGATAGAGCACTTTTGTAACTTGTCCTAATATATCAATGTTATAATAAGTTGTCATGATTGCACTTCTTAAATACATATATCCTTTGATATGTGCAGGAATACCAACTTCATGTAAAATCTCTGTAATCTCATTTTCAATTTTGATCTTTTGAATTTTTTTATCTTCGTTTTTCTTATCGACTTCTAGCTCTGCTTTACTATTTAAAACCTTTTTTAAAACATCCATAAAGTAGTCAAAGTCGACAGGTATTTTGAAGCAGTAGCTCACATTTAATTTTTCAAGAGTACTACTTATTAAAGGGCTTGTGAAACTTGTAAGGCATATTGCGTGTTGAAAAGCATCTTTATTAATTTCATTTACTTTTTCAAGAACGCCAATACCATCAATATCCGATAGCATTAAATCGACGATTACTAAATCACATTTGTTTGTTTCAAAAAAAGTAATAGCATCGACGGCATGAGTTGCAGTTCCAATAATTTGGTAATTTTGTACTTTATTTATTTGCTTTGTAATTTTATCTAACAACTCACGATTTTCTTCAATAATATAAATTCTACTTTTATCCATGATTACCTCCCTATTCACCTACCAACACGTTTATTATATAAATTATTACAATTTATGTTTAGTTTTTATAAAAAATTTTTTTCATTTTTATTAATTTACTTATTTAGTTTTAGTGAAATACTAAAAATATCTACATATTTTTTTAAATATGCATTACAAATGTCGAATTTCGTAAAAAAGAGATGATAAAAACATCTCTTTTTACGAATTATTTATCATCCATTGGATAAACATTCCATATCCTTGCAAATTATTCTGTGAACTTGCATGTGTTATACAACCAATTAATTTATTATTTTGTATAATTGGTGAACCACTCATTCCTTGAACTATTCCATTGGTTAAATCAATAACATCTTGATCAATAAGTGTAAAATGAATGCCTTTTTCAGCTGGTTGATCTTGTTTTATAATCTGATCAATACGTATTTTACACTTTTTAATCTCATTATTTTTTAGAACCGTTAAAAAATAAGCATCTCCTGTTTTTATTTCTTCTTGTGATGCTGTTTGATATACATTATTTTTAGGTAAAGAGCCTACTGTTCCAAAGACACCATAATCATTATTTTTTTCAATTTTTCCAAGACTAGAATTTTGAATATTTCCAATTTTTTGTCCAATTTCTAAATTTGAACTTTTTTTAATAGAACTAATAGGCGCTTCATAAATATTACCTTGTTCAATAATATTTTCATTATCATTTAAACAATGCCCTAAACTTGCAAATTCATTTGTATCCATTCGATAGTAAGTAACTGTACCAATTCCTTTTGTACTATCTTTAACATAGAGACCCGTACTAAATTCATCCCCTTTTTTATAGATATCCATTTGAATTGGTATTTGTTTACCTTCTCTTTCAACTATAAAATGAACTGTATTTGTTGAAAGTGCTTTTATGCTATTTGTGAGTTCTTCAATTGATGTTACTTTTTGATTTTCTACTTCAATGATTAAATCATTAATTTTAAAATAACGAGATGGATCAATTATTTGTTGATTTACTTCAATATCATAAAAACCTGTGATACAAATAGCATCATAATTTAAAACAATACCTATTGATTCTCCACCAATCATCACATCAAGACCATAAATTTGAGTGATACACATTATGGATAATAAACATATAACGAGGGAAATTGTAAGCTTTTTAAAAAGCATAGATACCTCCTGTAGTCAATAGACTACATTTGAGTTTGGCATCTATGCTTTTTATTATACATTATTTTTTTTAAGTTGTTTTGCATGAGCTATGGATTGTTCAGTAATTTCTTTACCAGAGATCATTTTAGCAAGTTCGATAATACTGTCTTCATCACTTAAAATAGTTATTTTAACATTTGTATCATTGCTTTTTAATTGCTTACTTATTTGAAGATGATGATTAGCAAAACAAGCAACCTGGGCTAAATGTGTAATACAAATTACTTGTTGATTTTTTGAAATTTCTTTCATGATTTTTCCAATGCTTTCAGCAACTTTACCACTTACACCAGTATCAGCTTCATCAAATATAATTGTATTATTTTCATTATGCTGACATGCTGTTTTAATAGCAAGCATAATACGTGATAATTCTCCTCCTGAAGCAATTTTTTGTAACGGTTTAGCAACTTGCCCTACATTTGTAGAAACAACAATACAAACAGAATCCATACCGTTTTCTGTTAAATTTGTTTTTTCAAATTGAAATTTAAAATCAACCTGAGGTAAATAAAGATCTTTTAAGATCTCTTTTACTTCATTTTCTAATATAAGAGCATTTTCTTGACGTAATTTTGAAATATCTAAAGCAATTTTAAATGCATTTTCTTGATTAGTTTTAAGTTTGCTTTCAAGAGTTGAAATAACACTCTCTCTGTTTTCAAAATATTGTATTTTTTTATCAAGTTCAGCTCTAAAATCTAATATATTTTCTATACTTGCCCCGTATTTGCGTTTTAATTTATTAAGTTTAAAATAAGTATCTTGAACCTCATTATATCGTTCTTCGCTAAAGTTTGATAATTGAAGATAATCATAGATATCATCATTAATTCCTTCAATAGAATAATAAGCATCATATAATTGATCATGAAGGTCTTGTATTTTAGAACTATCTATAGATGCAAGTTCATTTAACCCATCTTTAAATAAAGACATCATTCCTTTAGAAGAATCCATAATATTTTTATACTGTGAAATATGTTTAGCATTTTTTTCAAAATTATTTAATTCATTTCTTTCTTTAATAAATTCCTCTTCATCAAAATCATCTAAATGAAGTTCATCAATTTCGTTTTTTTGTGAGAGATAAAAATCATATTGTTCATCTGATAATTCTTCATTTTTTAGCTGTTTATACTCTTTTTCTAGCTTTTTGTATTGATTAAAATTATTAAAATATTTTTCTTTTAAAATACTTAATTTTTTTCCACAATAATCATCTAAAACTTGTAAATGATAAGATTGCTTAAATAATTGGTGTGTTTCAAATTGTGAATGAATATCCACAAGATTTGACATAACTGTTTTCAATAACATTTGGGTTGTTGAACGATAATTAATTTTAATGCTTGATTTCCCATCCTTTGTAATCTTTTTAGAAACAATAAGTTGTGTATCACTTGGTATATGCATTTCATCTAGAAGTGTATTTATTTTTTCATTAGAAGTAAACACACCTTCAATATAGGCATAATCTCGATTTTCTTTAACGAAGTTTGGTTGCGTTCTTTGACCTAAAAGTTGTCCAATGGCATCAATAATAATTGATTTCCCAGCACCAGTTTCACCAGTTAATACAGTCATTCCTGAATGAAAATCAATTTGAATTTGGTTAATAATTGCAAAATTTTCAATGTACAAACTTTCAAGCATAAATTACACCTCCATTATCCTTTAAAACAATCATGTGCTTCTTGTACGACTTGTTCTACTTGAAGTAAAGAATTTGTTCCTCCTACTTTAAAATGTGCTAAGAATTCAATATTTCCTTCTCCACCAGTAATTGGTGAATACGTTAAATTTTGAATACTAAATTGACATTCATTTGCATAAGAAATCACATTTTCAATGACTCTTTGATGTATTTTAGCATCCTTAACAATTCCTTTTTTTCCGACGTCTTCTCGACCTGCTTCAAATTGTGGCTTGATTAATGCAACTATATCGTCCCCATCATTTAAAATATCTTTTAAAGGTTCAAAAATAAGTTTTAATGAAATAAAAGATACATCAATTGTTGCAATATTTGGGAGTTCATATTCAAATAAATCAGTTGTTGCATGTCTAAAATTTGTTTTTTCTTTAACAACAACACGTGGATCGTTTCTTAATTTCCAAACAAGTTGGTTCGTACCTACATCAACAGCGTATACGCGTTTCGCTTTGTTTTGTAAAGCACAATCTGTAAAACCACCTGTTGAAGATCCAATATCAACCATAACACGATCTGTCATTGTTATATCAAAATATTTAAGGGCTTTTTCAAGTTTTAAACCACCTCGAGAGACATAAGGCATCACAGATTCTTTTACAAATAATTCCATATCAACTGGCACTTTTGTTCCAGGCTTATCAATTATTTCATGATCATTATGAACAATTCCTGCCATGATAGCACGTTTAGCCTTTTCTCTTGAATCGAAAAAACCTTGTTCAACTAACAATAAATCAATTCTCTTTTTTTCCATTAAGTAATTCCTCACATTTTAATAATAACGATTTAATATCCACATGTTCATCTTCTAAAATTTCATTAACTTTTCCTTGTTTTGAAAAATGATCTTGAATAGCAATATGTTCAAAACTTCTTAAAATTCGATTTTCATTACAATATGTAAGTAATATAGAACCTAAAGAACCCGTTTTTAAGACAGTTTCATAAACAATAATTGGTTTCTCGTCATTTTTAAAAATCGTATGTACCATATTATAATCTATTGGTTTAATAAATCTTGCATTAATTAAGCGAATAGGTAAATGGTTTTCTTCAATCATGTTTTTAACTCTCATTACATTTTCACCATAACAAATAATCGTTAATTCATAATTTTCTTCTCGACATTCTATTGTCCACGTTCCAATTTTCAAAGTATTATGATAATCAACTGGATGGTCATCTATACTGCCCCTTGGAATACGTAAAAAATAAGGTTTATTAAAATTAGTGAAACATGTATTAACGTATGTTCTTAATTCTTTAGCGTCTTTAGGTGCAAAATAGACAATATTAGGTATCGGTGTTAAAAAGCCAATATCAAAAACACCATGATGTGTTGGTCCATCTTCACCAACAATTCCGGCACGATCAATACTACATAAACAAGGTAACTTCATACGAGCTATATCATGATTAATTTGATCATAGGCTCTTTGAATAAAAGAAGAATAAACAGAAATAAAAGGTTTTTTCTTAGATATTGACAAACCTGCAGCAAAAGTCATGGCGTGTTCCTCAGCAATTCCTACATCAAAACAACGTTCAGGAAAAACTTTAAAAAGATTATCCATCGCTGATCCTTTCATCATAGCAGGTGTAATAGCAGTAACATCCTTATCAATTTTCATCCATTGAAATACTTGATCAGAAACAATAGATGACCAAGATTTTTTATTGGTAGATGTTAGAACATTTCCAGTTTTTACATTAAAAGGTGGTGTCCCGTGCCATTTTCCTTCTTTATCATTTTCTGCATAAGAATAACCTTTTCCTTTTTCTGTAACAACGTGCACAACAACACTTTTTTTATTTGTTTTTGCGATATTTAAGACACGAATAAGTTCTCCTATATTATGTCCATCAATAGGACCTAAATAATCCATACCAAAATCTTCAAAAATGGTATCATCTAAAAAACCATGTTTTACAAAATCTTTCAAATATTTTGTTGCTTTATAAACACCTTCACCAAGTTTACCCTTTTGTAACATTGTACGATAATCATCTTTCATACGATTATAAGTATTAGAAATACGTATATTATTGAGAAAGTTATTCATCGCACCCGTACTTTTAGAAATAGACATTTGGTTATCATTTAAAATTAAAATCACTTTATTTTGTATTGATCCTAAATGGTTCAATGCTTCTAAAGATTCACCACCAACAACAGCCCCATCACCAATAACAGGTATAACATCAAAATATTCATGATTTAAATCTCTCGCAATCGCCATAGCAACCGCAGCTGAAAGTGCAGTAGAAGAATGTCCAGCTTCCCAAACATCATGTTTGCTTTCACAGCGCTTTTGAAACCCTGATAAGCCATTAAACTGACGTAATGTTGGAAATTGCTTTGCCCGTCCCGTTAAGATTTTATGAACATAACTTTGATGTCCAACATCAAAAAAAATCTTATCTTTTGGTGAATTAAAAACATAGTGTAACGCAATTGTCAGCTCAACAATTCCTAAGTTACTTGACAAATGCCCCCCTGTTTTTGAAACAGATTGAATAATAAATTGACGAATTTTATATGCCAATTCATTTAATTCATCTATATTCATTTCCATTAAAAAACTTGGATCTTTTATTTTATTTAAATCCATTTAACTCACTCTTTTCCATAAAAGCTCAATAATTTCAATAATTAAGCCATGATTAATTGATAAAGAATAAACAAGCTTGATTGCTTCTTTAAATAATTTATCTACTTCTTTTTGTGAAGCTTCAACACCTATTAAAGTCGTATACGTTTCTTTATGATTGCTTGCATCACTGCCAACAGGTTTTCCTAAGGTTTTACTATCAGAAATCACATCTAAAATATCATCTTGAATTTGAAATGCAAGCCCTACTTTATATCCAATTTCTTTCAAAACTTTTACATCTTGAGGACTTGCAATCAAACCACCAAGTTGAAAAGCACATGATAACAATTTGCCTGTTTTATAATGATGAATAGTATTGAGTTTATCAATAGATAATTTTTTATTTTCATTTTCAATATCTAATTCTTGTCCATAAATCATTCCTGAAATACCACTTGCTTGATAAAGACAAGAAATCAAGGCAATTTTTAAATCACTAGCCAAAGATGTTTTTATAATAATATTTACTGCTTCATTTAATAAACCATCACCAGCTAAAATAGCTGTTGCTTCGCCAAATTGTTTGTGACATGTCGGTTTTCCTCTTCTTAAATCATCATTATCCATTCCTGGTAAATCGTCATGAATCAAAGAATATGTATGAATCATTTCTAAAGCACACGCGATATCTATATAATCATGATAATTTTGATTATAAGCTCTAATGACTTGCAAAACAATAAAAGGTCTAATTCTTTTTCCACCAGCTTGTAAAGAATAAAGCATAGCTTCTTTTACTTTACTCTTTGGATAATCATTTAAAATCGTTTTTAATCTTTGATTAATTTCATTTACAATATTATTCATGTTGTTCACCTACATCAAAGTCTTCAATTTTTCCATTTAAAAGAATTTTTGCGACTTTATCTTCAACATTATTTATTTTTTTTGAACAATAATTAGAAAGTTGAATTCCTTCTTGAAATAGATCAACACTTTGATCTAAAGAAGTTGTATCTTTTTCTAATAATTGAACAATTTCTTCTAATCGATTTAGCGCTTGTTCAAATGTCATATTTTCCATTTTATCACTCCTTATGCACTATTGCATTTACATAGCCATCTTTAAAAAGAATTGATATTTTATCTTGATTAGAAACATCATCTATTGATGAAATATTTTTATCATTTTTACTGACAATTGCATATCCTCTTTCCAAAGTATGAAGTGGACTTAAAGCATTTAATTTTGAAACCAAAGACATAAAATCAGTTTTACTGTATTTTATTTTATGTTTCATATTCTTTTTTAATAAATTGACTTGTGCAGCAATATGTTGATTATATTCATTTATAAAGATTTCATTACGAGAACTTAAAACAAGACTTAATTCTTTTTGCTTTGTTTTAGAAGTTTGTAATCTATTTTTCATCCCATTAATTAATCTTTCTTGAATATGATTTAAATATTGCGCTGAATCACCATAAATTTTTTCAGGATTATTAAATAAATAATAATTTTCATAACGAATTAATTCTTTTTTTGATGATTCAATTTTGTATTTCATATTTGTTTTCAATAAATTTGTAAGCTGCATTAAATTATCTTGCATTTCTAATAAATTAGGTGTCGCTTTAATAGCTGCTGCAGTAGGTGTCAAAGCACGAAAATCACTAACATAATCACAAATTGTAAAATCGGTTTCATGTCCAACGCCTGTAATAATCGGTGTTTTCAAGTCAAAAATTGTTCTTGCAAGTGTTTCTTCATTAAAGTTCAATAAATGTTCTAACGAACCCCCACCTCTTGCTAGAATAATCGTGTTAAATTTTAATTGATCTACATATTCTAACGTTTTAACAATATGAAGATAGGCATCTTTTCCTTGAACTGGTATTGGAAAAATGATAACTCGACAAATTGGAAATCTTGATTTGATTGTTTGCATAACATCCATTAAAGCAGCACTTGGATAAGCCGAAAGAACAGCAATTTTTCCTGGGTATAAAGGAATGTCTTTTTTATATTTTGAATCAAATAATCCTTCTTGATACAACTTTTTTTTCAAAGCTTCAAATTGTAAATACAAAACACCAATACCGTCGGGTTCAATTGTTCTTACAATAAGTTGATTATAGCCAGTTACTGCATAAACAGAAACACTAGCCTCTATTAAGACATGATCTCCATTTTTTAAATCAAATGTTAATTGCTTTGCAAAACCTTTATACATGATAGCACTTATATTTGATTTTTCATCTTTTAATGTAAAATATAAATGACCAGAATTAATATTTCTTTTTAGGTTTGAAATCTCACCTTTTATATAAATAATCTGTAATTGAGAATCTATATCTACTTTTCTTTTTAAATAGTTGTTTAACGCAGAAACCGTTAAATATTTTTTAGTCAATAGATGCTAAAACTCCATTGATAAATTTATAAGTATCCTCATCACAGTATTTTTTAGCAAGTTCAACTGCTTGATTAACAACAATTTCTTTTGAATAATCATTAAGTTCATAAATAGAAACATAAAGAATTGCCTTTTCCATTAATGAAAGTCTTTCTAATGTCCATCCTTTTTTCAAATGTTTTTGAATAAGAGGCTTGTATTCATCAATACGAGAAATTGTATTAAATACAAGTGTTTTGCATAAAGCCACTTCTCTATCTTCCATTCTAGGTTTATAATAATTATTCAAATAATTTTCAATTTCTTTATCTGTTGCATTTGTTAATAAATATTGATAAACAGCAATAACTGCTTTTTCTCTAATTAATTTTTTTCTTACTTTTTCCATAAAACATTTCCTTCCAAAAATATATTACTATTTTATCATATATTTGAGGCAATTTAAACAAATAAAAAGGAATCGTTTAAACAATTCCTAAAATTTAATCTTATTAACATTAATGTTAACTTTTACATTTCTAAAACCAATATATCGATCAATAGTATTAATAATTTCACTTTGAATTTGGTTAACAACTTTTCCAACATTTAAACCATAATCAATACAAATATTTAAATCAATAACAACTTGATTATGATCATTAATTTCAACATTAACAGCACCTTTTCCACCATCAAAATCAACACCTTCTATTTTACTCATTTCATGAGTTGTAATAGATTGAAAAACAGATAATTCAATATATTGTTCACCTAAATTATTTTTCTTTTCTACAACATAATATTCCATATGATTACTCCTTCTTTAAATATACCTATATTTTATATAAAATTGTCCAATTATTCAAGTTTAGTCTTCTACAAACTTTACTTCAATATCAAATATATTATTATATTTCCCTTGAATACATTTAATGACGCGATTTGCATCTTTTGAAGTTGCTTCTTTTAATTTGATAACAACTTTCAAATGAGTATCATCAAGTTCTACAAAACATTCTTTATACCCTTTTTCTTTTAATAATTTACATATTGTATTTTCAGTTTCAATATCTGAATTTGTTTTTTCAATAGATGTCAACGCCTCTTGTATTTGTTTTTTTGATGATTTAGCCGATGCAATTACATCATTATTTTCAGCAAGTGTATTTTCATGATTTTCATTCAATTGATTTTGAAGAACCTCTATTTTACTAAGTTGTTTTGTTTGAACATTTGTTTGTTGATCAATAGGTGGAACAACTAAATAATAAACTGATAAAACAAGAATAAGTGTAAAAAGTGATAAAAAAGTAATAGCCTGTTTATTCATATAAATCCCCTCTCTATCATTTATATGAAGAAATCTTTTTTATATGAAAAAACACTAGAATAATCTAGTGTTTAAGCTCTACCTGAATATTTTCCTTCAGCAGTTGAAATAACAACCATTTCTCCTTCGTCAATAAATAAAGGAACTTTAATTTGGAAACCAGTTTCCAAAACAGCATTTTTAGTAGCTCCAGTTGCAGTATCTCCTTTAACTGCTGCTTCAGCTTCTGTAATTTGTAAAGTAACTTTATCAGGCAATTGAACACCTAATACTTCACCTTCAAAACTACGAATTGTAGCAGTTGCGCTTTCTTTTAAGAAATTCTTTTCCCATTCTAAGTTTTCTGCAGGAATTTCAATTTGTTCGTATGTTTCACCATCCATAAATACAAATGCATCTCCTGTATTATATAAGTATTGCATTTCTTTTTTATCGATTTGAGCTCTTTTTACTTTATCATTCCCACCGAAAGTTAATTCAGTAGTTGATCCTGTACGTAAATTTTTCATTTTAACTTTAATATTTGCTGCAGCTCTAGCAGTTTTATTGTGAGAATAATCTAACACGACATATAAATTTCCATCTAATTGGAAAGTAACTCCAGGTTTTAAATCACTAACGTTAATCATAATAATCTCCTTTTTATTAATACTCTCGATGATTATAACAAATAATTATTATGAATGGAATATTTTTTCTAGTTAATTTCTTCTATTTTTTGAATAATATTTTTTTCTTTATTTAATTCAACATGGAATAGATGTTTTTTATTTTCTTTTTCTATAGTTGTTTCGATATAAAAATAATTTCCCATGTCATCTACAGTATAACTAATGGCATAGTCGTCAATAGTTAAATAATCGCTTAATAAAATACTATTTTTATTTTCATATTTATAATTCGCTAATAATATATTTTCAATAAGTCGTGTTTCGTTCACTTCTTTTAACCCCTTAAAACTGCGACTATTTAAAATTGTTATTTGGCATAAAGAAAAAATATTTAAAGATAGAATTAAAAGCAAAACAAGAGTTATTTGTAAGGCAGAGCCATTATTCGTTTTTAATTTCATAATCACTTCCTATAATATAACAAGACCAAATGTCATTTCTTTTAATCTCCATTCGAATCAAACTATCTCCTCCTTCAAATCGGACTTCATCGATTGCATTACATAAAATGTTATGCCCTGGTGTTAAAACCAAACGATCATTTTGTAAGATAACCTGGCATTGTTCGTCTTTTTCGTTTTTAAAAGTTAAACTATTTCCATATTCTATAGAATGCGCTGTTATTAATTCTTTTGATAACGTAGCTACTCCATTTTCTAAACGTGCATCTATTTTATTTCCATAATTAGAAAAATAAAGAGTTTTATAAAGAAATGAGCAATTAATGACAATCAAGGACGTAATTAAAAGACTTAATAAAACTTCTATTAATGTAAAGCCTCTTTTAGACATTGTTCAATTCCCTCTTCTAAATTTAATTTTTGTTCTTGATTACTCTGGATAGAAATATATTCTTGATATTCCTTTTCAATTCTTAGCCTTGTTTTTCCATTTAACGTATATAACGAAACAAGTAAAACAATAACAGAAATGAAAACGCTAAAAGCAAACAAGCTTTCAATTAAAGTGAATCCTTTACGATTGGAATTCATATTCACCACTTCCTAAATGAAAAACAATTTTTATCTTTTTTTGATTATTAGCCAAAACAATATGATTTGCCTGATTGATATTACCATTTTTATTAAAATAAACCTCTTTAATTTTATCAAAATAGAACTTATCAGGAAGTTGAAAACTAATCTTTTGTTCATCTTTTAAATAATAAACTTCCTTTTTGGTAAAACATAAATCAATTCTTTGATGAGAAATTAATGATTCTTGTTTAGCCTGATCAATCATCATTCCTATTTGTTTTTGTACATTTTCAAAATTGTAATTATTTTGATGTGTAAAATAATATGGAATGGTAAGTAATGTTATTGAAACAATAATAGATAACACAAACAACATTTCTATCATAGTGAATCCTTTATTTTGAAACATAAGCTTCCCCGTCATTAATTTGAATTGCAAGTCCAGAAGGACAAACAGCTTGCTTTTCTTTTAAATAAGGATGACTTCCAGAAGTTAATTGTGACATGCTTGTTGGTAGTTCTCCATGCTCAATCTCGTATAACACAATTTGAGAGTTGACAACTTCAATTTGAGCGTCACAGCTTTTCTCTTTAACAATACGATTTTTGCTGGTCACTTCAGGAATAACAAGAAGTAAAATCACTAAAATAACTGATATACAAAATATCATTTCGATCAATGTAAACCCATTTTCTTTTTTTATCATCATTTTCACCTATAGTTTTCCTTTCTTTTATTTTTATTTATAGAGTTGAAACAACATTCATCATTGGAATTATAATAGATACATAAACAACAATGACAAAACTTGCAACAAATCCATAAATCAAAGGAACAATTGTTTTAATAATACGTGAAATTAAACGATCTATTTGCATAAACGAAATATCTATATACTCTTTTAAAGATTTTTTTTCATTTTTATTATGAATAAGAACGATAAACATCTTAAAATCATCTGAAAAATAAGGAAATGCTTGGATGGCAGAATCAATATTTCTTCCTTCTAAAATAGAATTATACAATTCATAAACAATCATCTTAATATCGCTATCTTTTATCTTGTTATAAAGAAGTTCAATAATAGTTGTTGCATCATAATTATTCATCAGCAACTCATCGTAATAGATAGCAAATTTAAGCGAGTAATACTTACAAATAACATTTTTAACTAATCGCGTATGTTCGATCATAAAATCAATATATTGAAAATGTTGATGTGTTACAGAAATCTTTACAAACAAAACAATAGAAACAACTACAACAAAAACAAGTATCAAAAACAAAGGAATAATTTTAAGAAGTGTAAAGAAAAATTCAGTAATTAAACTTTTTTCAATGTTAAAATCAATAAATAGAATTTCTACTTGTGGTAATAGAAATAAAACAACAAAAATAGAAAAAACAAAGAGAAAAATCAACATAAAAAGTGGATAACCTAATTTCTTTATAAGAATTTTTTTGATTTCTTCTCTTTTCTTACAAATAGCGAGTGTTTTTTCTAAAGCATCGTCAATTGAAAAATCATGTTTAAAGAAAGAAAAATATTCTTTAAATAAACCAGGTAAATTCATTTTTAGTAATGCTTCATCTACTGTTTCTCCTTGATAAAGATATTTTTTCAAATCACTTACTTGTTTTTTAAAATCAAGCATTTTGCATAAATCCAACAAATCATGTATTGAATATCCTTGCTTTAAAAAGAAAATCATATATTCTATAAAATCTAATGTTACTCTATTCATCTAAAATACCTTTTTCAACCAATGTTTTATGAGCTTTTTTAAAATCGTAATAATTGACTTTTTTGTTTTTAAAATAATTTTGTAAACTTTGCTTATCCAGAAATTCACTTTCAACAACAATTTTTTGTTTTTTATTGATGTTCATTTTTTGTGTCATCACCCCAATTAATACATCTTCTAAATCTAATAACTGGATATTCAAATTTACAAGTCTTTTTAATGTGTTTATACAATGACTTGCATGAAGTGTTGTCAAAACTAAATGACCTGTCAAAGCACATGTTAACGCAAGTTGCGCCGTTGTTTCATCTCGTATTTCACCTATCATGATTACGTCAGGGTCATGTCTTAATATTTGTTTAAGCGATTCGTTATAATTAATTCCTTGTTTTTCATTTAATTCAATTTGAAGACAATAATCTTTTTCAATTTCAATAGGATCTTCCAATGTAATAATATTCTTTTGATAATGTTTATTGATTTCATCAAGTAAAGCATAGAGTGTTGTGGATTTTCCCGATCCCGTCGCCCCACTAATAATAAATAAACCATTTTCTTGTTTTGCTATTTGTTTTAGAAATTGATTTACATGAAAATCATAAGTTAAGTTATTTAATGTAAGTTTTTGATGATTATTCAGTATTCTAATAACAAGTGAATCCATCTCTTTTCCCATCAAAGATGAAATTCTGAGATTATATTTTCTATTGTTATATTCAAAAATACAATGTCCTGTTTGTGGCTTTCTAAAATAATTTAAATCTATTTTAGAAATAAAACGAATATAATTTAATAGTTTTGTCATTCGTTTTGAATCAATCGTATCGTAATCATAAAGCCTCCCTTTCTTTCTAAACTTTATAATACCTTTTTCTTTAGATAATAAGTGAATATCACTTACTTTCTCTTTAAGAGCGTCATAGACTAATTGTTCAAATAACTCGTTCATATTGTTCCTCCTACTAGTTTATTCGCTCTTTTTTTGTTTTTTTCTTCAAAAAAATGAAAAAAAACAAAAAAATCGTTTTTACAAACGATTTAAGTACGGATTATTCCTTTTTTCATCATCGAGTGTTGTTGATGGTCCATGCCCGGGATAAATAAGATAGTTTCCTGAAATACCTTTAATTTTTTCAATAGAAGCAATTGTTTCTTCTAATGAAGAATTAGGAAAATCATATCTTCCAACAGCACCTTTAAATATAACATCCCCAGAAAAGATAATATGATGATCTTGAAAAATCACAAAACAAGAACCATGAGTATGTCCAGGTAAATTTAAAAATTGAATTTTAAAACCTGCACATTCTATGAAATCTTTTACAAGAGTTATTTTTGCTTGCATGTTTAATGGTTTTGAATAATTAGATAAATTAATGTCATCATCATAGAAACAATTATAATCTCTTTCATGAAGATAAACAGAACATTGATATTTATTTACCAAGTCATCAACGGCGCCAATATGATCAAAATGTCCATGCGTTAAAAGAATAGCTGAAATATTTAAATGGTTTTCATTTAAATATTGTATTATTTTTTCACTTTCAGCACCAGGATCAACAATTAAAGACTGATTACCATTTTCAATAATATAACAATTTGTTGCCATTTGACCCAGTGTCATATGTTTGATTTTGAGTTCTTCCATATTTTTTCCTCATAATAAAAAATAAGCCGAAGCTTATTTTTTTTCTTTGTGTACAGTTTTTTTATTGCATCTTGGGCAATATTTATTAACTTCCATTCTATCTGGATGATTTCTTTTATTCTTAGTGTTGATATAATTTTCTTCACCACATTCTGTACATTTTAAAATGATATTATCTCTCATGATTACACCTCCGCATCACTAAAACTTTCTTACACATAATAACATAATAATTTATGAAATACTAGCATTTTTTTAATTTAGTCCATATTTTTCTACATATTTATCGACAACTTGATTTGCAATAATTGGCGCAGATGAATCAGCACCAGTAGAAGAACGATCTTCACGTTCAGCAATACTTGCAAAGGCAACAATTGGTTTACTATCTTCTGTTGCTGAAATATAACCAATTTGTAAGTGGTTAGGATGATCGACATTATCACCAGGATCATATTTTTCTGCAGTTCCTGTTTTACAGTAAGCCGCATAAGGCTTTTGAGACCAATACGTATGAGATGTTCCATCACTTCTTGTAACACAAGCACGCATTCCTTTTTTGATTTGTTGGAAGGCTTCTACTTGTGAAGAAACATCATCTTGAATATTTGTTTTAAATTTATAAGTTGAAACATTGTTCCCTGCATCATCTGTTTTAAATGATTCAACTAAGAAATGAGGTTGTACTTTTTTACCCATGTTTGCCACCGTGCATGTATATTGTGCTAATTGAATTGGTGTATATGTATCATATTGTCCAATACAAGCATCTAATAATAAACCAGCTTCAGATCTTTGTCCTTTATATCCATCACCTTCGTTTGGTACATCAAGTCCTGTTTTTACTCCTAAACCTAATTCACCAAAATCACGTCTAATAATTGTAAGTGTTTTTACAAATTTATTGAAATCAACGTTTAAGGACGCATTTGGAACATAATTGACATCGGCAAGTTTCATTGCAATTCTAAACATGTAAACGTTTGAAGACCACGCTAGTGCATCAACTTCATTGATATTTCCCATATTTTTGTATGATTTCTTTTCTTTTGAACCTTTAATTTTAATCGGTTCATCGACAAAATACGTATTTGGAACAATAATATTTTCTTTAAAAGCTGTATAAAGTGTTCCTGCTTTTGATGTAGACCCTATTTCAACTTGTCCTAAATAGTTGAAAGAAGAAATATCAGATACTTCACCTGTGGTTTTATCAATTTTCTTTGCTGACATCACTAATACTTCACCAGTATTGGGATCCATCATTACAAAATACATTTTTTCAAAGTATTTGTTAAAACTATTACATGCTTTTAATTCGTTAGTAATTAGTTCGTCTGCTAATGCTTGTAGCTCCCAATCAATTGACAAACGAATATTATTTCCTTTTTGGCCATTAATGCTATTTGTCACAATAGGATCTCCATTACTATTGTATTTAATAGAGTAAGATGAATTTGTTGCTTTTAAAATATCTTCATATTGTTTTTCTAAACCGCTCGTTCCAACACGACTATCATTTGTATATCCTAAAGCTAAAAGTTCATTTTTCATTTCTGAAGGTAATCCTTGTCTTTTTGTAGTTACTTTTCCAAAAATAGAAGAAAGTTGTCCATCCACCATTGATTGACGTGACCAACCACTACTAATTTGAATACCTTTTAAAACATTTGCATTTTCACCAATAACACTCGCTTCTTCAACAGAAATTCCTTCAGCAAGTGTCACAGATCCTTTTTTACATCGTTTCATTAAATATTCAAAACGAACTTGTTCAATTTCATCATGTGTCATATTTTGATAAATATAGTCTAACGTTAATTTGGAAACGATTAGATTTTTCTTTGCTTTTTCATAATCCGTACTATCAGGATTATCTTTTTTTAATCGTGACAACTCTTTATTACTAATCAAACTTTCAGCAAGTTTTTCATGGGCAATGATAAAATAATCTTTGATATTTCTTTCTGTGACATTATTTACATTCTTTGGTTCAAAATCAATATCTAATTTTTTACTCAAAAATTTTGCAATGTATGTAATTTCTTTATCTGTAATTGATTTTGGCGCATAATAATTAACACATATAACATTTTCATTACCTACAAGTTTTGTATAATTACGATCATAGATTTCTCCACGAGGAGCATCATTTGTAAATGTTGAAGTTCCATAAGTTTCCAACTTCACTTTTAAATTATCTGCTTGCGTTAATTGCACATAACCAAGTCTAATAATTAATATAATAATCAAAATAATTGTCAGACATATTAGCTCAATTAATCTTTTTGAAACAATAATTTCTGTCTTACTATTTTGATATTCCTTTTCTTCACTAAAACCATGAAAACGTACTTTTGAGTTATTTTTATTATTAAACAATTTCAAAATATTACGCCTCCTTCCGCATGTGTATTATATTATACTTTAATTAAATAGTAAATTTGAATTATGGTCTAAAAACAATAATTTCACATTTTTATATCAAAATAGCAGCTCAAGCTGCTATTCATCATCAACAGATAAAATTGCCATGAATGCTTCTTGAGGAATTTCAACACTTCCCACAGCTTTCATACGTTTTTTACCCTCTTTTTGTTTTTCTAATAATTTCTTTTTACGAGAAATATCTCCACCATAACATTTAGCAAGGACATTTTTCCGCATTGCTTTGATGGTTGTACGGGCAATGATTTTTCCTTGAAGTGCTGCTTGAACTGGTACTTCAAACATTTGTTTAGGAATAATTTCTTTTAATTTTTCACAAATGACTTTACCTCGACTATAAGCAAAATCTTTATGAACAATGGAAGAAAGTGCATCTACAACATCTCCATTTAATAAGATATCCATTTTTTGAAGTTTACTTTCACGATAACCAATCAACTCATAATCGAAAGAAGCATACCCTTTTGTACTTGATTTTAATTTATCAAAGAAATCATATACGATTTCTGATAAAGGAATATTATAGATGATATTTCTACGTGTATCATCAATATATTCAATATCAACGTACTCACCACGTTTTGATTGACATAATTCCATAATAGAACCAATGTATTCATTTGGTGTCATAATTGAAGCTTTAACATAAGGTTCTTCAATAAAATCAATCACTTGAG
This sequence comes from Faecalibacillus faecis, assembly GCF_003024675.1. Taxonomy (GTDB): domain Bacteria; phylum Bacillota_I; class Bacilli_A; order Erysipelotrichales; family Coprobacillaceae; genus Faecalibacillus; species Faecalibacillus faecis. Next base: position 186,974 of record NZ_PYLP01000002.1, on the reverse strand, counting down.
GTGCAGGCATCATCGCTGGGTTATCAATTTCAACCATTGTTTTATCTGTTAAATAAACACGATAAATAACTGATGGTGCTGTCGCAATCAATTCTAAATCAAATTCTCTTTCAAGACGTTCTTGAATAACATCCATGTGTAATAATCCTAAGAAGCCACATCTAAATCCAAACCCTAAAGCTTGTGATGTTTCTGGTTCAAATACTAAAGATGAATCACTTAATTGGATTTTTTCTAAAGCTTCACGTAAGTTTTTATATTTAGAATTATCTACCGGATAAAGACCACAATAGACCATCGGGTTTAATTTACGATAGCCAGGTAATTGTTCATAACTTTCATTTTCTAAAGTTGTAATTGTATCCCCAACATGTACATTTTGAATTGATTTAATTGCTGCTGAAATCCATCCAACTTCACCACAAACAAGTTCATCTTTTTTGATTTCGGCTGGTGTTCTTACCCCAACTTCTGTTACTTCATAAGTGGCACCAGTGGCCATAAATTTAATATGATCACCTACTTTAATAGATCCTTCTTTAATTCTTACAAAAACAACGACACCACGATAACTGTCATAGAATGAATCAAATATTAATGCTTGTGTAGGATTATCTGCACTTCCTTGAGGAGCTGGTATATCTCTTACAATCATTTCTAAGACATCTTGTACATTAAGACCACTTTTTGCTGAAATAAGAGGTGCATGATCTGCAGGTAAGCCAATAACATCTTCTATTTCTTTAATAACACGTTGTGGATTAGCACTTGGTAAATCTACTTTATTAATAACTGGCAAAATTTCCAAATCATTATCTAAAGCTAAATACACATTTGCAAGTGTTTGTGCTTCAACACCTTGTGCAGCATCTACAACTAATACTGCCCCTTCACATGCTGCAAGGGAACGAGAAACCTCGTATGTAAAGTCAACATGACCTGGAGTATCAATCAGATGTAATAAATAAGTTTGTCCATCTTTTGCTTTATATTGTAATTGCACTGCATTTAATTTAATTGTAATTCCTCTTTCTCTTTCTAGCTCCATACTATCTAATAACTGAGCTTTCATTTCACGATCAGAAACAGCTCCTGTCATTTCTAGAATTCTATCTGCTAAGGTACTTTTTCCATGATCAATATGAGCTATAATTGAGAAGTTTCTTATTTTATGTTGTTCTATCGCCATTATATATTCACCGACTTTCAGTAACTCATTTTAACAAAAAATAAAGCAATTGACAATTTATTTATAGAAATAATTATTTGCTGCTTCTTTTAAAAAAATGATTTAATCTAAATGTTTCATTTGTGCTCCATAAATCGATTGATTTCCATTTACTAAATAAGCAAAAATGCAAACAATAATAAAGAGCATCATATTATTTCCACCAAACACTTCTATACTAATCATCATAGGTGCTATTAATGTATTCGTTGCTGAAGCAAAAACAGCAACATAACCTAAGGCTGCACATAGTTCTATTGGTAAAATAGCATCTGTTATTTTTCAGTTAATTCATTTTCATTTATTAAATCTTGGTCATATTTCTCTTGAACTTCTTTATCACTTTTATTTAGTTCTTCAGCCAAGTTACTTATTTCTTCGTTTGACATATGTATGAGATTATTAATTTGATTTTTTAGATAAGTTATATTTTGTTGTTGATAATCATAATAATCCACGTAAAATTTAGCGATTAAAAAAGTATAACATAATTCAAAATCATATGCGCCCTTATTCATTCTTAATGATGTATCTTGTATAGATCTCTTTACTATCTCAACAAATTCATTTTTTAATAGTGATTCTTGCAAAATAAGTTCAAATAATTGATTACATGTTTCTTCATCTAAACACGTATGATATTTTAAATCAGAAATCTTGGCAACTGTAATTCCTAATTGAGTACTTAAATGTTTTTTTAACTTTGTTTGAGAGATATCTTTTCCTACTATTTTAGTAAATTCTTTTACTTTTCTTCTAATAAATGTACTATTCTTGATTTTATCAATCAAAACACCCACTCTTCTTGTGAAAAATCGCCATAATCATTTACTTTCGTTACCAATTTATCTGACGAGAGATCATAAGAGTTATTCTTTTGAATAAACTTTTCTTCAGTATTTAACAAAAACATCACCCTCTTTACTTATTTCTTTTGTTATATCATTAGGGAGACTTTATTTGTTAAATAAAAAAGACATTATTCGATAAAATCTAAATATTAATAATCGAGCAAAAGTTATCTATGAAACGATGAAAAAAGTTTGATTCTTGTATTTTTATTTAATATTTTCATCAAACAAAACACGAGCATTACTTAAATCCAAATCATCTACATGATTGATCATTCCTTGATGATATCTCTTTTGATTAATATTGTGATAACTTATAATATTAAAATGAACTTCTTGATCTACAGCAACAACGATTAAGTTTTGTCTTTTTTGATGATCATTCTTTTCTTGTGCTTTAAAGACATAAATATATTTAAAACATTGTTTGAGTGTTTTTACAACATTCTTTATATTTTGACTATATTTACCACTTAATGAACCAATGATATTTGTTATATAAATTCCTTGTGGATTTAAAGATTCTTTTATTCTTTTGATTGCTTCCAACGAATGAAGTTCTAATACTAAATTTTCACCAATAAAGACATCACTTAAAATAGCATCATATTTCTTTTTGTTCCTATTTATATAATCTCTTCCGTTTTCAAAATAACAATGAAATCTATTTTTATTCTTATCAAATTTATTAATAGTTTCTTCTAAATAGAAGTATTTATTAGAAATATCATAAAGAACTTTGTTAATTTCAACAACATCAATATTTCCTTGATGATGTGCTAAAAAATATTTAGGATAATGAAAAGCACCACCACCAATTAACAAAACATCATTAATTTGTCTATCTTCTAAATAATTTTCATCAAACATTAAATCAAATAAATACATATATTCAAAAAGTAATTCATTTTGTAATTCTTCTTCTATATAAGTTGCTGATTCCATACCACCATCTATATCAAGAACTCTTACTCGATGCTTATCATGTCGACCATAGCTAATGGTAATATGCCCATAAGGACTTTCTATTTCAATCTTATCGTTATACAATTTTTATTACCCTACCTTTAAAATTTAAACGGATCCCAATTTGGTTTTCCGCTATCATAGTAATCACATGATTCTTGCCAAGATTTCATTTCATCTTTAATGGTATCGCATAAACATTCATAGTCATCTTTTTTTAATTTATCATGATTCATCATTGATTTATAAAACTTTTTAAAACTAGCTGCTGTTTCTTTTATAGAATTTGGTGAAGACCACATACATTTTCTAATAAAGAAATCTCTAAAGAACAAATCTACTTCATTATTAACTTCTTCATAATTTGCATTATTACGATTTAATAAATATTCATTGATAAAGAAATCAACATTTTGTATATGTTTCTTAATTGTTTTATCAGATAGATTTGAAAGATCTTCTTTAAAAATATTTAATAATTCTTCATGTTGTTTTACAATTTTTTCTTTGTCAAACGGTTCTTTAAAATACATAGACAGATCTCCTTTGTTTTTAAATTATTATAATCAACTTCCTTTTATCTAATTTTATCATATTTAATAATTGTTCTATAGTAATTCTAAAAATAATTTAAAAACAGGAATATTACAACACAATTGTTGTTCATCCTGTTTTATTATTTATTAATATCTAATACTGCATAACATGCATCTCTAAACGCATCTAAGCAACATTTGCTTTTTTAGGATGTGAAGTCATAGAGAGACTATCTATTGCTTCTTCTAATAATCCTGGATTTCTTATTCACGTAATATGTTTGATACTTGGATCATACAAAGAATTACAGAAGCAATCATAACAACCTTGATTATATCCAATACAATAACGAATTTGATTCATTTGACCATTTTTATCTTTATTACAAAAATTTGCATCGGTAAGTTGCGTACGCGCCATTATAATTAAATCTACTTTATCATCTTCTAATATCTTTTCAGCAAATTCAGGAGTATTGATATGTCCACAAGGCATTGTAAACATTCCTGTTTCTTTACGAATACATGCACCATCTTCTACATTGAATCCATTTTCAATATCTACAGGAGCTACTTCATAAAGAGTTACAACTGTTATAATATTTCGACGTGATATATTTAAAACATCGACACCATATTCTTTGGCATCTTTACAAAAGTCAATCACTTCTTCAATAATTAATCCACTTTCAAACATATCATCATGACAATCTATTTTCAAAAAATAAAGGCACGGCTTCTAGTATATTTTAACGAATAGCTTTAATACATTCAAGTGGAAATTTCTATTGATCTTCAAAACTCCCACTCCATTCATTACTTCGATGATTGATTTCACTAGAAGGCATTGAGTGTGGTAAATAATTATGAGCGAAACGAAATTCTGAACAATCAAATCCAGCTTCAACTGAACATTTAGCTACCTCAATAATTTTATTAACAATATCCCATAATCTTTCAGAAGTAATTCCTGGTACAGTATATTCTACACTTAGTGGCATATCATTTTGAACTAGAATTTTTGCTTTTTAATCTAAATCAATAGCTAAACCTCCTTGCAAAAGTTGAATACATGTTTTATCACCAGCATCATGTACTACATCATTTAATTTTTTTAAGCCATTAATATACTTATCTTCAGCTATAAATAAAAACCCAAAATGTGCACTTGCTTTATCAACAGCAATAACCTCACCCATATTTAAACCATTACCACCCTTAGCACGTGCTACATGATAAACAATCAACTTATCTATAACACTTTATCTGCCTTCACTTTTCACACTTTCATGCGTACCTATCGCAGACATCACAACACGATTTTTTAATTTCATGCCACGAATCTATATTGGTTCAAATAATTTATCAAATATTTCTTTTTCCTCCTAAGCATTTGCTTTTTTTCTCTTAATCATAGCATTATGCAAAAGTGCTATCAAACAAAATATAGAGAAATTAATTTTTAAATCTATTTTCTTTATGTTAAAATTTATAAAGAAATAATATTAAATATTTGGAGAAATAAAATGAACAGCTATATCAAACAGTGGTTAGAAATTATAGAAAATATGAATAATGATAATACATATAAACTTGCATGGGGAAGAGCTATTATTGAACTATGTTTTGAAACAAATCAATTAGATGAACAAGTAACTTTTACATTTCAGCATATTGCAAAAAAGATGATTAAATATTATTGGAATCAAACCTATTTCTTTCATCTTGATCAAAGTCCAAACAAAAAGAAAATTCCCGTTTTAGTTCAAAATGTCAAGCTTCTAATTGATCTATATGAATCTATTCAACGTACTCATGTTCCTGTTTGGTTTGATAAAGCTGAGACTATTTTAAAACATGAAAAACAATATCGTAAAATTATAAACGACAGTGCTAAAACATTAAAAAATGATGTTTCTTGGAGATTTAAATTAGCAAATAAAAAAGAATATGATCTTTATTATTTAGATAAAAATTGCATGTTTATTTCTTTTACTAAACAACAAGTACTATCGCTTAAAGAATATAGTTTTGTTTTATCTCAACTTATTAATTTTAAATGGGCTCAACTTCTTGAAAAATTTAATCATTCTCCAAGAATTGCTTCTAAAGTAAAAGGTATTTCTGATAATACTATTAAAAGAAGCAGTTTAACAAAATATAAAAATATTCTTTTAAAAAGCAATAACTATCAAGCAATTGATTTTTATACTGGAAAAGTATTACAAGAAAATGATATTTCTGTTGATCATGTCATTCCGTGGTCTTTCATGTACAGTAATGATATTTGGAACTTAGTTTTAACAAGCAAATCAAATAATTCATCAAAATCAAATATCATTCCTTCTCAAGGTGTAATAGAGAGTTTAAAAGAAAGGAATGCTCGACTAGTTAAATTAATTAACGATAACAAGTATAAAGATGAATTACTTTTAGCTATAGAAAATGATTATGTTGATAAGTTTTATTTAGCTATGAAAATCTAGTAACATCAATTTGTCTTCTTTTTTGAATATCACTTTTTTTAAAATAAAAAGTACATCTTGTTATTTTAAATCACCTATATTTAAGATTTTATTTAGCATATTAATAATTTTTTCTCTTTCCCCACTACCTGTTGTAGAAAATCTTAATAAAGGAATATAATAAAGTTCAAAAATATGATTTTTAGCAAATATCTCTTTGCTTGTGCTGTTTCCTTCTGATGAAAAGCATAGCCATCTACTTCAATAGCGAGAATTGCTCTTTTGCTTATCCTATTATAAACAAGAAAATCAACATGCGTTGCTGGATTCATAGCATATAAGCACTCATCATCATTTAATAAATAAGGATTTTTTATAAGCATATTGACAGGAAAATGGCACACAAAATCTAACATTTTATAATCATCATTTTTTAATATTTCTTCTAATAAAGTATACATTAGGTTTTCTGAATCATATTCTAATTTTCTGTTATTTTTGTTCAAAAATAACTTTCTTTCTTTTGTGTATTGTTTATATAAATAATCAAAAATAGAATAAACATTACTCTCTACAACTTCAAAATTATTATATTGAATGTAATCTATTAAATCCATTATATTTCTTTCTTTATTTTGTTCATTTCCAGTAACAACCAATATCAATTTTTTCTTTGCTCTTGAAACAGCAACATTGAGCAAATACGGATCATCAACAAAATCAGTTATTTCATCTTCGACAGTAGAAATAATAATAGTATCCTTTTCTTTTCCTTGAAATTTATGTACTGTTGCTTGTTCAATGCCATCTATTTGTTCTTTCAAAGACTGAACTTGGTTATTATATGGTGCATATGATACCCGTTTCTTTCTTATTTGTAATATCATTTGGTATGATTTCATTTTTTATAATATCAATTTGTCTTTGACTAAAATGATTTCGAGAATGATTTCCTTTTACTGTTTTAATTACTTTTAAAACATCTTTTTCGCCATGATCTTCTGTCATAATAATCAAATTGCCTCGATAAAACTTTTGATTACAGAACTCAATTATTTTAGGATGGCAACGATAGTGTTCTCTTAACATCGTTTGTGTCACATTTGGCATAACTTCTAAAACAGATTGTAAAAAACTGTTTGTAAATCGATATCCTTTGCTTAAATTGTATTGATTAAATATCGCATCTGCTCGTATTTCAGTATGTTTATCTACAACATTTGGTAATTGATTTGTATCCCCAACAATGACCATATTTTTAGCACAGGACATAGCAAGTGCTCCAGTAGCAATATCAACTTGTGAAGCTTCATCCATAATTACATAATCATAAACGACATTATCATTCAAACTATCTCTTGAGGAAAATGTTGTACTTAATATTACCGGATATTCATTTAATATATCATAAGGATTTTTCAAGAAATCTTCTGATGTAAATAACTGCCTGTAAGTATTTTTTTCGTACTTGTTTGCCAGATAATTTTTTAAGAATTTCATCGAATCATTTGTTAAATTATCTAATAAATGATTACTTGTATTATTTAAATATGCTGTAATGTCATTCAATTCTTTTAAGACTTCATTTTCTCTTGTTTCATAATAAAAAGCTTGGAAAGTTGTTATAATTTGAGATATTTCTAATGAATAAATACTAAAATTGTATAAACCATATTTAAAAAAGAATTTAAGTTTAAAAAAGAAATTAATATCCTTATTTACTTCTGAAATACTTTGACATTCTTGCCATAACTTCATCCATTTATTCGACTTCATACTTCTTTTATATTTTGTATAATCCACAGTTACATTTGTTTCATTTAAATATTCATTAAAATACTTTCGTTCTATTTTAAGACGATTCAGTTCTTGATTTAATTGTGCCAATCTTTCTTGTTTATCAAATACTGTTTTTAATTTCTTTGAATTTTCTTGAACCTGTTGCATAAAATCATCTTGAATGTCATCACTTTTCCATGACGTAAAATCTGGGTAATTTGTTTTTTGATTATTAATAAAATTTGTTTTATTATCACTTTTCCCTAACGTTGCGACAATAAATCCCAAATTATATTTTGACGATGAGAGTTTTTCAAAAACATTTTCAGTTGCGGAATTATTGTTAGAAACAACTTGAACAGTTTTTCCTTGAATTAATATATTAGCAATAATATTTAAAATTGTTTGCGTTTTTCCAGTGCCAGGTGGACCTTGTATCACGCTTATTTGATTTTCCATAGCTCGCTTAACTGCAACATATTGACTATTATTACAGCCAAATGGGAAAATAGGCATGTATTCTCCATCAATACTTTCTTTTAATGATTTTGGATTAAGATATTTGGTAAGTGCAACATCACTTCTAAGAAATGAAATTTTTTTAAACTTTTTAGGTAACAATTGTTCCCCATTACTTTCATTTTTTAAATTACTTAATTTTGATGTTTCTTTAATATAATCAAATACATTTGCTGCATCTTTTTTATTTAAGTAGGATTCTTGAATATCTAATTGACTTTTATAATAATCTCTTTCCACATTATTTTTGAAACAAACATGAATATAAGTTGCATCTTTTCCTACAAATTCATAAATTGCTTCTACACTAAAAAAATTTTTCCCATCCTTACTTAAATGATATTTTCTTGGATCAAGAAACTTAGGATTCTCTAGAAATTCAACATTATCCAAAATATAAGAATATGTTTTTCTATTATTAAACGTAACATTCATTTTGTGACTTGCATCATCTTGTTCCAAAAATTTGATATCTCTTGTTTTTATTTCACCTTTTATAATGATCATGTATTTTGTTGTATTCATCTTTATCACCGCTTTAACTATTATTAAATACATCATACCTTATTAAAAGAAATTTTTAAATTCATTTTCTTTATTAAGTAATTGTCTCATATTGCTAGATTAAATCTTTGCATTTTATTTCTTATACATTCCAAACAGTGACATCAACAAACACCAAATTGCTCTTAATGGTAAAATGATGATGTAAAAAATAATTTAAATATTGTCCACATAATTACCACCTCCTAACTTTTAAACTAACATATTCTTTATAAACAGAATGTCCTTGTTCCTTTCCTAAATGATTAATTAAACCTTCTTCTAATGGTAGATTTTGCATTGATGCTTCTTCAATATAATGTCTAATGTGAAAATGTCTTGATTTTAAAAACCTTTCATGAGATTCATATTTATCATAAATATGATGAAGTTTTTCAATACATTGGTGATATTCATATAAAGCATCCTCTTTATTTTCAAAAGATCCAACATGTGTTCCAGAATAATAAAGTTCATAACTCATTTGATAAATATCAAATTCAATAAATGTTTTAACCATACCAATTGTATTAATATATTCTTCTACAACAAATAATTTCTTTTCATTTTTACTTAGAGAATATTTCAAAGAATCCATACATGTATAACTTAATATTTTCTTTCTTAAAGAATCATCTACCTTTGACATAATAGAAAGATAATCTTCATTTCCTTCATTATAGTAATAACAAAATGATCCAGGATGTCTTGAAACTGAATGTTTTGGATCTTTTTCTTTTAAATATAAAATACTTGCATCGTATCCTCTATCTTTTGAACAAATGACAATTCTTGTTTTCTTTGAAACATAAGAAAGTAAATTTGTAAGTTCTACAACAATACAAAAATCCATAATATTTTTTGTTATACATTCTTTTCTGATATTTGAAATATTGATAAGTTTTATATGTTTATTATTTTTATAATCCTTTATCTTCTCATCAATATACGGATCACTAATAAAAAGATAAACTAATGTATGCTTTGGTATTTCTTCTGGTATTTGATAACCAATATTTTCACTATCTACTAAAACAATTTCTTTAATCAAATGATATTTGATTTTATTTATGATTCTTTTTAACATGCAAATCCCCCTTTTCTTTGAATCTATTATATAATGATAAAAAAGCCAATACCGTCTTATATAAGCAGGTATTAACTTATGTTTTCATTTATGATATTGATACGAGGTGATTTAAATGAATAGAAACAAAGACAGTGATTCTTATATTAAATACATATCTGTGATTGATTTAATTATTAAAAATAGTGATGAAAAAAATCCAATCACGATTAATCAAATTCAAGATTTGATTTATGATAAAGGCTATGATTTTAAAATAGATTTTAGAATCGTAAAAAAATTTGTAGAAAACTATAATAATTATTATGAAGATACAATCATTAAAACTTATAAAGAAGGAAGAAATAATTACTTTTATTATGAAAATCCAAATCTAGACTTAATGGAGGCCAAAGCTATCAAAGAAAAGAAAAAAATTCGCTTTGACTATCAAAAACCTTCTTTAATCTTTAATGAAAAAATAAAATAACCGAGTTAGCTCCTATCGATACTGTCTTTTCTAACAATGAATATTATCTTTTATGCCAAGGTGCAAAAGATCAAAATACATGCATTCAATATCGTTTAGACTATGTAAAAAATGTTGAGATCGTTAAAGATAGTGATGTAAAATTTGATGATTATCAATTAAACTCATTTGAAAAGAAGCTCAATAATATGACGTACATGTATGGTGAAGGGAAAATTGAAGTTATTGAACTTGAATTTACACCAAATGTCTATTCCAATATGATTGATAAATTTGGTAAAGATATTCATCCTAAAAAAATAAATGAAAATCTTTATTGTGTCCAAGTAAGACACATTATAAATAGTACATTTTTTTCATGGATCATCGGTTTTGGTGGACGTATTCAAATTTCGAATAATGATGTACATAAAAAACAATTTAAAGATTTTTTAATGGAAAATTTTATAAATAAAAATAATGCTGATTAAAACGTATTCAGCATTTTTTCATCTAATATACTTATAACAGGTGTTTTACAATTACACTGAAAATCCATTAATTTTCAGTGTAATTGTAAAGATAGAGCAATAAAATATTCATCAATATTTACAGCTTCTTCAATTGCAACAGCAATGGCAACAGTAGCTCCAACACAAAAAATTCTTCTTATTAAAAAAAGAAGTGTTTTTCACACTTCCTAAGCATTTTCTTTTTTCATTTTTTTACTTAAATAGATATAGAAACATACATTTAGTATAATACCAACAATTGTCGCAATTGGTGCAGCTAAACCAATATTTGTTAAATTTGCATGTGGTTGAATTGACATATAGTAAGAAAGTGGTAAACGTACAAGAAGTGTTTGAATAAGTCCTTGTACCATGACCCATACCGTTTGATAATGACCGTTAAAATAACCAACCATACTAAATAATATTGCTGTTACAATTGTTTCTATAGCAAATCCTTTTAAATAAGCATAACCTTGTAAAATAACGGCTTTTTCTGTTGTAAAAATACTTGTAAGTAAATCTCCTTTAAATAAAACTAAGACAAAGACAACAACACCAATTATTAAGCCAATACCCATTCCTGTAAACATTGCATGTTTTGCTCTTTTTTCATCACCAGCACCCACATTTTGGGCAACAAAAGAAGCCATTGATTGCATTAATGAACTTGGTACTAACATGGCAAAGTTAACGATTTTACAAGCAACACCATAACCGGATGATGCTTCTAATCCTAAACGGTTAATAAAAGCACATAAAGCTAAAAATGAAATTTGTGTTAAACATTCTTGAAGTGCTAATGGTAACCCAATTTTTAAAGCTCGAACACAATGTGGATTGATTTCAAAATCATGCTTTGTAATTTCAAATGGTAATTTTCTTTTAAATAATAACATTAAAGCAAACACAACACTGATTGCTTGGGCAAAGACAGTGGCCATGGCGGCTCCTGCTGCATCTAAGTGTAATCCTGCAACAAGAACTAAATCACCAATAATATTAATAACACAGGCAACTGCCACAAATAAAAGAGGTGATTTACTATCTCCTAACCCTCTAAAGATTGCTGATAATAGATTATAAGCAACAATAAAGAAAATACCTGCCCCACAAATTCTCACATAAGTAGCAGTTAAACCAAGTGCTTCTTGAGGTGCTTGCATCAAAGTTGAAATTGGTGATGCTAACGTAATCATAACTACAAATATGATTGCAGAAATAATTGCAAAAACTACCGTTGCTCCTCCTATTAAAGCACCAATCGAATTCATTTTCTTTTCACCAATATATCTTGCAATTAAAACTGTAATTCCCATCGCAAATTGTGTTACCACAAATGTTATCAAGTTTAAAACTTGACTTCCTGTAGAAACTGCTGAAAGTCCTGCTGTTGTTCCAAATCTTCCAACAACAAGTAAATCAACCGCTCCATAGGCCGCTTGTAAAATAAGCGCTCCTAAAACGGGAATCATAAATAATGATAATTTTTTTAAAATACTTCCCTGCGTAAAATCTGATTTAGAGTGATCCATTATTTTTCTCTCCCTTCACACATAACTTCATAAAACTTTTCAATAGTTTGAATCATACAATCTGCTTCATCGTTAGAAACATGATTCAAACACAAGGCTAATTTTTGAAAATAATCTTTATTGTATTTTTCAAAAATCATTTTTCCTTCTTTTGTAACGGTTACATAAGTGACACGTCCATCATGTTTAGCTGTTTCTTTTTTTAAATATCCTTTTTCTTCCATTGCATGAATTGTACGTGTAACTCCCGGACGAGGAAGATTTAAAACTTCACTCACATCTGAAACCTTCACTTTTTGATTTTTTTCTTCAAGTTCGATAATCGTTTCTAAATAACGTACATAGGATGGTAAAACTCCTTCAGGAAGTTTAGGCAACATATCTAAAATCCTTTTAGCCATGTAACAGCTATCTAACATTTCTTTTACTTTTTCACTTTTCATTAATCTCTCCTATTAATTACCGATGGTAATTATCATTGGTAATTATATAATTATAAAAAAGATTGTCAAGAAAAAAGATACTAACAAATTGTCAATATCTTTTAATCGTTATACTCTATAGCAAACCCAAATAACATCACTTTTAAATCTTCATCTAAAATAGAAGTATTAGTAGCTGGACCAGCAATAAAATCCATGTGTTCTACACGAAATTCTTAATATAAAATTTCACAAATTGCTTTTAACTTACCTTCCTTATAAACATCTTCTAAAACTTTACAAGCAATTTTATTTCCTTCTAGATAACGATCATTGCTTGGATTGACTTTCTCCTAAGGTTAAGCTCTATGAATAATCATCCTATCTAAATAACCAAGTCCCGTTGTTTCAATGGTTTGAACTATACTTTCTTTGGTTACTTGACATGTTTACGGATATCTTTGTCTATACCTTTTTCATTACCATATGATTGTCCTATATCAAAATGATGATAACCTAACTTTATATTTTAATTTCAATGTGAATAAAATGTGCATAATGTGCACAACTTGTGAAAATCTATTTTATTATATGTGCCGTAATAATGGTATAGCTTGAAGCATTAATTGTTATTTTTATAGCACCATTTTCAATATACCAATTTTTCCCTTTACGGTATATCAAACTCTTTTTATCTAAAACTTTATTCTTACAAAATTCTACAACATCTTCTTCAATTCCTAAATTTCTTTTAATTCTTGATATAACTAAATGTGTTGTATGAATTTTATAAATATTCATTAATAATTCATTCTTATCCATCTTGATGACTTGTCCTTTTTAAAATAGGCCATTAACATACCTAAACTTAAATAATGATCTTTTGATATTTGTTTCTTTGTATTCATTAAAATAACAATGACAACAATTAATAAAAATTCTTTCATACACTCACCCTATCTTTTGTTTTCTTTTATTAATCATTAAGGTAATCAAAACAAAGCTTAAGGTAAATCCTAAAACAATAATACCATTAATAATTATTGGTTGTAATGTTTCTAATTTAAAATATTCTAATGTTTTAATAAGTTCATTATTTTGTACAAAATAATACGTTGGTAAAATATGAGCAATTTTTAAAACATAACTTGGCATAAATGATATTGGCACAAAGCATCCACAAAGAAACGATGTTCCTAAAGCAACAACATTGACAATACCTCCAATAGCTTGCTTATTATGGGTAATAGTTCCAATTAAGAATCCTACGGCCAAACTACATATTGAAAAAACAAATGAATTTAAAATATAAGCAATCCCATTCCCACTTAACATAATTTCTTTAAATAAGATAAAACTAATAATCATATAGGCTAACCATACAATAAAAGAAGCAAGACCTAAGGAAGCAAAAACAATCCAATTATATTTACGATATGAAAAACTGCTCGTAATTGTTCTTTTTCGTACACCCTCTTGATTTAAACTTGCAAGAATCATTGTCATACAGTAAACTCCCCCAGCAAGTAAGGCATAGTTTAAGAAATTAAAATAAACATTTACTTGATTCAATTTAGAAATATCTAAGGATGTGTTGAGTTTTACTTTTGTTTTTTGGTTAATCACTTGTTTGACTTTTTGATTTAAAGCTTTACCTTGATAATGCTCTTTATAAAGATTTACTGTCTTTATATATTTTTCAATTAACATTTGGGTAAAAGATGCATTTTCATTACCATTTGATTTATATTCAATCGTTGGATTTTTATCATTTACAAGATCATCACCAAAGTTTTCAGGAATATACACAACATAACTTACATCACGATAAAATAAGGCATCGTCTACTTTTTCTTGATCATTGATGTCGATATCTTTTAATGTCGCTTGTTCTTTTAAATACGAAACAAATCCTTTGGTTATTTCATTGTTTTGATCCTTATTTACAATCAAAATATCTGGTTTTGTTGCCTCATAATGATTCATATTACCAGAAGTTGTATTAAATAATGTAATTGCAAGTAAGATCACTGTATAAAGAATTAAGTTTCCTTTTAATTTATTTAAGATTTTAAAAACGGTACTAAATATAATCATATTGTTCCCTCCTTAAAGTCCTAAAAGAAATAAATAAACATACAATAATAAATACTCCTAAACAACAAATATCTCTGATATATCGATTAAATGTATTGTAATAATATAAAGCATAAAAACCATCAGTAATCAAATTATTAGGATTGATAAGATTAACAATAGGTATATTTTTATCAATAACATATTTTAAAGTAACACCCATCATTCCAGACAGAACCGAGAAAAACATAGAAATCGCAATATTAATTCCTGTTTTTGCTTGTTCAGAAACTCTAAAAACAGAAGCAATAAATATTCCCATCGAAATACCTGCTAAATCACCAACTAAAGAAAGAATGATTATATAAAGCCATTGACTACCAAATTCAACATTTAAACTAAAATTTAAAAAGATTAAAAGGATTGCTAAACCAACAAGGCTTACTAAATAAGAACCCAGTGCTGAAGATAAGACAAGTATTCCTTTTTTATTTGGTGAAACAGAAACTCTTTTCCCTTTAGCGGACATATTCGCCAATTGATTATTAATAGCTGTTAAACCTAACATTCCACCATACATACAGGCCATGGCAATTAATGTATAATATTCAATTTGCATATAACTTAAATGACTACTTGATGTGTCTTTTAAAGATACTTCTTGGTTATTGAGCTTTTGAAGAATATCATGTACAATTTGTTGAACATTAAAATTATAGTTTCCTTGCTGTATTTCATCTTCAATTTGTTTCTTTGTTAAATCTTCTATCATCCTCTTATTTTGTTTAATTTCATCCATAACAAATTGCAAGATTGTTTGTTCCATACCATTTTCTTTAATCACAATTTGTGGTTCTTGTTTATTAAAGAGAACATATCCTTCTATTTCATTATCTTCTAAAAGCTGTTTAGCCTCTTTTTTATTTACAAAATGAATATGAAATAACTGATCCTTATTTTTTTTATTAGAAAGCTCTTTAAAGGTTTCTTGATAAATTGTTTGGTTTTGATATTCCTTATTGTCAATAACTGCAATATCAAAAACTTGTAAAGCTTCGTCTTTTTCAATATTTTCAAAAGCCATGTGAAAGAAAACACCTAAAATAATAGGAAAAACAAACATCCAAAAAATAAGAACTTTATTTTTAAAAAGTATTTTAACTGTATACTTTAGATTATGAATAAACATCAATCCCTCAATTCCTTTCCTGTTAATTTTAGGAAAACGTCATTAAGAGTTGGACCTACACGTTCAATCTTTTCCTCAATATTTGCTTCTTTCTTTAATTCATCACTTGTTCCTTGAGCAATGATCTTTCCTTTATCTAAAATAATAATACGATCACAAAGTATTTCTACTTCTTCCATATAATGTGTTGTATAAACAATTGTAGCCCCTTGATCTCTTAATTTTTTTATACCATCTAAAATATGATTACGGCTTTGTGGATCAACTGCAACAGTTGGTTCATCTAAAAAGATCAGTTTAGGCTTATGAGCAATACCACAGGCAATGTTCAATCTTCGAAGTAAACCTCCGGAAAGTTGTTTAGGTAAGAACTTTTTAAAATCATTTAATCCTACTAAGTTAATTGCATCGTCAACATATTGTTTTCTTTGTTTTTTATCTCGAATATATAAACCACAAAAATAATTGATATTATCATAAACATTCAATTCATCAAAAACAGCAACTTCTTGAAAAATAACCCCTATTTTTGCTTTTAAATCATAAGAATCAGGTTTCATTTCTTTACCAAAAACCTTAATAAATCCTTCTTGATATTTAAGTAATGATAAAATAGAGTTAATAGTTGTACTTTTTCCACAACCATTAGGTCCTAATAATCCTAAAATTTCTCCTTGATAAACATTAAAGGATAAATCATCAATTGCTTTTAAATTTTTATACTCTTTTGTAAGATGTGAAACCTCTATTACTTTTTCCATCATTCTTTTCCTTCCCTATTCTTTATAGCAAGTTGTACCAAAATTTCTTCTTTTACATTTCCTTTTTTTACTTCATAAAGAAGCATTGAAACATATTGATCCTTCAACAAATCTACAATTTCTTCATCATTAAATTCAACAGTTTGATGTGCTACTAAACTCGCAATCCCATTAACATACAACCACATTCTTAAATGAAATTGTTTAGCATTTTCATTTGACATACCCGTTTGTTTAGAAATCGTTTCAAATATTTTATTGGTAGAATGAAACAAATTAATAAAATCAAAAGCTTCTTCATTCATATCATTATTAAACATAAGCTTAAATAATTCTGGTTCTTCTTTGGCAAAGCGAATATAGTTGATTCCAATATCTCTGTATTCTAATTGACCTGTTTCACTTTTCAAAACTTCACGATCAAAAATCTTTACAATTTCATCAATCACATCTTTTTTTAAATCATCCATATTTTCATAAATATAAAAAAGTGGTTGTGTTGAACAGCCTAATTTCTTTGCAAGCTTTCTGGCATTTAAAGCATTTAGTCCTTCATGGCTAATAATTGAAATACTTGCTTTTAAAATATCTTCTTTTTGTATTTTTCTTTTTGCCGGCATAAAAGCCTCCTTTCTATAACTCACGTTATATATAACTCTTGTTATAATTATAACAATATCTTCTTATCATTGTAAAGAAAAAAGGATATTTCAAAATATCCTAACTATTTAAGTAAGCTGCTTTTAATAAATTTTGTACAACTTCATTTTCACTTTTATATAATTGTTGTATTGTTCCTTTTTCTATGATTTTTCCATTATTTAAAACAAGAACTTGATGACAAAACTCATGAACCAATGAAAGATCATGACTAATGAAAAGAATAGAGATATGATTCTTTTCAACAAACTTTTTTAAGAGTTCAATAATTTCTCTTTGTACAACATGATCTAAGCTGCTGGTAATTTCATCACAAATAAGTAATCGTGGGTGAATAATCAAAGCTCGCGCAATAGCTATTCTTTGTAATTGTCCCCCACTTAGTTCATGGGGATATTTTTCTAAACAACTTTCATCCATTCCTACTTGTTTTAAGATTTTTTTTATACAATCTAAAGCTTCATTTTTATGAAGATGATAAAAATAATGATAAGGTTCATACAAAAAAACTCTGATTTTCATTCTTGGTGAAAAACTTTCAATTGAATTTTGAAGAATAAGTTGTATATCTTTACGTCCCTTTTTAAAATCAACTGGTTTTCCTTGATATAATAAAGAACCTGAAGAGGGTTTTTCAATACCTGAAACAAGTCTTGCAAGGGTACTTTTTCCACACCCACTAACACCAATAACACCAACAACCTCACCTTCATTGATACTAAAATCAAGATGATCTAAAACAGTCTTATCGTATTTCTTTGTAAGATTTTTAGCTTCAAATAGGCGCATTATTCTTTTCCTTTCGTAATAGTGACTTTGTATAGGGATGCTTAGGCGCATTAAAAATAGTCTCTACATTCCCTTTTTCTACAATCATCCCTTCTTTAATGACAACAATTTGATCTGCAATATAACGTGCCACTTGAATGTTATGTGTTACAAACACAAAGGTTGTTTGTTTTTTTAGATTTAAAAGATAATCTAAAATTTGTTTTTGAATAACGACATCTAAACTGCTTGTCGGTTCATCCGCTAAAACAAGCGAAGGTTGTAAACACAACACTAATGCAATCATCACTCTTTGAGCCATTCCTCCTGATAATTCAAAAGGATACTTGTTTAAAATAGTTTCTTCTAACCCCATTTGTTTTAAATAATGAATAGCTATTTTACGTGATTGTTTTTTTGAATATTTAAAATGTGTATGCAAACTTTCATAGAAGTGTTCTTCAATATTTTGATAATCATCAAAATAAGTGAGAGGATTTTGAAAAATCACGCCTATTTTCTTTCCCCTATAACCATCTAAATTCTTTTTTAATAAATTATCTTCTTTAAATAAAATTTTTCCCTCTGTAATTTTTGCATCATCACTTAACAATCCTATTGTTGCTTTAAGTAATGTTGATTTTCCACTACCACTTTGACCGACAATAACCGTAATTTGATTTCTAGGAATTATTAAATCTATATGATGTAAAATCTCTTGTTCATTGTAAGTCAATGTTAAATTTTGATAATTTAATATACTCATTTAAGATCAATATCCTTTGTAATCATATAATAGTCAACCGGATGACAAATAGCTCCTTTGACCTTAGAAGAAGTAACCGTATTTAAAGGAACATAAGAAACATAAATATTGGCAGCATCATCTAAAATCATTTCACTTGCCTGAATAGCAAGTTGTTGTCTTTGTTTTAAATCATAAATTGTGGAAAATTGTTGAATCAAATTGTCAAGGTTTACGTTTTTATAACGCCCTGTATTACTTGAACCCGTTGATAAATAACGTTGCTGAATAAAGGTTTCTGGATCGCCTGTAGGTGCACTTGAATCATTAGCTGAACATAGATCAAAAGTTCCTGCTGCTTTAATATCATTCGCATTTTCAACTTGATTAAGTTTGATTTTAATACCTATTTTTTTAGCTTCGCTTTGCATAGATTGCGCAATAATATTTGCATCTGCCGATCCATGATCCGCACTTTCATAATAATTTAAAATAATTTCTTGTCCATCCTTTTCTCTAATACCATCCTTATTGGTATCAACATAACCTGCTTCATCTAAAAGACGATTGGCTTCTTTTAAATCAAGGCTATAGCCATTAGAAACATTTCCATAGGGTAAAGCACTTGAATAAAGCCCAGTTGCTTCTTTTCCTCCAATCAATTTAACAATACTTTTACGATCTACACTATAAGATAAAGCTTTTCTAATCGTTAAATCACTTAAAAATGTTGTTTCATTATTCATATAAATGACATTTGTACGTGGCCCTAAAACTTCTAAAACCTGATAATCTTTATTATTTCTAAATAATTTTAAACTTGAATAATCAATCGTATTTGCAAGATCAACTTCACCCGATTGTAACGCTAAAACACGTGCATCAGAATCTGCCACTTGACTAAAATGAACATGGTCAAGTTTTGCTTTACCATCGTAATATTTTTTATTTTTACTTGTATCAATTGTTTTTTCTGAAACAAAATCATCCACTACAAAAGGTCCAGTACAAAGAGGGTGTTTAGCAATATCTTCTTCACTTTGACTTGCATCATAAATAGTAAAAAGTGGTTCACAAAGATTATTTAAGATTGCTCCACTTGATTTATTTAAATAAAGATAAACATCTTGTTTGTCAGCTTCAACATGATTTAAATCAAAATAATCGATTGCTCTTGTGTTTTTTTCAAAAGCTCTTTCTAAACATGCCTTTACATTTTCTCCTGTAACTTTGTTACCATTTGAAAAAGTGATATGATCTTTTAAAGTCAATTTCCAAGTTGTATCATCAATTTGTTCATAGGATTTTGCCAGACTTGGTTCCACCTCATATTTTTCATTAAGTTTTAACAATGTTTCTCCTACCCCAATACGACTTAAAACCCATCCATCATAATTATTTGTTGGATCTAAAGACGTTGAAATCCAAAACATGGCAGCATTAAGTGTTTTACTTGATTCATTTTTGTTTGAATTAGAACATCCACATAAAGTTGTTAACATAAATAAACAAAGCAATAATTTTATTTTTTTCATAATTTTTCCTCATAATGTTTAGGATCCAAATAATCCCTTATATCTTCTGATAATAAATTAAAAATAAGCACACAAATAAATAAAACAAGTCCTGGAAAAAACATCATCCATGGAGCCACTTGCATAAATTGTTTACTTTCATAAAGCATCGCTCCCCATTCTGGTTGCGGTGGTTGACTGGCAAGTCCTAAAAAGCTTAAACCTGCAAGTGAAATCATCATATTTCCAATATCTAAAAAAGCTGTTACAAGTATTTGTGATAAAATATTTGGTAATAAATAACGAATGATTCTTTGAAGTGGTGGGACACCCGACATTTTAGATATCACTAAATAACTCTTTTTCTTTTCTTGTTTAACAAGAGCAAGAGTCAATCTTGCATATTTTGTCCACCAAATAAGTGCTAAAGCAAACACTGTATTAAAAAGGCCAGCTCCAACTATTCCTACTATTGTAATGGTAAAAATAGTATCAGGAAAAGCAAGTAAACCATTAATTATATTATTAAAAAAAGATTCTGCTTTATCATTAGACAATCCTGCAATTAAGCCAATAATCATTCCAATAAAAACAATTAAAAATAACAACAAAAAAGTCAAACCAAAAGAAGTTTTAGCTCCACAAAGAATACGACTCAATACATCTCTTCCTAATTTATCTGTACCAAAAATATGTAATAAACCTGGTGGTTGTAAGGAAAAATCATAATTGACTTTTAAAGGATCATAAGGCGCTAAAAAAGAACCAAATAGAGCAATAAGTAATAACAAAACAGCAAGACCAATTTCAATTTTTAACTTTCTTTTCATTGAAACGCCTCCTTAATCGTGGATTTAATACTTGTTGAAAAATATCAACAAATAGATTAACAAAAACATAGATCAATGCCATATAAATTGCATAAGCTTGAATAATTGGATAATCACGATAACGAATAGCTTCTACAACCATGTTACCTAAACCTTGATATGAAAAAATCGTTTCAATAATTGCTGTTCCACCAAGTAAATGTCCAATAGAAAGACCTAATAAAGAAGAAAGTGTCGTAAAAACATGAGGTAAAACATGTTTTAGTAAAATTTCTGATTGTTTCATTCCTCGTGCTTTGAGTCCAATAACATAATCTTGATTTAATTGTTCTAAAATAGCATTTTGAATCATTCTTGTATAAGAACAAATCAGCGGAAAACTTAAACAACAAACAGGTAAAACAAGACCTTTTAAACTACTTCCACTAATAACAGGAAACAATTGAATCTTTACTGAAAAAAGCAGAATTAAAAGAAGTGCTAACCAAAAATTAGGTAAAGATAAACCTAAAAAAGCGATATTTTTTAAAATAGAATTAATCAAACTATGACGATGAGTAGCACTATAAATTCCTAAAGGAATCGAAAAAGCTAAAACAACAACAAATGAAAATATCGCTAATTTTAAAGTATTTGGTAACTTTGATAACATTTGTTGATTCACATCTTGTCCATAATGATAAGAATAACCTAAATCACCATGAACAAAATCATTCAACCAGTCAACATAGCGAACAACAATATTTTTATCGAGACCCATTTCATGTCGTGTTTCATTTAAAACTTCCTCGCTAGGTGTAATTCCTTTAGATAAATAATACATTTCAGCACTATCACTTGGTGCCAAATCTGTCATAATAAAGGTAACAAGTGTCACCAAGAAAAGAACTGAAAATAATGATAAAATTCTTTTCATTATTTAATCGCATGTATTAAGAATTGACGAATCAATTCTTTTCCTTCCTTTGTTTTTTCTTTTGAAAGTATTTCACTTCCAATTTGTTGAAAACCGATTTCTTTTAGAATTTCTATATCATATTGAGGTCGTAAAACATAAGATAACTTTAATTCTTTAGCAATATTATCAATAATAGAAACATCAATACCTTCCATATGTTGATGATCACTATGACCAGCTCTATTATAATCTTGATCTTGATAATGATAATAATGATTGCCATCAATATTTAAAAGATGTCCTTGTTTTTTTAAAACTCTAACCATCTCTTGATAGGCTTGTACAGGCTTTTCTAAATTCCATGTTACATTACGTGTGATAATCAAATCAAAAATTTCATCTTGAAAAGCTAAATCTTGAACATCCATCTTCTGAAACTCAACATTTGCCTTAAACTTGCGTGCATTGTTTCTAGCCTCTTCTAACATCTTATCACTATAATCAATGCCAATAACTTGGCATCCTAAATTTGTAAGCATAACAGAAAAAAATCCTGGGCCACACCCTAAATCTAACACTTTCATTCCTTTATTTATTTTTAGATAACGATTTATTAATTCTATCCATTTTTCTTGATCATGTAAAAGTTCTTCTTGGTTATCCAAAGAATAACCAAAAGAACGTTGATTCCAATAATCTTCAATTTTATTTAACTGACTTGTCATAAATTCTCCTTTATTTAACAAGATGATATATTTCTTGTAAAGAACATTGATGTTTTAACGCTAATTTTTTAGCACTTTCATATTCTGGATAACATCTTTTTTCACCATCAATTTCTACTTCTTTTACTTGAAGTTTTCCAAGAGGTGTTTCAATTTCTTTAATTTGTCTTTTTAAAACAGTTCTTTGTTCCTTACGATAACGAATACCAATAGTTGTTGTTTGCGTAAAAATCACTTTTTGTAAAAGATCCATCTTTTCTCCATTACAAACGACTGTCAAGCGATAAGCTGGTCTATTTTTTTTCATAAAAATAGACGTAAAGAAAACATCTAATGCACCTTTATCTAAAAGCTGTTCCATTACAAAACCAAGCATTTCTCCACTACAATCATCAATATTCGTTTCCATGACTATAATTTCGTTTTTTTTTTAATTTCTCCAAAAGAAACTTTTAAAACATTTGGGATCACTAAATCTTTTGTACCTGTTCCCCACCCTACTTTTTGAACATTCATTGCAGGCATTGCGGTAAATTCACTCGCAATTTCTGCAATAATTGCGGCACCTGTTGGTGTTACAAGTTCTGTATCTACATCAATTTGTCGTGTGATAGCATTACTTGCTGCAAAGATTTCAGACGTTGCAGGTACAGGAACAGAAATCACTCCATGAGCACATTCAATAAATCCATATCCATCATTAACGACACTACTATAAATAACATCTGGATTGATTTTACATAATAAAATCGCTGTTCCTATAATATCAACAATAGAGTCAATTGCTCCTACTTCATGAAAATGAACATTTTCTAAACTTTCATTATGAACTTTACTTTCAGCTTTAGCAACTCTTAAAAAGATACGTTTAGCAAGATCTTTCGCTTTTTCATCAATTTCACTTTCATCAATAATTTTATTAACATCGAATAAATTACGATGTTCATGGTGATGAACGTGTTCATGGTGTAAATGTTCATGTTCATGCTCATGATGATGTTCGTGTTCTAAATGAACATCAACATAAGTTCCTGTAATACCATTTTTCTTTTCTTTAGAAATATGGATATGATACCCATCTACATGTAATTTTTTTAATTCATTAACTAAATAATGAGGATCATCAATCAATTCAGATAACGCTCCTAAAGTCATATTTCCACTGATTCCACTACTACAATCAAAATATAATACTTTCACTATTTCTTTCCTCCTAAACAATTAATGGTATGAGCCATAAATCCTGCCCCAAATCCATTATCAATATTGACAACACTAACCCCACTAGCACAGCTATTAAGCATGGCAAGAAGAGCAGACAATCCATCAAAGTTAGCGCCATACCCAATGGATGTTGGTACGGCAATAACTGGTTTATCAACAAGTCCTCCAACAACGGAAGCGAGGGCCCCTTCCATTCCTGCACAAACAACTAAAACATTTGCCCTTTGAATAGTATCTAAACGATGAAACAAACGATGAATACCAGCAACACCCACATCACTGATGAGTTCAACTTCGTTACCTAAAAATTGAGCTGTAAGCATAGCTTCACGAGCAACCGGTAAATCTGATGTTCCAGCACAAACAACAACAATTTTTCCTTTATTGATTTCTTTTTGTTCTTCATCAATATAACAAATGTGCGATAAAGAATCATAAATCATTTGTGGAAATTCTTTTAAGATAGCTTCACTTTTTTCTTGGTCAACACGTGTAATTAAAATAGAATGAATATCATGGTCCAACATGTCTTTTACAATCCCAATGATTTGTTCCTTGGTTTTTCCAGCCCCATAGATTACTTCATTATTTCCTGTTCTCTTTTTTCGATTATAATCAATCGTTGCATAATCTAAGGGTTGTTCAATCATTTTTTGAGCTTGTTCAATTGTTAGTTCATTATTTTTAACCTTTTGTAGAATTTCTAATGTTTTCAATATCATAACCCCCACTTCTAATTCCTTCTAAATCAAGTGTTACAAATCTAAATCCAAGATTTTTAATATTTTGAATCAATTCTTTATTTTCAATTATTTTCATAAAATCTTCTGGTTCTACTTCAAGACGTGCCACATCTCCATGTACTCTTAAACGTACATGAAGCATTCCTAAATCATGTAAATATTTTTCACCTGTTTCAACAAGTTTTAATTTTTCTAAAGTAAGGTCTGTATTGTAGTCAAAACGAGAAGCCAGACAGGCATTGGATGGTTTATTATAAGTAGCAATACCAAGCTGTTTAGAATAATCTCTAATTTCTTGTTTTACTAAATTATTGTTCGCTAAAGGAGAAATAATACCTAATTCTTCACAAGCTTTTAATCCTGGTCGATACACTTTTTCATCATCTTTATTTTTCCCATCTAAAACATAAGTAAAGTCATGTTCTTTAGCAACGCCAATAACTTTTGACATAATGCTTCTTTTACAATGATAACAACGATCTTTATGATTAAAATGAAAAGCTTCTACGTCTAATGGATTGACTGATAAAACCACATGATTTGAATCTTTTAATTGTTCAAGAGCACCTTCAATATCTTCTTTTGACATCATTGCTCCTCGACATAAAACAGGTAAAACATTTTCTTTTCCTAATGTTTCAAGAGCTACATGGAATAAAAAGTTGGAATCAACACCCCCACTATAAGCAATCGCAACTTTTCCATAATTTCTTAATTCTTCTTGTAATAATTCTAATTTATTCATATAAATCCCCCTAAACTCCTCTATGACTTCTACTTAAAGGCTTCATTTAATATTGAAAAAAGTTATATTTATTATTTTACTTAAAAAAATATCGTATACATAAGCAGTTTATAGTTTCAACTATAATCGATACTTCATGTATACGATATCCTCTATTTTTCTAATCTTTCAATCATAACGACAAGGTCATCAATATATTCAGATATTGATTTAGATGCAACACCTACAACTTGAGCACTGCATTTAGAAACAGGAATAAAATATTTACGCGCTTCACTTTCTCCAATAGCATTTGCCATAGCTGGTGTAATTTCACCATACATTGAATTTGCAAAAGCAACTCCAATCGGACCAACAACAATAGAGGCATGTTTAACATTATAAACAACAGCATTTTCCCCCGTTGCAATAATATCAGCACCACCTTTTTTTAGCTGTGTTGTTGCCATACTATTGGTTCCAATACCAATGATGGTATATTCTGGATGTTTTTCTTTTAAAACTTGTATAATATTTTTTCCAATTCCGCCCCCTTGTCCATCAATAACAACAATTTCCATTTTTCCTCCTGATATATAATAAACTTCTTGTTTATTTTCGATTTCGTATCTCTATATCTTATTCATGAAAATAATCAGTAATTTCTTGCATATGTTCACTTTGTTGAACATGAAATGGACATCGTTTATCACAATGGTGACAAACAATGCAATCACTTGCTTTTAAAGCTAAATGATGATAATGATCTGCAGCAAGTTCATCTTTTAAACGAGCAAGATCATAATATTTATTAATCAAGGTAGTGTCTAACCCTTTTGAACAAGGATGACAATGTTTATAATAAACAAATTGATTACAATTTTCTAATATTGGAAATATTCTTAAAATTGAATAATCTTTTTCTACATCAGATACTTCTAAATAATGAAGAGTACGTGTTAAATCATCATTTCTAATTCCTGGCAAAACTGTTAAAATAGACAGTTTATCTAAAGCATACTGCATATATTGAGTTTCTGTCAAGGCTTAATGAAATGGTGACTCATCTTCTTCTCAAAGTTTTCCTCCACAAAAGGCTTTCATTACAGTAATACCTACGCCTTCTTTTTTTAGACAACGATATAAATCCATACGTTCATCAAATTCATCAATGGCGAAGTCTTCAAACTTCAAATCATAAGCTGAATCAATACTAAACATGTCAATATCTAAAACTTGATGAACAAGTTTTAGCGAATGTGATGATAAATCAATATGATGAATAGTTGCTTTTTTTAATCTAATATATAATCTAAAGCACCATAATAGGTTTTAAATTCGTTGTCCAACCATACTCTTCTGATGAATATTCAACACCAAAATGAATTTGTAAGTAAATTTGATTACTTCTTGACTTACTTATTCTAAAGAATCTCCCCCTAAACTAATAATATTTATTTCTTCATTTCTATGTAGCAATTTTCTATATTCCGTTATTTTTCAAAATGACCTGCAACATCTTTCAAGTATTGAATAATTGATAAATGTTGTGGGCATACTCCTTCACATTGACCACATTC
This sequence comes from Faecalibacillus faecis, assembly GCF_003024675.1. GTDB lineage: Bacteria > Bacillota_I > Bacilli_A > Erysipelotrichales > Coprobacillaceae > Faecalibacillus > Faecalibacillus faecis. The sequence goes on along the minus strand of NZ_PYLP01000002.1, from coordinate 159,646 downwards.
AACACAATCACTTGCTTTACCAAAGGTTTTTGTTAAGTTGTTGTAGTATTCTCCTTGTGGTGTCCATCCTTTTTCTTCTACTTCTTGTAAATCTGCATTATATAATGAAAAGTATTTTGGAATGGCAATATTCATAGGACAACCATCAACGCAATAAGCACATCCTGTACATGGGACAGTAATTGTTGAATTAATGGCAGTAACTGCTTTTTTAATTAAAGCATATTCTTCTTCATTTAATGGTTTAAAATTTTCCATATAACCTAAGTTATCTTCTAATTGTTCCATATTAGACATACCACTTAAAACCATCATAACGTTTTCTTGACTTGCTGCAAAACGAATAGCCCAAGAAGGAATTGACATATCCGGATGATATTCTTTAAACATCTTTTCAACTTTTTCTGGTACTTTCGCAAGTGTTCCACCTTTTACAGGTTCCATAACGATAACAGGTTTATGATGTTTTGTAGCTACTTCATAACATTTTCTTGATTGAACACCAACACTGTCCCAATCAAGATAGTTGATTTGTAATTGTACAAATTCAAATTCTGGGTGTTCTGTTAGAACTTGATCAAGCAATTCAGGACCATCATGATAAGAAAAACCAATAGTTTTAACTAAACCTTTTGCTTTTTTATCTTGTATCCAGTTAAAGCAATCTAATTCATTATAAACTTCAATACTATGTGTATTAATATCATGTAATAAATAATAATCAAAATATTCTACACCTGTTTTTGAAAGTTGTTCATTAAAGATATGATCACGATCTTCTTTTGTTTTAATAAAACCTGAATGTAATTTTGTTGCAAGTGTATAAGCATCTCTTGGGTAACGTGATACAAGTGCTTCTTTTGCTGCATTTTCACTTGCAAATCCACAATACATCCATGCAGTATCAAAATATGTAAAACCTTTTTCGATAAATGTGTCAACCATCTTTTTTGTTTGTTCAATATCGATTTTTGAAGCATCGTTTGGATCTAATGATGGTAAACGCATTAAACCAAAACCTAATTTCTTTTGACTCATTTCCTTTTTCCTCCTATTTATTTTCCTTAAATTAGCCTTCAAGTAAGTATTCTTACCTTTTATTATTTTATCATTCTTGTATAATTGAGGCAAATGCCTCTTTTAAATAGCACACTATGTCTTTTAAGCATGGAACAGATTAATCATCTATTTCAATAAGTTCATATTCTCTTGAACCATATCCAAGTGCTGAGGCTGCTTCAATGGTATGAATACCATGACGAGATTCAATTCTTTCAATTAAATGGTCTCTTCCCTTATCATTAGCATAAACTAAATCAATACATGCTTGATCAATAGCGATTGGATCCGTTGAAATTAAAATACCAATATCATCCATACATGGATCTTCTGCCACTGCACAACAATCGCAATCAACAGACATATTTTTCATAACATTGATATAAACAATGTTTCCTTTAAAATATTCATGAACTGACTTAGCTGCATCCGCCATTGATTCTAAAAACAAATCATGATCAGCTGTCCAAATCTTTTCAGGTTCTCCTGCCCCATGAATATAAGCTTTTCCATAAGATGAGGCACAACCAATTGAAAGTTGTTTTAAAGCGCCCCATAACCACCCATTGGATGTCCTTTAAAATGAGATAAAACAATCATTCCATCATAGTTTTTCATATCTTTTCCAACATAGTTTTTTTGAATCACTTTTCCTTCAGGAATATCTAGAATCATATCAGGACCTTCAGCATCCATTAAATCTACTTCAAAATATTTAGACCATCCATGTTTTTCAATTGTTTTTAAATGTTTTTCAGTTGTATTTCTAGATCCTTCATAAGCTGTATTACACTCCACAACTGTTCCATTTAACTTATCAATAATTGCTCTCCAAAAATCAGGTTTTAAAAAGTTTTGATTTCCTTCTTCCCCTGAATGAAGTTTAACAGCAATCTTTCCTATTAATTTTTTTCCTAATACTTCATACATTTCTAAAACCTTTTCAGGTGTTATTATTCTTGTAAAATAAACTTTTGATTTCATAAGTAATCCTCCTTTCAAACAAACTATAAACCTAAAGTTGAGTTTAGAGTCAAGAGGATTTTTAATATTTTTTAAAGTTTTCGTTCTCTTAAAATACCATGATAATTTCTATCAACACATGTCCCTTTTTCTACAAAACCAAGCATTGAATAATAATCTTCCAAAGTTTCATTTCCGCGTAAAGAATCTAATCTTAAATATTCTTTTCCTTTTTCTTTAGTGAAACTTTCTAAATAAGAAAAGAATAATTTTCCTGTTCCTTTTTGATAAGGATTAGAAGCCAAATTATGAATATAATACGCATTTGCTTGATCTTTCCAACGCGCATCTTCTTCTAATAAAACAGCTCCACATACAAGTTGATTCGTTTCTTGATCAATCAATCCATAGAGATGTCCTTTTTGCTTTCTTTTTCATAATATTCTAATGGATAAATAATTTCATAATCCCCTTTTTTCCATTGTTGTATCCTTTTTTGTTCGAACCAATCTATTCTTTCAAGAATGAGTTGAAACATTGCTTTTGCATCTTGTTTATCCAATTGTTTAAACATGTAGTTTTTCATCTTATTTACTCCTTATAATTTTTATTATTTTATCCTAATATTTCTTTTAAAACAATGTCTATTTATAAGTAAAACTTATAAAAATGATTAGAAAGAGATATTATTTATCTTAATATTTTCTTTATTATTTTTTATAAAGGAAAAAGGCAATATAAATACATATTTTAATGAAGTAAAGAAAAATTTTGTCTTTGGTTGTATACTAGATAAAGAAATAACAGTTACGGAAACACTTTGTGTTTAGGAGTTTATACAATGAATTAGTGAGATTTGTTAAAATGTATGGTACTCCTCTATTCAAGATGATGATGAAGAAATGATGATTTGGGTTTTAGAAATGATACTTGCAATGAGAACGAAAGAGAAAAGTAAAGTGTTCCCACTAAAATGATAAGCATAAATACCAATTTATTTGATAGCCACTTTAGAACGCCGAATACTTGTAAGCCACATAAAATCCAAATGACCTAAAAACGAACTTGTAAGCAACTTGAAATTTTAATGAGTAATTCTTTAAAATTATCAAAAAAAAATGAAATTTTTCATGAGATTCAGCAGAAATACCGATTTTTCATAAAAAATGACCTCAAAAATGAGTACAACACAAAATAATAGATAACAATATTGTTCTCAAAACATTCTCAGCGAAAAAAAGTGCCTGTAAATAGGCACTTTTAAGCGATTTGGATTATTCAAACTCAATTGTTCCTGGAGGTTTACTTGTAATATCATACATTACTCTGTTTACCCCACGAACTTCGTTTATAATACGTGACATAACTTTATTTAATACTTCATAAGGAATTTCTGCAGCTTCTGCTGTCATGAAATCGATAGTATTAACCGCACGTAAGGCGATTGCATAATCATAAGTTCTTTCATCACCCATAACTCCTACAGAACGCATGTTTGTAAGAGCAGCAAAGTATTGACCGATTGAACGATCTAATCCTGCATTAGCGATTTCTTCTCTATAGATCGCATCTGCATCTTGCACGATTTTTACTTTTTCAGCATTGACTTCACCAATAATACGAATACCAAGACCTGGTCCTGGGAATGGTTGCCTAAATACTAAGTATTCAGGAATTCCTAATTCTAAACCAACTTTACGTACTTCATCTTTGAATAAATCACGTAATGGTTCAATAATTTCTTTAAAATCAACATGATCTGGCAATCCACCAACATTATGATGTGATTTGATAACCGCAGATTCTCCACCAAGACCACTTTCAACAACATCTGGATAAATTGTTCCTTGTACTAAGAAATCAACTGCTCCAATTTTCTTTGCTTCTTCTTCAAAAACACGAATAAATTCTTCACCAATGATTTTACGTTTAGCTTCTGGTTCAGTAACACCTTTTAACTTTTCATAATATCTTTCTTGTGCATTTACTCTAATGAAATTTAATTCATAATTTCCATCAGGTCCAAAGACAGCTTCTACTTCATCCCCTTCGTTTTTACGAAGTAAACCATGATCTACAAAGACACAAGTTAATTGATTACCAATAGCTTTAGAAAGTAAAACGGCTGCAACAGATGAGTCAACACCACCTGATAAAGCACACAATACTTTACCATCACCAACTTTTTCTTTGATAGCTTTGATTTGTTCTTCAACGAAAGAATCCATGCGCCAATCACCAGCACAGTTACATACATCTAAAACAAAGTTAGAAAGCATTGTTTTACCATATTCACTATGTAAAACTTCTGGATGGAACTGAATCGCATATAAATCTTTTTCTTTATCTTCACAAGATGCTACTGGACAATCTTTTGTATGTGTTGTAATTTCAAAACCAGGTGCAATTTTTGAAATATAATCAAAATGTGACATCCAAACTGTAGATGTTTCAGGAACACCTTTTAAAATTTTAGATTGTGGTTGATCAACTAATAAAATTGATTTACCATATTCTCTTACATCTGCTCTTTCAACTTTTCCACCTAAAACATGTTGCATTAATTGAGCACCATAACATAAACCTAATACAGGAATACCTAATTCAAATAATTCTTTAGAATAAGTTGGTGAATCTTCTAAATAACAACTATTTGGTCCACCTGTTAAAATGATTCCTTTAGGATTCATTTCTTTAATTTTTTCTAAAGGTGTTTTATAAGAATAGATTTCACAATAAACATTGCATTCACGAACACGACGAGCAACTAATTGATTATATTGCCCACCGAAATCCATGACAATGACTAATTCTCTTTTCATGAAAGACCTCCTTTATTAAAATTTAATATCTTTTAAAACAACTGTTTGTTCTCTATCTGGTCCAACACTGAACATTCTTACTGGACAATGAACAAGTTCTTCGATTTTACGAATATAATTTTGACAATTTACTGGTAATTCTTCAAAAGATTTTACATGTGTAATATCTTCTTTCCATCCTGGTAATTCTTCATAAACAGGTTCACATCTTTCAATATCTTTAACAGTTGCAGGTAAACCATAAATTTCTTTACCATCTAATTTATAAGCTTTACAGATTTTGATTGTATCAAATCCACTCATAACATCTAATAACATTAATGAAATACCTGTTAAAGAAGACATTCTTCTTGATTGATTAACAACTACTGCATCAAACCAACCAGTTCTTCTTGGACGTTCAGTTACAGTACCATATTCATGTCCTCTTTCTCTAATTAAATCACCTGTTGCATCATTTAATTCAGTTGGGAATGGTCCTGATCCAACACGAGTTGTATAAGCTTTAATAATTCCAATTGCTTCTTTGATATATAAAGGTCCAATACCAGCCCCTTCAGATACCCCATTAGCTCCTGGATGTGATGATGTAACAAATGGATAAGTACCATAATCAATATCTAACATTGCTCCTTGAGCTCCTTCAAATAAGACTTTTTTATCTTCACGTAAATATTGATCTAATAACATACCTGTATCACAAACTAAAGGCTTAATAATTTTAGCGTATTCTTTATATTCTTCAAAAATACCTTCTACTGTAAACATATCTTTTAATTCAGGATATTCTGCCACTTTCATTGGGAAAGTTTCTTTTAATCTTTCTAAGAATAATTCTTCATCAATGAATTCTCCCATTCGAATACCAATACGACTATATTTGTCTACATAAGCAGGTCCAATACCTCTTTTTGTAGTTCCAATACTTTTATCACCTTTTCTCTTTTCTTGCAATTCATCAATTTCAAGATGATAAGGTAAAATCACATGACAACGATCTGAAATTCTAATTTTGCTTGTATCAATACCACCATCATTTAAATATTTTACTTCTTCTAAAAATGCTTTAGGGTTAACAACCATCCCATTTCCCATGATTACTTCATGCCCAGAGAAAATACCTGATGGTATTAATTTTAAAGCAAATTTCTTACCACCATAAACAATGGTATGACCTGCATTATTTCCTCCAGCATAACGACATACAACATCTGCTTTTTGTGCAAGATAATCGGTAACTTTTCCTTTACCTTCATCTCCCCACATACTTCCTACAACAACTACACCAGCCATAATTCATTTCCACCTTTCTATCATTGGCTTTTTCATACATTTTTATTATATGCTATATTTTAATATAAGTAAAATTAATATATAATATATTTGATATAAGGAGTACTAATATGATAAAACTAGAACAATATAAGATATTTAACGAAGCGGCTTCTACCCTTTCTTTTTCAAAAGCAGCCAAAAATCTTTTCATTTCTCAATCCGCTGTTTCTCAAACAATCCATGCTTTAGAAAAAGAACTCAATACTCAACTCTTCATTCGTTTAAACAAAGGCGTTACTCTTACTAAAGAAGGGATGCTCCTTCATAAAAACATTACTGAAGCCCTTGCTTTAATTACCAGTGTTGAAAATGAACTTTCTCATTATAATGAATTACTTTCAGGACAGTTAAATATTGGTGCGGGTGATTCAATTTGTGAAAATTACTTAATTGATTTATTAAAACAATTTCATCATCTTTATCCAACAATCAAAATCAATGTTGTCAATGGAACTTCTATTGAAACAGTTGAACATTTAAAAAATGGAACGATTGATCTTGCCTTTATCAATCTTCCTTTTGATGATGAAAGTCTAGCGATGAAAGAATGTTTAACAATTCATGATATCTTTATTTCTAAAGAAAAAGATGATCATCTTTACAGCTATCAAGAAATTGCGAAAAAGAATCTTATTCTTTTAGAAAAATCAAGTAATTCAAGAAATTATATTGATAAATACTTTGCTAAACATGGAATTTTATTAAATCCTGAAATGGAATTAGGAGCCCATCACTTACTCTTAGAATTTACTCATGCCAATTTAGGAAATGCGTGTGTTGTTAAAGAATTCTCTCATGATTTTTTAGACAAAAATAAAGTTTATGAAATACAATTAAAAAAGCCCCTTCCTTCAAGAAGCATTGGCTATACTTATCTTAAAAGAAGAAGCTTATCACAAGCAACTTTAAAATTTATCGAATTAATTGATCAATTTGATAAATCAATTTAGATTCTAATTTAGGTAAAGAAAGACTTGCTTTGACAAGTAAAGGAATATCGAAAGATATTTCTTTTTCTTTATATTTTAATAACACATGAACAATTTCACCTAATGGATGTTCCTTCAAAGTTAAATGAATAAAGACTGGCCCTCCATTATTAACAAAATAATCACTTAATGAAAAATCACATTCATTTAATATCGTAAAACCATTGACCTTTTTCATCACTTCTTCAAACAAATTAGGATTTTCTACAAGATAATCCTTTAATTTTTCTTCAATCATTTTCTTTGTTTGCTTAACAAGTTCATCGGCTTCACTTTGATGTTTTGCTTTAACCCCTAGTCTTACCCTTACATACTCTTCAGAAGCATACAAAGCAATAGAAATATCTTTTTGACTTTGAACAATATCATCAATCAAAGTAGCCGCTGCTGATTCACCAATGCCTTGTGTTACTAAGTCGTACGTATAAATTTTCGCTTGGCGATATTTTTCTAAATAAGGTTTTAGTTGATGATCAACTACATAAGTCATCTCTTTAGGTGGTCCAGGAAGATTAACAATCATTTTTTTATCTTTAGACATCACACAGCCATTGGCTGTTCCAATAGGATTATCTAACACATAACAATTTTTAGGAAAGTAAGCTTGTTTAAAGTTATTATCACTAACTTTATCAAGTTGTGTTACAAAGCAACATTTATCATTGACTTTCTTTACTTCATCTTCATCAAAAATCATTTCTAATCCTAAATATTTTGCGGATAATTCTTTTGTAAGATCATCCTCAGTAGGTCCTAATCCTCCTGTAGTAATGACACAATCACATCCTCTATTAAAAGCAATATCTAAACAATCTAAAAATCTTTGTGGATTATCACCCACCACCGTTTGAAAGAAAACATTAAAACCTAATTCCTTACACATTTTTTGTAAATAAGTTGCATTAGTATTGATAATTTCACCAAGTAATAGTTCAGTTCCTACATTAATAATTTCTACATTCATAACCGTCCTCCTTTACAAAAAAAGAAGCGTAAAACACTTCTAAATTAATGAAAATCCTAAAAAACTAACCACCATCATAATTACACCAGCAAGTAAAACTCCTAGCATAACGGCAATCGTTGTTGATTTAAAATCCATATCTAAAATACTAGCTGCAAGTGTTCCTGTCCATGCACCTGTCCCTGGAAGTGGAATTCCTACAAATAATAATAAAGCAACAAAAGTACTTCTTCCTACTTTCTCTTGAAGTTTCTTTCCACCTCTTTCACCTTTGTCTAAACACCAAGTGAAAAATTTACCAATAACTGGTTTATCACAACCCCATACTAAAACCTTTCTAGCAAATAAGTAAATAAAAGGTACAGGTACCATATTAGCAAGAATACAAACAATATAAGATGGAATAATTGGTAATCCTAATCCTTGAGAAACAGGAATTGCTCCTCTAAGTTCAATTAAAGGTACCATTGATATTAATGCAATATATAAATAATTCATCTAAAGTCTCCTTTTTTAACATCCTCATTATAACAAACCAAACGGATTTGACAACATCCTTTTATTTTCTACGATATGCAACTTGGTTAAAAGTATACTTGTCTACACGATAATAAGTATACCCATATTCAATACATTTACCATTATGTAAGCATGTAATCGATAAAACTCTAAGCAAAGGTGTCACTGGATCAACTTGTAAATATTTTCCTAGTTCTTCACCCGCTAAAACCGCATCAATTTGTTGATCGGAAAAAGCAATATGTAAATTGAGATCATTTTCAAAATGATTAAATAAAGATGTACTGGATACTTCTAAAGGAATATCTCCTGTTAAATCATAATTACAGTAATCATCTTCAAAACATAAAGGCTCTCCGTTTACAAGTCTTACACGTTTAACGTGCCATACTTTATTATCTTCTAAAGCCATTTCTTTTTTCATTAAAGCTGTAGCTTCTTCAAGTTCATTTAAAACAACATGACTTGTACAATCTTCTTTTTTCTTAGCACAATCTTCTGTAACACTGTTTAATCCATCAAAACTTTTAAATCTGGATTTTTTACAAACAAATGAACCTACCTTAGGTACAGAATAAATCACATTTTCATTAATCAACTCTGTTAAAGCTTGGCGCACTGTCATTCGGGTAACACCAAAAAGTTCACACAAAGCATGTTCACTTTCAATTTGTTCATTTTCATTATATTTTTCATCTTCAATATTTTGAATAATATATTCTTTAATCTTGACATATTGTGGTTTTCTTTTCACCATAACATCATCCCCTCGGCATGTACTATACCATATATAAACATGTTTTGAAAAGAAAAAGAAGCAAATTTCTTTGCTTCTAAATTTCGCTACCTTCAAATTGTGATTGATAAAGTGAGGCATAGAATCCACCTTTTTCTAACAATTCATCATGATTACCAATTTCTACAATATCGCCATCCTTCATGACAATGATTGTATTGGCATCACGAATTGTTGATAAACGATGTGCAATAACAAAACTTGTGCGCCCTTCCATTAATTTTTCCATACCTTTTTGTATAAGAACTTCTGTACGAGTATCGACCGAAGATGTTGCTTCATCTAAAATAAGAATTTTAGGATCTTTTAGAAATGCTCTCGCAATTGTCAATAATTGTTTTTGACCTTGTGAAATATTTGAAGTTTCTTCATCAAGAATCGTATCATAACCATTTTCTAAAGTATTGACAAAGTGATCTACATACGCCATTTCACAAGCATTTCTTACTTCTTCATCACTGGCATCTAGTTTACCATACATTAAGTTTTCTTTAATTGTTCCGTTAAAAAGCCATGTGTCTTGTAAAACCATTCCAAATAAGCTTCTTAAATCATGCCTTGAAAAATCTTTAATATCATGACCATCAATCATAATAGAGCCTTTATTTAATTCATAAAAACGCATTAACAATTTAACAATCGTTGTTTTTCCTGCACCGGTTGGACCAACAATAGCCACCGTTTGCCCAGCATGAACATGCATATTAAAATCATGAATAATTGTTTTTTCTGGAAGATAACCAAAGTTTACTTGATTGAAAGTAACTGAACCATGTAATTTTTCAACTTCATTTTTTTCAATTTTAACTGTTTCAGTTTCTAATTCTTCTTCCTCTAAAAATTCAAATACACGTTCAGCTGCCGCTGCTGTACTTTGTAACATATTCATTGTTTGAGCAAGTTGAGCAATAGGTTGATTGAATTGGCGTACATATTGGATAAATGCTTGAATATCACCAATCGTAATCGTATTACCCCCTGCTAAAAAACCACCTAATAAACAAACACTTACATATCCTAAGTTTCCTACAAAGTTACTTAAAGGTTGCATTAAACCTGATAAAAATTGAGATTTCCATGCTGAATCATAAAGCGCATCATTATATTCATTAAAAGTTTTAACAGAATCTTCTTCCCCATTAAATGCTTTGACAACATCATGAGCACCATACATTTCTTCAATATGTCCATTGACATCCCCTAAACTTTTTTGTTGTCTACTAAAATACTTTTGGGAATGTTTCATAACAAACATAATAAGTAACATGGAAAGTGGTAAAACAAGTACAGCAATCAATGTCATCTTTACAGAGATGGTAAGCATCATAATAAAGATTCCAACAACTGTAACAGAAGATGTAATCACTTGCGATAAACTTTGATTGAGTGATTGAGCAATTGTATCAATATCATTGGTTACCCTACTTAAAGTGTCTCCACTAGAATGTCTATCAAAATAACTTAAAGGCATTCTTGACATCTTCTTAGATAAAGAGCTTCTTAAATCATAAGCAACTTTTTGTGAAATCGAAGATGTAATAAATCCTTGAATAAAACTAAAAAGTGCACTAACAAGATAAAAACCAACAAGAATCAAACAGATCATACCAATATAATCAAAATCAATTCCTCCTGTATTACTTACCTTTGCCATAATTCCTTCAGATAATTTATCTGTTGCTTTAGCAAGAATCTTTGGTCCTACAATCGTAAAAATCGTTGACCCTACCGCAAAAATAATAACAACCGCTAATTTAAAATAATAAGGTTTTAAATAAACAAATAATTTCTTTAATGTTCCTTTAAAATTCTTGGCTTTTTCACCATTTCCTCTCATTCCATGACCCATTGGTCCACGAGGCCCTTGTCTTCTTCTTTCATTACTCATGACTTAGTTCCTCCTTAGATAATTGAGAATAAGCAATTTCTTGATAAACTTGACATGATTTCATTAATTCATCATGTGTTCCTTTACCAACAATTTGACCTTCATCAAGGACAATGATTTGATCTGCCTCCATAATAGAAGCAATACGTTGTCCTACTAATAAAACTGTACTTTGTGTCTTTTTCACTAGCTGATTTAATTCTTGACGAAGTTTAGCATCTGTTTTGAAATCAAGTGCTGAAAAACTATCATCAAAAATATAAATATCTGGATTTTTCGCAATAGCACGAGCAATCGCAAGTCTTTGTTTTTGACCCCCTGAAACATTTGTACCACCTTGTGAAATTTCCGTATCTAAGCGTTCTTCTTTTTGATCAATAAATTCTTTTGCTTGAGCAATACGAATGACTTCTTCTAATTCTTCATCCGTTGCCTCTGGTGCGCCATATTTTAAATTAGAACGAATTGTTCCTGAAAATAAATTTCCTTTTTGAGGAACAAGTCCAATATGATTACGTAATTCATGTTGTGTCATATCACGAACATCAACACCACTAACTTTAATACTTCCTTTACTAACTTCATAAAAACGAGGAACTAAATTAATAAGCGTCGATTTCCCCGAACCCGTTGAACCGATAAATGCTGTTGTTTGTCCTGGTTTAGCAACAAAATCAATATCTTTTAACACTGGTTCATTTGCTCCTGGATACGCAAAAGAAACATGATTAAATTCAACAAGACCTTTTTTACATTCATCTAAAGCAATTGGATTTGTAGGATCTTGAATTGTCGGCTTAGTTTCAATAATTTCATAAACACGATTAGCAGCAACACTGGCACGAGGTAACATGATAGCAATCATCGCAATCATTAAAAAGGACATAATAATTTGCATTGCGTATTGCATAAAAGCCATCATTTGTCCAATCGCTAAGTTTCCTAAATCAATTTGTTTAGAACCATAATAGACAATCACTAAAGTAACTACATTAAAGATAAACATCATAATTGGCATAATTGAAGCCATTGATCTATTAACAAATAAGTTTAAATTTGTAACATCTTTATTGGCTTTATCAAAACGATCTTCACTATGTTTTTCATTACCAAAAGCACGGATAACAAGCATTCCTGATAAATTTTCACGCATTGTTAAATTTAAACGGTCAATTAAATTTTGAATAATTTTGAATTTTGGCATAACTACAGCAAAAGCAACAGCCATGACTCCAAAAATAACAAGAATAACAACTGCAATAATCCAAGCCATTGAAGGTGAATCTGTTAAAACTTTAATTAAAGCACCAATTCCGATAATTGGAGCAAAACAAACAATACGTAAAAGCATCATTGTTACATTTTGTACTTGGGTAATATCATTTGTTGTACGTGTAATTAATGAAGCTGTAGAAAAATGATTGAATTCTTCATTTGAAAAACTTTCAACTTTTTCAAAGACATCTTTTCTTAAAGCACGAGCGACCCCTGCCCCAACTTTGGTCGCAAAGAATGCAACTGAAATCGCAGCAAGTGTTCCGATTAAAGCAATTCCCAACATCTTTAAACCTGTTTTTAAAATATAATCCGTTTGAACTTTATCAATATCTGCACCTAATTTTTTATATTCCGCTTTAACACCATTACCAGCGGCAATTTTCAAAGTACTTTCTCCCATGGTATCCATCTTTTTATCAATGTCTTCAAACATCTTTGCTTTTTGACTTTCATCCATAAAAGAAATAGCATCATAAACCGTCATATTGGGCGGTAATTGACCGAATTTCTCTTGATATTCTTTACTAGAAGTATCCATGCTATCAAGAGAAGTAATAAGCAACATCGGTTTCATTAAAATATTTTCTAACTTACTTTCTTCATCACTTGATAAATCTTTTAATTGATATACTGTTTTCCCTTTTGCTTTAGGAAAAGTATCAAGCATCTCTTGATCTACTTTATTGATTTTTTTATAATCGTTTTTTACTGTCTTTTGATCTTTTTGATCAACAAACAATAATAAATGTTGATATGTTTCTTCTGTTAAGACATCTGAAATAGGTGAAGAAAATCCTCCCGCTTGAATTCCTACTGAAACAATATCACTCATATAATCGGGTAAAGTTAATTCTGTTTGTGCTTGTACAAACAATAAACAAATACAAGCTAAGATCAAGTACCAGAATTTCTTTAAATATCCTTTAATCTTGATCATCTAATTCCTCCTTCATCAAACGAATATTCTTTTCAAAGATTTGACAATACGCTTTCATTCTATCTAAATCTTCTTTATTTATTCCTTCAAATAAGCGTGTGGTAAATATTTTCATATCATCTTTACAACTTTTAATTTCTTTGTTTCCCTTTTCCGTAATATGTAATGTGACATTTCTTTTATCATGTCTACTTACAACTTTTTCAATAAAACCTGCTTTTTCTAAACGTTGTAACCTTACTGATAACGTTGCTGGTGTAATTTTCAAACATTCAGCAAGTATTTTTTGATTTGGATGATCAAATCGATCAATAAGAGCTAACAAATAACGTTGATCAGCTGATAAGCCTTCTATGCTACTTTTTTTACTCGTAAATTCATGAATAATTTTATGAAGAGATTTAAATTGTAGAAAGATCTCTTTAATATCTTCAAATTCCAATGGATCCATAAGACGCCTCCTTTTATTAGTTAGTATGCTAAATATTATAGTTAGCGCACTAATCAATGTCAATATATTTAGTACACTAATTAATTTTTTTATAATGAAAAGTTAAATTCCACTTTAGATATGTCAAAGTTGATTTTAGTCTTTCACAAACTTCCAGTGGATTTTACTCTTACAGTTGAACTTACTTTTACACTTCCTTTGTGGAATTTACTTTTTCTCTTGTATAATTATTATGATATCTGTTTTCTTCTTTCATGAAAGGTCGATCACTATGTCTACCAACAATAAAAATCTACATCTTACTGATCAAGACATAATCATCATTGAAAAAGGTATCGAAAACGGTCCTACTAAAACCGCTATCACTTTGACCCTTGGCAAAGACAAATCTACCATCGGCAAAGGAATCATATCTCGCAGATTTCAAACTTACAAATCTTCTTATAATCCTGCATGCGCAAATAAGGATGAATGCTCTCACAATCACGTATGTTCCGGTTGTCCTGATTTTAAACCCTTTAAATGTTATATTTGTCCTATAGAAATAGATTTGAAAAAACTGGGATTGAACTGTCAAGAAAAAGCGGATCTCATGGTTTCACATATCAACTCTCAGTCAAAAGAAAATCTAAAGGCAAAATCACCTTTAGAAATGATGGAGTTTTTGAATTCTGAACTTTATAAAAGATTCATTGAATATGGAATTGAAAAAATCGAAAGAGATCAAATTGTTTTAAAACCCTACTTATTAAAAGATAAAAAATAAAATCATTCAAAGAATGTATGAAACAAGGTAGCAGATTGACAATCCAACGTATTATCCAAGTGGAATTTAGTCTTACACCTCGAAAAAATGATGAAATCCCATAGCTTTAATGTGCTCTAAATAGTCTCAGTTTCTACTAATCTCATTATTTTTTACATTTTAAGAACTTAATTCAACCTATAAAATAAAAAGAATATCAGGAAAAGCTCCTAATATCCTTATGATTTCTACTTTATGAAAGACTTAATTCTACTTTTATTTTTTCTTTTTTTAAAGTGGAATTTAACTTTTCACTTTAGTAATTTATTTATAAAAATATTTATTCAAAGTTTCTATAAGTTCAGCATAAATAACCGTATTTTTTATCATTGAATGTTTATCGTTTTCTGTATTAACAACAAGTCTTCCTCTAATAGCAAGAAACATGCCAATTTCACCTACATCATCCATCATTCCTTCAAGTCCTTTCCACAATTGAACTGAAAAAACATCCCACGATTCATAACCTATTTCCAAAGGAAATGGCTTTTTAACCTCAATATCGATAAAGGCTTTATCATGAACATGATAAACACTTTTAACGATTCTTCCTACTACTGAAATTGAATTTAACATTTACTTTCCTCCTTAAATAACATCGTAAATAAATTCAATTCCTGTATCATCATAAAACCGCTAAATAGCCTATTTAAATGCATAAGTGGTAGAAGATTACTCTTCTACCACTACGAATGCTACTGCATAATTATTTTCATGAGAAATAGAAACATGTCCATTTCTGTTTAATAAATAAGGACATCCCTGTTGATCATTTAAACAACAAATTTCTTTTAAAGATGCGGGACCACATGCCTTTATATACGCTTCCTTCACTGCAAAGCGACCACCTAAAAATTCTCTTTTTGCTTTTTCATTTTTCTTTTGACAAAAGATTTTTAGTTCTTCTTCATGAAGAATTTTTTTAGCAAGGCTATCTAATGATGTTAATCTTCTTAAATCACAAATATCTACACCAATACCTTTAATCATAACCTAGTCCTTAAACTTCTTTTCATATAAACTCATTAATTCATCTAAAGACATATTATCATCGATTTCATCAATTAATGTTGTCTTTTCTTCATCTTTATTTGCACCAAAATCTAATTTAAATTCACCTGTTCTTTCTTCAATGATTTTTAATTGATCTTGTTCTTCTTTTACGATGTTTGCAATATTTCTTAAATTATCTTCCACAGTTGGAAGTTTTTCTTCTTCATCTTCAACTGTTTCTGTAGTTTCACTTTCTTCAATATTTTCAATAGTTTCTTCTGTTTCTTCATTTGCTGAAGTTAAGATTGCTTCGCTTTCTTCTTCTACAACCTTTTCTTCAAAATTTCCATAATACGGTGAAATAACTTGAATAAGTGAATTATCTTTTTTCTTTGATTTTTTTACAGAGGGCTTTTTAGTTACCTTTTCTGTTTCAATTTTTTCTTCTTTCATTCCAAATATAGGTGAAATAATATCAATCATTTCATATCCTTTTTTAGAAATAGGTTCTTCAACTTTAGGTGCTGTTTGTTTTATGTTTTTTTTGGGAACTTCTTTGGCTTTTTCCTTTTTTGAAGCTTCTACTTTCTTTTTGTTTGCTTCTTGTTCTTTTTTAAATTCTTCATCATAAATTAATGGTTTTGAGAATTTTTCATTTCTTCTTTGTTCTACGATGGGATCTACAGTTTCAAAGATATCTTCATCATTTGCTCTTTTAAAAAAATTTTTAAACATAACTAGACTTCCTTTCTTATGATAATGAATCAATAAAATCAATAATTTCTTCTTTTGTCTTTCTTAATTTACTTACAAAACGCCCAATTTCTTTTCCTTGATCAAATGCTACAAAAGAAGGAATTCCTAAGATATCCAACTCTTGACATAATTCAAGCATTTCATCTCGGTTAACACTATAAAAAATATAATCTTGATATTGTTCAACAATTTCACCAATAAATGGTTTAATAAACATACAATCTGGACACCAATTCGCTGTAAATAATAAAATCGATTTATTTTGAATTGCTTTTTTATAATCATCTACTGTTTTTATTTCAATAAATTTATCCATTATTCTTCTCCATTGTATCACTTAAAATCATTTTATAAATAGGTCCATTCACTGAAAACTTTCTTTCATATTCTGTCATAATATTATCTTCAGCTTCAGGCGAATTATGTAAATCTAAACTCACGTAATCAAGATGATAATGATTTTCTGTAACAGATTGTAATGAATATTCAAATAATCCTCTATTATCTGTTTTAAATTCAATTAAGCCATCTTTTTTTAATAATTGACGATAAACATTTAAAAAATCAGGAGATGTTAAACGTCTTTTAGCATGTCTTTTTTTAGGCCATGGATCACTAAAATTTAAAAATAAGTGATCAATTTCTCCTTTTTCAAAAACATTTAATAATTCTAATGCATCATAATGCATCAATTTTAAATTATCTAATTTTTCCTGTTTGTTTATTTTATTAATAGCTGCCGCTAAAACGCTTGGAAACTTTTCAATTCCAATATAATTATTTTCTGGATGCTTTAAAGCATTTTGATAAATAAAATCACCTTTCCCCATTCCAATTTCAACAAACACAGGTTTATTTTCTTTGAATAATTGGTGATATTTACCCTTATGAGATTCAGGATCCAAAATAACAAAATCCGCATTTTCTTCCATAATATCATAAGCCTTTGGGTTGTTTCTTAATCTCACAAAAAATCCTCCTTATAAATCATTCATTAAATCATTGAGCTCTTCTTCACTTAGTTCGCGATACTCACCAAGTTTTAAATTCTCATCTAATTTCAAATTTCTCATTTGTATTCTTTTTAAATAAGTTACTTTCTTTCCTACTTTTTCCACCATCTTTTTTACTTGGTGGAATTTTCCTTCAAAAATTTCAATCAAAACTTCACATGTATTTTCATTTGTATTTAAAATTGTTAAATGTGAACTTTGACATTGATAATGATCAATCATCATTCCTTTTTCAAATTCAAGTACATCCTCTTGATTCATAATACCGTCGACTTTTGCATAATATAATTTAGAATGGTGTCTGCTTGGTGCTAACAACTTATGCGCAAAATCACCATCATTTGTAAGTAATAACAATCCTTCTGTGTCTAAATCAAGTCTACCTACAGGAAAAAGATCATATTGATGATAACCTTTTATTAAATCAACAACTGTTGGATGTACATTATCTTTTGTTGCAGAAACATAACCTGAAGGTTTATTAAGCATAAGATAAACATAAGGCTTATAATTTATAGGTTGTCCATCAAAAAGAATTTGATCCTTTTCATAATCTACTTTAAAATCATCCTTTTTAATGATTTGTCCATTAACTTGAACATACCCTTTTCTTATATACGTTTTAACTTCTTTTCTTGTTCCAATACCATAATGAGCTAAAAGCTTATCAAGACGCATTGCCATTTAATATTACATACCTTTCTTCTAGTATTCCGTTATTTTCATATGTAAAATAGATTTTTACTTTAAACTCTGTTTTGGTTGTTAGACCTGACAAATTAATTCCTTTATAAAATCCTTCTTCTTTATTTACATAATTTGGTTTTAAAGAAAAAGAATTTTCTTCTAATAAACCAATACTTGGTATATCTTTATTCTTTTTTTCTACATATGCAATTGCTTTAATATTATCCATTTCTATTTGTGGAGCATTAATAATAACATCATAACGAATTTGATCATTCGATGTTTTATTAACAACCAATTGAATTGAACATTCCTCACATTCTGTTTGGAAATTATGAGATGATGTTACTAATTGATAATACTGGCGGTATTGATTATATAACTGTTTTGAGACAGTATCTTGATTTTGTGTGTTTTGACAACCAGTTAATATTAAAAATAGTATCAAAAAAACAAAAAACCTTTTCATATATAATCACCCACTCCATTATAGCATATCAAACTTGTAAAAAAAAATTAAAATAGGAAATTTCCTATTTTAATTTAAAAGTTCCACATTCTGTTTCTTGTTCTTCACAAGGCGAACTACAATTACATTTTGAAACACGAATTTCATTTGCTTTGCAGCAATCATTTTGATCATGATAAGCACATGTTGTAACAGAACATCTTACATCCTTTGCCATGATTTCACCTCCATAATTGAGTTTAAACAATTTTCTTTTTTTTATACTTTTTAATCTTCATAAAGGATAAAACAACTAAAAGAATATTCCAGTTCTGCCGAAAAACACATTGCTACTTGGTACTTCATGTCAATAATTCGTTTTCCTTTTTCTAAAAAATCATTGATTTCATCTTGCAAATCCAATTCGTGACTACATTCAATTATTTTTATTTTCATAAAATGATTTTAACAAAAATCATTTAAAAAAATTGTCAACTATTGATTGATTTCAACAGCAAATTGAACATTAAATTCTTTATCAGTATCTAAAGCTACACAGCTTTCCTTTTCTTTAAATTCACCATCAAAATCAACATAATCTGCATGTCCAATCCATGGTTCAATAGCAAGTAAACCACCAACATGTTTCGCTGTCCATAAACCTACATGATCAAATCCTTGCATATGGAAAACAATTGATTTTTGATGATTTAATGATTTGATTGAAATATTTTCTGATTTAAAATCTTTAATAACAATCGCATCATTATTAAATAGTTGTTGTCTTACAAAAAATCTCTTTTCATGATCAAAGAATGGTAATTGTACATGTGACATCCCTCTTTTAGCCACATCAATTACTTTTTGATTACGTGTTTCATATTCAGCAAATTCTACGTAATAATCATTACTTGATTCATTTTCCATAAATGGGCAAGCAAAAGCAGGATGTCCACCCACTTGGAAATAAATTGTTTGATGATCTTTATTTTTTACATTAATAAAACAAGTTAATGTATTTTCTACTAATTTATAAGTCACATTAAGTTCAAATAAAAATGGATATTGTTTAATAATTTCATCATTTGATACAAGTGTAAATGTTACTTCAGTTTGACTTTGATTTTTAATTTCAAATTCATTATGACGGGCAAATCCATGTTGTGTCATATGATATTCTTTTCCATCAATACGACATGTATCATTTTTAATAGCTCCTACAATTGGAAATAAAATAGGTGCACTGTTGGCCCATTGGCAAGCATCTCTTTTCCACATATAGTTAATATGATCTTGATTTCCAACAATAGAAATAATTTCTGCTCCTTTTGGGTGTAAGTTTACTGTTAAATATTGGTTTGATAATTCTACCATGATAATCCTCCTTGTCTATATAAACATTATAGCATAGATTAATTTTAATAAAAAAAGAAAAAGACATTAATTGTCTTTACCTTCTATTTTTTTGAAATGTCGATAGCTATACAGTAGCTATCAAGTAGAGTATCATTCATAGTTTTAGCCAATTTTTGATAAAAAATTTCAAAATGCCAGTAGACATACAGTAGCTATACAGTAGATAGCAAGTTAGAAATGTGTCAAAAATATGTCAAAAATAAATTTGATTGCTTTTTTGCAATTATTATCCCTATATATTATAAGGATAGAGAAAATTAAAAACCAAACAAAAAAATTGCCTACCCAAATTAATTGAGTAGGCTTTTTATGTACATTAGAAATTTAGCCATGATCATAGGCTGAATGGTCATGGTCTATACCTAAAATATGAAATATAGCCTGACATTTTTTGCTTCTATATCCTATTAAACGATATTTGTTTCCTCCAAATCTAATAACCCACACCTTAGTATCTTTAGCAAGGTCCAATTCATTTTGAGGATCTAGTGCATTAAAATTAATTTGAGAATATTCTAATAATTCTCTTCCACCTTGAAATTTATTTTTATTTCTCAAGGATTCCCATCCATCAGTACTCATTCTACTTAAACAATCATGGAAAGCATTTAAGACATCTATATCGTCTCTAAAATTTCTGCTTCCTTTAAATCCTTTTAAATTATACTTATCTTGATTTGTAAGATACTTAAAAGAAAATAATATCGTATCATGGTCATTCATAAACAAACATTTTATTTTTATTTCTTGCTTAGATATTTTATTATTTTCTTGTTTTCGTTTTAATTTTCCCATTAGTCAGTAATGTATGTTTTTTCAAAATAATCTTTTATCAAAGGTAAAGGAATCACTTCATTTCTTTGCGTTTTTAACCAAGGTTCTTCTTGGTGAGTCATATTTCTTAATCCCCATGCAGAATATTTACCAAAAATATCATATACTTCTTCTAAAACTGCAGTTGTATTATTATCAATAGAATTATCATAATCCCCTTGATATTCTATTCCATTTGAACCATTATTTTTATATTCATGATAAATTTCTTCTACAACAGGTCCATGAGCCCAGTTTACAATTTGCTCATTGAATAATGGTTCATTCTTTAATGCTAAATAACATCCTTGAGCATAATACAATAATTTTTGCAATTTTAAATTGGATATTAAATCAGCATCTTCTTCTTCTAGAATTTTATCATTGTACCACAAAAACCATTTTGCTACTGTTAAAGCAGAATATTTCCCTTTCATAATCATCTTCCTCCATACAAACAAGTCACATTAATGTAAAGTTATTCACATTTTCAACGTTATTATAGCAACGTTATTCACAATTTGGCAACATTTTTTCTCATTTAGAAACCTTTTAAACTCCTTTATAACACTTTATATTACTTTAAATTACTCTATTTTATTTATATGTCATATTTTATAAAAAAATACATCAAAATAAAAAAAGACCTGCCATTATAAGCAGGTCAAATGTAAAATATTCAGTTGTGTTGACGTTGAATTATTATACTAAAATAAATAGTTATAATACATATAATATTTTACTACTTAATTATACATCATTTAAAAGCAAAAAGTGAAACAATGTTTTTAGACATCATTTCACTTCATTTATTGAATAGTGAAAAATAAAAACATTCACTAAACCCTAACCATAATCATTATATCATTTGAATGATTAACATCCAATTAATTTTAAAATTGTCTTTCTTCCTGCAACACCATCAACGTTTAATCCTCTATCTCTTTGAAATTGTTTTACAGCTTTTTCTAAACCATCACCGAAAATACCTGGGCATTCAACACCATTTACATTATAGCCACGGCACATTAAAGCAATTTCTACAGCAGTAACTAAATATTGTTTTTCTCCATTTTTAACATAATGTTTTCCTAACGCTTCTTTTGATTTAGTACCAAAAGCACCATCTACAGCTAATGATTCTTTGTAATCTAAATTAATCGCATGTTGGAAACAACGAGCAATGTTTGCCAATGTTTTTGTTCCGCAAATACCATCAGTTGAAATTGTATGACCTGTAAAATTAATAGAATGTTGTTGTCCTCTTGATACGACTGAATCTTTATTTGGATTGACTGCAGGAGTAGGAACAGTAGTTGCTGTTGAAGTCCCTAGATTTCCAACAGTTGAATTAACAATGTTATTTTTGAAGTTTTGCCAAATTGCATCTTCTAACAATCCATTACAATTAGGACATAATTTACCATTGACATCATAATGACGATATACACGATCAATAGTAATATTGTATTTGCTCATTAAAGCTCTTGCTAATGCATAGGTATTTGCTAATGTTTCATCACAAATATGAACAGTTCCATCTTTGTGATTATCACACATTTCAATTGAAATTGAGTTTGTATTTGTGATTACTTTATACATTGGATGATGATTTGATTGACATTTACCACCTACAGCATAAGCAACATAATCATCTGGAACTGATTGAGTTACTGAATTATCATCGACAAAGTAATGTGCAGATGCTTTTACTACATTGTTTGCAAAGTATTTTCCATTTGCTTCATCACTATCACCATCATTACTTGTATAATGAATAACTAAGTATTTGATTTTAGAAGTATCTCTTTTACTTCCATAATTACCTTGATTTGCTAAATTTTGTTTTAATACATATGACATTTTATTTCCCTCCTATAATGTAATTCCTTCAATTTCAGCTCTAATTTCTAAAGTTCTAATATAATTACCCATATAAGATTTTTGCTCTTTTAACAGTTCTAATGAGCAACTAGGCGTAAAATTTAAAGTTCCTGCTTCATATTTAATTGTCATAGCATGTAATTTGTCATAACGAATTTTTGCTTGATAATATTCAGCTTTAAATCTTTCTTTGTAATCTGCACTAATCATCCCAATGGCTGTTTGAGGTAAATCATTTACATCATATTCTCTATAAGCATCTTCAAATGGCTTTTTAGGAGACCAACTTTCATAATCGTCTGAATACTTAACTAAATATCCTTCATCATTAGGGTTTTCATCTTTTGGAATAGTCCATCCACGATATTTGTTGTAATCTCCTCTTGTCATTGGTTTTGCTTCAATTAATTTAACTCCTACATATTGTTTCACACTTATTCTCCTCCTAATATAAAAGAGAGCTATTCGCTCTCTTCATTTTTATTAAAATGTAACTGTTCTACTTCTTCTTTCATGTGAGTTACCATTCCATTCCCGCCTAAATCATGGTAAGCGCCATACATTTCATTGAAATTTTCATATGCATAGCTTGGAATGTTCCCTCTTTTAGTGTATTTGGAATGATATTCAATAAGTTGTACCCTTAAAAGAAGCATAGTACCACGTGAATTTGCATCACGTGATTTTTTTTGATTTTGTAATAACCATACGATATAGCCTAATACAATAGGTAAAGCAATAGTGTATGTTTGCATCAAAATTTCTTGCATACACACACCTCTAATTTTCTTTATTTTCAATCAAGCGTGTAAAAGCTTGATGAAGTCCAGTGGATGCCAAACCACAAATAGCACCACCTACTACTGTTTCTACAGTAATATTATTCATTACAATGCAATTTAAAATTGCACCTTCAATAAATACGATTGTAGGAATGTATTTATTATCTACATCCTTAATCCATTTTTTTACAACGTAACCTGTTGCTAAACATCCAGCCATAACGACTGGAACAAAATAATTAGTAATAAAACTTAGATCCATATTTATTTTCCTCACTTTCTAATCTTCCAACATATATTCAATAGACATAAGCTCTCTTGGAGATAAATCAGCTTTTTCAACATCATCAAGAGATAGTTTTTTAATATCTACTTTAACCTCTTCATTTTGAAGTTTTTTAATTTCTTTTTCCAAAGCTTCTAATTTATCAGCTGGAACATTGTATTGGTTAGTGTCTTTATCAATGATTGGTTTACCGTTTTCATCTTTATTAGCAAATTCTTCTAATAATTTTGTACGAACATCATCAAATACTTTAACTTCGCCTTCAATAGCTTTGATGTTTTTACCAATACGAAAAGCCACAACACTAGACATTCCATGAGCATTATTTAATTTGTTAAGAGCTTCCATGCTGTCTAAAATATCTTTAATTACCATTTGAGACATCTCCTAACATTTTTTCTTGTTGCTCAAATGCACTATCTTCAAACTCAGCTTCAATTCTTCGAATCTCAACTTTATTTGCTTTGTAAAGTTCCATATTTTGAATATAATCTGTACTGAATGAAATATTATTCGTATTAGAATCAATAGTAGCTGATAATGTTTTAATTAAGTTATCATCTACATAAATTTCTTTTCTCATTGTGAGATTTTTAGTTTCTTTAACTGTTAAAGCCATTCTAGTTTCCTCCTATAATCTTTTCTAGTTTTTCTATTTTGATTTGTTGTTCTTGAACCAAAGCTACTAATGGAGCAAGTAATTCTTCATACTTCATACCCCATCTTAAATATTTGTCATCCATTTTTTCGCCATAATAAGGTTCCTCAATATCTGAATCTTCTCGAATCTTCCATGCTTCTACTAATGACAAATCTCCAAGTTCAAGATTGTTAATTAATTTATAAACAGGTTGAGCCCCAAATCCCATATGAATTCTTTTACCGCTCGCACCTTTAGCATTTAATCGATAAGCAATTGGTTTAAGCCCCATGATAAAGTCTCTCGCTTTGAAATCGTAATCATCAATAACATCTTTTTGTTTTAAATCTGAAGTACTTACGGAACCGCTTGTTGAATATACTGTCGCCCATCTACAATTTGATGTTCCTAGATTAGCAGACCCATCGGAACCGGGTCTAAACGAGTTCATACCATTTGAATGCAGTATGAAATGATATTCACTACCCCATCCGCCTCTGTACTTACTGTACACATTCAACCTTAATCGTGCATTACCGTTATCATAGCTATCCCAAAATTGACCTAAACTATTATCAGTATAGTTTGTCTGAAGAAGTTTCGGTAAAACATATCCATTGATACGAACATGCCCGCCCTTCAGACTGATTTCTCCTCCAGCTTCGTTAATTATATAAAAATTCGTTGTCTTATTATGACCAATCCATCCTTGTCGAGTTCCATTTTGCTTATTATACCAACCAACCCAGTCACCACCTGAAAAATATTGTTTACCAAACCATCCGTTATCTGATACGAGCAACGTATCTGTACCAATTGATCCGCCAGAAATAGTAGTGATTCCATAATTATTGCTAGATGCTATAATTTCATGACCTTTTATACTTGTATATCCGCCACCCTTAATGCTATGTTTAATCGTTAAGAATCCACCTCTAATAATACTTGTACCAATACTTCCAGATAAGTCATTACCGTCCTCAGCGAGTTGTGAGTGTATAGTATAATCAGATTTGACTTTAAAATATCCTGTATCATATATCTCTGTTGTATTCAACACATAACACCTGTTCGCATCGGTGCTA
Organism: Faecalibacillus faecis; assembly: GCF_003024675.1. GTDB lineage: Bacteria > Bacillota_I > Bacilli_A > Erysipelotrichales > Coprobacillaceae > Faecalibacillus > Faecalibacillus faecis. The sequence continues at coordinate 134,037 of NZ_PYLP01000002.1, read as the reverse complement.
GATACAGGGTCTCCTGTTTGATGATGTACGATAGATTCTTTACTCGTGTAAAGACGACCAGATTTAATATTAATACCAGCAATTGTTCCGCTAGTAGCTGTGATTTTACCAGTTAATTCAGCTGAAGTCGCTTTTAGATTACCAACTGAGTCTACAATAAACTTGTTATTAATATTGATAGATCCCGCTGTAATTGAACCAAGATTGGCAGATAACGAGCTTAAAGTATTTACGCTTATTTTTTCAGCAGTAATTGAGCTGGTATAAATTTTAGCACCGTTAATAAGAGTTTTGTCATTTGCTGAACACCATGAAGAAAGTAAGGTGTTTGCTGAATCTGCCTTAGATATTGCATTTAAGGCATTAGTTGAAGCATTAGTGATTTTCGATTGTGTTTCAGAGTTCAATCCACTAAAAGTAACCAATCCATTAAGATTAATATATTGAGAAATCAATGTAGCAGTACGATCAGTTAAAGTGAAGTCAGTCGCACTTGTACCTGATTTAACAAGCCAGTTAAACTTATCCGCAGTTTGAGTTGCTTGGGTAATAGCCTCGTTAGATATAGAGTCAATTGTATCAACTCTATGTACAATGCTGTCGATTTTATCGGATTCGATTTTGATTGCAGCATCAGTTTCAATCTTAGAGTAATAATTATTTTTTAACTGATCACCAACTTCATCAACTTTTTGAGCAGTCAACGAAATACTTTTCGCATTTTGGTTAATGTTTGTTTCAGCAGTTTCAATTCGTTTTGTCAAGGCCGCAACCGTTTCCTGAGCCTTTTGTGCGGTTGACTTTGCAATCTCAGCTGCGGTAGATGCACCTTCAGCTTTCGTCTTTGCATCGTCGGCAACCTGTTGAGCATCGTCAGCGGCACTTTGAGCATTATCGGCAGCCGTTTGGGCATTCTTAGCTGTAGTTTGTGCATCATTGGCATCTTGAAGAGCTTTTGATACATTCTTTTCGGCTTCAGTTACTGCATTTTGGGCAGCTTGAACTTGTTCTTTTGTCGCGTTGACATCAGCAGTAACATTTTTTAAATTTTCTTTAGCAGCAGACAAATCTGACTCTGCAGACTGTAATCTGTTGTTCGCATTTTCAGCTGTAGCTTTTGCTTCGTTTGCTTTTTGTTGGGCATCAGTAGCATTAGCGCTTGCTGAATCGGCTGAAGTTTGAGCATTCTTAGCTGCAGTTTTAGCATCATTTGCTTTTTGTTGAGCTTCATTGGCTGCCGTTTGAGCGTCTTCAGCAGCTTTACGAGCAGCAGTAATCTTTTCTTGAGCATCGGTCGTATCATTTTCAAGTTTAGCTATTTTATTAACTTGACTTGTTAAACCTTCAGCATTTTGAGTAATTTGACTTTGAAGTCTTCCTTCAATCTCAGTCACATCACTTTTACCGGCATATGTCTTTTCAATGTTTGTAGACAACTCGGTTGCACTTTTAGTAATTTCAGCTTTAAGACTTGCTGCAGTTTCACTTAGATCAGTCTTTTTAGCATAGCTCATTTCAAGAGTTTCTTTCGTCTCTTGTAAGTCACCACTAAGACCATCCAAAGTTTCTTTTGTCTTTTCAGCTTGAGACGCCATTTCATCAAGTGTTTTAGTTGTCGATGTAATGTCTTTTTGTAAATTATTGATATTTTCTTTAGCTTTTTTAATATCTTCCTGTGCCGAGTCAACTCTATTTAACGCATCAGAAGCACTGGCTTTAGCTTCGTTAGCGGCAGTCTTTGCTTCATTAGCGGCAGTCTTTGCTTCATTTGATTGATTAATAGCTGTATTCGAATTAGTTATAGCTTCAGCAGCACTTGTCTTCGCATCATCCGCTTTCTTACTTGCATTGGTTGCAGTAGTGCTTGCTTCATTAGCCTTTGTTAGAGCCGACTTAGCTAACTGTTGAGTCTTGTAAGTTTGTTCTCTTTGCTTAACTACATAATCTTTAAACTGTTCAGCCATCATTTTGACTTTTTCGCTGATTCCACCTGATTTGATCAAGAAATTTCCTAATGTTGCTGTTGCAGTTTTATCACAAGATGAGGTTTCTAATTTCAAGACCCTTGCGCTTAGATAAAGTTCACCATTTTCATCAATAATGTTGATGGTATCTCCAATTCGAACATTATCAGGAAGTATAGCAATATCTACTTCATAGTTGTAAATGATATCGCAGTATTTCTTTAAATAAGAAATCGATCTGTTGCATAATTCTGATTGGCTTGTTGTATCGTAAGTATAATATTTAACGATATGACCGCCATAACTTCCATATGTTTCCCATTGATAACGACTCCATTTAGCTAATGCCGACCTTGAAGCAAGCCATCCAATTTCATTAATATAGATATCTCCATCATCATAGGAATATCCAGCTAATGTTATCGGATATTCAGAACCTTCAGGAGTTCCACCGCTTGGAATCAAACAAGTAATCAAATCTGAAATGGAACTTTTAACGATGATGTTATCAATGTCCGTATTCAAACGTAATTGAGCAACATTTTCATTTCCACGCTTCTTATAGATGTTGATATACTTATGAGTAATAGCCATATTTTTGACAGTAAAACTGAATCCAATTTCAGCATCGAATGAATTTGCAACACTTAAGATTCTTGCTGTACAAGTGTCTTGTCCGGTCCATGAAAGCGTACGATTCAAGTCACTTACTTCATTTAATCCAATTTCAAATCCACTGTCGTATGAGAATTTTTCAATATAAAAGGCGATTGGATGAGGCCCATCTGCTGTATAAGCATCAACTACCTCATTTAATAAGTCCAAACCGCCATCTTCTGCATAAATATTAATACTGTGCTCTTTTCTGTCGTTTTCAGCTTCGATGATTGTGTAGAATCCATTTTCCCCATTATCATCGTAGACAAGCACGTAGTTTCCTGATTCACAATATTGAGCTGTTTTAACTGCATCTTCTTCATCATACAAAATATCGACTGAAAAAGTAGCAACACCAGACTCAACATCTTCTGCTTTTAAATCATTTTGAAATTTTAAGCCCTTTGGTAGATTATTTGAACATGTAGCAACGATGTTCATATGTCTATCAGCTAAATAAATAATCATAAGAACACCTCTCTATATTTTAATGTAACCGTAGGTTTAGTAGCCCATGTTGAATGTATAAATTTGATTTGGTTATATCCAGGTTTCAAATAGAAATTATCCCAGTTGTTTGCTAAAGCACCTAATGATGGATCTCTAACACCATTCAAATAAACATTTGCAGTCTCGCATTCAATGGTTAATTTGTTTCCATTTCTAAATTTATTTGGGACATCGCGCCATTTAGTTACATACATCTTTTGAAAATCGATAGCACGAATACAATTATGTGATATCCATTGTTCACTCATGTTTCTTTCGCCCCATTGAGCCATACCAACTTGTATCTTTGTACAAACCATATTTTCTACTTCTGGTACTGTATATTGATAATATGTTCCTTGATAATAGAACTTAATAGTTCCGCCTTCTTTTACAACACAATTATGACCTCTTGCATTATCAAACATATTTAACTGTTGATCTTCGTATGGATAAAATAACATATTTTTAACAACATTATCACCATTGATAAAGAATGATACGTAGGCACCTTCCCCTGCAGCGTCTGTTTTATTGATAGATACTCCGCAAATTACTTTGTTATCATCCGTTAAAAATGATATTTCTTGAATGCCTGTTTGACCTGATATACCGATAGAGAACCATTGATTCATATAGCAGTAGAAATTCTTTGCTCCTCTTTCGCCATTTGAATCTGCTGGAATTGTTAATAATCTGCAAGCTCCTGTCCAAAAATGTCCTGATTGTGCTACCGATGTCATGTACAAACAAGGGTTATAATTACTTCCATTGTAAGTTTGATATATCATTCCGCCACCGGTTCTAATATAAGGTCTATAATAATCGGGAGAGTCGTTTGGTAAATTAGCAAAATCTGACAAATGACATAAGTATTCATTTTGTGTGTAATTTTCTCCATCGACTTCATCAGGATTTCCAAACTGTAGAATTTTCTTTTGATCGTTTACTAAAGCAAGAAAACCATTGTCACCATGCATTACAGCTTCGATTTTTGGATAAGCTTTTCTAGTTCCTTTGTAATCTATTTCAAAAGTATAACCGTTATCTAATGTAGCAGTTACTGTTTTTTCTTTAACGCTATATTTAAATGGATCCGCACAATATATTTCAATCTCACCTATTACGGAGTTTGAACCACCTTCAATTTCATGATTTCCTTGTGTGGTTCCAATAAAAAATTTATCTGGCTCATCATTAAAAATAATTTGTGCTTGCTCAACGGCAAAAATGCTGTTCATTTTATTAAATGCTTTTCTAAACTCACTATTACTTTTAGTAATCAATTGATATTTAACAGTAATAATTCTCGAATCATACCTTCTTGATTTATAATGTGTACCATCTTTACTATTAATTTCAATGTCATTAATTGAAGAAGATGCAAGTTCTCTGCCTTGAACCGAGAGGGTTCGATAACCATCAATCTCATTTTCTAAATAAACGCCATTAAAAGACATTGCTTCAGCAGGCAAATAATTACCTGCTGATATGTTCGAAGTTGTGTCTATAAAATCATATAACATTTAGATATCACCTCTCAATCTTCTTGAATGTTTGTCCATCCTATCAAGTTCTTCTTTAGTGTATTTTGCCATTGCTTTACCAGCTGTTTTACCATCAATTTCAGTTGTAATATTGAAGTTATATTCTGTGTTATCATCGTTACCACCTTCATCATCAATATAGCGATCATTGTATTCTATATAACGATTCAAAGTACCACTAAGTCCATCAGCGAGCGAAAGGTTCATACCTAATGTATTGACATCAAAAACGTAAGATTGTACAGTATCAAACATTTTTTGAGCTTGATTTGCAATCAAACGAATATTATTGCCAACACCTTTAGCAAATCCAGTATCAATCATTTTTCCTACCCATTTACCCCAACGAGAAGGCGAATGAATACCAAAGAACCCTAGAACTTTGTCTTTGAAACCGCCTAAAACACCTTTAGCTGCATTCCATAACTGACCAGCAGCACTAGAAATTCCTTTTGCGATTCCTTTGATGATATTAATACCGATTTCTAACCAGTTTGTATCCTTGAAAGTTGAAATAATTTTCTTAGCAATTTTAGCCGCACCCGAAATAACATGAGGTATTGCTGAAATCAATCCTGAAACCAACTTCAAGATAATTTGAACACCTGCAGTCATGATTTGAGGGAGATTTGTAATAATTGCGTTTAAAATTGCTCCTATCAATTCAACTGTAGCATCGATTATTTGTGGTAAATTATTGATTAAACCATCAACTAATGTATTGATGATTTCTACTGCACCATTAAGGATTGTAGGAAGATTTTCACTGATTGTATTAATCAGTGTAGTTATAATTTGAATAGCTCCTACAACTAATTGAGGTAGCATTTGAACAATACCGGTAGCAATATTTTGTAGAATTTGAACGCCCATTTGTATCATTGTAGGCAGTTGTGTTTGAATCGCTGTTGTAATATTGGTAATCATAGTTTGAATTCCTACCAATATTAAAGGCATGTTATCTAAAATACCTTGTGTAATTGAAACAATGAATTGTAATCCAATTCCAAGCAATTGAGGTATAGCATTTAATATTGCGCCACCTAAAGTACCAACAATTAGCAATGCGCTTTTAACAATTGATTGAGCGTTAGCTGATATTCCCTGAATAATTGAATTCAATATTTGCATACCTGCATTTACAACAAGTGGTAATGTTTTGGCTATTCCGACTGATAAGTGAACAAGTAACTGTGCTCCTGAACTTGCTAACATAGGCATTTGACTGGTAATTCCTTTTACAAAATTACTAATCACTTTAGGCGCCTGTGTAACAACCGTGGCAATCATCTGATCAATTTGACTTCCAAACTGATTATTTACAATTCCTAAACCAGCAACAACCAATCCTAAAATAGCTGCAGGTCCTACTGATTTCATAGCAATCGCAAATACTTTTGACATAGCACTAGTCATTGATGTTAAAGCTTTAGCACCTGCGTTAGGAATTTGTTTAAATCCTGCACTTATAGCTTTTCCTAACTTTGGCGATATCTTGTTTGATATATACCCTGATACACTAGAGAGTTTGTTAAAAACTTTCCAAATTTTAGGACCGTCTTTTGAAAATCTTCCTGTCGCACTTTGAAATTTGAATGACATTTGAGCAATTGAATCACCTACAGCATTTACTTTATCTTTTCCAATAGACATGCTACCACTTATTAAATTTTTAAAATTATCAATACTTGATTTTGTTGAATCAGGCATTAATTTTGAAAATTTACTTTTTACTTCATCTAGCTTATTTGTAATATTATCAAAGCGTGGAAAAATGTTTTCTATGTCATTTGCAAACTTTTGGCTTGTTTTGCTCAATTTTCCAAATGCATCTGATCCAAATTGTCCGTTAAGTGCACCTTTTAAAATTGTTACCTTTTCGGCAAGAACTTGGCTACTAGCCGTCAGTCTTTTAAATTCATTAGTTCCTAATGACAAATTTCCTTTAAGCACTTTACTTACTACAGAAATTTTATTTTTTGTATCAGCTAAACTTTTATTAAATAGCTTTGTTTTAAGTGAAAGAGCATCAAACCCTCCACCTAAAGCTTTTATATAATCAACACTTCCACCAACGACAAAAAGAGCACTTCCCAGTGCTCCAATTTGTGGAATTAGTGCTCCAACGTCTTTTAAATTTTTAATGCCATTGGCAACAGTATTCATTGTGGTTTCAGCACCTTCCCCAAATTGAGAAATCATTTCTCTCATTTGAGGTAGCTTGTTTTTTGATAGCATGTCATCAATTGCTTGCATGATGCTTAGAACACCACGTGTTGTTGCAGCTTTCATGTTATCAATCGTTCCTGTCCAAGATGCACCAGCTTCTTTAGCAGCACCTGCAATCTTCTGAACACCATTAGTGCCTTCTTCCATAGCTTTCTCTACTACATTCAAAAATTCATCAGTTCTTATTGTTTTATCCGATAAACTATTTGAAACCTCTTGAGAACTCTTTCCTACTGCTTTTGCATAAATACCCACGGCATCAATTCCAATATCAAACATACGATTTAATTGGTCCATTTCAACCGTTCCTTTAGTTCTCATTTTCGCTAGAGCATCCGTAACTGTTTCTAACTGTTCATTGGTTCCTTTTCCATAGAAGCTGACTGCATCTGCCCAAATACCAACAGACTTGGTTGCTTTTGATAAATCCATACCACGAGTAACAAAGTTTTGAGTTGCTTTTGCTGCAATGTCCAATCCATACGCAGTACCTTTAGTGATTTTCTTTAAATCTTCTAATGCCTTAGTGGCATTTTCAGCACTGCCAGTAATCTGTGTGATAGTACGGTTGAACGCTTCCATAGTATCTTGTCTACCCATGGCACTTGAAATAGAACTTTTAACTAAGTTAGCACTTGCACTTAAAGCTTTAAAAACCCCTATGCCACTAGCAATTTTCATTATTGAACTAGTAGCTCCTTCACTTGCACTTTTAATGCCTGAAAGACTACTGTTAGCCATTTTCATAGTGCTTGTAAAGTTTTGATCAACAGCACTCAGTATTGCTTTTACACTATATGTTTCCAATAATTATCACTTCCTTCCTTGAATTTCTACAGCTTGTCTAATTCGTTCAATGAGAGAAGTTTCATTATTTTGATTTTCTATACTGCTTTCGATTTTCTTTCGATTAAAGAACTGTTTGAAAGTTCTATATACATATCTACCACTTTTCTTTTGTGCTTTTGCTTGTCTGATAACCCATGCTAAGAGAAATAACTGTTCTGATTCATCAATCTTTTTCTTTTGAGCGCCTTTCATCAAACATCTATAATCTTTGATTGTTAATCTATTGATTTTATCAATATCATTGATGTTTAAATAGCGAAAACAATTTTCGATTATTTCTTCATATGTTACTACATTGCTTGATCCTGTGTTTCTTGCATTTTTTCTTCGTACTCTTTCATTATCATCTTTGCTTTCTTCTTTGTAGCATTCGACTTTTTTAACTCTTTTAACACATCGTCAAAAAGGCCATCAATATCTGTATTTTCATTATCGATATAATTATCAAGCTGTTCTTGAGTGACTCTTGGGTTTTCAGTTCTATTTGCTACAAATAAACAATCAGATAAAGTAACAGTATTTCCTGTTAATAAGTTTGGAATCAATGTTTCCAATCCAATTCCAAATTGAACACCATTTTGTTCAATTGAAGATTTTCCATCTAAATATCTTACAAATCCAATTCCAAATCTAAAATTATATGTTTTGTTTTCAATAGTTAATTCCATAATTTTCTCCTCTCAATCCAAATAAAAAGAACGGATATAAATACCCGTCCTATTCTCCGCTTTCTTTTATTACATCTTTATAGACGTAAGATGCAATTTCTTTTTGCTCATCAGTCAACGTTGCGTATCCATCTGCACCTTGACCGTTAGCTCCATAAGTGATACTTACTTCAACATTATCTTCAGCATTAGAAGAAATTCCTAATTCAGTAATATATCCTTGATAATATTTTGATTTATATTTACCACTATTTGCGCTAGAACCAGGTTCAGCTAAATTTACCTCCCAGCATTCTACAAGTTTGTCATTTAGCATTGCTGATTCTAATTTATCAATCATCTTATCCCCTTTAGGCAATAATGATGTACTTGTGATTTCAATTTCAGCAGCACCAGGTGTACGAACATTTCCATCTTTCGTTTGTGTAGAATCAGCATCTTTAGATGTTGTTCTTTCATTTTCGGTTACAAAAGCTAAAGCACCTGCATTTTCTGTTTTTGAATCTTCTGCCACTCTAAATAAGTAGACAAGTTTTTTTCCTGAAATCGTTTCAGGACTTTCATCAGCAAATAATTGCAAATCAATTTTATTGATCACTTCTTTTTCCTCCTTTACTAGAAGATTTGAATTCTAACTCTAACACAACATGCATAAGTGGTGTCTTAGTTGTCGTATCTTCCAAAATTCTTTGTTCAATATTTCTAATTTCCCACTTGTAATTGCTCGTGTATTCCAATCTTCTTACAATGTTTTTTATTTTTAATGCCATATTAGAAACAGTTCCTCTTTTTTTAGGCGAGTCATTCCATATGTGAATGGTTTGATACACGTTATTGAAGATGGCTGTTTTATTGCTATAGTCATCAGTTTGTTGACTGTCAGCAAGATAAATAAAAGGATATGTTGTTTTTTCAGGTGGCATAAAGCCATCAAAAACCATATCCCGATATTCTTTTTTTAGCGTTACTAACAAGTAACTGAATAATTCTTGTTGAGGATCCATAACACACCTCATTTCATTAGTTTCTTTAGTTCTCTTTTGAAGATTTCTTTTTGAATGTTGAAAGATGGCCGTACAAAAGGTTGGGCCGCCATATATCGTGTCCCATATTCCGGGTAAGATGCATAGCTGGTTGTTGGCTCAACTGTTACAGTCAAATTAGAATCTGTAAATGCACTTCTAATACTTCTTTTAGTTGCACCGGTTGAGTATCCTTTGACAAAGACCGCATTTCTTGTCATTCGCGATTGCAAATCCGCACCATTTTTCTTAACAACAGTTCTAGCATCATCAAGAGTTGCATTTTTCTTTAGTTTAGCCTCTAATTCTTTAACGCCTGTAATTTTTATGCTTCTACCCATTTTGCACCTCATGAACGATAAACGACTGTTTATTTCTAAGTTTTCTAGAATAATCCACTCGATAAATCTTATTATCAATTCTAATAGAATCGTAGGACTTATCATAATGGTTTTGAATATGAATCGTTTTGCTTCCTTGCTTGATAGAACCATAAACAATTTGCATTGTTTCAGTCCTTGTATCCATGACAGATGCCATTACACAGGTTTCATCTACTGTATCCTCTCCATAATCTCCGGTAGTAGGATCATACTCACCTTGTGTAACTTTTTGAAAATAAATAGGAGTGTCATATCTCATAAGAATTTGACAACTCCTTTTACTTCGTTCTTTTTATTTTTCCAAACTTCTATATCATTTAGATACCCCTTGAAATCATTGTCACTGAATGACATGGTTTCTCCTTCAACGGAATGACTTGTGACTCCTTCAGAACCAATCTTGTTATATCTAACAATTGAAACTTCAGTAACAATATATTCTAATTCAGTTGGTACTTCTTCAACATCCAATAGTGTTTTTAAACGATTAGTAGTAAGACGAATAATCACATCTAATGTCCTGTTAGGTTTTTCTTCAGGAAATCCTAATAACGCAGTTACATCATCAATGATTGCCATAACTATTCACTTTTAGCTTTTTTAGTTGTTTTCTTAGGCGTTTGCTTTTCATCTTCTACTTTATCATTTTCTTCAATGTTTTTTTCTTCATCCTCAATATAAGTGATGAGTGGTGTTTCTAGTTTATTTTTTGATGTTGCCAATTCAATGATACGTTCCCTAGATGGTTCAAAGCCATCTCTAGGGTACACATCACCAGTATCATAAATATGATCATCATCTGTTAAATCAGAAAATCTTTTAATTGCAACATACATTAAGCAGCATCTCCCGGAGTGATTGTTCCTTTGAATACGCCATCAACATATTCAACGAAGAATTTAACACCACACATTAATAATGTTTCAATTGTTGCATTGTCTGTTTTAGAAGTATGAACCATACCTACTAGACCTGTTGTATCACTTGTTAAGCCAAATGTATCAGCAACATCCCCATTGTTTGTTGGGATATAAGCACCCGCAATGTTTTCTTTGGCAGTACCATATACTGTACCTTTTTCTAATTCAGGTGAAACGATGACATCACCTAAACCTAAGAAATTCTTTAAGTATGTGAATCCATAAGCAGTTTGTAAAGTGATTTCTTTTGAACCTAAATATTCAGCAATATCATCTGTAGATACAAAATAAATAGGTGTAACTGTTTCATCTTTATAATGTTTAACTAATTCTCCCCACACTGCAGATAAGGCAGATTGTAAAGTTTTACCAGTAGCAGTACCAGTACCTTCTTTTAATGTAGAATAGAAAGTCTTTTTGATTTGTCCTTGAATGACACCGACCATTTTTTCATCAGTTTGATTGATAGCAATATTACGTCCTGAACGTTGAATTGCTTCGGCAGTAGTTGATTTACGATATTTTTCTAATACTAGGTCAATATCTTTGACTTTCTTTCTAGTTACTTTAGTTAAACCGATTGTTTCACCTTCTCCAACTTGAGGAGCAACTGTGCCAACCTCCATTTTATAGATTTTGATTGTTGTTCCTGAAGACATTGGTGTTAATTCAGTAACCCCTAATAAATCTTGTAATTCATTAATATTTGAACTGATTCTAGAAGTATAATCGATAGAAATACCTGGTTCTAAATCAGTTGTAACTGTTGTATTTGTTGGTGCAGCAAATAATTGTAAATTGAATTGTTTTCTCATATAGTTTTCTCCTTTTTTTATCTAAATAATTCAGGATGTTCAGCCATTGCTTTTTGACGTTCAGTTCTATTTTTGATTTTTAAAATATCTTCTTTTGTCAATTCTTTTGAGCCATCCTTTAATCGAGGTGTTTTTCCCCTTAATGCTTCAGCTACTGCTTTTTGAACAGCATCATTGAAGTTTTTTACAAAGCTTTCTACATTTGTTTTTGTTGTTTCAGCATCTTCTGCTACTAGATTTACTAATAATTCATCATTAACAACGATTTTGGAATCGTTTAAGATTCCTCTGGCAACCTTTGTCATTGCTCCAATAGCTTTTTCTTTCTCATAACCGGCGATTTTCTTTTGGAGTTCTTCCATTTCATGTTTTCTTTTTTCTTCTTCGGTCATGTTTTTTAATCGTTCAGCTTCTGCAGCTTTTGCGCTTTTTTCTTTTTGTCTTTTTTCCCATTCAGCAAATTTTCGATTGATGATGTTGTTTACATCTTCGTCAGTGTATTTTTTGTCATCATTTCCACCATCTCCTGATTTGTCTTCAGGATCATCGTTGCCTGGTTCACCATCTCCGCCTTCTTCAGCGAATAACTGTAAATTTAAGTTTCTTTTATGGGATAATAATTTTTCTAATTCTTTTTTCATTTTTATTTCTCCTATCCGTATCTTTTAGAGAGTTACACGCCTGCTCTTTTCCGTAGCTTAAAGTTTCCACGCCTGACTCATCCATATCTTTTAATGTCGTAAATGCTTGGACAAAATAAAAAGCACTCATTGTAGTGCTATTCTTTGATTTCTAATTGTACATAATCAGGGTAAGTATGACTTACCTCTCTACATCCAATTACAAAGCCATTAACTAATGTAATTGCTTTACATGTTGGATGATATATACCTATATATCCTTCTCCTTTTTCTAGAGAAACGTTTATTTTGTTTGATGTCAATTCTTCCAAACTATAGCAAAGCGTTTGTAAGAGTGTGGAAATTGCAGAACATACAATATCTTCACCACATATGTTGTAATTTGCATGACCAACACATTTAACTGCTATATGTTCTTTAGAGATTCCAACTGTAATTTTAATCATATAAATTCCTCTTTTAGAAAATAAAAAACAATCACTCACGATTGCCATATTTCTTCTTATTTCGTTCTAATGATTTTGTTTTTGATTTAGGTGGTGGTACGTAACAGTCATATTTCTCATGTCGGATACGCCCACAAATCATACACATGTATTGAATTTTCTTAACAATAACATGTCTTTTCTTATCAAAATATTGAATAGTATAATATTCAAATTCTTGATGATAATGTGGTCTTAATCCTTCAGCCATAGACTCCCTCCTTTCTATTTTTTTGCAAAAAGAAGAGCAAGTCATTTAAACTTGCTCATTAAATACATTTTGTTGTTTTAAATGCTTCTTCCAATTTTGGAAAAATAGTTGCTATATAATTTACAACATCTTCATTATGAAATTGATACCCAAATTCAATTCCTGCTTCATACATAAAAGCATGAACTAATTCATGTCTTAATGATACATTGATCATAACATCGCCCTTATGCAAAAATATCTTTTTTTCTGTGTAATCAACATATGCATCAGCATTATTTTTAAACATGCATGAATCTTTTTCATCCAGCTTTTCAATTTCATAAGTTGTTCCTAAAATATTAACTTCCATATCTACTCCTTAATTTTGAAAAAATAAAAACCGACTATTTGTCGGCTTACATCCAAGGTCTATTCCAAAAAGAAGGCCTTATTTTTTTGTCTTGTTCTTCATCAAGAATTGCTACTATGTCTTCCTCTGTATAATAAGGAGCAGCTTTTTTAAAATCTTCAATATGCTTTATAAATTCTTCTTTGCTTCCTATAACTTTAATATGAAATTGGTATTTATCGTAATCAATCATTTATCTTTACCTCCACTATTAAAGTGTATTTATCTTTTTCTTTTTTTACTTCACATATATTGTAGCACACACCTCTTTTAAACAAAACCTCATCTTGATTTTTATAACTTTCTTTTGCTAATGGTTCAATATACAATGCGCCTTTATAACCTTTTGGAATTTTCATAACAAGATTTACATCTCTTAATTTATAATCAAAGTTTTTAAATGATGTAGACAAATATCCTTTCTCTGTTTTCGTAGTACCTTTTAAACTAAACATGTCATTATCAGAAACATTTCTTTTATTTAGTAGAACTTTACTATCTATTTTTCGATATAAAATTAAATCATCTGGAATCTTTCCTTTACTTAGTGCATGATCTAACATTGCTATTTCCTTTTTGAATTTTCTTTCACGTCCAGTATTTAAAGCAAAATTAATTTGCATAGCAAGATTGCCAGTATATCTTGTAAGAATTTCTTTTTCACTTTTAGATAGAACTGTGACTTGTTTTTTTAAATCATTTTTTACATCTGAAATCTTTTTATATTCATCCAATCTCAAACTGTGTTTTCCATTTGCAAGTCCATCGAGCCATTCATTATAGATTTTTCTATCCATATGAGGGCCTGTTGAACAATGACAATTTGGATGCATTGGCGGAGCGTTGTCTCCAATGTTCATCCGATTTATTGGAAAAACCTTGCCATCTAACGCTCTGCAAGTATCACACGCATCGCCGATTCCACATGTTATATATTCATATTCATCAAATCCGTTTGCTTCATATGATTTTTGCTGCGCAGCAATTTGAACTCTAGCAAGTTCAGTCCTCATTAGTCGCTGTGCATCACTGATTTTAACATCAAAACGTTTTCTTAATAATCTGGCCAACTCATTAGGATTTTTTCCTTGGATAAGTCCTGATGCTAGCAAACTCTCAAGATCGTGTTTAAGCAAATCTTGATGCATCCATATTCTATCGCTATATGTTGCATTATGAAAAGATGCATTGACAATAGAATGAGCAGTATCAGCGTTATCTAAAATTGTTGATCCTAAAATGCCTGCCTGTCTTTGAATTTCATCAAGTGTTCTATTTTCAAGAAGATTATCCATATATTTTTCTAATTCATCATGGCCACTTACTAAAGCCAAACCAATATTTGCTTTTAACAACTCAAGTCTGTTGACTTTCATTGTTAAGTTGTAAAGCTTCATTTCATCATTTGCTTGTTGTGAAAAGTTTTTTTCTTCTACATACTGTTTAGCTTTTCTTGAATAAACTTCCATATCCAAATTAGAAGCTCTTTTTTTAGCTTCAGCCATTGTGATACCAGTATCCTTTGCATATTTAGCGTAGAAGTTATTGATTTCAGATTGTACTTCATCCATCATTCTTTGATAGATTTCTTTAATCTTCTTATCATATTCTTTTTCGTATTTGATATTCTTCAAGCGTTGTTTTTCTTCTCTTAAACGCCAATATTCGGCACTATTCATCTATTGATTAAACATCCTTTTATCAACAATAGATTCTTTAGAAACTTCATCTTCTAGCTTGATTTTTTCTTTTTCTTCTTGAACATCTTCAACGATTGAAAGAGAAGATAATTGAGTATCTTTAGAAACAATTCCTTCTAAGTTTCGAGCAATTTGAGTTTCTTCAAGTACATTTGCCGGATAGTTTTGACTGAACTTGTAAGTAATATCAACCCATTTATCTTCATGAATTGTGTTGATTGGATTACTAAAAATCAACTTGTACCTTCTATCTAGAGCACCTGTGAATTTTCTTTCTTTCGTCTTGGCCAAGTTTGACATAGAAAGCAACTTATATTTAAGAGCAATTCCCGAACTTGTACCAAAGTTTTCATCATTGATGTTTGGTGTCATAGACATCTGAAAAATCAATCTTTCAAGACGATTGATAAGATTTTCCTGTGAGCCATCCGCATTTGGTTTTTCAAGGAATCCTACATCAACCGTATTCGATTCTTCATCAAAATTAATGATCCTGTTATTTCTAATATGAATAATTCCGTCTTTATCAACTTTTGCACCAATGATTTTTAGATAAGCATCAGCAAAATAATCAACATCATTTGCCTTTTCACTTATTGCTTTGTTGTAGGCATTGATCATTGACCACGTACTTTCAAAAGCACTCATTCGTTCAGCGTTTTCAACATATTCAGTAACAGGAACACCATCAAACCCATGAAGCGAACCATCATCAACGAAATGCATACCACTTTTATTGCTAAATTCATAAACATAATAATCGTTACTCAGATAGCCATGCATTGTTCCGTTTGAATCATAATAATATGTGACAAAGTATCTTGGCTCTGGAACAACAGAATCATCATATACGATAAATCCCTTGGTCGGCTCAATGTACTTAATACCTACTTTTGCTTCTTCATTGATAAAATACATTTCATAACACTTACCATAAATGCTACAGTTTTTTGAAATTTCAGCATTGTTATCATCCTGATGGTTTCTCTTATCCAATTCATTAATGTAAATAGCAACCTCTTCATCCGTTGATGATACTTTAATTGGGATACCAATAAAAAATCCGTTAAACGTATCAACTATGTATTTAGCAAAGTTTACGATTATACGGTTATCTGGTTTGTATTGTGGTTTATCCTGGTACGACATAATTGGATAGACGCCTTCATATCCATCCTTTAATTTCTTATATCTTGATTTATTCAATTGCTGATGTTTAGCGATATATTTATTCAAATGTTTAATGTCCATTGTTTCATCATCAGAAATGGTAAAAATTTCATCTTTTGCAATTACCTCTAATGTCTTCATTAAATACCTCCTTCCAGATCCGTGTTCAATCCTGAACCTTTTAAAATTGTATAGATAAAATACCTGATAGCATCCATTGCATGGTCATTTTGTTTGATAGGTGCATCTTCTCCTCTGGCACTTGCTTTAGGATCCCATGCATAAACAGAAAATTCCTTAATTGTATTCTTACATTTACTAAAAAACTTAATTTTGCATTGATTGAGCATTGTGCTTACCAATCTAATACCATTTGATACATCGTTCTTAGCTTTTTTAACTCTAAACCCTCTTTTCTTTAATTCAGCAATAAATGATGCTGCAGAGGGATCTACGACAATTTGAAATATTTCTTTTCCATCAAGAAATTCAACCAAATCATCCGCATATTCACTATCAGTTTTTTGAACTTTCCTGTCACGTCCTGAATAGTAGTATTCATTAACGCAGTACCAAATGCCATCAGTTCCTTTATTCCAAAGCAAAAAGACCATGGCGTTTTGAGTACCATAGTCACAACTGACATATCTATAGTTTTTGTTATCAATCAAACAATCACAATCATCAACAATATGCTTTTCTTTATTGAACATATCGTAAATGATACCTTCAGCAACAGTCCAAAGACCTTTGATGTACCTGTCATAGAAAACACCACTCCATTGACTTTTATATCTTTGCTTGATTTTCTCACTTAAAGAAAGATTGTCATCCATTGTAAAATGCAAATAAATGATGTTCTTTTCTTTTGCTTTATCAATCCAATTAACTTTAAACCAATGAAATGGTCCGTCAGGGTTGCAGTTGAACCACCACTTCGAACCTTCAACCGAACAACGAGCAGTTGCTTGGTTAACAAATGATTCTGGCATCAAAGCCACTTCATCAAAGAAACAACCAGCCAACGTAATACCTTGTATCAAATCTTGAGAGCTTTCATCCTTACCGCCAAACACGTAAAAATAATTGGTTATTCCATTTTTGCTGATTTCAACCATGTTATCAGCTCGATGATCTTTCAATTTATAACCTCTTGACCATAGCATCAGTTTTAAAATATTCAAAACGTTACGCCTAAATGAACCAATCGTCTTACCACACATTCCAAAGTTGCATTCAGTAAAATTAGACATAGCCCATATCATATAAGAAAGAGACATTGAAACTGTCTTTCCTGATCTAATTGAACCATCTGCTATAATTCCATCTTTATCTTTTACTGGTGAATTATCAATCCACCAATTTAAAACCTTTCGTTGTTTCTTGCTAAAGGGTTTGAATTTGAATACAGCTCTACTCTTCTTCATCTTCCCAATCCTCTTTAGCACTGGCGTTTAATGCATCTAAGAAACCATCATTTCCAATATTGTTTTGTTCATTTTTATCTTTCAAGTGTTCATCCAACCATTCAAGTGCTTTTAGTGAATCTGACATTTTCACTGCTTTCCCATCCATCTCGCTTTCATCCAAGAATGCAATTTCAATATATCTTTGGACTATATCATTTGGATCAAGAAGAATCTCCTGATACATTAATTCTTTCAATCGTTGTATCTCTTTTTGTATTTTAGGTTCTTTTCTTAAATCACAAGCTTTTACCATAGCTGTAGAATACTTAGCACCATATGCTAGTTGGTATGCCTTCGTAGCGTTATGATACTTCATAAAGTAAACACAAAAGAGCTGTTGTCTTTCGTTCAGCTCTTCATTTTCAACTATCTCCTTTGCTATCTTTTTAGCGACCTTTTTGGTTGCAACCTTTGGTTTTTTTGGTTGCAACTTTTTATTCTTCCAGTAGCGACTTTTCCATGACTTGACAGCACTAACTGACACACCATATTTAGCAGCTATATCTTTGTATTTCATCCCATCTAAATAATCCTGGTATGCTAACTCGTATTTCTCTTTCAAGCCATATCACCACCTCCAAAAATGATTTATATGTATAATAAAAGCGTTTGAGCTTCTTATTCTAAATAATTACGAAAAAAGCCCTATAGAATAGAGCTTTTAACAAAGATTTACCATTTAGAACGAAATGTTGTGTGGTTAAAAAAGTTCTTTTTCTTTTCTCTTAAAACCACAATAGCATAATAACATGGAAATTAGGGTTCATACTAGGTCCAAATTGGGTCCAATTAGGGCTCACTTTGGGTTCATTTTGGGTCCAAACTAGGTCCAAACTAGGTCCAAATTGGGTCCACTTTTAATAAAAAGTTATCATTTGTGATAAAAATAAAAAGAATGAACATAATTATTCACCCTTGATATTGTTAAAAAAACGGTTATTCAATTCTTCTAAAGATGGCTCGTTATTGAAATTAATATACTTGGACAATTCTAAACACGCCTTTGGGAATTCTCTTTTGTAAGTTGAAACACTTATGCAATAAGATTCATCAAGCGTTCTAATCATTTCAGAATATCCTCTTGAACACACATACGTTCTAATGATGTTTCTATGCCCTGCATTGAGCAAATATAACAATGGCATAAATCTATCCAGTTCTTGATTAAATAGCGCCACACGCTTTGTTAGAAGCTCTCTACGTAACATATTAGAAGTAATTTGTTCTCCTTTAGGTTTTGAAAAACCTCCTGGCATTTCATCACTGTATTTTATAGATTGAGGACTTGGGATGTCCTCTATTTCAAAAGTCAAAGAAAACTTTTCTAGATTGATTTTTCTCAGCTCTTTTAGATAATCCTTAACTTCTTTGATTGTTTCTTTTTCTTCTTCTGTAAAATTCATCCCTTATCCTCCTAAATAGTTAATTACTAATTTTTATGATCTTGATAAATAGCATAAGCAATTATCCCTGCCAATTCGACAAGGATAGTTGCAGCAACTCCGCACCAAAACGTATTAAATTTATTATCATTTCAATCACCTTTTTTCATTTATTTTTTCTCCTCTTTTATTATTTCTACATTGTTATTGTATTTAATGCATTTACCATTCTTATAAGCGACGCATGCATCTTTTAAACAATGATTTAAAATAACTGTTTTATTCGTTCCTCCGCCACGTAAATACGATTCTCTTATTTCAAATCCGGTTAAATCTGGACAATATTTAATCATTTGTTCCCACCTCTTTTTTTTGGAATATGATATGCTTTTTGATAATATTCAACTTCATCTTCGATACGTTCCAATAAGCTCTTTTCTCTTGCTAAATCTTTCTCGCTGGCGTCTGGTCTAGAGATATAGTACTGCAAAGCATGTTTTATGATCTGTAGATTTCTATATGTGCTTCTCATTTTTATCTCCTACATTTGGAACTACAATTGGATAAAATCTATTTTCTTTGAAAGGCGTAAGGTAATCATATTCTTCCTGAACATTTAAATGGACATTTCTATTTTCATCTATTCTCTTTATTTTAGAAATAGTTCTTGTCCACATATCTATAACCCACATACCAGGTTTTAAATTCTTAAACTCAAGAGGTTGAGGAGTGAAATGCTCCTCAATTAACTTTTTCAATCCATTGTAATCTTCATTTATTTCATTAATACCATTAGGACCAATGTTAGCTCTATGAGCATATCCAGCGATATCATCCAATAAACTCATGCATCTTGTTTTAGTCAACATTTTTCATCACCCACTCTTTCATTAATTCAACTCTTTTTTCTTTGTTGCAAAGTGTACATTTACTATCACAAAGACAGTTTCTTATTAACAAGAAATCGCAATTGTGTATTTCTTCATCAAAAATTCTGCACATTTTATCAAGTGCCTTTTCTAATTGACAACATTTATTAACCAACTCTTGCAAAGTGAATATTTCACTATGGTAAAAATCAAAAATAGTTGGTTGATGTTCTTCTATGACATTCTTTTGATCTTCATAAACATATAATTTAATATCACTTGCTTTTAATGTGTTTAGTGCTTCTTGATATTTATTCATCTTCCATTTCTCCTCTCAACTGGAATTGGATAACCATCAGGCAATGACTTGATTAATTTTTTAAATTGATTAATTGTATTTTTTTGTAAAGCTACATAAGAGTTGTTTCCACAACTATCAAGTTCTTCTAATTGTTTATTAAAACTTTCTAGAATATCACTTCTAAATTGAGGTGTTAGTGGTTTAATCATCTAACCACCCCAATTGCTCATAATTTTTCTTTTTTCTTGGTTTGTATGTTTTATCAAAATCAAGGACATCTATTTCATTAAATTGAAAATCTTTGCACTTGTTTATTGATTTGATTGTGCTATCTCTCATTACTTTCTTTTTCACACCACAATAAGCACCATCAGCATAAGTACAGTTAGCACAATATCTACAATATTGTTTCATCTAGCCACCTCTATTTCATTGGTTTAAACTTAATCTTATAAATACTGCTTAAAAAATCTAATCCTGCTTGTGTTACGTAATAATAACTGTCAACAATAGCATTAGATGCTTTCCCTGCATAACCCCATTTAACTAACTTTTCCCAGCTTTCTTTGTATTTTCCACTAGCAACAAAGAAGTTTCTATAATATTCAAAAACTCTTTGACCTTTTCTAATTTTATTTGGATCAAACCCTAAAGCATGACACATATTGTCGATTTCAAATAAAGCATCATCCATTACAACCACCCTTTTTCTTCCATTCTCTTTTTTACTGCAGTAATAAATTTATCAAAATCAATACATTCATCAGGAAAGAAAAATATTTCAATTTCATTTCTTGGTTTTTGTCTATCATCTCTAAAAGATCGTGATTTATTAAACGAAACATATGTATTTAATAAGTCATTTTCTTCATCATCATACATCATTTCTTCGGAATTAAACTTTAATTCTTGTAATCCAATTTCTTCAAACATTTCTTGTGCTGTCATAATTTCTTAACCTTTCTTAACGATATCTTTCAAATCATTTTTAAAATAACATTCCTTGCAAACTGCATATCCGAAACCGTATTTATCCAAAATAATTCTCGATGTATAAGAAGCTCCATATGTGATTTCTTTCCCACATTCGCAACAAGCAATTTTCTTGTTCATATCATCTTCGTAATATGTAGCTCCTGCAGGCAATGCATAATCTTCATATTGGTCAGTTTCCAAATCATATTTTCTAGCAAAAGCATAATCCATTGCAGTATTTAATAAATCAAAAAACTTAATAGCATCTTCATGCGTCATATTCTTGTGGTTTACATCAATGACAACAACACCATGTTCCTTACATAATTTTGACCATTCTTTACCTGTCATTGATATCACGTCCTCTAACTGGTCTATTACGCATAAAATCATCAAAATCCATATTACAATCGGAACATATTTCTGCTTTCTTTGTTACAAGTCCCATGCCACCATCATTTTTAAAACCATACGCTTGATATGAGATTTTATAATTTGTAACCTCTTTAGTTTTGAAAATTCTCTTGCATCTATCACATTGAACAATTCCTCTGTCTATTCTCATTATTTGCTTCCTCTCTTCTTTTCTTAACAATCATTGAAAGTCTTTTATTCCTTTCTTGAATTCTTTGATTTTGCATTCTCAAACGATAATTCTCATTTTCAAGATACTTAATTTTCTCTTGGAGAGGCAAATATTTATCTTCGCCCCATTCCAAAAGTAATTTTCTTAATTCATTACACTTTGACATCAGTTTATATATGCCCCTGAAAGCTTATTTTTCTTTGCCCATTTATTAACAAAAGCAACAACACTATCAGTAGGCCTACAATTATTTTTGCCTCTTAATTGAATAACTTCGTTTCGTCTTAATTCCAATGTGTAGTAAGGATGATTTACATTTTCACGTTTTCTAATCAAAAAGATACTTGTATCTCCTGCTGCATACTTATCGATGTAAGTACGTACGCAATGACTTAGTTCCTTACTTTCATTTATTAGATCCAATGGACTATTGGCAGGTGTAATAATAAATTCATTATCACCAAAACGATATTTATAAAGTTCCTTGATAACACGATTCTTTATCTGCTCTTGTTTTTCCATTGAATCAATGACTTGAATTTTTTTCTCTAATTTATCATGTGATTCTCTTAAATTTTGTGGATATAGTATCTTAGATGTTTTAGGCAATCCAAGCTTTTCTACAAACCTAAGATAATCAAGATAAAAATAAATATTAAAATTATTATCCATCATGTATTTGAGGCTTTTTTTATTGATTTCCATGTTGTTTCTGCTCATTCTTAAATAGCCAATGAATTTATCATACGTATCCAAGTTATATTTAAATATATCTTCTTTGCATTCACGATAATAAGCAATACTGCCACAAGCCTGTAAGTATTTGAGTTCATTTTTACTTTCTAATCCTAATATTGCCAAGCCTTTTTTTGACCATCTGAAATAGTTCATTCCCGTAGTGAGAGCCCATGTTAGATTAAGTTTTGCAAACATTTCGATTTGAGGATGTTTTTCATATAGTTCAAGCCATTCAAAAATTCTATATTCTTGCCATTTACTGTAAGAAAAAGCACAGTACCTATGTTTGGATTCTTCACATTCTTTCGATACTACATGCTTTGCATATTCTTCGTTTTCAATATAAGTGCCATAGTAATACGAACCACGATAGCATTCTCCTAAAATATCAAGGGTAGTATGTTTCGTTACATTCCATTTAGACTCTTCTTGAAATCTTGATTCAGTGTAAAACATGTAATTGATCAAGCACTTGATTCCATAATTTCCTTGATAAACATATCTGGATAACTTATTTCGACACCCACCAAGGTATCTTTGTACTTCAACAATTCTTTTTTGTTTTTTCTTATCTAGCCATCCTTGCCAAACGAAGTAAACTCTAGCAATCAATCTTCCATTCCAAAGTTCGTACCGAGTTACAAAATCAGTTACAACTCCATGAAATTTTTTCTTGTATTTCCATATGTCATCATTGCCATCTTCTGAAATAAAATATTCATTTGCTAAATAGTTAGAATGATCTTCCAAATTTGCTGTTTTAAGTTCTTCCAGCAAAGAATCCAAGTTATTTTGGGTCGTCTTCGTCATAGTAATGCACCGCCCATCCATAAACTACTTCATCTTCAATACAAGCTGTATTTCCTGTGGCTTGTTTTCTAGCATTAGATTCCACAAATTGCCACATATCTGTAATTGATTTTTTAGGATTTCTCATTTTTTCATCCATCCCTGGTACGGACATCAAATATTTAAATATTCTATCAATTGGTGTTTTTAGATTATCTGGAACAGTAGCAATTTGTTCTTCAAGTGTTTTAGGTTTTTTTGTTTCTTTTGCGGATTTCTTTTTACCTGCAGGCTTTTCCTCTGTTTTAGGCTTTTCAGTTTCAGTTGCTTGAACTGTTGCTTGTTTTTGTTCTCCAGTCGCTTGTTTTTCGTCTTCTACAACTGGAGCAGGTTGTTGATCAGCAACTTGTTCAACTTCTTTTTTTACTTTTTTGACCTTTTCATGTTCTTTTTTTTCTTCATCCAATAATGACCATAAATCCATAATTTTAAATCCTCCTGTTATTTTGGTTTTTGATTATTTAATTTGGTTTTCTTTCTCCAATTTCTTCAATACACACTTTTAAACATTCATTTTCAGCATATTCTCTCATGATAACCAATTGACATACTTGAATGTCATCATAGTAAGCAACATCGTTGAGAGCATCCAAAACTACTTTGATGATGTTGTCGATATCAGGTTTTACTGTGCAAAAAAACGTTTTATCCAAAAGACAATTCTTTAATTTTTTAGTGGTTGATTTTGGAACTTCTCTGTATGCGAATATCTTTACTCTTAGAGCCTTGTTACTTTTGTAACTTGTAGTTTTTCGATAATACATTGCTATTTTTTGTTCATAATCTCTTGTTTTCTTAGGTGTATAAGCTCTTACAAATCTTCCTTGTGTTGTAAATCTTGGTCTACCTTTTCCAACGATTGCTCCTGGTACAGTGAACCAAAACTTCTTGTAGTCCGCTTGTATTCCAAGATTAAGCTCGCATTGGGTCGAATTCATCCTCAACACCTCTTGTTTCTTCAATGATTGTTTCATTCATCAATGAGTCAAGTTCCTGTTCTTCCCGATAAGTTTCTTCAGGTTCTTCAACATCCATATTTTCAAACGAATCATATTCTGCAGGTTGTTGAACAAACTCCATTTCCTGTTGATCATACGCATTGTTTTTAGGATCATCTTTGATATTGAAGTAAATTGTCATAGCAATTGTTGTTTGACCACCGTTAAGTTCAATTTGGTCATAAGCCGCCAAGTAGCATTGGTTCCAATCACCAGTCAGGGTAGTAAATTCACTATCACGTTCTTCATCCAGCAAGTAGATATCAGGAGATCCTATCCTGTCTAAAATCTTGTTGTCGTCTTCCGAAATCCAACGATTTGTTACTTCAACGATTTTTGGTATTTTGTATGGATCACCTTTTTCAACGGAAAATACTTTTCTTGAAAGATACCCTGCATGTTTGAAGAAATTTCTAACTGCAATCAGATAGGACTCCTGACAGTTGAAATGTTCAGCTTTAGAAAGCATCATATCTCCGTTTGGTAATTCCGACAGTTCATAAGGGATTTTTCCAAATTCTCTTAATTCATCGTCTAAGAGAAGATTGCTTTGAAAGTCATAAACTGCTGCATAGTTGTTACATACTAAATAAAGTTTTTCATCATCACCATAAAATACTGGTGGATATGCACTGTTTTTCTTGATGATTTCCTTTGCAATTGAAAGAAATCTATGAAAAAACGGTTCTTCGTTCTTTTTTATTAGCATTTTGGTTTCTCCTTTTTGTTTAACTTCTTGTTTTTATAGCAAAATCTTCATTCTAACGAATGTTTTAAGATAATTGGTAAAGTTAATCATCTTTATAGCAAACACTCACTAGAAATGAAAATTTTAAGTTTTTTATTTTAGTTAGAACTGAATATCATCTTCCATGATGTTGTAAGATGGTTGTTCGTTCATAAAATTATCTTGTTGTTGGTTTTGAACAGGTTGTTGATAACTGTTTGCTGGTGCCTGTGCTTGTTGATGATATTGTTGTTCTTCATATTTGTCTCTAGGTTTTGTTTCTAGAAACTGAACTGAGTCACAAACAACTTCAGTAACATAAACACGTTGACCTTGTACATTGTCATAAGTTCTTGAACGAAGTCTTCCTTCAACTCCAACCAATGAACCTTTTGAACAATACTTTTCAACGTTCTCAGCAACCTTGTTCCAGGTAACACACGAAATGTAATCCGCTTGTTGTTCTTCATCATTTCTCTTTGGACGGTTCATTGCTAAAGTAAAACCTGTAACTGCTGAACCATTTTGAGTTCTTCTAAGTTCTGGATCACGTGTCATCCTACCAACTAAAACCACTCTGTTTATCATATCTTCTACTTCCCTTGTTATTTTGATTTTGAAGTTTTTGTTCTAATCTTGCTTTCGCTTCTCCCCTGTATGTAAGAACACCATCATTACGTTTTCTAACATGTTCATCATGTAGGATTTTGACCATTTCCTTATCGTAGTTGCAGTCTTTGAATTTTTTTGAATATTCTCTAGCTTCTTGTGAGTTTGAAAATCTAAATGGAAAGTTTCCAAAGCCATCATCTTCATACTGAATAATTACTGTATTTGGTTTGATCTTTTCTACTGAATAGATGTCTCCGTCAATGTTAGAAATGATTTCAGCAAGATTAGGAATGTATTTGTTAGACTTTGAAAACTTGACAATTGCCTTTTGAACCTGTTCATATGAATATTCTCCAAACATCATCATCCATGTTTCAATCGTATCTTGTGTTATGGCTATTTTTGAATTTGGATAAATACTTTTGTAAAATTTCAAAATCTTTTTAATTTCTAATTTTTCCAAATTTTCTAAATTCCTTTCTGAATGTTGTGTGCCTACTATATATAGCAATCTGCAAAGTCGTATGCGAAGGATTGTTATTTGTGAGTGTGCACACACCACTCGTTCTTTACGTTCTTATACGTTCTTTACGTTCTTATATAATAAAGATAGGATGTAAATTAGATTTACTTTCAATGTATATTTCGTTTACATTCAATGTAAATTAGATTTACTTTCAATGTATATTTCGTTTACATTGAACTGTCTTGATATTTCTTGTAATTGAGTACCTTTATCTCAGTTTTACCTATCCCACCACGAAAACTTTTGTAATCAATTACCTTATTTTCTTTTAGGAATTTCATAAATTTATCTAAAGTAGGCCTTGTGATATTTAAATCTTCCGATATTTCTTTTTTTGAAGTTATCAACGTACCAACCTCACCATATCTACTATCGAAAGTGGCATTGAAGAGGCAGTACGTAAATAACTGCCATGCATAAGGATTTTTGAATACTTCATCCTCCTGTGCTTTTCTATACATTTTTACATAGCCTTTTGTATCTACCTCTTTTGCCATCTAAAGGACTCCTTTACTACATTGACATTGGGTCGAAACTGTCTACTGGAACTGGTTCAGCTTGTTTTTCTTCGCTGATTACATCTTGCATTGTTGGAGCTGTGTTTGCTTCAATTGCTTGATGTGTTTCTTTTTCAGTAGCAACTCCATCAACAACATTTTCATCTTCAAAATGAGGATTTAAGTTTTCATCAATTACTGCATTATCTGAAGTGATAGCTTTTTCAATTGCTTCAGTTGATAATAAAGCATGTTTTGATAATAATTGACGAAGCATTGTTTTCTTAGCCATTTCATCAAAGTTCTTATACCAAAAGCTTGAATATTGCCATTCAGTTTTAGGATCATATTTTCCAGCTTCATAATCAGCAAATGAAACTTTAGGATATTTTCCTGTTGTTGCTTCTTTAGAAAATGCTTGTGAATATTTATCAGCGTGATTAAGCATCTTTTCTTTAGACCAATATAAACGTTTGATATATCCGTTTTTCATTTCAAAGTAAGCCATATATCCAACTACTGGTAGATTTTCTCTTACATCATCATCTTGAACAAATTCAAACTCCGGCTTACCTGTTAACTTATTACGTCCTTTGTATTCTCCTTCTCTAATTTCCGTAGCATCAATATCAACATATTCATTTGATCTGATTGCTAATTGAAGATACCCTTTATAACCAATTTGAAATTGTGCTTCTGTACAATTTCTTTTTTTATTTTTATAAGGAACCATATAGAAATATCCAAGTTGAGGACTAGGTTTAAGATGTAAACTTTGCCCAAGCAATGCTGCACTGATAATTGTTTGTGGATCACATTCAGCTAATGCTGGATTTGTATTAACTGCACTTGTAATTGATGTGATAAATTCTTGTGAATCAGTTGCGCCAACCATTTGATGGATTTTAGTTCTCATGATGCTTGAATTGATTAAATTGTTGAATTTTTTGATACCAGTTGCTACTGGATTTTTAGTTGCTTGTTGTACCATGCTTTGTACTGCCATAATTTATTTTCTCCTTTTGTTTAGTGTTATAATTTACCTCGAAAGTGAGGTGATAAAATGAATGAAAATGTTGTGAGTGAGGTAATAGAGGTTGATTCAGAATATGAATGCAATAGATTATTAAATACTGGTTACTACATTTTTTTAAATTGCTATGCAGTTACATATGAATCTAAACAGTTCCCTGGAGTACCTACTCAACAAATTTATTATTGTTTAGGGAAAATTAGCTATTAAGCTATTCTCCCCATAACGATTACTGGATTATCTGGTTGAGGGAAATATACATTTAGAATTATCCATTTTCCGCTTTGGATTCTAATTGCTATTTCCTTCAAACTATTTAATTCAGCCACTTCTTTTACGCTGTTCATTAGTTTACTTCCTTTACGTTATATTTATTGATCACTCCTGTTTGAGGATCACTTAATTCTTTTTCAGTTAGTTTCACTTCTCCAAAGCTGAATGTTGGATTGATGCTCTTAATTACATCCATGTAACGATTTAACATTTGAAGCGCTGCTAAATCACCTTCAAATTCAAATGTTCTTTTCCATTTTTGACCTTCAAATTTTGGAGGCGTTTGTTTGATTTCAGTAACGACATATTTATCATTTACATTTGCAATTGTTTCATCTCCACGTTTAACTGGTGTGTATTTTGGTTGAGTTGCTTCATCAGCTGAGTGAATAGCTTGTTTTCTTGCTTGTTCCAATTCCTTTTGATGTTGAAGCTCCACTTCTTTTTGTTTCTTCTCAAATTCTTCTTTTTGTTTAGCTAACGCCTGAGATTGTTTTTTGATAATGTCTACTTCATCAGTAATCATTTCAGTCACTTTAGGAAGTCCTTCAGTTTTTAAAAGTGATTGAAATTTTTTTCTTGAAATGAGTTTTTCATCAACGTTTGCAATATGACATGCATTTGTGATTGTTTTTTCGACCATTTCTAGATTCAATTTGTAGTTCTTTTCTTTTTCCATTAAATCATTGAACTGTGCTTCTACCTGTTCTTTGAATTTCTTTTTAGATGTTGAAGTGTTTAGCCATTTTTCATCAAAAACGAATAGATCAGCATATTCTTGAGAAAGCATTCCTTTTGAAACCAATGCTTTTTTTAATTGGTCGATTGCTGTTTGATACTCTTTTTTTAGAGCGTCTTTTTGTTTCTTTACATACACATCTACATTTTCAGCGACCATATCTGCAGTTTCATTTAGTGCATTAACGACTGAACCTACTTTTTTCTTAAACTCTTCTAAAGGCTCTTTATATGCCTTTTCTAATGCTTTTCTTTCAGCATCTAATTTTTTAGCATACGAACGATATAATGGAACCATTCCTTCTCCTTTTTTAACAAAGTCCTTATAGTTGCTTTCATCAACAACTACACCCTTTTTAGCTTCAATTGCTGGAATCAGTTTGACAATGTCATCAATATTTGAAACGATTGCTTCATTTGCAGGACGTTTTTGAACTTCCAATGAAAGATGCTTTTCATCAATGTTTACTTGTTCATCAATGATTTCAGCTTTTGCTTCAATAACTTTTTCTTCATCCGCTGGTCTAAAGAATTCAATCGTATTGACTACTTTGTATCTTGGATCAATTGTTTGTGATGCTGTTTGCCAATAAACAATCTTGTTTTGCATTAAGATTGTAATTGGTTGGTTTCCTGGATAAGGTAATTTGATAACCGGTTCCCCATTTGAAAGAAAACAGTTATTGATTGATAAGAAGTTGATTACCTTATCAAAATCTTCTTTGGTTGAAATACTGACTGCTACAAATTCATTGAGCAATCCTTGTTGTAATTCGTTCATTTCTTTTCCTCCTGATAATCTTTAAATTGTTTTTAATTCTTTGTTTCTATTTTCTAAAAACGGTGGTGGTGTTTGTGTTTCGATTAAGTTCCAGTACCACAACTCCGTTTTAAATAGATATTTTGCATCTAGCACCAAATCATCATAGTGAAGATAAACAACTCTTGTTTCTTGCTTCCCTGCGCCATTGTTAGCCCAAGGGATATCTAAAATTGCATATAAGACAAAATGTCTTAATCCTGTGGTTATCATGTAATGCAGGACTTGAAAGTAATAAGTAATTGGAATATGATCATTAGTCCATTCTTTGAGCATTGCACTATTTTGAATAGTGGTTGATTTGATTTCCAATCCCCATTTTTCTTTAGTTGCAATCTCAATCATTGACCCATCAAGATTTGCTCTTAAAAATGGATATTTCTTGTTTGATAAACTGATATCCTTTGTATCAACTAGTTCGAACTTATTTTTATAGAGCACACCGAACAATTCAATGAGAACTGGTTCCAATGCATTCCCTTTTTCAATTGCTTCACTTGTTTGAAATACAGGCTTTTTACGACCTGTTTTTTCTTCCCAAAGTTCATAGGGAGTCTTGTAATTACTTACGTTCATCACAATTCCTGCATCAGAACCGCCAATTCCTTGGCCTCTTAATCGATGCCAATGTTCTTCATTCTTGACATAATCAATATTGCAATTAGGAAAGAACTTCTCATAGTTCGTAGTTTCCATCTTCTAGATCCTTTTGATATTTGGTAAGTTTTTGCTCCATTGAATTGAGTTCCATATGTTCTTCATTAGTTAGCAAATCCTTACAGCTTAAACACATGATGTTTGTTTCTAAATCAGCAACTTTCTCTTCTAATTCTTTCTTCTTCATCTTCTAATGCTCCTTTAAATTGTTCTTGGATGTAGTTATCCAATTCATTACTGCAATGCATGAAAGCATTTTTAGCCGGTACAAACATTTCTTTGACTTTATCAACATCAATATCAATTGGAGCCATTTCTAAGAAAAGACTTCCTAAAATGTTCCAATCAGCATCAGCTAATACCGAAAGCGCATCTCCATCTTTCTTGATGCTTAATTCTAATTTAAGTAATGGTACTGCTGGTCTTTCATATGTTCCTGTTTCCTTTTCAGTTGAACCAATTTGAACAACCTTGACATCTGCACCTGCAGCTTTTGCGGCTTGGATGATGTCTTCTAATAATTTTTTATCCATAACTATTCCTCTCTTTTTATATAGACTTCTACTTGATATTTCTGTTGCTTTGGACTTTCAACAAAAATGTCTATCTTATTGCCCTTTATGGCACCTCCACAATCTTCGGCGATATATTCATTACCGTTGATTAGGACTACGGAGCCATAAGGGATAACTGAAGGATCTACTGCAATTGTTTTTCCTTCTTCAGCAATAACACCTGTTGAGGTCAAACGACCGTATCGATCTTCTCCGGGCCAGTAATAAGTGATAACGAACTGGCCGAGAACTCTTCATTTTTGAAGTTCTTCCACTTGCTTTATCAGATACTCATTATCTTTTTGAGCACTTGTATAAAGCTCCTGATACTTCTCTTTTTGAGATACCGATTCATTGTAATAATCCTTTAACAACGCCATCTGTTCCTGTTGCTCCTTGATAGCTTCATTACATTGATCCAATTTACTTTCGTAATAGCAAACAGGACCTGCAAAGCATCCAAAGAGCAATATTCCAATTAAGAAATATGCCTTTTTAGTTAGCTTCATATTGCATTTTCTCCTTTTATTTTTTATAATTTATTTGGTTATTTTGGTTTTTATTTGATTAAATCAGTGCTTTGATAAGTGCTGATTTTTTCATTTGATAAATGCATCGATAAAACTTGTAACTCCAATCGCACATAGCTTTGCAAGTATTAGTGCAAGACCTATTACTGTTGCAAGACCTCTTCCTGATAATCTTTCCATAGCAATTGCTCCTTTTCTAAAGAACTAAATTACGTACTTCACTTGACAGCTCTTCAAATTCAATGCTTGAAATCAAATCCAACGCACAAGCAACTTCAATAATTGCTTTCACTCTGATGTATTGATCAGAAACATGTGAACATTCCATATCGAATTCACACATTTTTTAATTAGCTTCATTTGGTGAACAATTTTTAAATTCTTCTGTAGCTTTTTCTTTACGTTTAACAAGCTTTTTTAAATACTCTTTTTCATTTTTGATTTTGAACTTGATAATACCTATTTGATTTTCTCTATCCATACTATTTTTCCTTTCCATTACCAGCCATCAAAGGACCAACCTCTTGTGTTTAAAATGAAATATTTCACAATTAATGTCTATGACTTTAAGTACCAACCGTTAAAACTAAAGAATTTTTTATTTATAAAAGGAGTTGAGATTGGCCCTTTGATGACTAGTAATTTATTTAATTGTTTTAAGCTAAACTATCTACATATTCTTTAGCTTTTTTTGCCTTGTGATAATTGCTTACGTCAAGACCTGCATACTTTCTTTGAAATTCCAAGATTTCTTGTTGACTGAACTTTCTACCACGCCCTAATCTGATAGGATGAAATATTTCAAGGTCAATAAAGTTAAGTAACTGGTCTCTTGAAATTCCTAGATCTTCACGTAATTCTTTTTCAGTGAGCATCTTTGTTGGTCTGACTTCCATGTGTGTTTCCTCCTTTCAAAAATTTCCAAATTGTGATAAAATATTGTTACACTACGATATCGAAAGTTAATATCTAGTTAGGAGGTGGTCGCATGTTAAAAGCGGCTTTAAACTCCCCTATTCTTCTAAAATAAAATTTACACATTCATGTGCTAGCAGGTGATGCTTGTTTGTACTAGTGACAGCCAATTTATTTATATAAACGACTAGTACGTTTTCAAGAAAAACGGCTATTTTATAAACTGTAGCTTTAAGGTAAATTCTATTTGTCTCATTGTAGGGTAACAAAGCAGATGCATACTGCTTTAAGTTTGAGACTTGATAAGTGTTGGATATCAAAGAAGTAAACAAATCGTGCAGCCGTTAGTACCAACACTACTAATGGCTTTTTTATTTACTGAAAAATATTTGATCAACACTCTCATTTGGAAAACTTCTCTTAAATTTTGCTAGAAATTCATAACTGGGATTTTGATAACCACTTTCCACTTTGTAGTAGTACGATGGAGAAACGCCTATTCTCTTAGCCATGTTCTTTTGAGACATATGCAAGCTCTCCCTGAATTTCCTTAATTTGTCCATTTAGATTTATCCTTTCTATAACGTGTTTGATAAAGCAACAATAACAACCGCAATTTCCGATTGCTTTCTTGTTTTTGCTTGTGGGGTTACGTTTTTCC
The DNA here is from genome assembly GCF_003024675.1 of Faecalibacillus faecis. GTDB lineage: Bacteria > Bacillota_I > Bacilli_A > Erysipelotrichales > Coprobacillaceae > Faecalibacillus > Faecalibacillus faecis. The sequence goes on along the minus strand of NZ_PYLP01000002.1, from coordinate 101,186 downwards.
AGTTTGCTATTCTATCCATACAATTTCTTAAAACAGCCATGGTAATTGGATATCTTTGTTCAACATTTTCCATTTTTCTTTGCTCCTTTCTTATGCCAACTTATTGAAATCATTTATGAGACTTTCTAGTCTTTTTGTTCCATTTTCTACTTCAACAATGATTTCTTTTAATTTTTTTAATTGTTTTAGATTCATTCTTTGTAAAAGTTTTAATAGTTCTATAATTTCTTGCTGATTTAAGCCATTCATCGCTACTTCTCCTTTTTTAAACATAAAGCCTCTTATCGTTTACTATATGTAAACATTTTGATTAAAAAAATAACTCATCAATAGTTACCAGCTTTTCATTTTGTTTCTGTAAAGCATTATTGATGTGAGACTTTATTTTCTTTTTCTCACGATCATTAAATGGTACTTGCCCACTTTCTTTCTTATTGAACGATGTTCTAGAAATATTCAGTAATTTAGCCCAATCAAGTTGAGTTTCATTAAGCATATTTCTATATCCTTTTACTTTATTCATATCACCACCCCCTTGTAAGATTACTATTTGTAAACATCTTTTACATTACTATAGTAACTTATAGTAATGTAATTGTCAATAATTTTGTTTACTTTTAGTTACTTTCACTTAAATTCCTTTCAATGTGATGTTAACATTAAGTTAACAAAGGAGGTTTTGACTATGCCTTTAGGAGAAAATATCAAACGACTTAGAAAATTAAATAATTTAACACAGCAAAGGCTTGCAGACCAATTAAACAAGTCTAAAACATTAATAGCTTTATGGGAAAAAGAAGAACGTGACCCATCTTCTATGGATTTAAAAAGAATGGCAGAGATTTTTAATGTTAAACTGGATGAACTTTTAGATACTTTACCTGTTTTTTCAAACACAGAAACATATGAAATAAACAGTGAACAAGTTCTTAAACCAATTCTTGGTGTTGTAAAAGCAGGATATAATTTATATTGTGATGAAAATATCGAGGGCTATAAACCTGTTGATAAAAGTAAAGCTAAAGGTGCTGAATGTTTTTGGCTTCGTGTGACAGGAAATAGCATGAATGCTATCGGTATTATTGAAGGTTCACTCGTCCTCGTAAAAAAAGTTATTGTAGAAAATAATCAAATTGCTGTAGTAAGAGTAAACGGTAATGAAGCAACTGTTAAGCAAGTTATTTTTGATGATGATACAGTTATATTACAGCCATTATCTACTGATCCAACCAATAAACCACTTATATTAAAGAAAGATGACTTTGACAATAATCATGCTGAAATAATTGGTAAAGTGGTAGAAGTAAGCTTTAACCCTAATGAAATGTTAGGTAACAATTATTAAGATTAAAATTATATAAATATGCACTTATTTTAATAAAAAACTTGCAAATTTATACTTTTCAAAACGATATTATTTAATGTATTAACTAGGAGGTGTTTTAATGAAAACTCAATTTACATTTAGTGATCCAAATTACAAAATTCACAAGTTAGAAGAAATTGAAAAGATAAATTCTCGTGAAGAATTATATGATTTTTTTTGGGAAATATTTAGAAGTTACAAAGATCAAATAATTGCATTTTGTCCCCATTGTGGTGATGAAAGAAGGATGGAAATTGAATTAAAACATTTTGATGACGACAGAAACCCTTATAGATACTCAATGGGAGCACCTCATGGAACTATTTATCCAAACAATTTAAATTCAACAAAAGAAAAAAAGTCAATTGCAGTCTCTAAATTTCCAATAATTTTAAAATGTACATGTTTACAATGTAATTCTCAAGTAATTACTTTAATTTATTTAGATGCTAACCAGAAATTAAAATATGCTTTTTTATATGATACCTATACTGGTGCAATTACTCCTAATACCCCTGATGAAATTAAATATTATTTAACAGAAGCTTTTAAATGTAGAGCAATAGGTGCATATAGCGCTGCAGTCTCAATGTATAGAAGTGCTTTAGAATGGTTGATGCACCTTAATGGTTACAAAGCTGGTATGTTAGGGAAAAAATTAAATAATTTTTTTAAAGATATTGATAATAAAAACGCTCCTGAATGGGCATATAGTATTCCAAAAAATATTCTTGAAGTAATAAAAAAATTAGGAAATGAATCTATTCATACAAATAACGGTAATTTATCAATCCAAGATAAAATGGATATTGATTTAATACATAAAATAGATTTAGCTTTTAAATACATCTTAGAAATAGCATATGAGCAACCTCAAAGGCTATTAGCTTTAAGCAAGCAATTTGACAATGTATAAATAACCAGCAAAGGAGGAAAAACTGATGTGGTATTTATTATCTATATTAGGATGTATGATTATTATTAATATTGCTTTACTTGGATATATTCCACGAATAAATTTCCCTATAAGTAAATCTTACTCATTTTTTATAGTTGTAATAGTGCTTATTCTTCTTGTAATAATTTATGAATGGAGACCAAAAAAGAATAAATTATCTTCCTATTTTTTAAGTAAAATAAATCCTCATGTAGAAGCAATAATATTTGCAACATGTATACTTTCTCTATCCATAGGAATTTTTATAATGAAGTTTTTTAACGGTGATCCTAATACAGTTTCAAATACATTTTCCGGATTATCAGTTATAGCTTTTGGTGTTACGCTTTGGACAATACTTACAGCTTTTCAAGAAAAAAACAAAGAAAACAATACTTCACATGATGATATTGAAGGATCAAAACAACAAAATAATGTTTCAAGTACACATCCAAATGAAAATAAAAAAGGAGAAAATAAAATGTCAATTGAAAAATACATAAATGACAGACTTGATGATCAAATAAAATATTATGATTTAAAGTCAATTGAATACAAAAAGAAACATGAGAATATTTCTCTTGCAACAATTATTATTTCAGCTTTAATTGCCCTTGTACCTGCTTTTATAGATATATTGCCCAATTGCAAAGGTATAATTACATTTTTATCCGCTTTGCTTGCTGCAACTATAACAGTATTACAAGCAATTGATAAACTAAAAAAATATAACGACTTATTTTATCAATTTAGAATGACATGTGAAAAATTAAAGCAAGAAAAAGAGTTATATTTGTATCAATCAGGCGAATATAAAAGAACTGATGAAATGACAAATGAACAGTTATTTGTTGAAAGATGTGAAAGCATTATGGCAACCGAAAACGGCACATGGGCTCAATTAAACGAAAAAAAAGCAAACTAATTAGTCTGCTTTCGAATAAGTATTTTTAAAAATATCAGGTTTACAAGGATAAAACTCTCCTTTTATTCCTTTGATTATATAGTCACCAATATCAGCAATATGATTACCTTCTAAGGTTTGAATGATTAAATAAGTTTGTTTTGGAACACAACATGATCCACAAAAAGAAATTATTTCATTTGTGTTATCTCCGTTCCATTGAACAGCTTCAATAGTTACTGGTTTCTTAGTATATTTATTAATCATAATATCAATTCCTTTCAAGGTTAATTATAACAAATTCATTAGAGAAAGGAAGTGAAAAAGATGTCAAAGACTCATAGATTATTTATTAGTCATTCGTGGAAATACTCTGATCAGTATGAAACAATAACAGGTTGGTTTGATGAAGCAAGTTATTTCAATTGGATCAATTATTCAATTCCAATTACTAATCCCGTAGATTTTGATTCAAAAAAAGAATTAAAGCAAAAAATCACAAACAAAATTAATCAAGTCAACTGTGTTGTAATACTTGCAGGTATGTACGCAGCACATAGCGAATGGATTGATTATGAAATTGATGAAGCAGTAAGGTTAGGAAAACCTATTGTAGGTGTAAAACCATGGGGAAATGAAAAAATGCCTCAAAAAATTCAAGACTATGCTGATGAAATAGTTAATTGGCAAAGTTCAAGTGTTGTTGATGCAGTAAAACGCAATTCGAATGCATAGAAAGTAAAAAAACTCCCCCGCTACCAACAGGAGAGTAAAAATAAGGTACTACCAATACCTTAATAAAAAGAACCATCTCAAAAGCCCTTTTACACATTGAATTTTATCATATCAAGCATAAATAAATCAAATAAAAAAGGAGGAATGCAAATGAAAAAATTATTAAGTCTAGCATTAATTGGGGCTTTAGCTCTATCTCTAACTGCATGTGGAAATAGCAGTTCAAAAGACAATCCATCTTCAAAAGAAACAACTACAACAAAAAAAGAAGAAAAGAAAGAACCTTTAAATTTAACAGGAACTTGGCAATGTGATCCAGTTGATGGAACATATTTAAAAGCCACTATCTCTAATAACGTTATTGAAATTGATTGGGTTTTTGTTGACGAAAATAAAAGCGCAATATATTGGGTTGGTTCTTATGATGCACCTACTACTGATGTTAATCAATATAAATGGACATCAAACAATAATCATGAGCAAACTGAGACTTCTATTTTAGCATCAACTGATGATACAAAGGAATTTTCATATAATAACGGTATTATTTCATTTACTGCATCTATGCAAGGTGTAAGTAAAACATTTGAGTTAAAGAAACAATAATCAAATGAAGAAAACCAACCATGATAACAATTTAGATTTTCTTTATGATAACCATCCTGAATTGTTAGATGATTATATAAATGTATATGAAAATTCTATATTCGCTGTTGATCATGAAATATCTCCTGAAGATATGGCTGATATCATGCAAATGATAGAAGCTTTCAAGACAGATAAGTTTAGAAGTTTAAACTAGATATTACGCCTGTTTTTCCGTTATGGGCGTTTTATTATACAAAATATGAGAGGAGTCGTGATATATGATCAGAAAAAGACCTGCAAAAAAAGCAAAGAACGGATATACTTATCAAGTTTATTTTTATTACAGAGACATATTTGACAAAAGAAAGTATTATTCTAAAAGTGGGTTTTTAACAAAAAAAGAGGCGCAGATACATGAAACTGAAATGAAGGCTAGATTGAAAGAAAAAGGCAGCTTAAATCAAGAAGCAAATAAAACTTTTAATGAAGTATTCAAGGAGTTTATGGAAACTGAGGGCGATAGATTTGCATTGAATACCATTGAAAAGAAAGAACGTACATTTAAAAAATATATTAGAAATTCATTTGGAGCTTCAAAAATAACATTATTCAGTAATTATGCTTTTTTACAAGAAATTTTCAATGGTTTTGAAGATAAAACAATGTCAATTGTTAGAGCAATCAAGGATATTATAAAAAATGTAACTTCGTTTGCGATTAAAATGGGATATATAGACAATTCCCCTATTTCACTAGTAACACTTAAAGTAATAGAAAAAGAAAAAAAAGAAATGAATGTTGTGCCTTTTGAAGTTTTTCTAAAAGCCTACAACGAATTAGAAGATTGTTATGCAATCACTATTGCTATTGGATACTATACAGGTATGAGGATTGCTGAAATCTTAGCCTTAAAAAAAGATGATATTGATTTTGAAAACAACTTAATAAGCATTAATAACCAATTGATATATTCTGGAAGAAATATAAACGACTATCAAGTTGTTTCTAAATTGAAAACAAAAAAATCAAAGGACTTCATACCTTTGAATGATCAATTAAAAGATTTACTAATAGAATACCTAAAAACGCATCATAGCAAATACATTTGTCAAAAAAATAATCAATTCTACTATGTTAGTAATTTGGATAGAATTTTAAAAAGAGAATATGACTTTACTTTTCATAATTTAAGACATACTTTTGCTTCTACTTTATATGAAAACGATGTTGATATAAAAACGACACAAGAGTTGCTTAGACATAGTAATGTCAACACTACTTTAAATGTCTATACTCATCTAAAAGAAACCAAGAAATTAGATACAATAAATAACGTTTTCAAGGCAAAAGATGTCAAAAGTATGCCAAAAATGAAAATTAACTAAATTAAATCTCGTAAAAGTATTGATATATCAACGTTTTTTAACTATTTAATTAAAAAAGAAAAAGACATTAATTGTCTTTTTCATGTAATGAATTAATAATACTTTCAATTTTATTTCCATATTCTAAAGAAGTATCTAATACAAAATGCAATTCTGGACATTTTCTAATTTTTAGTTTTTTTGCTAAAAGGTTACGAATAAATCCTTTTGATCTTTCTAAAGCTTCCATTCCTTTTTCTTGATTATAATTTTTTCCTAAAAAAGTAACATAAATTTTGGAAATAGATAAATCATTTGTTGTTTCAACCGCTGTAATTGTACATAAGCGTAAATCACGATCTCTTACTTCATTTTGTAAGATCAATGAAACTTCTCTTAGAATTTGAGCATTAATTCTTTCTGTTTTTAATGACATAAATCATTCGCTCCTATTTCTTTTCTACTTCTTCCATAACATATCCTTCAATGATATCTCCTTCTTTGATATCATTGTAGTTTTCAATATTTAAGCCACATTCAAAACCAGAGTTAACTTCTTTAACATCATCTTTAAAACGTCTAAGTGAAGCAAGTTTTCCTTCATAAACAACGATACCATCACGAATTAAACGGATACCGCTATTTCTTTTAATAGAACCATCGGTTACATAACATCCTGCGATATTACCTACTTTACTTGCTTTGATTACTTGACGGATTTCAGCTTGTCCAGTAACGACTTCATGATATTCTGGAGCAAGCATACCTTTCATAGCTGTTTCAATTTCTTCTACCATCTTATAGATGACATTGTGTAAACGAATTTCAACATTTTCTTCTTCTGCTTTACTTCTTACTTTTGCATCAGGTCTTACATTGAATCCGTAAATAATTGCTTGTGAAGCACTTGCAAGAATAACATCTGATTCAGAGATTGCTCCAACTGTTGAACGGATTACATTTACACGTACACCATCAACATCAATTTTTTCTAAGGACGCTTTAACTGCTTCTGCCGTACCTTGTACATCAGCTTTAACGATAATATTTAAATCAATAATTTGACCTTCTTTTATTTGTGAATATAAATCATCTAATGATAAAGCAGCTCCTGAATTACGATCTTTTTCAATCTTAGCTTTCATACGTGTTTCACCAACACTACGTGCTTGTTTTTCAGATTCAAAGACCATAAATTTATCACCGGCAACAGGAACTTCATTTAATCCTGTAATTTCTACTGGTGTACCAGGTAAAGCTTCTTTGATAACACGTCCTTTATCATCTAACATTTGACGTACACGACCAAATGCAGCTCCAACAACGATTGGATCACTTGCCCTTAATGTACCATTTTCAACTAATAAAGTTGCAACAGCACCACGTCCTTTGTCTAATTTACCTTCAACAACACTACCATAAGCATATCTATTTGGATTAGCTTTTAAATCAGCTAATTCAGCAACAACTGTTAATGTTTCTAATAGTTCTTCAATACCAATTTTCTTTTTCGCAGAGATTTCACAATAAACTGTATCTCCACCCCATTCTTCTGGTAATAATCCTTCTTCAGCCATTTCTGCTTTAATTCTTTCTGGATCAGCACCTTCTTTATCAATTTTATTGATTGCAACAACAATTGGTACTCCTGCTGCTTTGGCATGGTCAATAGCTTCTTTTGTTTGAGGCATAACTCCATCATCAGCAGCAACAACAATAATAACAATATCTGTTACTTGAGCTCCACGTGCTCTCATGGCAGTAAATGCTTCGTGGCCTGGAGTATCTAAGAAAGTTACTTTTTTACCATTGACTTCTACTTGATAAGCTCCAATATGTTGCGTAATTCCACCAAATTCACCATCAACAACTGCTGATTTACGAATTGTATCTAATAAAGTTGTTTTCCCATGATCGACATGGCCCATGATTGTAACAACAGGACAACGTGGTTGTAAATCTTTTTCATCATCAACTACTTCAATATTTTCAAAATTGATTTCATCTACAGGAATATGTTTTTCACATTCACAACCATATTCTAAACAAATAAGTTCTACTTGTTCATCATTTAATGCCGAATTTATTGTTACCATTGTACCTAATAAAAATAACACTTTAATAACATTTGCAGGGGTTTGTCCTAATTTTTCTGCAAGTTCACCAACTGTAATTCCTTCTTCATAAGAAATTACACCATCTTTTACTTCTACTGTTTCTTTTTTAGTAGGAAAGTTGGATTGTAATTGTTTTTTCTTTGGTGCACCTTTTTTCTTTTTATTTTGTTTTGCCATAAAATCAACCTCCTATCATTTCTTTAATTTTTTTTGCAAATCCTTGATTTGTAATACCAACAGCAACACGATTATGTTTACCGATTGCTTTTGAAATTGTTTCAATATCATCAACTATAAAATAATCAACATGATAAAATTGACATTTATCTGTAATTTTCTTTTTTGTGTTATCACTTGCATCATTTGCAATTAAAACAAGTTCAACTTTATTAGCAGAAATACTTTTAATTAAAGTTTCTCCATTTACAAGCGCTCTTGCTGCATTTGCAAGACCTAACATATTTAAATAGTTTTTATTAATCACAATAAGATTTCAACTCCTCAAATATTTCATCAGGAATTTCAACTTCTAACGAACGACTTAAAAGCTTTTTCTTTTTAGCAATTTCAATTGCTTCAATACTTTTTTTAAGATAAGCGCCACGTCCATTCATTTTTCCAGTTGGATCAACAAAAACTTGACCTTCTTTATTTCTTACAACACGAATTAATTCTTTTTTTGGTAATTGTTCATTTGTTGCAAGACATTTCCTAAGCGGTATTTTTTTCATAGAAACCCACCTTAATCTTCATCATAATATTTGTCATATTCATCATAGTCGATATCTTCATCATATTTGCTGTAATCGTCATCTTCGAAGTCTTCAAAATCTTCATCGTAATCATCTTCAACAACTTCTTTAACATCTGCTTGTTGTTCAGCAACAGGTTCTTCTACAACTTCTTCATTATTTAACATTTCTTGAGCAAATTCATCTTGGAAATCATCATCAACAGGTGATTCTTCTTTTTGTGCAATGGCATCCATTAAACCAAGTTCTTTTGCTTCTGATAATGATTTGATATCAATTTTCCATCCAGTAAGTCTTACAGCAAGTCTTGCATTTTGTCCACGTTTACCGATAGCTAATGAAAGTTGATCATCAGGAACGATAACTAAAGCACTGTGTGCTTCTTCATTTACAGAAACTGTTAAAACATCTGATGGTGATAAAGCATGAGAAATATAAACAACCGGGTCATTTGACCATTCAATAATGTCAATCATTTCTCCATTTAATTCATCAACCACATTTTTAACACGTGATCCTTTAGGTCCAACACATGACCCAATTGGATCTAATCCTTCAACAGCTGTATAAACAGCAACTTTACTTCTTTCTCCTGGTTCACGAGAAACAGATTTAATTTCAACAGTACCATCGAATACTTCAGGTACTTCTAATTCAAATAATCTTCTAACAAATTGAGGTTCTGTTCTACTTACAACAATGTGTGTTCCTTTAGTTCCACGATCAACATCACTTACATAAACTTTAACATGTTGTCCTTCACGTAATGTTTCACCTGGAATTTGTTGATTTAATCCTAAGAAAGCTCCTGTTTTTCCAATATTAACGATGGCAAATTTAGGTTCAACACGATCAACGATACCAGTAATGATATCATCTTTTTTATCTGCAAATTCATTATATAATGTTTCTTTTTCAGTTTCTCGTATTTTTTGTCTGAATAATTGTTTTGTTTGAATTGCTGCTAAACGTCCAATATGATCTACGTCAGCTTCTGTTTCAATAATATCACCAACTTGGTAATTCTCATTGATTTCTCTTGCTTCATCTAATGAAACTTCTAAATCTTCATCTTCTAAATCATCAACAACTGTTCTAATTTCAAACAATCTAAATTTTCCTGTTTTTTCATTGATTTCAACACGTACATTTGCTTCAGGAATCATATAGTTTTTCTTATATGCTTTCGCAATTGATTCTTTAAGCATTTCTAAGAAAACATCTTTTTCAATCCCTTTTTCTTCACATAAAAGATTTAATGCATCCATAAATTTTTTACTAGCCACTTTTAATTCCTCCTAAAACTTTACAGCTAATCTAATAAATTGAATATTATCATAATCAACAACAATCTTTTTCTTAATGTTTTTAACAAGATATTCAAATTCTAATTGTTGATCTTCGATTGACTTTAAATATCCTTCTACTTCATGTAAACCAGATTTAGGGTTTTTAAATTTTGCATAAACATATTCCCCAATCGATTTTTCTACTTGTTCAAATGTTTTTAAAGGCTTTTCAATACCTGGTGAAGAAACTTCTAAAATGTATTCTTCTTTTATTGGATCAACTTCATCCAATTTATCACTAATTAATTCACTTACAGCAACACATGTATCCATATCTAAATAACCTTCATTCTTTTCAATATAAATACGTAAATACATATCATTACCATCTTTGACATACTCAATGTCATCTAAGTAACAATCATGTTGTTCAATAAAAGGTAATACCATATTTTTAATACTTTCTAATAATTCCATTTTTTCACCCCATTCAATAATAAAGAGTGGGTTCCCCCACTCGTTTCTATCTATGAAACTATAAATAATATAGCATAAACTGAATAGATAATCAAGTCACTAGAAAAGTGATAATTGATTTTCTTCTTGCATTCCATTAAAGACTCCCATTTTTGTCAGTTGTTTAATATGAGAGTTATTTAATTTTGTACGTTTAATCACATCTTCTTTCGATAAGAACGGTCCTCTTTCTCTTGCTTCAATAACTGTTTTAGCTACAGACTCACCTAGTGAATCAACAGAGCTAAATGGTGGTAATAAACCACTTGGATCATCAGGGTCCAAGATAAAATTACTTGCATCCGATTTTTCTAAATTTAATGGACTGAAGTGGAACCCACGGTCAATCATTTCTAAAGCAATTTCAAAAACATCCCATAATCCTTCATCTTTATTTGAAGATTGTCTATTTTCTCTTAACATTTCAATTTCTTTACGTCTTGCAAGAATTGCATCTTTTCCAGCAACAAGCGTATCAATATCAAAGAAATCACAACGCGTTGAAAAATAGACAGCATAATATTCTCTTGGATAATAAAGTTTCCACCAAGCCACACGAATCGCTGAAAGTACATAAGCGACGGCATGGGCTTTAGGGAACATGTACTTGATTTTTTTACATGAATCAATATACCATTGAGGCACATTATATTTTTTCATTAATTCTTCATATTTCTTTTCAGGGAAAACTGCTGGCGATTTTCCTTTACGAACACATTCCATAATATCGAAGGCATCTTTATTTGGCAGTCCTTTTTCAATTAAATAAACCATGATATCATCACGACATCCAATAACTTCTTTTAAGGTACAAGTTCCATTTTTAATGAGTGTTTCTGCATTCCCAAGATAAACATCCGTTCCATGAGATAATCCTGAAATAATAACTAAATCATTAAAAGTTGTTGGTCGTGTTTGATCAAGCATTCCTCGTACAAAGGTTGTACCAAATTCGGGTAAACCTAACGCTCCACTCTTACAATTAATATAAGATAAATCAATACCTAAAGCTTCACTCGTTGTAAAAAGTGACATCACTTTTGTATCATTTGTAGGAATTGTTTTAGGATCCACACCTGTTAAATCTTGTAACATACGAATAACAGTCGGATCGACGTGTCCTAAAATATCAAATTTTAAGACGTTATCATGAATTGCATGGAAGTCGAAGTGAGTCGTACGCCATTCAGCTGACAAATCATCCGCAGGATATTGATAAGGTGTAAAATCAAAAACATCATAATCTCTAGGGATAACAATGATACCACCTGGATGTTGTCCTGTTGTGCGTTTAACACCACCACAACCACGAGCAATTCTTTCTAATTCTGCACTTCGCATTTCATTTTCAACCCCAAGTGTTTCAGCATAACCTTTGGCATAACCATAAGCTGTTTTTTCCGCAACTGTTGAAATAGTCCCCGCTCTAAAGACATGATCTTCACCAAAAATCGTTTTAGTAAAAGCATGAGCATTGGCTTGATAAGCTCCTGAGAAGTTTAAGTCGATATCAGGTACCTTATCGGCATTGAATCCTAGGAAGGTTTCAAATGGAATATTATGTCCCTCCCCTTTCATTGGCTTTCCACAAACAGGACAGATCTTATCTGGAAGATCATACCCATCAGCGACCACACCTTCTTCTAAGAATTCACTATGGCTACAATGTAAACATAAATAATGCGGTGGTAATGGGTTAACTTCTGTAATTCCTGACATTGTCGCAACAAAGGATGAACCTACAGAACCACGAGATCCTACAAGGTATCCATCATCGTTGGATTTTTTTACTAACAAGTGAGAGATATAATAAATAACCCCAAATCCATGTTTAATAATATTACTTAATTCTTTTTCTAATCGTTTTTCTACAATTTCAGGTAATTGTTCACCATAAAGACGATGCGCTGTATCATAACAAATTTTTGTTAGATTTTCATCTGCATTATCGATTGTTGGTGTAAATAATTTATCATGAATTGGTCGAATTTCTTCTACCATATCTGCAATTTTATTTGTATTTGTAACAACATATTCGTAACATTCTTCAGATGTTAAATAATCATAACATTTCAACATTTCATCTGTTGTTCTTAAATATTGTGATGGTGTAAAAGCACGTGGATTTTTACGGTCACATAAAGGATGCGCGCGATGTCCAATACCAATTTTTGGTTGAGAAATAAAAACATCTCGATAGATTTTATCTTTTTCATTTAAGAAATGAACATCTCCTGTAGCCACAATAATTTTATCGAGTTTTTTAGCAGCTGTAATCAATCTTTTAATTGAAATAATTAAATCTTCTTTTGATTCAATTTGTCCTCGATCAATCAAATGATAGTAATCGTCAAAAGGTTGAATTTCTACATAATCATAAAATTTTAAGAGTTCTTCTAATTTTTCATCAGAAGAATTCAAAGCCGCTTCAAAAACATCTGAACGGTAACAGCTTGTTCCAAAAAGTAATCCTTTTCGATAATATTCAAGTCTTTCTTTAGGAATACGTGAGCCATCATGGAAATAAGTTGTATTGGCTTCTGATACAATCTTAAACATATTTTTAAGACCTTCTTTATTTAAAGCAAGAGCTGTCATATGATATGGGAAAACGATTTTATAAGCATCGTCTTTTTGTAATTTATTTAAATCAAGTAAATTATAGTGACCATTTTGCATGATAGAATGAAGCATTGTCGTAAACACAGAACCTAATACTTCCGCATCATAGTCGGCACGATGGGCTACTTCATCATCATAATTTACACGATAAACACGACAAACATTTCCTAAGCGATAAGACTTCATTGGCTTCATGATTGCACGAGCAAGCGCCAAAGAATCAATAACTGGATTTTGAATAGGTTCTTGACCTAATCTTTTTAAACTTTCATTTAAAAAACCAATATCGAATTTTGCATTATGGGCCACAAGAATTGAATCTTCGAAGAATTCTAAAATCTTTGGTAAGAATTCTTTAATTGAGGGCGCATCAGCAACCATTTCATTGGTAATACTTGTCAGTTGTGAAACTCTTGTTCCAATCGATTTACCTGGATGTATAAAGCTTTGAAGTCGATCAATAACTTCTCCATTTTTTATTTTTACCGCACCAAATTCAGTAATACCATCATGAATCACAGAAAATCCTGTTGTTTCTAAGTCGAAAGAAACATAAGTTGCATCTTCGATAGACATGTCTTTTTCATTAAAAACGATATTGAAATAAGGTTCAATCATATTTAATTCAACCCCATAAATCATTTTAATACCTGCTTTTAAACTTGCAATTTGAGCTTCTGGAAAAGATTGAACATTTCCATGATCTGTGACTGCAATCGCTTTATGTCCCCATTTGGCAACTTGATTGATATAATCAGAAATATTACCAATACCATCCATAGCAGACATTTTCGAATGTGTATGTAATTCTACACGTTTTTCTTTCGCGTTATCTTGTTTTGAAGCAGGTTCTTTAACAATCTCAATAGAACGTGCCATCATGACAGTCTCTCTTGCGTAATTGTCTAAGCGAATTTCACCAGTAGCTTTGATCCATACTTTTCCTTTATCTAATATTTTAATATCATCAATATTATTATTTGTATTATTTTCAAAACGTTTTACCATAATGGAATCTGTATAATCTGTTATCCATAAAGTTTGGATATGTTTCCCTGCTCTTGTTTTAATAAGTTCTGTTTTAAAAACATATCCTTGTATCGTACAGTTATTTTCCATTGTTTGACTAGTAATTTCATGAAGTTTTAAAAAAGTTGCTTCTCCTTTTTCACGTCGATAATTATTTTTATAATCAAACTTTGGTTTAGGTGCTTCTGCTTTTTTGAAGTCAGCTAAATCAATTTCAACAGGTTCATAACTGTCCATTTCTTGAAGCAAACTTTCTAATTCTGCTACATCTTCTTTAATATAGAATTGAAATGATTTATTTAAACCAATTTCTTTAAATAATTGTTTAATCCTATTTTGTAATTGTTGGTATTGTTCTAATTGGATTTCATTTAAAACCCCTATTTTTATAACTTGATTAATTTCAATATCTTCTATCTTTAAAGAGGTAAATAATGGAGATAATAATTTCATTTTTTCAATAATATAGCCTAAATAATAAGACCAATCTTGTTCATATGAAAAATTATCTGGATAATTAAAAATAAATTCAATAGGATAAGGAAATTGATCACCTGAATTGATCAATAATTGATATTCTTCAAAAGGAATAAAATCCTTACTTTCAATATAAAAACTATATTCATTATCTTGATGTACAACAACTTTTTTTAAATTAGCATGCATTAAAATACTGACTTGATCTATAATATTCAATTGTTTTAATAAAATAATTAATTTATTCATATTCCACCTCGAAACAGCATTTATTATAACACAAAAAAAGGCAAAAGCCTTTTTTTAAAAGAATTTTCCTATATCATTTACAGTTGCAAAAATCATTAATCCAAAAGCAAGAATAAGCCCTGCCATTTGTAAAGCATATTTAATGCGTGTTGGTATTTCACGACGAATCACTTTTTCAATAAGGGCAAAGAGTACTTGACTTCCATCTAAACCAGGTATTGGAAGTAAGTTGAACATTCCAATATTTGTAGATAATAAAGCTGTTAATGAAAGTAAGGTACTAATTGAACCCGTTTGTGTGACTTGTGCAGTAACTGTATAAATCCCTACCGGTCCCGATAGTTGAGAAACTGTATGTGTCATATCTGTAATCAATTTACCTAATGTTGTAAAAATTAATAAGGCATATTCTATAAATTGATTGATTCCTTGGCGGATTGCTTCTGCAAAAGTAAGTTGCTTCATTGCAGCTGTAATTCCCATGACATAAGATTTTGTTTCATTATTGTATTTTGCTGTTACCTTTTTTTCTAAATAATGTTTATTTCTTGTAAGTCCTACTTTCATGGTTACTGTATCTGTATCCAATTGTAGATTTTCATTATCTAGAACTTCTTGAATATCAGAGAAAGAGGCAATGATATGTTCTTCATTATTAATTGTAATTTTATTAATGACATCACCGGCTTCAATTCCAGCAAGAGCTGCTCCTTTATTTTTGACAACACTGCCAATTTCTGAAGTGTTTGTTTGTACTTCTACAAAAGAATAAATACCAATTAATAAAACAAGAGCTAAAACAAAGTTCATAAAAACACCGGCAAGCATGATAACACATTTCTTCCACGTTTTAATTCCTTTTAATGTTCGTTCATAGGGAACATCCTTCATGATTTCATTGTCTTCTTGATCAGCTTCTCCTGCCATGGCAACATAACCACCAATAGGAAGCGCACGTATTTGATATTCTGTTTCACCTTTTTTCTTTGAAAAAAGTTTAGGACCCATTCCAATAGAAAATTCAGCACAATAAACTCCAAAAAGTTTTGCTGTTAAAAAATGACCTAATTCATGAATCAAGACAATAGCTCCAAGAATCAAAAAGAAAACAATAATATTTATAATCGTTTGCATCTATTTATTAATCTCCTTTAAAACAAAATCTCTTGCCCAACAATCAATTTCTAATAATTGTGATACATTTGGATCTTGAATAACTTGATGTGCATTCATTGCTTTTTCAACAAGTTCTTCAATTTGTAAGAATTCTATTTTGCCTTCTCTAAAAAGCAAATTTGCCATTTCATTTGCTCCATTTAAAACACAAGGTAAGCTTCCACCAATTTTTCCTGCTTTATATGCAAGTTCTAAAGCATGGAATCTATTAAAATCAGGCTTAATAAAAGTAAGTGAACCAATCTTTGTCAAATCCAAAGATTCACCATTAACAAGAACTTCTCTTTTTGGATATGTTAAAGCATATTGAATTGCTAGGCGCATATCTGGTGTTCCCATTTGTCCTATAACTGAAGTATCTTCATATTCAACAGCAGAATGTAAAATACTTTCTGGATGAATTAATACCTCAATTTGATCATAATCAACATCAAAAAGCCATTTAGCTTCAATAACTTCAAGTCCTTTATTAAAAAGTGTTGCACTATCTATAGTAATTTTCGCACCCATTGACCAATTTGGATGTTTTAAAGCATCTTCTACAGAAACGCCTACAAGTTCTTCTCTTGTTTTATTTCTAAAGCTCCCACCACTTGCAGTCAACAGAATACGTTTAATTTTATTTCCTTTATTTCCTTGTAAAGATTGGAAAATTGCTGAGTGTTCACTATCTACTGGTAATAATTTTACACCATTTTCCTTAACTAATTTTGTAATAATATATCCTGCAACAACTAAAGTTTCTTTATTAGCAAGTGCAATATCCTTTTTAGCTTCAATGGCATGGATCGTTGGTAATAAACCAGCAAAACCAACAATCGCATTTAAGACAATATCTACCTCATCTATAGTTGCAATATAATCAAGTCCTTCAGGTCCATAAACGCATTTGATTTCTTTATATTTTTCTTGTAAATAAAGTGCATCTTTTTCATCAATAACACAAACAACCTTTGGCTTGATTTGTTTAATTGTTTCTTCAAGTAATTTAATATTTTTTCCTGCAGAAACAGCAACAACTTCAAATTCATCTTGATGATGTAAGCAAACATCCACTGTTTGTTGACCTATAGAACCTGTTGCTCCTAATATGGTAATTTTTTTCATCTTCTATAACCCCACAATCATTAAAAAGAAACTAAATATTAAAACATTATACGTTAAACTATCAATACGATCTAAGATTCCACCATGTCCTGGTAATAATTTTGAATAATCTTTGACTTCAAAATATCTTTTAATCGCACTAAAGATCAAATCGCCAATTTGTCCTGTCAAAGTCATAACAATAACCGCTGGAACAATGATCCAATGTTTAGCAAGTATCCCGGTAAAATAAGCAAAAATAAGACCTAAAACGCTTCCTAAAATAATTCCACCAATAGATCCTTCAATGGTTTTTTTAGGAGAAAGTCTAGGAATCAACTTATGTTTACCAATTGCCATCCCTGTAAAGTAGGCACCTGTATCACTTCCAAAAGTAGCAATGGCAAGAAGCAATAAATACTCCCAACCATAACTTAAACGCATAACAAGCAAAGCATGGCATCCAGCACAGACAAGTGTTCCCATTGTAAATACATAAGCTGCACGTTCAATATTACACGTTTCATCAAAAATCATACAAGCCAAAACGCAAGCCATGTACACTAAAATAAGGTAATTAGAAATAAGTAAACTATCTCTACTTAACAAAAAACCTCCAACAAAAAATGCTCCTACAAGAAAATACATATATAAACCTATACGTGGTCTTGAACAGATATGAAGCATTTCGTAAATACTTAGCCCCATGACAATAGCAATCAAAATTTTATAAAAAATTCCTCCAAAAACAACAGCAGGTACGACGACTGCAATAAGGCATAAAGCTGTATTAATTCTTTCTTTCACTATTTTAATCCTCCATATCGACGCTCTCTGTTTTGATAGAGCCAAATTGATTTATGCAATTCCTTTTCATCAAAATCAGGCCAATAAACAGGTGTAAAAATAAATTCAGCATACGCTAACTGCCATAACATAAAATTCGATAAGCGTTGTTCTCCACTAGTACGAATCATTAAATCTACATCAGGTAAATTAGCTGACATTAATGTTGAATTAAAATAATCTTCTGTAATATCATTAATACTAATTTTTCCTTCTTGAACATCTTGAACAATTTGTTTTGTAGAATGAACAATTTCATCCCTACCACCATAAATAAAAGCAAAACATAATTTCAATCCTGTATTATTTTTTGTTTGTTCAATAGCACTATTGATAATATCTCTTGTTGCTTTTGGTGCTTTGTCAAGGTGACCGATCATACAAATTTGCACATTATTTTCTATCAATTCTTTTAAATAAGATTCAAAGAATTTTTTAGGCAATTTAAAAATAAATTGTACCTCTTCTTCTGGACGTGCAAAATTTTCAGTTGAAAAAGCATACACAGTCATTGCTTTAACACCTAAACGATTGGCTTCTAAAGCAACTTTTCTAATGGTTTTTGTTCCTTCATTATGCCCAAATGTTCTTGGCATCATTCTTTTTTTAGCCCAACGTCCATTACCATCCATAATAAAAGCAATATGCGCTGGTATATTATTCATATCTAATTGATAATCTTCTTTATCCATAGAGTTACCCTCCTTAAAGTCAAGAAAGATTATAACATAAAACATACAAAAAACAAAATTTACCTAGAAACGAAAAAAAGAAATACCGAAGTATTCCTTTTTAAACTGTCATAATATCTTTTTCTTTAGCTTTTCCAATTTCATCAATTTCTTTAACAAATTTATCTGTTAATTTTTGAACTCTATTTTGTCCATCTTTGATTTCATCTTCACTACCATCACATTTTTTGATTTCATCATTTGCATCACGACGGATATTTCTAACCGCAACTTTTGCATGTTCAGCAAATTTCCATACGTTTTTAGCAAATTCTTTACGTCTTTCTTCTGTTAAAGCAGGTACTGTAATACGGATAATTTCTCCATCATTTTGAGGAGTTAAGCCTAAATCAGCTTCATAAATTCCATGTTCAATATCTTTTAAAGCAGATTTATCATAAGGCTTGATCACTAATTGTCTTCCTTCTACAACAGAAACACCAGCCATTTGATTAATTGGTGTTGGTGAACCATAGTAATTAACCATTACACGATCAAGCATTGCTGGAGTTGCTCTACCTGTTCTTACAGTAGCTAAATCTCTTTGATAAGCTTCAATAGCTTTTTGCATTCTATCGTTTGCGTCGTCTAAGATCATGTTAATCATTTTATTTTCCTCCAGAAATTGTTGTTCCAATTTTTTGACCATCACAAGCTTTGGCAATATTACCATCTTCTTGCATATTGAATACACATAAATCAATATTATTATCTTTACATAAGGTAATAGCTGTTTGATCCATTACTTTTAAATCCTTAGTTAAAACATCAGCATAAGAAATTTCATCAAATTTAACAGCATTTGCATCTAATTTTGGATCTGCTGAATAAACACCGTCAACACCATTTTTAGCCATTAAAATAACATCTGCATTAATTTCAGCAGCTCTTAAAGCAGCTGTTGTATCAGTTGTAAAATATGGGCTACCAGTTCCTGCACCAAAAATAACAATTCTACCTTTTTCTAAGTGTCTTACAGCACGTCTTCTAATGTAAGGTTCAGCAACTTGACGCATTTCAATTGCTGAAAGTAAACGTGTTTGAATTCCTAATTGTTCTAAAGCATTTTGTACAGCTAAACCGTTCATAACAGTAGCTAACATTCCCATGTAGTCCGCTGAAGAACGTTCCATTCCCATTTGTGCACCTGTGACACCACGCCAAATGTTTCCACCACCACATACAATAGCAATTTCAACACCTAGTTCTTTAGCTTCTTTAATTTGTCTTGCAATATCTGCTACGGTTTTAGCATTAATACCAAAATTGTCTTCACCAGCTAATGCTTCTCCACTTAATTTTAATAAGACTCTTTTGTATTTCATAAGATAATCTCCTTCTTCTTTCAAAAAAAGGACACACTTAAAGTGTCCTTGATAATTATTGTTTCATTTGTGCAGCTACTTCTTCAGCAAAGTTTTCTTCTTTCTTTTCGATACCTTCACCAACTTGGAAACGAGCGATTTCTAATACTTTACTATTTCCTAAGTATTTAGCAACTGTTTCTTTTGGTGTTTTAATAAATTCTTGATCTAATAAACACCATTCAGAGAATACTTTATTTAATTTACCACGTTTAATACCTTCTAATACTTTTTCAGGTTTATTAGCTAATTTTGGATCATTTGCCATAATTTCAGTTTGTACAGCATCTTCTCTATCTTTTTCAGCTTGTGGAATTTCATCTTGAGAGATGTATTTTGGGTTGATAGCAGCAACATGCATAGCGATGTCTTTTGCTTTTTCTTCAGTAGCATCAGCTAATTTAACGATTGATACCATTTTCCCACCCATATGTGAGTAAGCACCAAATACTTCGTTATCATCTTTAGTGAAAGTTTTAATTCTTCTTAAAGATAATTTTTCTCCAATTTTTCCTGAAGCTTCAGCAATTGTAGTTTCAAGAGTTTTTCCATCAACTTCGATTGCTTTTGCGGCTTCTAAATCAGCAGGATTGTTAGCAGCAACTGCTTCACAAACTGTGTTTACTAATGCAACGAATTCAGCGTTTTTAGCTACGAAGTCAGTTTCAGAGTTAACTTCAACCATAGCTGCAACGTTACCGTTGATTGCGAATGCTGATAAACCTTCAGCAGCAATTCTGTCAGCTTTTTTTGCAGATTTTGCAATTCCTTTTTCTCTTAACCAGTCGAATGATGCTTCGATGTCACCATCACATGCTTCTAATGCTTTTTTACAATCCATCATTCCAGCACCAGTTTTTTCACGTAATTCTTTTACTAATTTTGCACTAATTGCCATTTTTTTGTCCTCCATTTTTATTTATTAAAAAGGGAAAGCTTTGCTTTCCCATCACAACATATTTATGATTTCCAGCCTTGATTATTCTTGAGTTGGTTTAGCTTCTCTTCTTTGAGCTGGTCTACCAGCTTTATTTCTTGGCCCTCTTCTATTATTGTTTTCAACAGAAGATACAGCATCATTCATAGTTACTTCTTTTTCATCTTCATCTTTAACATAAGCAACAGTTAAAGGTTCACTTTTTGCTTCACAAATTGCATCAGCCATAGCTGCAACAATTAATTTAACAGCTCTAATAGCATCATCATTTGCTGGGATTACATAATCAACTTCATCTGGATCACAGTTAGTATCAACAATACCAAATACAGGGATTCCTAAGATTCTTGCTTCAGCAACAGCGTTGTGTTCAGCTTTAGGATCTACTACAAATAAAGCACTTGGTAATCTTCTCATTTCTTTGATACCACCTAAGTTCTTTTCTAACTTAGCTGCTTCTTTTTTAAGTAAGATAACTTCTTTTTTAGGTAAAAGATCAAAAGTTCCATCTTTTTCCATTTTTTCTAATTCAATTAATCTTCTAATTCTTTTTTGAATTGTTTTAAAGTTTGTTAATGTTCCACCTAACCAACGTGAGTTAACATAGTAACTTCCTGAACGGATAGCTTCTTCTTTAACAGCTTCTTGAGCTTGTTTTTTAGTTCCTACAAATAAAACTTTTCCACCTTTTTCAGCGATTTCATTCATTGCTTTATAAGCTTCATCGATTTTTTTAGATGATTTTTGTAAATCAATAATGTAAATACCATTTCTTGATGTGAAAATGTATGGAGCCATTTTTGGATTCCATCTTTTTGTTTGATGTCCGAAATGAACACCTACTTCTAATAATTTTTTCATTGAAATTACTGACATGTGTAATTTCCTCCTTTTTCGTTTTTTTCCTCCATTATTTCAAACATTTACCACCATTAGGCACTCGATAAATGAATTCATAATGTGTGTATTTTTTAATACCTTAAGTATATTATCATAACATTCAACACAAAACAAGACTTTTTTATTCTTTATTTCGTGGATGTGCCTGTAAATAAACATCTTTTAGACGTTCTTTTGTAATATGTGTATAAATTTGTGTTGTTGAAAGATTTTCATGACCTAGTAATTCTTGAACAGTACGAATATCTGCACCCGCATTTAATAAATGTGTGGCAAAAGAATGTCTAAATGTATGAGGATGTATTTTTTTAGTAGGATCATAATTTCTTCCAATTCTTTTAATAATATCTTGAACGCCTCTATTCGTCATTTGTTGTCCTCTGTTATTAACAAAAACATAATCCGGTCCTTCGTTTGGACTTACAAGATTACCCCTACCTTCTTCAAGATACTTTATAAGCCATTTAGAAGCATATTCATGAAATGGTACATAACGATCTTTGTTCCCTTTTCCATGAATCAAAAGAATACGATTATCAAAATCAATCACATTTAATGTTAGATTCACCACTTCTGAACAACGCAAGCCTGAAGCATACATAAGCTCTAACATAGCTTTATTACGAACACCTAAATCATCGCTTGTATCAATACTATCTAATAATTCAATCATTTCCTCTGGAAATAGAAAATCTGGATTTCTTTTAGATATCTTAACATTTTCAATAAGTGTCATTGGATTATTTTCAACCAATTCTTCTTTGACTAAATATTTGTATAAAGAACGCAAACAACTAATACGATTATTAATCGTATTTTTAGATACACCCTTTTCATTTAAATACGTTAAATAACCTCTCATTAAAGGATATTTCACCTTTGAAAACGCATCAATGCTTTCTTTGTTTAAAAATCCGATAAACTCATTGAGTGTTCTTTCATAATTTTCAATTGTATTTTCAGAATAATGTTTTTGGTATTTTAAATAATCCATAAAGCTTTCTTTATCTTTATTTAAGTCCATTGATAAATTCATCCATTACTTCAACCGCTCTATTAGCATAAGCTTCTTTTCTTAATTTCTTTTTTACACGCGTTTCTAAATCAGGTAAAATACCAAAGTTAGCTTTCATTGGTTGGAAATGTTCTGCTTCACAATGTGTAATATAATAAGATAAAGCACCCATTACCGTTTCTCGAGGAAAAATAATTGGTTCTTGCTTATTTAAATGGCGAACCATATTCATTCCTGCTATCATTCCACTTTGTGCCGATTCTACATAACCTTCAACACCTGTAATTTGCCCAGCAATATAAAGTCCCTCATGATTTTTTAAACTATAATCTTGATTTAAATATTTAGGTGAGCAGATAAATGAATTACGATGCATTACACCATATCTTACAAATGTTGCATTTTCAAGTCCAGGAATTAGATGAATAATTCTTTTTTGTTCAGGCCATGTTAAATGCGTTTGGAAACCAACAATATTATATAAACTTGCTTGCACATTATCTTGTCTTAATTGAACAACTGCATAAGGTCTTGTTCCATCAGGTTTCGATAAACCTACAGGCTTCATTGGTCCAAATAATAAAGTTTGCTTACCTCTTCTTGCCATTTCTTCAAATGGCATACAACCTTCAAAGAATTTTTCTTCAAAATCTTTTGGTTTAACCACTTCTGCTTTCATGAGCTCATCATAGAAAAGATTAAATTCATCTTCTGTCATAGGACAATTAATATATTCATTTTCACCTTTATCATATCTTGATTTATAGTAAGCTATATCAAAATTAACACTATCCTTTTCAATAATTGGCGCAGCCGCATCAAAGAAATAAAAATATTCTTCACCTAATAAATCTTTGATTTCATTTGATAAAGCATCACTTGTAAGAGGTCCACTTGCAATAATTGTAGGTCCTTCAGGTAGAGTAGTAACTTCTTCATGAATAACTTCAATAAGGGGCTGATTACTTATAAAATCAGTAACAGCTTTAGAAAAAGCTTCACGATCGACCGCTAACGCCCCACCAGCAGGAACACTGTTTTCTCTAGCAAATTTAATAATAACACTGTCTAATTTTTCCATTTCATTTTTTAAGACACCTACCGCATTATTAAAATTATCCCCTCTTAACGAATTTGAACAAACAAGTTCCGCAAAATTACCCGTATGATGTGCTGGTGTCATTTTAACCGGTCTCATTTCATAGAGTTTAACATTTATTCCATTCTTTGCTACTTGATAAGCGGCTTCTACGCCGGCAAGTCCAGCTCCAATAACATGTACTGTTTGATTTTGATTCATATCTTTCTCCTTTTTTAAAAAAGTAGAACAGATGTTCTACTTAATAATTGTTTTACATTTTGGATAATTTGAGCAAGCTTTGAACTCACCCCAACGTCCTTTTTTAATAACGACAGGTGATCCACAATTAGGACACACTTCATCCGTCATAACTGGTTCTGCCTTTTTTCTAGAGTTTTTAATATATTTACATTCTGGATAATTTGAACATGCTTCAAATTTGCCATAACGCCCTGTTTTGAAAACCATTGGGCTACCGCATTTTGGACAAGTTTCACCAGTATATTCAGGTTCCACTTTTTCTTTTTTGATATATTTACATTCTGGATAATTTTCACACGCAACAAATTTACCATAGCGCCCATGACGTTCTACAAGATCGTGTCCACATTCTGGACATTTTTCACCCGTTTTCTTTGGGGCAATAACTTCCATTTTTTCATTTGCTTCATCTAATAATGGCTGGAATTTTTTAATGAAATGATCAATCGCATCAAAATAATCGTCTTCGCCTTCTGCAATATCATCAAGTTCTTTTTCCATTTGAGCTGTATATTCAACATTAATAATATCATTAAAGAATTGCGTTAAACGATCACTTGTAAGAATACCACTTTCAGTTGGTTTAAACGCTTTTTCAACAAGTTCAACATAACCTCTTGTTTGAATTGTATCAATAATCATTGCATACGTACTTGGTCTACCAATACCTAATTCTTCCATTTCTTTGATAAGTTTTGCTTCTGTATATCTTGCTGGTGGTTTTGTAAAATGTTGTGTTTTTTCAATATTTTGACTTTCTAAAACTTCATTTTCTACCACTTCTGGTAAGACTTCATCTTTTTGTTTTTCGTATTGACTATAAACACGTAAATACCCATCAAACTTTAATACAGATCCACTTGCATTAAAGAAATAATCATTATTTTCTAAAACAAGACTTGTTGCATCAAATTTTGAAGGAGCCATTAAAGAAGCAATTGCTCTTGCATAAATCAATGAATATAGTTTAAATTCATCGTTTGTTAAATGTTCCTTTACAGATTCTGGTGTACGCATGGCACTTGTTGGACGAATTCCTTCATGGGCATCTTGAACATTTTCTTTTTTCTTACTTATTTTTACTTTTCCAACATAATTTGCACCATATTTTTCTTTAATGTAGTTTGTTGCACTTTCAACAAACACATCAGAAAGTCTTGTTGAATCGGTACGCATATAAGTAATAAGCCCAACTGTTTCATCTTCAAGTTGAACCCCTTCATAAAGCTTTTGAGCAATCATCATTGTTTTTCTTGCTTTAAACCCTAATTTTGAAGAAGCTTCTTGTTGCAATGTCGAAGTAATAAAAGGAGGCTTTGATTCTCTTTTCTTACTTGTCTTTTTAACACTATCAACAACAAATGATTTTGATAATGCATTAAAGATTTCTAGTGCTTCTGCTTCATTTGAAATTTTTACTTTCTTTGTCCCTTTTTTGTTAAGTTCTGCTACAAAATCAATATCATCTTTGATAAAGTTTGCTTTTACTTTCCAATATTCTTCAGGAACAAATGCTTCAATTTCACGTTCTTTTTCAACAATCAAACGTAACGCTACCGATTGAACACGTCCTGCAGATTTTGATTTAATTTTTCTTTGTAAGAGTTTAGAAAGCTTAAATCCAATAATACGATCTAATACTCTTCTTGTTTCTTGTGATTTAACAAGATTTTGATCTATTTTACGAGGATGATTTAAAGCATCCACGACGGCATCTTTTGTAACCTCATTAAAAACAACACGGTTATCCGCATCCATATCTAAACCTAAAACATCTGCAAGATGCCAAGAAATTGCTTCCCCTTCACGGTCAGGGTCGGTTGCTAGATAAACTGTTTTTGCTTCTTTTACTGCAGCCTTTAATTCCTTAACAACATCTTTTTTATCTTTAGAAATAACATATTTTGGTTTATATTCATTTTCTTGATCAATTCCTAAACCATCTTTACCTGATGTAGATAAATCACGAATATGTCCTTTAGAAGAAGTAACATGATAGTCCTTCCCTAAATAATTTTCTATTGTTTTTGATTTAGAAGGAGATTCCACAATAACTAATTTATCGTACATAATGTATCCTCCTTTACGCAAAAACTATTATTATTGTTTTTTTTCACTTTGTCAACTCCATTTCTCTATTCTTCTATAATATCATTTATATCTAAAATAAGTTTTGCCCCTTGTTGTATCAGTAAATTACAACCAATAGGATCTCCTATTCTTGAGGGTACACAAAAAATATCTTTTCCCTGGTCAAGGGCATACCCTACCGTAATCATGGTTCCCGATCTTTTTTCCGCTTCTGTTACCACAACTGATTCACTAAGCCCAGCAATTAAACGATTTCTACTTGGGAAATCTTTTGCTTGTGGCACATAATCATTAGGATGCTCACTCACAATTAAGTGCTCTTCTTTAAGTTTCAAATAGAGCTCTCTGTTTCTTTTTGGATAACAATAATTAATGCCACTTCCTAAAACAGCAACCGTTTTCCCATGATTATTCATGGCACTGCGATGAGCCAGTGTATCAATTCCAAGAGCCATACCACTTACAATAGTATATTCATTTTTTACCAAATCACACACTATTTTATCGGTTACACTTGTTCCATATTCACTTGGTACTCTTTTACCAATAACACCAATACATTTTTCATCTAACAATGACAAATTCCCATGATAAAACAAGACAAATGGTGGACATGAAATCTGTTTTAATGCTTCTGGGTAGTCATCACATAAAATCGTTGTATACTTTGATTGTACTTTCGAAACTGCCTCCTCTCTTTGTTGATTCGTTACTTTTTCTTTTCTTTGTAGCGCTTTTAAAATACTTTGAAAATCTCCATCATATTTTAAAGCAAAAAATAGTAAGATTTCTTTCAATATCATCACCTCACTACGTATATAAGCCATTTTTTACTTTTTTTCTTCTTTTTTTTAAAAAAATAAAAAAGAACTAAATGTCGAATGACATTTGTTCTTTCATAACCATTTGAACAGGTTTAAATGATTTACGATGTATCGGACAAGGTCCATATTTAGCAAGTGCTTCTTTATGAGCTTTTGTAACATATCCTTTATGTTTTTCAAAACCATATTGAGGATACTTCTTTGCGTATTCAATCATTAAATGATCTCTTGTCACTTTTGCAAGTATACTTGCCGCTGCAATTGACATGGATAAAGTATCGCCTTTAATAATAGAAAGATGCTCAATATCATGTAAAGGCATCGCATCTGTCAAAGCAAACATTTTTTCTTTTTTTAATATCTGGCAACATTTTTCCATACCCTTTTGACTTGCACTATAAACATTTAAACGATCAACATCTTCTACAGAAATCACTTCAATATGATAGGCTAGCGCATTTTCAACAATAATTTGATACATTGCCTCTCTTTTTTTTGCTGTTAACTGTTTTGAATCAAAAATGCGTTCATCATAGAAACCTTTAGGAAAAATAACACCAGCAACAACAAGTTCCCCTGCCATGGGTCCTCTTCCTGCCTCATCAAGACCAATAATATAATTATAACCTAAATCATAATATTTATTTTCATATTCAAGTAAATTACTCATATGGTAACTCCCATGTGACATTCGCAATAGCACCATCAAATAAGTCCGTAAAGAACATATCCATCACACGTTCATAATCCGTAATTCCTCTAACTGGTTTGATTTTCTTGTTAGAAGCAATATCATCATAACATTTTTCAATCCAATCTCCTTCTAAATCAATTTCTATTTGATAACGATTTTCAACACTTCTTGGATAGTTTTTTACTAAATGCTCTACAGCATACATAAATAGATCTTCTCTTGGTAAAATTTGTTGTTTGATTGATCCAATCAAAGCGATATTTCGAGCAACTGTTTCATTTTCAAATTTTGGCCATAAAACTCCTGGTGTATCAAATAATTCAAAATCTTTGTCAACTTTAATGATTTGTTGTGCTTTTGTTACCCCTGGTTTATTTCCTGTAACTGTTGCTTTCCTTTTGGCTAAACGATTAATAAATGTAGATTTTCCAACATTAGGAATTCCTAAAACCATTGCTCTCATCGCCCGAGGTTTTAATCCTTTTTTAGCTTCTCTTTCCATTTTATCTTTTAAGATTTCTTTACAAACTTGAATAATTTTTTTATATTCATTGAATTGTTTAAGATTAACACTCATTGCATAATAACCATGATCTTTATAATATTGAATCCACTTTTTAGTAATTTTTGGATTTGCAAGATCTTCTTTTGTCATAACAATTAATCTAGGTTTATTGTTGACAATACCATTAAATAATGGGTTTTTACTTGAATAAGGAGCTCTTGCATCTACTAATTCTACTACAATATCAATTAATTTTATTTTTTCAGCGATTTCTCTTTTAGCTTTTGCCATATGTCCTGGAAACCATTGTATTTGTGCCATTTTAATCCACCTCTTTCATATTTTTAAAAGGAAATAATACAAACCCTTTTTTGGATAAAATATCTTTTTCCTTAAAACATCCTAATAATCTTGAATCAAGAGAATTCAAACGATTGTCTCCTAATACAAAAATCTCATCATCACCAATTGTATATTCAAAATCCTCTGTAAAACAGCTAATATTATAATCTTTTTTTACCTGTTCTATATAAGAAATATCTAAAAAAGCTTCCTCTATTTTCTCATCATTTATATATAATTGATCATCTTTATAAACAATTTTTTCACCAGGTAAACCAATCACACGTTTTATAATAATATTTCCTAATTTTTTACAATTCAATGTCACAATATCGAAACGTTCTATATGATTTAAATCAATTCTCGACATAAACGCATAATCATGATCTTGTAACGTTGGATACATTGAGGAACCATCTACTTTTATTGGCATGATAGCAAAACGAAACACAAAGGTAACGCCCATACAAACTATAAGGAATTCAATAACGTCTTTTATTCTCTTTTTATTCAAATCAATCACTACTCCTTTATAGCTATTTTGTATTATAGCTCATTTCAAAGTAAAAAAAAAGAAATGGTTGCCCATTTCTTATTTTCTGATTTCTTTGATTCTAGCAGCTTTACCAGATAATCCACGTAAGTAATTTAATTTAGCTCTACGTACTTTACCAACTTTAGCAACTTCAATTCTATCAATGATTGGTGAATGAACTGGGAAAGTTCTTTCTACACCTACTTGGTAAGAAATTTTTCTAACTGTGAAAGTTTCAGCAATTCCTTTACCTTGTCTTGCGATACAAACACCTTCGAATAATTGGATACGGTATTTGTTACCTTCTTTGATTTTTACGTAAACTTTTAAAGTATCTCCAGCTTTGAATACAGGGATATCAGATTTTAATTGTTTTTTAGTAATTTGATCTACTAATGTTAAATTCATCTCTATTTCTCCTTTTCATTTATAGTCTTGTATGTTCATTCGATTAACCAGCGGAACATATGCAGTCATACTGACCTAGCCTATTATAGCATCTTTTAAAAAGATATCAACTCTTTTTTTTGATTTCATTAAACATTTCTAATGCTTCTTTATCAAATTCATAATTTTCTAATAAATCAGGTCGTTTTAAGTATGTCTTTTTTAACGATTGATATTTACGCCATTTACGAATATTTTCATGATGTCCCGAAAGCAACACATCAGGCACAACATTTCCATCAAATTCTAAAGGTCTTGTATATTGAGGATACTCTAACAAACCATCTGCAAAAGAATCATCTTCATGGCTTTCTTGACGAATAGCCCCTTCTAATAAACGAATAACAGCATCACAAGTAACCATACTTCCTAATTCTCCACCTGTTAAAACATAATCCCCAATAGAAAGTTCTAAATCAACATAATCTCTTATTCTTTCATCAAAACCTTCATAATGCCCACAAATGATAATTAAATGTTTTTCTAAAGAAAGTTTGGTTGCTACTTCATGTTTTAAAGTAATTCCTTGCGGTGACATTAAAATCACTAATGAGTCATCTGTCGTTAAAGTCTTTAAACAATCAA
The DNA here is from genome assembly GCF_003024675.1 of Faecalibacillus faecis. Taxonomy (GTDB): domain Bacteria; phylum Bacillota_I; class Bacilli_A; order Erysipelotrichales; family Coprobacillaceae; genus Faecalibacillus; species Faecalibacillus faecis. The sequence continues at coordinate 70,821 of NZ_PYLP01000002.1, read as the reverse complement.
GAATTGGTTGACACATCAATACCATTCCTTGTCCTCCTCCATAAGGATAATCATCGACATGTTTATGTTTATCATGTGTAAATTCTCTAAAATTATGGATTTGAATATCAACAACTTCTTTATCAATTGCTCTTTTAATAATTGATGTTTTTAAAAAGCCATCAAACATTTCTGGAAAAAGTGATAAAATATCAATCTTCATCATACATACCCTTAATCAATTGAACTTCAATGACTTTATTTTCAATATCTTCATCAACAATAAATGCATCTACATAAGGAATAGCAATTGTTTTTTTAGTTGTTTTAACGTTTAAAATGTCTTGTGCTCCATTAAAATAAATAGATTCAACTGTTCCTATTACTTGATCATTTTCTTTTACTTTGCAACCAATCAAATCATCATAAAAATACTCATTATCTTCTAAAACAACATCCTCTTTTAAACCATAAACGATACTACCAACATATTTTTCAACTAAATTAATATCTTGTAAGCCTTCAAAACTTACTAAATAGTTTCCTTTATGTATTCTTACTGTCTTGATGATAAAAGGATCTTCAATATTATTTAAATAAAGCTTATTTCCAATTACAAATCTTTGATCATTAAAATCACTATAAGAACGTATTTTTAATTCTCCTTTTAAAGCATGCGTTCCTAAAACTTTACCTATTTTAAGTTTTTCCATATATCCTCCAAAAAAAATAGATGTGTTCAACACATCTATTCATATGATTCGAATTTAATATCTAATTTTTTGTCAGAAAGACGTCCTGCAACAGACATTAATTGTCGAATAGAATTAGCCATAACACCTTTACGACCGATTAATTTAGCAATATCATTTTTTGCTGAATAAACATATAAAACAATCACATTTTCATCTAATGAAGGCATTTGTCTTACTTCTAAATGTTCTTTATCTTCAACTAATTCAATCGCGATATCTTTGAGTGTTTTTACGTAATCCATAATTATTTACCTTGTTTAGAATCAGCAAATTTTTTCATGATACCTTGTTTAGATAATAAGTTTTTAACAGTATCAGATGGTTGAGCACCATTATTTAACCATTTTAAGATTTCTTCTTCTTTTAAGTCAACTTGTGCAGGGTTAGTGCAAGGATTGTAAGTTCCTAATAATTCGATGAATCTACCATCTCTTGGTGATCTTGAATCAGCCGCAACAATTCTATAGAAAGGTCTTTTTTTAGCACCCATTCTTGTCATTCTTAATTTTACTGCCATTTATAATTTCCTCCTTGATTTATATTACTTGCATAATTTAACACAGATAAAATAAGGTGTCAAGCTTTTTTACTTGACACCTTTAATTATTTTTTCTTTTTCTTTTTATGACGAACTTTTTTACGATTAGGTCCACCTACAAAGTGTCCTCCGCCCATTTTTGGTAAACCAGTTGCACTGTCCATATTTGACATTTGTTTCATCATTTGTTTAGATTGTTCAAATTGTTTTAAAAGACGATTGATAGCAGCTAAATCTTTTCCACACCCTTTAGCGATACGTTGTTTTCTTGATAACGTAATAATGCTTGGGTCACGTCTTTCTTCTAATGTCATTGAATAAATGATGGATTCTGTTTCTTTCATTCTTTGATCTGTTGTTTCATCATTTAAATTAGGCATTGATGGCATTCCTGGAATCATTTTTAAAATTCCTGAAAGTGGCCCTAATTTTCTTAATTGATGCATTTGTTCCAACATATCATCTAAACCAAAGCGACCAGATTGCATCTTTTTCATGGCTTTCATTGTTTCTTTTTCATCATAAACATCTTGTACCTTTTCTACTAAAGAAACAACATCCCCCATACCAAGAATACGGTCAGCCATACGATCTGGATAGAATAAATCAATCGCATCTAGTTTTTCACCAGTACCAATAAATTTAATAGGGACATGGGTAATGTGTCTAATTGAAAGAGCACCCCCACCACGAGCATCCCCATCTAATTTTGTAAGAACAGCCCCAGTAATACTTAATTTTTCATTAAATGAAGCTGCAACATTAACGATATCTTGCCCTGTTAATGAGTCTACAACTAATAAAATTTCATCTGGTTTTGCAATTTCTTTAACATTTGCAAGTTCTTGCATTAATGGTTCATCAATGTGTAAACGCCCAGCTGTATCGATAATGATAACATCATTATTATTTAAGGCTGCATAGTTTAAAGCACCTCTTACGATATTTTCTGCAGATTCGCTTGTTCCTTTTTCATAAACAGGTACATCTAATTGTTTTCCTAAAGTGACTAATTGATCAACGGCTGCAGGACGATAAATATCTCCAGCAACAAGTAATGGTTTTTTACCATATTTACTTGTAATTAATTTTGCAATCTTTCCAGAAGTTGTTGTTTTCCCAGAACCTTGTAAACCAACCATCATAATTACAGTCGGCTTTTTGCTAAAATCAACTTCAGATACTTCATCACCCAATAAATGTACTAATTCATCATGAACGATTTTAACTAAAACTTGTCCTGGTTTTAACGAACCAACAACATCTGCCCCCATTGCTTTTTCTTTTGTTGACGCAATAAATTCTTTTACAACTTGATAGTTGACATCCGCTTCTAATAAGGCAAGACGGATTTCTGTCAACATTTCTTCCATATTACTTTCTGTTAATTGCCCTTGTCCAGAAACTTTTTTCAAAGTAGACTGCAATCTTTCAGATAATGAATCAAATGCCATATAAACCTCCTATAAATCTCTTAACATTTGTAAATGTTCATCAATGTTTTTATGTTCTTCTTTAATATCTTTTTCTAGATCATCTATAATTTCTAAACGTTTTTGATGTTTTTCTAATAACTGTAATTTTTCTTCATAATTTTCTAAATGTAAACACGCTTTTTTGATATTATCAAAAACTGCATTTTTTGAAACGTTTTTAATTAAAGAAATTTCTGACAAAGATAAATCTTCATGATAATAAAGATCAAGATATTCTCTTTGTTTTTCCGTTAATAAATCTTCATAAAGATCCATCAACAAATTCATTCTTTGTTTCTTTTCTAATGTATCTTCCATTATACTTCCTCTACAAGTCCTTTACATAAGCCATAGATGTATTGTTCCAGATCAAACTCTTGTAAATCATCTACTTGTTCACCTAATCCAATAAATTTAACGGGAATATTTAATTGATCTTTAATTGATAAGACAATACCACCTTTAGCTGTTCCATCCATTTTTGTAAGAACAATTCCTGTAATATCTGTAATTTTAGAAAATTCTATTGCTTGCGAAACACCATTTTGTCCTGTTGTTGCATCTACAACAAGTAATGTTTCATGTGGACCTTCAGGAACAACACGTTTAATGATACGATTCATCTTTTCTAACTCGTTCATTAAATTCACTTTATTTTGTAATCTTCCGGCCGTATCACAAATTAAGACATCCGCTCCTGTTTCTTTAGCTCTATTTAAAGCATCAAAAACAACAGCTGAAGGATCGCCACCTTCTTTACCTTTGATAATATCAACGCCTACTCTTTCAGCCCAAACAGCAAGTTGATCGATTGCTCCTGCTCTAAAAGTATCTCCCGCTGCCACAATAACTTTTTTACCTTCATCATGAACAATACGATGCGCAAGTTTACCAATTGTTGTTGTCTTTCCTGCACCATTGACACCAACCATTAAAATAACAGTTAATCCTTCAGGCGCATAGTTGATTTTTGTCGACATAACACTTTCATTTGCATAGATTACAAACATTTTATCAACAATAATATCATTAATTTCACGAGGATCTGTGATATTTTGAATTCTGACTTCTGCTTTGATTTCAGAAACAATTTTCATAACCATTGAAACTCCAACATCTGCCATAATTAAAATATTTTCTAATTCTTCAAAATATTCATCATTGATTTCTCTAAATCTAGCAGCTAATTCATTAATACGATCTGAAAAAGTTGATGAAGATTTATCAAGTCCTGCTACATATTTTTCATTTTGTTTTGTCGATTTACCTACTAATTTTTCTTTTATATCTTTAAAAAATCCCATTTATTAGACACCTCCTTGATGTTGATCATTTGAAAAATCAACAGCTTCTTCTAATTTAACACTTACAAGTTTTGTAACACCTTTTTGTTGCATCGTTGCTCCATAAAGAAGATCACATTCTTCCATCGTTCCTTCACGGTGTGTTACAACAATAAATTGTGTTTGCGAAGAAAATTCTCTTAAAAACTTTGCAAATCTTTCAACATTGGCCATATCAAGTGCAGCTTCGACTTCATCTAAGATGCACATTGGTACTGGTCGTACTTTTAAGATTGCAAATAAACATGAAATCGCAATTAATGCCTTTTCTCCACCTGAAAACAAAGTAATATTGGAAACTGATTTCCCTGGTGGTTGAACGTCAATATCAATTCCTGTTTCTAAAATATTATTAGGATCTGTATATTTGATTTCAGCTCTTCCGCCACCGAATAATTCTCTAAAAACAAGATTGAATTGATAATTGATTTTATCAAACGTTGTTGAGAATTTTTCAACCATGATATCATCCATTTCATCAATTGCTTGAATAATTTTATCTTGTGCTTGAATTAAATCTAAACGTTGACCATTCATATCTTCATAACGTTTAGAAACTTTTTCATATTCTTCAATCGAATCAAGATTGACATGACCTAAAGCATTGATTTCATTTCTTAAGACTGCAACTTCATAACGTGCTGATTCCATATCTAATTCTTCTTGATAATTTTCACTGGCATATTCATAAGTCATAGCATATTCATTAGATAAACGATTTAAATAGTTATTTAATGAAGCTTCTTGTTTAGTTGAAGCAATTGCTTTTTCATTAACTTGACTTTGAATATCTTTTAAATCTTTACGAAGTGTTTTTAATGCATTTTCAAGTTGTTCATTTTCATTGACATAAGACATTCTCATTTCACGTTTTGATTTAATTTGTTCTGTAAGTTGATCACGATGTTGAATCGCTTCATTTAATTCAATAACAAGTTGATTGTTGATTTTACCACTTTTAAAATCTTCCAATTCAACATTTTGATGAGATAAGTCTTCGTATTCCCCTTTGGCTACAATCAACTCTTCTTTTTTATTTTGGACAACAACTTCTAATTTTGCATAAGACATCTGTTTTTGCAATAATGTATGAGAAATTTCTTTTGATTCATTTTCTAATGAATTCAATTCATTCTTTTCTTTTGCAAGTTTGTTTTCAAGTTCTTTTAAATGTTCTTTAACTTTTTCAAGCTCGCGTTTTTGAATAATCGAGGATTGTTGTTTATTGGCACTTCCCCCGGTTAAAGAACCACCAACATTAACAATGTTTCCATCAAGCGTTACTACTTTATAACGTGCGTATGTTGCTTTAGAAATTTCTGAAGCATGATCAATGTTATCCGCTAAAATTACATTTCCTAATTGATTTAAAATAACATTCTCTATTTTTTTATCACTAGAAACAAAATCACTGACCACACCTAAATAGCCATCTAAAGTCGGACATAAAATTTCATGTTCTTCGCGAAGCAAACGTGGTTCCATTGTTTCTAATGGCAAAAAGGTTGCACGACCTGCTTTATTATCCCTTAAAAATTTAATAGCTAATCGTGCTTGTAAATCATCTTTTGTTACAATAAATTGTAAAGCACTTCCAAGCGCTGTAGAAATAGCAAGGTCATATTCTTGATCGTTTTTAATGAGATCACCAAAAACACCAATAATATCAGGATTTTGATTACTTAGAGACATCACTGCCTTAACACCACTATGATAATTTGATTTATTTTCTACTAAATCAATTAAAATTTCTTGTCTATTTTTATCTTTAGTAATTTCTTGAGTTAAATGACTTATTGATTGATGTTTTTCTTGAATCATTAAAGTCATTTTTTTTTGTTTATTAGATAAATCATTTAATTCTTTTTCAGTTTCTTCAAGACGTCCCACACGGTTGTTATATTCTTCAACAACATCCGCTAAAATAGCTTTTAAATTTTCTAATTTATGAGCAATATCCTTGTTATCTTTTGACTCTAAAGCATGTTTACGCTTTTGATCCACTTCTACTTTACTTGTTTCTAATCTTGAAACTTCAGACATTGCTTCTAAAAGTTGACTTTGTAAAGCGTTGATCTCATTATCTAAAACAAACATCTTCTTTTTAATTTCATCATTTGCACTTTCTTTTAACAAGATTTCCGCATCTAATGCAGCTTGTTTTTCATTTAATGATTTTAAAATCTTTGAAAGTTCTTCTAATGATGCATTGGTTTCTGAAATTTCATGTACTAATACATTCACTTCAATAGATGTTAATTTTTCTTTTAACTCTAAATAGGTTTCAGCTTTTTCTTTTTGCTTTTTTAAAGGGGTAATTTGTTTTTCTAATTCATAAACAATATCCCCAATACGATCCAAGTTTTCTTTTGTTCTTTCTAATTTACGGATTGCTTCTATTTTTCTTTTTTTATATTTTGAAACACCTGCTGCTTCTTCAAAAATAACTCTTCTCTCTTCAGGACGATTATCCGCAAAATTAGAGATATTTCCTTGAGAAATAATAGAAAGCGAATCTCTTCCCAATCCAGTGTCTAAAATTAAATCTGTAATATCTTTTAAACGACATTGCTGTCTATTTAATAAGTATTCTGCTTCATTTCCTTGGCGATAAAGACGTCGGGTAATTTCTACTTCATTATAATCATAATTCAGTGTTCGATCTGAGTTATCAAAGACAAGTGTTACTTCCGCTAAATTTTGTGCACGACGATCTTCAGAACCCGCAAAAATGACATCTGCCATATTGCTTCCTCTTAATGATTTAACCGATTGTTCTCCCAAAACCCAACGTACTGCATCTGAAATATTTGATTTACCACAACCATTTGGTCCTACAATTCCTGTAATTCCTGGTTGAAATTCGACATTAACTTTATCCGCAAACGATTTAAATCCATGTAATTCAATTCTTTTTAAATACATAGATGCTCCTTTCTTTTATTTAAATGTAATATTTCCATTTTTAAAAGATTCAATAATCGCTAGTGATTCAACTTTAAGTCCTAAATCAACAAGTTTTTGATGTCCTTTTTGGAATCCTTTTTCAATAATAATACCACATCCAACAATTTGACATTTTGCTTGTTGGCACATATCAACAAGTCCCATCATTGCATTTCCATCCGCTAAAAAGTCATCCACAAGTAAAATATGTTCACCTTCGTTTAAATACTTCTTTTTAACGCAAGCAATGTATCTTTTCCCCTTTGTATAAGAATAAACTTCACTTGTATATAAATCATCGTTAACTGTTTTAGATGTTCCTTTTTTAGCAAAAACAACAGGAATATCATTTAATTCATAACTTAAAGCTAAACCTAAAGCAATTCCAGAAGCTTCAATTGTTAGAATTTTATCAATTTTTTCATCTTTAAAACGTCTTTTTAATTCTTCTGCAATCGATCTATATGTTTTTGGATCAATTTGATGATTAATAAAACTATCCACTTTTAAAATATCTGGTTCAATAATTTCTCCATCAGTTAAAATCTTTTCTTTTAATTCTTGCATACTTATCTCCTTACAATTTCAAACGATTCATAAATTTTTGTTTTTCTATAGGTAATTTTACAATAAAGACAGTTCCCACATCAACCTGTGAAAGAATATCAATTTTTCCATTATGTAAATCGACAATGGATTTAACAATGGCAAGTCCTAAACCATTTCCTTCTACATTACGTGCTTTATCCTCTCGATAAAAACGTTCAAAGATATGAGAAACAACTTCTTTAGACATTCCAATTCCCGTGTCCTCTATAGAAACTTCTACTTCTTTAGAAGTCTTTTTCATAGAGATTGTAATTAATCCCCCATCATTTGTATATTTAATGGCATTAGAAACAATATTTGTCCAGACTTGTTCTAATCTTTGTTCATCACCATCAATAACAATATCTTTTTTAGGAACTTGGAACTCTATTTCAATATTTTTTTCCATTGCTTGGTTTTCTTGAGTAGAAATCACACGATTCATTTGTTCAATAAGTGAATACGTAGAAATTTCTAATTCTATTTCTTCTCTATCAAGCAAGGTCAATTGTAACATATTTTTCGCTAAAGAAGATAACCTTTTACTATTATATAAAATAATATTTGCATATTTCACGCGTTGTTCTTTAGGAAGATCTTCTTCTTTTAAAATATTCGCAAATCCTTGTATCGAAGTTAATGGTGTCTGGAACTCATGTGAAATATCTGAAATGAATTTTTGTCGTGTTTCATCTTGTTTTGCAAGCTGTCTCGCCATTTGGTTGAAACCTTGATTCAATTTTGAAATTTCATCCTGTCCTACATTATCAACACGTACGTCATAATTTCCATTACTTAACTCTTTCAAAGCATTCGTAAGACGCGTCAATGGTTTAACAATAATATCAGCTATCACTAGGAAAACAATACTTCCTGTTAAAAAGACACATCCTAAAATCAAAATAGCTGAATTGGCAATCGCACTTTTTTGTCCACTTGTATCTTTTTGAACATAAATATAATAATCTACCCCGTTGATATTATTCTTTGTTCCATAAGATAGGATTTCATCTCTTAATTTTTTTGAAAAATTTTCATCTTTTTTTTCAAAAAAAAGCGTCATTTCCTCTGGAGATGGATTATATTTCTTATTTCCATAAGCAACATAACCATCCTTCAGGGAATAACAAGTAATTGCCATCTCACTACTTTTAGCATAAAGATCTATAATATCATCTTTATTTTCTATATTTCCATTAGAAATAACTTTTATAACATAGTCATTGGTCGTAATTAAATCTTCTTCTACCGTTGATTCAATTTGTTCATCATTCAATTTTAATGACACATAACCAGCTACCGAAAATGATGCAACAATGGTAATGAAAAAGCCAAAAATTAATTTAGAATAAATGGATTTCATTTAATCAACCTCAACTTTATAACCTAAACCACGTACTGTTACAACATTGAATCCTGGTAAATGACCAATATTTTCTCGAATTCTTTTAATATGTACATCAACCGTTCGATCAAATCCGTCATAATCCATTCCCCAAATTTTTTCAATTAATTGTTCTCTTGAAAAAATTTGATTTGGATGTTTAGCAAGTTCAAAAAGCAATTCAAATTGTTTTAATGGCAAATGAATACATTCATCTTTATATCTAATTTCATATTTATCCCCATCTAATTCAACATCTTTTAAATGAATAATATGCGATGTATTAATATCATATCTTTTCATAATTGCTTTTACACGCGCCATTAATTCATTTGGGTCAAAAGGTTTAACGACATAGTCATCAACCCCAGAAGAAAAACCACGTAATTTATCTTTGCTTTCACCTTTGGCCGTAAGCATAATACATGGAACATCTTTGAACTCTTTCATATTTTCAACAAGTTCAAAACCATCCATTTTAGGCATCATGACATCGATGATTCCTAAATCCACATATTCGTTTTCAAAAATGTTTAAGGCTTCTTCCCCATCACCGGCTTCTAAGACTTCATAACCTTCTTTATTTAAATAAAACTTGAGTAATTCTCTAATATCTTGTTCATCATCAACAACTAATACTTTTGGTTTCATTTTCTACACCTCAATTCAATTCAAAATTATATCATAAAACCATAAAATAATACAATCTTACAAAGATTTACTTTACAAGAACTTTATCAATAAAGATACACAAAAAAAATATTTATTGTATAATAGAGCAAGATTAAAGGGGATGTAGAAATGATATTAGAAAAAATAGATCAAGATTTATTAGATTTAGCAAAACAATCAGATAGCGATTTAAAAGAAATCTATGCTAAAGTAGATGAAACATGTCTTATTAATTCAAATAAAGTTTTATCTGCTTTTATAGAAAATCAAGTTTCTTATAGTGATTTTACAGATATCAATGGTTATGGAAATTACGATGAGGGTCGAGATAAATTAGAAAGAATTTTCGCCTCTATTTTAGGATGCGAAGATGCTTTAGTAAGACCACAAATCATGTCAGGAACAAACGCTTTATATTTAACGCTTTCTGCTTTATTAAAACACGGTGATACCATGATTTCTATTAGCGGTGAACCTTATGATTCTTTACAAGAAATGATTGGTATAAGTGGTAATTCCAATCAATCGTTAAAAGCCTATGGCGTTAATTATGAACAAATTGATTTAATTGATAATGAGTTTGATGAAAAAAGTATTATTGAAAGACTTCAACAAAAAAATGTAAAACTTGTTGAAATTCAACGTTCTCGTGGATACAGTCAACGTTTATCACTTACAATCGATAAAATAGAATCAATTATTCATAAAATTAGAAAAGTTAATCAAGAAGTCATTATTATGGTGGATAACTGTTACGGTGAACTTGTAGAAACAAAAGAACCAGGAGATATTGGTGCTAATATTGTTGTCGGATCATTAATGAAAAACTTAGGTGGTGGAATTGCTCCAACAGGTGGTTATGTAGCTGGTAATAAAGATTTAGTTTATGAAGTTGCACAAAGACTTACCGCTCCTGGTATTGGTAAAGACTTAGGTGCTAACTTTAATCTTAACAACGCTTTCTTTAAAGGTGTATTCATGGCACCAAACGCTGTAAAAAATGCATTAAAAACAGCTATTTTTACTTCATACATGTTAGAAAAATTAGGATATGAACATGTATCACCTCGTTACAATGAAAAAAGAACAGATCTTATTCAAACTTTAGATTTACATAGTAAAGAAAAATTAGTGAATTTTACTCAAGGAATTCAATCATCAAGTCCAATCGATTCCTTTGTACGTGTTCTTCCTGCCCCAATGCCTGGTTATCCCTTTGATGAAGTGATGGCTAGTGGAAGTTTTACGCAAGGAAGTACCATTGAATTAAGTGCCGATGCTCCTGTAAAAGAACCTTATACTTTATATATGCAAGGTGGTTTATCAATTGAATACGGGAAACTTTCCATCTTACTTGCTTTAACACAAATGAAAAACAAATAAAAAGAAGACTCAACTGTTGAATCAACAATTGAGTCTTTTTTACATACTCCCTATTTGTCCGCCATCAATTCGAATAATCGAATTATTTATAAAATCAGCTTCATCACTAATCAAAAACTTCACTAAATAAGCCACTTCTTCAGGTTTGCCATAGCGTTTAACCATAATTTTTTCTTGTTCTTCTTTTAAAAATTCTTCATCATAACCATCAAGTTCATTTTCTGTACCAATAAATCCTGGTGCAATGCAATTTACATGAATATAAGGTCCAAACTCAAACGCTAAATTATGAGTTAAAGAAATAAGTGCTGCTTTTGAAGCATCGTAATCAATACACATAGGATAATATGTATTCATCCCATTTGTCGAGGAAATATTTATAATACGTCCATAGTCTTGTTTAAGCATATGTGCTGAAACACTTTTACTACAATTATAAGCACCTACAACATTGACATCTAAGGTCTTTCTAAATTCATCTGCTGTTTTTAAATGAAATAAATTAGACAAATCAATTCCTGCATTGTTAATTAAAATATCAACGCCACCTAATTGATTATCAATTTCTTCTATCATCTTTCCAACTTGATCATCTTTAGAAACATCTGCTTTTAAAGCCAAACAACGTACATGATATTGTTGAATAATGTATTCTCTTAAACATTTTGCTTCTTGATGAGAAGTTAAATAATTAATAACGATATCATATCGATTTTTTGCTAATTCCAAAGCAATGGTTTTACCAATACCTTTAGCACCACCTGTAATTAATACAACTTTACCCATGATAAAAAAGAGCTTTATTAAGCTCTTCCTGCGTATTTTCCATCAGCTGAAAAAACAACGATTTTTTCACCTTGTTCAATAAATTGAGGAACTCTAAGAGTTAGACCTGTTTCAGTTTTAGCGTCTTTTGTTTGGTTAGATGGTGCTCCTTTGATAGCTGGATCTGTTTCTACAATAGTTAATTCTACTTTTTCAGAAACAGAAACATTTAATAATAATCCTTCAAAGAATACTAAATAAACTTCAGTTCCTTCAACAATAAAGTATTTATTATAACCAACTTGTTCTTCAGATAATTCATATGTATCATATGTTTCCATATCCATGAAGTAGAAAGTATTATCTGCTTCATAAGAAAATTGAGCTGCTTTTTTAGAAATATTAGCTTGATCAAATTTAGTTGAAGCATTGAAGTTTTTTTCTTGAATAGCTCCTGTTTTCAAGTTTCTCATTTTAGTTTTTAAAATAGCCGCTCCTTTACCAGGTTTAACATGTTGGAAATCCAACACTTGACAAGGATCACCATCAATAATTAAAGTTAATCCTGTTCTAAAATCTCCTGCACTAATTGCCATATACTATCTCTCCTATTAATAATTTTTTACACGTCTTATTGTAACAGTTTCAATCAACATTCTCAAGTACTCCTGAAAAACTCCTCGTGCTTTGAAAATATTTTATTTTAAATTATTTTTTAAAATAAAGATACTTTTTCTTTATTTTGGTGTTCTTTGATATATCTACTCCATTTAATATATCCATAAGTTGTATTTGTAAAATAACCCAGTTTTAAAGCAAGTAAAACATATTGTCCTGACATTATGTTAATTACTGCTTCTAAAAATGCACATATATACCAAGCAATCCATTGTTCTCTTAATCTAAAGAAAATAAAGAGACCGTTGGCGATTCCAACTGCTGAAGCACAAGCATCAATATAAATAATTGCTGTTTCTAATGTTTTATTGTTATAAAAATCAGTAGCGATATCTAAACCACTAATAAAATAACCTACAACAACTGTCCAAACAATAATACCAATAATAACTAAAACTTCTTGATATCCTTTTAATTTTCTTACCATTGTAAGTTCATCTTCTTCATCATCGCGATGTTTAGACCAGTTAATATAACTAATAATATCAATAGGTAGCCAGAAAAATAAAGTTGTTGCCATTGTCGCAAAACGATACATTAAAACAACACAAGAAACAATTTCTACAATTTCTACCAAGACAGAAACTAAGAAATTATACCTTGATTGTTTAGATATCAGTAATTCACATAAAATATTTAAGAATGTATCTAATAAATAAAGAATCATAATGATAATACCGTTTACACCATTGGCACTATCTTCTGGGAATAACACAGATAAAATCGTAGCTAATACCATAATTGAGATAAACCATGATTTTTCATATGTTGTAAATTGTTTAGAGAATAACATCATAATTGCAACAGATAACATTAAAATAAATGTTGCACTCGCTAAATTGAAAACAGACAATGTTTCTTCTGCCATCATTTCTTTATAAGTATGACTTGCTTCTTGATGACTTACATCTTTATGATCAAAATAAAGATTTTGTCCATTTACTGTTTTAAATTCATATGCTTTGATTGAATTTTTATTTAATTTAACATAATCTTCATAATCATAAGATACCACAAGTTTTTGATCACCTTTTCGATAAATGACATCACAAACTTTATTATCCGAATCATAATCCTCTTCATCTTTATCTCTATTCATCGTGACAGATTGAACATATCGCAAATCTCCTACATCTTTATGAATTTGCAGCAAACCATAAAAAACTGAACCAATTGAAGTAAAAACAAGTAAACATAAAACAATTATTTCAAGTGTTCTTAATTTTTTATTGGATTCGATATTTTTTTTGAAAAATTGAATCATTATTTAAACCTCTCCCTTATCTTAAAATGCTTTATCATTATAATAAATATTTATAAAAAATACACTCTTTTTTTCTATTTATTATAATTATTTCATAAAAATGTAAAAAAATAGGAATAATGCGTATTCCTATTTTAAATTATTTAGCTTTAAATTGACTAACAACCACGCTTTGATGTTCATTTGAAATAAATTGAATTTCAACTTCATCTCCAACGTCTACAAGTGGTAAGGAATTAGAAAGGGATAAATCTGCAATATAAATATGATCATCACCCTCTAGTTTAAAATAATAAACACTGTTTCCTTCTTTAACCGCACTGTTGATTAAAGCAATTTTCCCCGTTAAAGTATTTTCTTCAGCTTCGACATGACTTTTACCATTTTGAGATAAAACTTCATAATAAGCTTTTTCAGCCTCAGATACACTGCTTCCAGTTGCTACAATTTGATAATTTTTAACACTGACAAAAGCATACATCTTAACAAGATTGCTACTATCTTTTAAAGAAAGAAAATAAGTAGGCTCTCCTCCAGCGTTAATCAAAATTGGAAATGTTGCTTTATATTTTAAGTTTTGTACTTTTCCTTCTGCCGAAGACATTGCCGAATATTCTTCCGCTCCAGAAATATGATAATATTTACCTTCTTTTGTTCTTAAATTAATAAGTGCAAATCCTACATTGCTGGCATCTTTAGAAACACTTGTTAAACCCGTATACAAATAAACATCATCTTTAATCACAATATAATTATAACCATCTGTTGGTTGTAAAACACCTTTTTGCGAAAAGATTGAATTGATATAACCATTTGTATATTTTCCATAATTTTCAAGTTGAGATATTACAAGATTCGCTGGATAAACGCGATCGACCCAACTTGGAATATCATTAATATCATAATATTTATGTTTCCCCGTTACAGCATCCACTAAAACCGCTCCTACGATATCTTTTCCACCAAAGGGTCCAATTTGATATTCAAATACTGGAGCAATCCAATACAGTGTTCCCTTTTCATCAATTTCAAAAGCAAGTTCTTCAAACATTTTCGTTGGATAATTCATACGCAAGTGGCGATAAATATTACGTCCAAAATGTTCTGATTTTGAATACTTCATACCTTCTTTTAATTCTACAACTTCTGATTCTTGAGTAACCATATTTACTTTAATATAAGCTGGAAGTCCTTCTTTTCGATTAGTAACCCATTTAATCAAATCACTATATTCAAGCGGTGTTACACGATAAGGTGTTTCCTGATAGTTGATTTGTTCATAAGATTCATCAACTTCAAATTGTGAAACATAATCAATCATCTGACCCATCTTACGATCACCAAGTTTGATAGCACTTTCACGATCAACAACAGGGATAGACTGATAAGAAATTGTTTCATTATCTTTATAAAAATCTGCTTTTTTATCTAAAAGAAGTTGTTTTTGATAATTTTTTGCATGGAAAATAGGTGCACTATAAACACTTCCAATACCTACATAGATCAATAATCCTAAAGAGATAGCCACAAATACCTTAGACACTTGGTCAATTGTTCCAAGTAAAATTGCATGCAGCATCGCAAATAAAACAAGTAAGAAAATCAAATGAAAAATAAATGTTTGTGATTGAAAGTGAATTGGTAACAATAAAACATACTCACCAACAATACTTAAAATCAATACAACTAATAAAGGAATAATATAACTCCATTTTTTAGATGAAGGTGTATAGTTTGAATGAAAAGAAAAATGATTCATTTTTTCTTTAATAATCTGAATAAAATTATCCATTGATAAGCTCCTTTAAATCTTTAAGAAGCGAAGGAAGTTCATCTATTGATAAAAGTGTAGCACCTGAAGCAAAAGCATGTCCTCCTCCACGATATTTGTTAGCGACAACATTGACAGGACAGTGTCTAGAACGCATTGATACACGCCAATTATGATCTTTAACATTTTCGGTGATTGCAAGCCAAATCTTATATTCTTCAACCGAACTTAAAATATTAACATAATCTGAACCACGTTCTCTTGAAAGATTGAGTGCTTTTAAGTCTTCATCTTTTAAAATATAATAAGCAATTCCTTCATCTTCAATATAATGATTTAATAAGAAAGCATTTACTTTTAAATCACTCGCCTTTTTCATATACATTCTTTCATAAAGTGCTTGCATATCAAAACCACAGTTATAAAGATACATTGCTGCTTCAAATGTACGACAATCCGTACCTGAATACATAAAGCGATTCGTATCGCCCATAATTCCCATATAAAGACTTGCCGCTCCAAAAGATGCTAAATGAACTCGTTCATTTTTTAAAAAGAGTGCAACCATTTGACTACATGAAGAAGCACTGCTATCTTCTAAGTTAATATTCCCATAAGATTCAACAACAATATGATGATCAATCTTAATGATTTCCTTGCATTGTTGATAACTTTCTCCATCAATACGTTCTTTATTTGCCGTATCCAAAACAATTCCTAAAACAGGTTGTTCAAATTTAGGTTTTTCAATATTCATTTCAATATTAAATTTTTGAACTAAATCAGAAGAAAAGTCTCCTTCCATATAAACTGTTTTATTTGAAAAAGTATTTTTAATAAGATCATACATTCCAAATTGACTACCAAAAGCATCATAATCCGGATTAACATGTCGATAAAGACAAATACAATCATATTCCTCTATTTTATTTAAAATTTCTTCTATCATAATTTCACCTCATTTTTATCATATCATAATTAGATAAAAAAGACCTCTAAAAATAGAGGACCTTTTCATTAAAGTTCTAATAATCTCACTGTATCTCTAGCAATCATTACTTCTTCATTTGTTGGAATAACCATAACCTTGATTTGAGAATATTGATGAGAGATAACACGATTTTCATCACTTCGAATATTATTAAGTTCTTCATCTAAGAAAACACCAAATGCTCTTGAAACGTTATCAATAATTAAACGTCTTAAATAAGCTGCATTTTCTCCTACCCCAGCAGTAAAGGCAATGGCATCACAACCACCAAGTTCTGCATAGTATTGACCAATATATTTTGAAACAATACGTGCATATAATAACCCAGTTAATAAAGCTCTTTCATTACCTTCATTAAATAAAGCATTTTCAATATCTCTTGAATCAGAAGAAATACCAGAAATACCTAGCATACCTGATTTTTTATTATAGATTTCTAACACTTCATCTACACTTTTATTAAGTTTTTTACATAAATAAGGCATAACAGATGGATCCACATCTCCACTTCTTGTTCCCATCATAACCCCTGCAAGAGGTGTAAATCCCATGGATGTATCAATACAGTTACCATCTTGTACAGCTGAAATACTAGCTCCATTTCCTAAATGGCAAACAATAATTCTTGATTCTTTAGGATTCCCTAACATTTCAATTGCTTGTTGTGAAACATATTTATGACTTGTACCATGTGCCCCATATTTACGCACTTTTAAATCTGTATAATATTCAAGTGGTAATGGGTAAAGATATCTTTCTTTATCCAATGTTTGATGGAATGCTGTATCAAATACAAAGACATGTCCTGCATGAGGAAGTGCTTTTTTAAAAGCATTATATCCAATAATATTTGCGGGATTATGTAAAGGTGCAAGTTCCGCTAAAGCTTCTACTTTTTTAACTGCATCTTCATCCACGACAACAGAATCATTAAAATCTTCTCCACCATGTACAACACGATGTCCAACAGCATCGATTTCGTCTAAACTTTCTACAATATGATGTTTTACAAGAGCATCCAATAACAAATCAACTGCTACTTGATGATCAGGAATTGGAGTTTCTAATTTTCTTTTTTCTCCATTTACTTTTATTACAAAATTTCCAACTTCTTGACCAATTCTTTCAACTAAACCAGATGTGATGACTTCTTCACTTGGCATATTCAATAATTGGAATTTAAGAGAGGAACTCCCTGCGTTTACCGCCATTACTTTAACCATAATTTACCTCCTAGTCATATAAACATATTGTACTAAATTTGGTACATAAAAACAATAAAACTAGGAGAAATTACATAAAAAATGTAACCACTTACAAAAAAGAATAGTTTTTACACTATTCTTTATTTATTATATGAAGAACGAGACATTTGTTCTTGCCCCATTTTAACTAATCTTTTAGTGATTTCTCCACCAACAGAACCGTTAGCTCTAGCTGTTGTATCAGGACCTAAATTAACACCAAATTCATTAGCAATTTCATATTTCATTTGGTCAATCGCATTTTGAGCTCCTGGTACAACTAATCTATTACTGTTATTACTTTGTGCCATCTTGTGTCACCTCCTGACACTTTTATTTTGTGTCAGGATATAAAAACTATACGCTTTTTTTAAAAAATATCTTCATCATTTTTATAAGAATTATCAACAACGATGGTTTCAACTGTTTCAACACATTCATCAACTAATGTATCAAAATCAAATGTTTCTTCAAAAGCAACTGCTTTATAACTTTTTGGTTTTGTTGCAGGTGCTTTAGGAGTAAAAATTGTACAACAATCTTCATGAGGACGAATTGAAATATCATATGTATTGATTTTTTGAGCAATATCAATAATTTCTAATTTATCAAGACATAAAACAGGCCTTAATACAGGAATAGAAATAACTTCATTAATAACATTCATACTATCTAATGTTTGTGAAGCAACTTGCCCAATACTTTCCCCATTGACTAACGCTAAACAATGATTTTTACGTGCTAGTTTTTCACCGATACGATACATCATTCGACGCATAACAGTCATTGCATAACTTTCATCACAATGATCATAAACAGCTAATTGTAATTTTGTAAAATTGACAACATGTACAGTAATTTGACCATGTGTATAATGACGTAATTGATCTACTAAATCAAAAACTTTTTCTCTAGCAAATTCATTTGTATAAGGTGGAGCTGCAAAATGCACACATTCAATATCTACACCACGTTTTAATGTTAAATAACCGGCTACTGGTGAATCTATTCCACCCGATAACATTAAAAGAGCCTTCCCACCAATTCCAACTGGATAACCACCGGCACCTTTGATAACATTTGTCATAACGTACATTGCATCATGTCTAATTTCAACCGTAACCAACATTTCTGGATTGTGGACATCTACTTTTAAAGGACGAGTAACATGATGAAAAACATGTCCTGCTATTTCTCTATTGATATCTTGTGATTTTTTAGGGAATGTTTTATCACTACGTTTTGTGTTGATTTTAAAAGTTGTTTTTGTATCTTCATTGATCATTTGCGCAATAGAATCTTTTACAACATCTAAATCTTTTGGAAATTTATATGCGTTTGAAAATGAATGAATTCCAAAAACTGTTTTTAATTTTTCGTTTACCGCTAAATGATCTGCACCATTTAAATAAATATAAAGACGATCATATTGTAATTGATATTGAAGTTGAGGAAATTCAAAAAGAATTTCCTTCGTATTTTTTAATAATTTTTGTGTAAATAATTTTCTATTTTTTCCTTTTGTTGTGAGTTCACCAAAACGAACAACAATATAATTTGCTTCCATAATCTACCTCTGTTTTTTTATTGAATTTAACACTTCTTTTAGACAATAAATAAATTTATCAATTTCTTCTTCTTTTGTCAAATCACTAATACTTACACGCAAAGCACATCTTGCTACTTCATCGCTTAAATGAAGTTGCTGCATAACTCTTGAAATATCATTTGTTTTAGAAGAACAAGCACTTCTTGTAGAAATTAAAATATCTTTTTCTTCTAAAGCGTGTAAAACAACTTCTGGTTTATAGCCAACACATGAAAAATTAACAATATGGTTTGAAGCTTTTCCTTGAGTGTTAACGACTACACTTTCAATTTGTGAAAGTTCATGAATTAAATACGAATTTAATTTTTTTACATATTCTTCTTTTTGGGTGAAGTTTTCTAATGCTAATCTTAATGTTTTCGCAAAAACAATATACGTACAAGCATTGCTTGTTCCACCACGTAAACCAAATTCTTGTTGTCCTCCATTAATTAAAGGAACAAGTGTTGTCGAGTGATTTTTATAAAGAAGTCCACTTCCTTTTAAACCATTGATTTTATGTGCTGAAAAAGAAGCACAATCAATTCCTGATAAATCAATTGTCAACTTTCCTAAGGATTGAACCATATCTACATGAAATTTAATAAGTGGATGTTCTTTAATAACATTCTTAATTTCCTCAATAGGTTGAATAGCTCCTACTTCATTATTAATATGCATAACACTTACTAAAATAGTATCCTCTCTAATACTCTTTTTTAAATCGTCTATTGAAATATGTCCACTATGATCTACTGGTAAATACGTCACATCAAAGCCAAAAACTTCTTCCAATTCCTTACATGCTTCATAAACCGAAGAATGTTCAATAGAAGTCGTAATTATATGTTTTCCCCTATTTTGATATTGAAAAGCAATTCCCTTAATTGCCATATTATTTGCTTCACTACCACAACTTGTAAAAATGATTTCTTCATCTTTTACATGTAACATACCTGCAATAAGACTTCTTGATTTTTCCAATAAACGATTAACTTCAATTCCTTGACTGTAAATACTATCCGCATTATAAAAATATTTCTCTAAAAGTTGTTCATGTGTTTTAATAACCTCTTTATTAAAAGGCGTTGTTGCCGCATAATCTAGATATACCATATTTCCCTCCATATTCTATTTTATTCTCTTTTTTTTAACCTGTGCCTTTTCGTAAAAAAAGTCCTAGGCATTTTTAGGACTTTTTTTATTAACGAGCATTTCATAAGAATCCGGTTTGATTTTTTCAATAATATCTACCGCTGTCGATAAGGCTTTTGTATACTCACCATTTCGATAAAGTAATTCCGCTTTTGTAAGTTCTGTGTTGACTTCTAAAAAGGAAGAACGATAACGATTTCCAAAAATAATGGCATCTTCAACCATTTCAGCTGTTACAATTAAATTATGCACATTATCATAAAGTTTATAAATAACATCTCGCGCAGCATCTACTTGCATTGAAAGGCTCTTTAAGTCGATTGGTCTTTGACGAATGAAATTCAAAATAGCATCTGCTTTTTGATAAGAATCATCAATATAATCTTGATAAGACTCGCTAATCATTGGTAAATGTTTATTTCGAATTTCTGATTTAATTTCAAGTAAAACAATATTAATGTTATCAAGTTCATCAAGTGCTCTTTTTTCTTGAATTTTTAATGATTCTGCAAGTTCATTATGTTTAATTAAAGAATCATTGAAAGGCTTACTATTTATCGTAATTCTTTCAAAATTTTCAATCATATCTTGATAAGAAAAATCTTTACTTTCAATAATTTCAGTCACATCATTTAAATCATCTAAAACTTTTTGAAATTCTTTATAATCATCTTCAATCGTTATTTCATAATCACTTAAAATATAATTTTTTTCTAAATCTTTAATAACATCTCTCGTTTTTGAAAGACCGCTATCAATTGTATTTACATATTTGTAACATGCATCTCTTTTTTCTTCATAAAGTGCATACGCATTTTGTTCCTTTTCAAAATCCGCATACAAAAGATTCATGTCTTCTGTCATAACTTCAATATTTTGTCCAACATTTTCTAAATTTAAATCTTTAATTGCTTGTGCTGTTTCATTTAAATCACTTTCAATTTTATCAATACGTAACGTTGCTTTCATTCTTTCAACCGCAAAATCTTTTTGCATCATTTCATCCATGATTGTTTTTAATTCATTTAAACGTTTTGGTAAATATTGACGTGTAACAGAAATATAAGTTGGCAAATCTCTTAAGTTGGCTTCTAAATCATCTATATCTTTAGAAACTTTTTCTGTATATTGTTTAGCTTCTTCAAATTGTTGATTATTCATATAATCTTCTAATTGTACAAATTGTTGGTCTATGCCATGGAAAACATCTTGTAATTTAGGAACATAATCTTCTACTTTGAAACGAATTTGTGAGTAATGATCATTTGTTTCACGATATTTTTCTTTAACCTTAATTATTTCTAAACGTTGAATATTTTCGATTTCTGTAATAACTTCAATATCTTTTAATAGCTGTTTTGAGTCTGTCTCATAGTGCATGACATCATTTTCTAATTTAGACATTTTCTTTTGAACACCATGTAATTTACGATAATAAAGTGCTTCATCAACTTCATTTATTAATGGTGTAATTTCATCATTAAGTGTATCAGATAATTTTGAAAACTGTTCTTCATAAAGCTCATATTTATCTTGAAGTTCTGGCATATTTTTCGCAATTCCTTTAACCCTTCCTAAACGATATTGTAAGGGTAAAGATTTGATTGCATTTATTCTATTTTCTAAATCTATGATTTGTTTACGATAATGTTTAAGTTTTAATAAACGATACGTTATAAAAAGAACAATAACAATTAAAACAATTGACACGATCGCAATAAGCATTTTTAATCCTATAATATTTATGACCTTATTTATATATTCCATAGACCTTAACCTCTTTTAATACATTTTACTGTTTAATTATACCATAGTGTCGTATTCTTGTCTAAAATTTATTTTGTTTTAATGTTTCCTTTAAAATAGCCAAAGAAGCTATAAAAATACATAAAAATCCTATTAAAATCATCCAATCAAAGCTTTCTTTTAAAAAGAAAAGTGAGAAAATATAAGTAAACAACGGATTGAACGCCATGAAAAAACTAGTTGAAAAAGGACCGATTTTTTTAATTGAGAAAAAGGAAACACTTTGAATAAAAGCATAACCTATTCCTGAAGATAAAACAAAAAGCCAAAAAGGAAAACGATAAATATGATAAAAAAGCTGTTCATGTTGAAATAAAAGAAAAACGGTAAGTTCAACAAATGCAACAAAAAACATATAAAAATTATAAATAAAGAGATTTTGGTTTATAGATCTTAATCGATAATTTCCAATGTTATAGAACAATAAAGCTCCTAACATCATAAAAAAACTTATATTCAATGTTGAAAAATCAAAATGAATCGTTATAAAAAAGCCTACTAAAATAAAAAAGAAAAGACCTATCTTTTTAAAATTCCACTTTTGTTGTTTAAAAGTAATACAAGCCATAATAAGTGGCGACAAGCAATTAATTGTTGCCACCTGTGAACCTTTAATTGTTTTTAATGCTAAATATGTCATCATAAAATTTAAAACATTAATAAGATTTGTATTAATAACTACTTGTTTAAAAGAAGCTTTTTCAAAAGGAATTTTCTTGAAATATATATAAACCAATAAAGATAGCATTGAAAAAAAGATTTTTAAATAAACTAAAAACAAAGGATCAAATGAATCATAATTAAATTTTGTTATAATGATATTTAAACCCCAAGTTGCATTTGCTAGAAAAAGCAGTATATAAATCACAAAACCACCCTTTTTTAGTTTAAACAAAAGAAAGGTTTATTAATCAAAATAATGTCTAATAAACCTTTCATCTCTCTTTAATTGTTGTTTTAAATCATCTAAAGAAGCAAATTTTCTTTCATCACGAACTCTAAACATAAAATCCACATCTACTTCTTTTCCATATATATCTTCATCAAAATCAAAAACGTTTACTTCTAAAGAAATCTTTGTAATTTCTCCTACTGTTGGATTTAAGCCCACATTTGCCATTCCAAGATAACATTTACCATCATGATAAAAATAAACGCCATAAACACCTTTTTTTAAAATAACATAGTGTCCTGCATCTACATTAGCTGTAGGGAAACCAATCTTTCGTCCATTTTGTAAACCATAAATGACTTTTCCAGAAATACGATAAGGACGGCTTAAAAGTTGATTTGCTTGTTCTAGTTGTCCCTCTTCTAATTTATTTCTAATAAAAGAAGATGATACTTTAACCCCGTCTACATCATACTCTTCAATAATATCTACAGAAAAATTTTCTTTTTGTATATTTTTTAAAAAACGCGTATCCCCTTGACCATTTTTACCAAAATGAAAATCAAACCCACAAACAAGATGTTCGATATTGTTTTTATAAAGATAGCATTCCAGAAATGAAGTAGGTGAATATTGAGAAATATCTTGATTGAATTCAATAATAAAGAAATAGTCAAAACCTCTTTTTTCTAAAATAGCAATCTTACTTTGTAATGACATCAAATATTTAAAATCTTTTTTTCCTAAAATTTCTTTAGGATGACAAGAAAATGTCATTAGAGCCTTTTTCATGTTCTTCACTTGGGCAATTTTTTCAACACGTTTTAACAGTTGCTGATGCCCCAAATGAACACCATCAAAATAGCCAATTGCACAAACAGAAGGTTCTAATGAATAAGAAGAATCTGGTTTCAAATAAAATACTTTCATTACCATAACCCTCTTACATTTTTCAAATAGCCTTCACCATTAGATTCATAAATAGCAAGAACATGTTTATTTACATCACAAATAGCGACTTGGCCTGTCAAATCACTTTTAATCATTTTTCCATGATAAACAACTGTAGGATCTTTTAAAATTATTTTAGGATAGCTATCTAAAGCTTCATCTACTGATAAAAGCTTATAGCGATCTTGTTGTAGATCTTCTAACGTATAACATTTTTCTAAAGAAAAATCACCTGAAACAATACGCGTCAAATGTGACATATGTCCTGGATAACCTAACTTTTTAGCGATATCCACACATAAAGAACGAATATACGTCCCTTTAGAACATTTCACATCAAAGACAATTTCATTTTTATCAAAAGAAATAAGTTGAATCATCATGATTTCGATATCTCTTTCTTTGATTTCTACCTCTTCTCCATTTCTGGCGTATTCATATAATTTTTTTCCATTTACTTTAATTGCTGAATAAATTGGCGGCTTTTGTTTTGAATGTCCCAAAAAAGAATTAAGTACTCCTTCAACTTGTTCTTTTGAAATTTCTCCAACCTCTTTTTCTTCAAGAACCTTTCCACTGGCATCATATGTATCTGTACTTTTACCAAGAGATAACGTCGCTCGATAGATTTTACTATCACTCATTAAAAACTGTATTGCTTTTGTTGCTTTATTTACACATACAACAAGAACACCAGTCGCATCTGGATCCAAAGTCCCACAATGACCAACCTTTTTTGTATGTAATTTTTTTCTAACAATTCCAACAATGTCATGACTTGTATAACCTGCTGGTTTATTAATCAATAATATTCCATCCATTTTTATCACCTTTTCCATTTTAACAAATTCCTTCTCTCTTGCAAAGAAATCTTTATGCTCTTTTGAAAACCGCAATAAAATTATTAATCAAGAAAATAAGAATATCCATCACTACAACTGTGGCTCCCACAGGCGTTGAAAATAAAATTGATAAAACAATTCCTACAAGTGCTCCTAACACAGATAAAATTGCTGAATAAATAACAACACCTTTAAAACTTACCATAACACGCATAGCTGAAAGAGCCGGGAAAATAAGAAGTGCACTAATTAATAAAGAGCCTACCAGTTTCATAGCTAGAACAATGATAATAGCTGTAATGACCGCAATAAATAAATTATAAATTTCCGCTTTCAAACCCGTTGCTTTCATAAAATTTTCATCAAATGTTACTGCAAAAATACAATTATAAAAGAAAATATAAAACCCTACAACAAGTAAAGACATAATGATACAGACTACTACTTCTGATTTAGTTAAAGTAAGTAAAGTCGTTGAGCCAAATAAAGTTGAACAAACATCTCCTGAAACATTCGTCGATGTTGAAAAAACATTCATCAATAAATAACCAATTGCTAGTGAACCTACAGAAAACATTGCTACCGCCGCATCCCCTTTGATTTTTGTGTTTTGTCCCGTTCTCAGTAATAAAACTGCAGCAATAATCGTAATAATCATAATAAACGGTGTTTGCATACTAAAATTTAAAACGGTTGCAATCGCCATTGCCCCAAAAGCAACATGAGAAAGTCCATCCCCGATAAATGAAAAGCGTTTTAACACTAAAGAAACACCAAAAAGTGATGAACATAAAGCAATTAAAACCCCTACGATCAAAGCATATTGAACAAAGGGATAAGATAGATAATAACTAAATGTTTCGATAATTGACATCGGCTTTCATTTCCTTTCCATATGTATTCATAAATTCTTCTTTTCGAGCATAAACATAATCATTTTTTCGTAAATAAAGAACATGCGTTGCTTCTTCTAATACTGATAAATCATGACTAACCATAATAATTGCCATTCCTTTTTTATTCAATTCTTTCAACATATCATAAAATTCTTTTGTTACTTGAGGATCAAGTCCTGTTGTTGGTTCATCAAGAAAAAGAATTTTCTCTGTTGCACATAACGCTCTTGCAAGTAAAACACGTTGTTGTTGTCCTCCTGAAAGTTCGCGATAACTACGACTGGCAAGAGAATCAATTTTAAGCTTCTTCATTTCTAAAAGAGCTCTTTCTTTTTCCTTTTTTCGATAGAAAGGACGTAAAGCTATTTTAGAAAGATTTCCTGATAATACGACTTCCATAACCGTTGCTGGAAAATCTTTTTGCAGTGCTGTTTGTTGAGGTAAATAGCCTACTTCTTTACGATTAATATTTTTACCAAATTCAACATTTCCTTCTTTTTTATCAACTAAACCAAGTAATGTTTTCATTAAAGTGCTTTTCCCTACCCCGTTTTCACCTACAATGCATAGATAATCATGTTCATGAACTTCAAAATTAATATTTTCTATAAGTGTTTCTCCTGCATATCCAACACTTAAATTTTGACATTTAATATACGCCATATTTTCTCATCCTATTCCAAACATTTTTTTAAAACTTTTAAATTGTGTTTCATTGCTTTTAAATAACTATAACCCTTATCAATTTGTTCCTGTTTAACAGCTTGCAATGAATCCAATGTTACAATTTTTTGATCCTTATTTTTTGTACAATTAATAATTGTTTTTGCCATTTTTTTATCCGATAGATCAACCACAATAACATACGATAAATTCAATTCGTCTATTTTAGAAGCTAAGAAAGTCACCGTAGAAAAACTTGCTTCTATTTCTGCTGAACATCCCGGAAAAGCCGCATAATAATTTAAAGAATAATCATTCATCAAATAACGAAATGGAAAACGATCCGCAAAAACAAGTGTTTTTGTTTTTGACGCATCAACCGTTCTTTGATATTGTTGTTGTAAATCATCTATTTCTTTTAAATAATTTTCTGTATTTTTTTGATAAATATCTTTATGCTTTTGATCTGTTTTTTGAATTTCATTAGATAAAAACTCAATTGCTTGATGTGCATTTTTTAAAGAGAGCCATAAATGTTCATCATATTCTGTTTCATCTTCAGCCTCATGATCATGTTCTTCTATACCTTCTAAATGTTCTTCCTCTTTAAGGTGATCTTTTAAAACATCCATCAAAGAAATCATTTTTACATCTTTATTCTTGGCTTCTTTAATCGCATCATTGACCCATGATTCTGATTCTCCACCGATACATACAAATAGATCTGCTGAAGATATTTGTACAATATCTTGAACAGTTGGCTGATAATTATGAAGATCAACTCCATTTTTTATAATTAAAGATAAATCAAAAGTACTATTTTCTTTACCAATAATTTGTTGTAACCAATCGTATTGAACATATGTTGTACAAACAATTTTTATTTTTTGATTATCTATTTTATTCGTTGTACATCCTGTCATCATTAAAAGACAAAGACAAGATATTAATATAGCTTTTAATTTTTTCATTGTTTTTCCCTACATTCTTTGCATAAGCCACTAATTGTTGAAGCATCACATTCAAGATAAAAATGATAATCATTTTCTAAAGTATTGACAAGTTTTTTCATCAAACCACTTTCTACATGAATTATTTTTCCACATTTACAACATTGTAAATGAAGATGTTCATGACAATGAAAGACATCTTGATTGACGCGATACATAAAAACATCATTATGTCCCGTTTTAAATTTTGTCAGTATTCCTTCATCAACGAATTGATCTAAATTACGATAAATTGTCGATAGATTGACTGCCTGGCCTTGTTCAACAATATATTCATATAAATGATGTGCTGTAAAGCTTTGATCAGAATGTTGATCTGTATATTGTTTTATTAGTTTTGATGCTTTTGTTTTATATTTCATAAAATCACCTCAATTTGCAAATCAATTGCATTTTATCATTTTTTACTCATTTGTCAACGAATATGCAAACCATTTGTAAAAATAAAAAAACCATCCAAAGATGGTTTGATGGTTAATCATGTATAAAGACCATATCTCTTAAAGAAACAAGATTGTAAATATTTTTAACATCTTCCAATTGAAGATTTATACAACCATGTGATCCTCTTGTCTTATATAAATCAGGTGTCCACTTATCCCAGTCACTACGATTCATATAATGATATCCAGTTCCTGTCCAAGTAATCCTTATCCAATATTTTGTAGGTGTTTTATAGTCCGCACCTGTTAACGTATATTCTAACTTCTTATCTTTAATATACCAACATCCTGTTTTTGTTGAACGTGTTGCATCACTAGGAAGTCCTGTAACACATTTTGCACTATAAACAACTTGTCCGTTTTGGAAAACATACACCATTTGTTCAGAAATATCAACTTCACTATATGTTTGTGTATTATAATCTTCTTCAGGATTTTCATAATTCATTTTATATGCTTTATTTTTATAAATTGGTTCTAATTTAGTAATCAACTTTTTAGAATTTTCTTTTGATTGCTTATTTAAATAAGCAGTGACATCCGCTTCTTTGCTTTCAGCTGTAATAGCATTGTAAATTTGATCAACTGTTTGACTATAATCAATTTGCCATCCGTAATCCCCACCAGATACTTGTAAGATTTCACCTGTATGTGATTTAAAACTACGTGTTTTCCCAACTGTTTTATATTTTAAACAAAAGTCTTCTACCCAAGATGACATCTTATCTTTATCAACAGAAACAGAGGCATCATCGCCAATAACCAACCATTCTTTAATATCTGTTGGTTGAATGATTTCATAGTGTTTTTTACCCATATCAAAACGAAGCCATTTTAATAAATAGTTATTATATGTTTTCAGTTCATTTGCAATAACTTCATCTTTACTATAAAACTGTGGTTTTAAATAAACATCACCACTTTCTAAATTGATCTTCGTTGACAAAGTAGAAAGTGCTTTTTCTACATAAGTATAAAATTTTTCTACATCTAATTGGTTACCTAAATTTTCTTTAACGATTTTACCTGATTTTGTTTTTTTATCATATTCTACATAAGCGCTTCGTGGTGCTTCAATTTGATATTGATCTCCCCCCGCCACTAAAAACGATTGTGATAAATTTTGCACAAGTAAATCTTTGTTGTAAGATACATCAAAGGCTACATCAAAATCTTCACCTGTCATAATTTTATAAAACGAAAAGAAACCGTGCGTTTTCTTAAAACAACTTTCAAGTTGATCTTCATACTTTGCAGATAAATCAATGTCTTTTCCTTTTAATTCATATTTAGCGTTGTTTCTACCCTTAATAACTAAAACGTGATTTTTTAAATCCGTTTCAACAGCCTCTCTAGCCTCTGTTAAGGTCATTCCTGAAACATCAATTCCACCAACCGTAGTATTAGGATAGAACTTGTTCGAATATAAAATTGTAATAATAAAAATAAGCATAAAAATAGCAATAACAACACTTAAAACAATTTTTCCTTGTTTTGTTATTTTTAAATTCATGAGTTTTTCTTTCATAAATCAACATCCCCTATTGCTTAGATATTTTATAACTTTCTTTCCCTTCTGTCAAAGAAAACTACTCATCCGTTACATCAATTTCTAATCCTAATTCACGAGGTAAAAAACGTGGACAAACATTTTCTGAAGAAGTAATAACTGAAGCCGCTAATTTTGTTCCAATTTCTACAGAATCTTTTAAATCTTTACCATAAGTAAGTCCAATTGTAAGTCCTGCACAAAAAGCATCTCCTGCTCCCGTTGTATCTCTTACTGTTACTTTTTTTGCTGGACAAATCCCCTTATTGCCTAAATGATCTGCATAAATACTTCCTTTACTTCCCATCGTAACAACCATTGATTTAATGGCCCCCGCTACCATTTTTTGAGAAATAATTTCACATAGATCTTTAGGACTTTTTTTACTATAATTTTCTGCAAAGAAAATACCTGCTTCTAATTCATTACAAACTAAACAATCAAATTGTTGTAACAAATCTCGTCTTTCTACTGCAAGTGTCATATTAGAAATAACACCAAATACTTTTTTATTATATTTTTTAGAATAATCTAAAATAACTTTAATAATTTCAGGGTCAATATCTGCTTCTAAAACAATTGAATCACAATCTTTAAAAATCTCATCGCCTTTTTCTTTCACCAAATCTAAAATTGGCATTAAATTTGGTCTTTGCGAAATAGAGCCTGCCAAATCACCGTCATTAGAAAAGACAGCCAACCAAGTTCCCATTCCTTCAGGAATTTGTTGAATATATTTTGTATTGACTTTATGTCTTTGTAATTTATGAATGACTTCTTGTCCTAACGCGCTCTCATCAACAATTGATAAAAATGTCGGGCGTAATTCAACATTGGCAATATCTTCAACAACATTTCGACTGACTCCACCATGAATGTATTTAATATGTCCTGCATTTCTTCCTGTTGGAATGTATGCATCAATTGGAAAACCTTTAATATCAACAAAAACTGCACCTATAACTACAATACCCATATCTCTTTTCTCTCTTTCTTTTTGTCTTTCTATAATATAACAAAAAATAAAAAACAAGAAAAGAATCTTTCTTGTTTTTATTGATTATTTTCTTTCATAACACCAACTAATGGGTGGGGTTTATAACATTCTTCCAAATATTTCATTTCTTCATTTGTTAATTTTAAATCACACGCCTTACAAGCTGTATCAATATGACTGAGTTTTGTCGCACCAACAACCGGTGAAGCTACTTTGGACAGTAACCAAGCTAAAGAAATTTCTGACATTGAACAATTTCTTTTTTGAGCAAGATCTTCAACTCTTTGAATAATGACAAGATCTTCTTTTTCGCTTTCATCATATTTGCCTTTTGCATACGCATCTTCTTTTAATCTTTTAGATGTTTCCCCTGGATGTCTTGAAAGTCTTCCTGAAGCAAGTGAACTATAAGGTGTCATGGAAACACCCATTAAATCACAATAAGGTTTCATTTCTCTTTCTTCTTCTCTAAAAATCAGATTGTAATGTCCTTGAATTGTTTGAAAAGTTGCCCATCCATTATTTTTAGCAATCTCATTAGCCCGCGCAATTTGCCATGCAAAACAGTTGGAAACGCCAATCGCTCTTACTTTTTTTGATTTAACAAGATCATTTAAGATTTCCATTGTTTCTTCAATGGGTGTTACATTGTCCCAACGATGAAGAATATAAAGATCTACATAATTCATTTGTAATCTTTTTAAACTATCATTTATACATGTTTCAATATGTTCTCGAGCACTAATACCTTGATTGATTTGTTCTTGGCTACGTGGCATAAATTTAGTCGCAATAACAACATCTTCTCTTTTCGAAAATTCTTTGATAGCACGTCCTAAATATTCTTCTGATGTTCCACCTTGATAGCCCATAGCAGTATCAAAGAAGTTAATTCCTTGGTCAAGGGCATGTTTAATGATTTTTTTAGATTCTTCATAAGAAAGTGTCCAAGAATGCATTCCTGCTTGTGGATCACCAAAGCCCATACATCCTAAGCATACTTTTGCAACTTTAATATCTGTCTTACCTAAATTAACGTATTCCATATTGCCTCCTAGATTTGATGTCTAATTACATCTTTTAATGTAAATGTTCCATTATCAAATTCATAAATAAAAATACAACAATTTCCAAATCCTTTTTTTAATTCTTCCATTGGATCTTGGAAAGCTCTTAAAAAGTTAAAACAAGCCCCGCCATGACTCACTGCTAAAACACTATGATGGTCTTCTTTACTCATAATGTCTGTTAGAGTTTTTACCATACGATCTCTTGTCGTATTAGATGATTCTCCTTTATATTGTAAGTAGAATGTTTCACAATCTTTTGGTGTTAAATGAGAATTTAATCTTTCACTTTCTCCTTCTAACTCTCCATAATAGTTTTCTTTTAAACCTTTGGTGCGAACATAAGGCATATCTGTTACAAGTTCTAATGTATCACAACATCTTTCACTCGTACTAGAATAGGCATGATCAAAAGTAATATCATGATCTTTAAACCATTTTTCCGCAACTTTTGCTTGTTTGATTCCTAATTCTGTAAGTGGTGAATCACACCACCCTTGAATCTTATGTTGTAAATTAAATAATGTTTGTCCATGTCTCATTAAATAAAGTGTCTTTTTCATACATTCCTCTTCTTTCACTCTTATTGTAGCATGCTTATAAAAAAGAGTAATTTATAATTAAATTACTCTGTCAACAAATTGACAAAAAAGATTATTTGTCAATTTTATATGGGTTTGTTGTACAATCGCTTCCCTGAAACAAATCATCCATTCCTAGTCCGCGCATTTGGGTAATCATTTTTGCCATTTCTTCCACAGGAACTTTCATATCTGATAGAATCCATGATAGAGTCATCGCACTTGAGGCATTAGCATGATAAATGGTAGCAAACTTTAATGCATCAGGCATTGGCTTTTCACCATAAAGTTGTTGATGCCACTTTAAATCAAAGTCCTCACAATGTTTCGAAATATATTCTTTTAAACAATTTTGACCTTCCATTAAACATGCTTGTTTTAAAAAGGTTTGATATTGTTTCATATGTTTAAAAGAGTCTATAAGTGATTCATAAAAATTAAAATTTGGATTTTGTCCATTAAAATGATCAATAATTTTATGATTATAAATATATTGAATTAAATCATTTTTATCCAAGAAATGATTATAAAATGTTTGTCTACTGACTCCAGTTGTTTCTAGGAGATCTTTAACTGTTATTTGAGATAAGTCTTTTTTGTGGCATAAATCTAACAAACCATTTGCAAGTATTTCTTTAATATCAATTGCCATAAAAATACTCCTTTCTTAGTTTAAAAACATTGTATCATAAAAGTTCATTTTTAAATAACTTCAAATTTTGTCCAAGCGTTTGATTTATAACGATAATAGAAAATAATCGCACGAATTGTCCAATCGCCACACATTGCAAGGGCAATACCTATAACTCCTAAATTAAGTTTTAAAGCAAGAATAATAGATAAGACAAGTCTTCCGCCCACTGTTGAAGCAATAGAAACAATCATTGTAAATTTGACATCCCCTGTTGCCCTTAATCCCTGAGATAAAGGTCCAGAAAGTGGGAAAACCACCGTATTAGCAATATTATGAATAATAACAAGAATAAAAATCAAATGTTTTGTTTCATATGTAAGATTATAGAATTGTAGGATAAATGGCGTAATTGCTAAAACAAGCACATTCCATACAATTGAAAAAACAAGCGACCATTTAATAAGTTTAGAAAAATAGAATTTTGCTTGATCAACATCCTTTGCTCCCATACATTGTCCAATAACAGTAATAAAGACAGGCCCCATTGCTGAACCAACAAGTGCAGCTAATGACCAAATACTTTGTGCAACCCCATTGGCTGCAATTTGATAGGTTCCAAACATCGCTACAATTGAGCTTAAAGCCACTTTTACAAGTTGGAAAATTCCATTTTCGATCCCATTAGGAATTGCTATATTTAAAATACGTTTGAGCATCTTTCTATCAAATTTAAAAATATCTTTTGAATCATAGTAAGCTTCCCATTTTTTATTGAAACATAAAACAGTAATAAAGATTGCTGAAAAAACACGAGAGATAAGTGATGGATAGGCAACACCTGCAACCCCCGCTTTTAAAACATAAACACCAATGATATTTCCTACAACGTTGATAATATTTGCAACAAATGAAATATACATTGTTACTTTGGTTTTAGCCATTGAACGATATAAAGCCGCACCTGCATTATAAATAGCAAGTGCTGGATAAGAATATGCTGAAATACGTAAATATGTCACACACGCCTCCATAACATCTGATTCAACTTTACCAAATAGTAATCCTAAAAGTTGTTTATTAAAAATCAAAACTAAAATAGATAAAATAATTGAAAAAACAATAGAAAACATCAACAATTGACTTGATGATAAAATCGTTCTTTCTTTATCTTTATTACCAATATATTGACTAACAACAATGGCCCCTCCTGAAGCAAGTGCTGTAAATAGATAGATAAAAATTGTATTAAATTGATTGACAAGTGATACTCCTGAAACTGCTGCTTCCCCACAGCTACTTACAACAAAAGTATCAACAATACCAACAAGCATAACCAGCAATTGTTCAAAAAATAAAGTAATGATCATGCTTCTTAATTCTTTATTTGAAAACATTTTCATTTCTCCCCTCTTGCCTTCATTATAAAAAAAGAAGCCTCAATTGTGAAATGCTTCTTTTATAGTTTATATCATGCTTGATAAGCATTATAAATTCCATATCTTTATTTCCTGATACGGATTTGTCTTTACTACGGCAATCTTGGTAACCTTTCCATAAAAAGGTTCAAAATAATGATTTAATATTTTAAATGCTTGATTAGTTTGTTGTTCATTTAACTTTCTGCTTATAGAAACATGGGGTACAAAGTGATACGGTAAATAGCGATTCTTTTGTGAAATGGAAACATATTCATCAAAAATATGATGTACTTTTAAAATCAACTGATTTAAAAACTCATTATAAACAGGTAATAAATAGAGCGTTGATTTTTGAAAACACCCTATCGAAACAAAATAAAGTTCTTGATTCGTTTCTTTTGTAAAAAGCTGATTTGCCTGTTCGATGAATTTCTTTTCTGCTATTTCTTTATAAGTCGCAATTGTTAGATGAAAAGGAATATGATGTTCTTCTAAATAATTTTGATGAAGTTTATCTTTTATTTGTTCACTTAGAAAAGATAATTTTTGATTTGTTTTTTCATCAAAATACAAAGCTAAATGATACATTTTATTTTTCAATATATTCCTTTTCTAAGTTAAATCCTCTTCCTTGAACTTCATGAACATTTGAAATAATCATAAACGCATCTTCATCAATGGATTTTACAAGTCTTTCAACTTGAACAAGTTCTCTTGTCGAAATAACATTAATTAAAACTTCTGTATTTTCTAATAAATAGCCTGTTTGTCCATGAAGCATTGTTACTCCACGATCAACGTTCGTTAAAATAGCCTTTCTAATTTCTTCATATTTCGAAGAAATAATTTTAACTTCGATTTTTTGAGCACCCATTACTAAAATCTTATCAATAACCATAGTATAAATAAAAATTAATACAATCCCATAAAGACATTGTCTGATATCGGAAAAACCAAATTGTGCTAATACAATTAGTGTATCAAAAACATACATTGAAATAGAAACAGGAATTTTAAATAATTTATTTAAAATAAGGGGTGGTATATCCATACCTCCTGTTGAAGCACCTGCTTTAATAACAATAGCAATAGCAACACCTACTAACACACCTGCAAAAAGTGTGTTAATTAAAATATCATCGGTTAAACAAAAACCTTGAAAAGAAAATTCAAACACGCCTAAAATAAATGGATAATAGAAAGTTGAAATAAGTGTTTGTAAAGCAAATTTCTTTCCTAAAATAAGTGCACCAATAATAAAAACAATAAAATTAAAAATAAAAGTAAATATTGAAATAGGTAAATGAAAATAATGATTTAAAAATAAAGAAATACCTGTTGTACCTCCACTTAATAAATTTCCTGGAACAATAAATAAAATGACTGCAAGTGCAAGTAACGTATTTCCAAGTAATATACTGATAATATCTTTTTTATTTGCTTTCATAAATTCCTCCATAAAAAAACCACACTGTTTTTTCCCTAACAATGTGGATCAAAGCTTTCGCTTAATACGTTTGTATTATAGCATATACAAAATTCTTGTCTAGAATTTTGTATAAAAATAAAAACAATATATCAAGATTTGTATAAATAAAATCAATGGAATACCCATATAAAATTTAATATGTTTCGTTTTATGATGAAAACAATACATGGCTAAATAACTTCCTAAACTTCCACCTATCAAAGCAATAAAAAGTAAAGTATTTTCAGAAATACGATATCTTTGTTTTTTAGCTTTTACTTTATCAAGTCCCATTATAAAAAAGCTTAATACATTTATCATTACTAAATAAATCATCAACAATCTCCTAATGTATACTGACATATTGTTTCTTTAATCACATAATAATTCATTTGTGTAACAACTAAATCATCTAATGTGCAATGAAACAAATAACTTAAAGCACATAAGTGTTCTAAATTAGGTAACGATTTGCCTTTTAACCACTTATAAATACTTTGTTTACAAGAGAGCCCTAAATAATCCTGAACATCTTGAACACGATAACCATTTTCATCCATGTATTTTTGTATTTGTTTGCCTGTTTTTTCTAAATTGATATAAGGATACATCATTTCTCTCCTTTATAATTTTTTTATTAATCTTCGAATATGACATTCAAAAATAACGTACATGCCAAAATAAATAGCTTCTGAACATACAGCAATCGAAAACATCAACATAACCAACGCCGCTAATGGCCCATAAACATTGCTATAATCAACAATAGAAAAGTATATAGATAAAATACCGATGATCACTTCAATCAATAATGTTGCAACAACTGTCCCTGTAATTGTATCTAAGAAATCAACATTTTGATCAGGAATGATTTTATATAATAAAAATAAGATAACAAAAATAATAATAAACAGAAAAAGTACTCTTGTTATAAAATTATGTTGATCAATAAAAATAATCTTAAAAAAAGGAAAGATAATCAATAAGGAAATCACTGCTAATATTAAAATAAAAATTAAAATTGTTTTTAAAAAAGTAATTCCTTGATCAATGAAAAACGGATATTCTTTATCATTAGGAAACATATTTTTAGAAATACGATGTAATTGATAGAAACCTCTACTGACAACAAATAAAGAGGCTATCAAAGTTGTTAACGTCGTAATTGATAAAGAACGTGGTTCAATCAGTTGAATCACCATTTTTGTAACATCCGGTCTTAAATAATAAGATAGAATTTCTTGTGCGGTTTTAATATCCAAAGGAAAAAACGGTGTAAAAAAAGCTAATAATGTACATATAGGGATGATTGAAAGTATCATATAATAAGCAAAAGATAAAGCAGATGCCGGTGGTACTTTATAGCGATAATCTAAATAATATCTATATATAAAATTAAAAAAATTTCTTATTTTTTCCATAACCGTCCCTCCTTATTTGATAGTATACCAAATTCTTTATGAAAAAAAGCTCCTAAGAGCTTTTACCCATTATATTTTAATACAAAATAATTTTTCTTTCCTCGACGAATGACTGTTTTGCTTTGTCCAAAAGCATCTTCTTTTTTAACGGTAAACTCTAAATCTTTAATACGTTCACCATTAATTAAAACAGATCCCCCATTGACAAATTCTCTAGCTTCTCTTTTACTTTTAGCGGCTCCCACTAAAATTAAAGCGTCCAAAATATTCATTTCATTTTCTTCTATTTCAACTGTTGGTACACCTTCAAAAGCAACATCAACTTGTTCTAATGTTAAGTTTTGAATTTGACCAGAGAATAATGTTTGTGAAACTTGCACCGCTTCTTCATAAGCTTCTTTACCATGTAAGAATGTAATTACTTCTTTAGCTAAAGCTTTATGAGCTTCTCTTAAATGAGGTTGTGTTTTATTTTTTTCTTCTAATTCCATAATTTCTTCTGGTGTTAAGAAAGTTAAGAATTTTAAGTAATCAATAACTTTATCATCTTCGGAATTAATAAAAAATTGATACATTTCATATGGTGAAGTTTTTTCTCGATCTAACCAAATTGCTTTTCCGTTTGTCTTACCAAATTTTGTTCCATCACTTTTAGTTAAAAGTGGCATTGTAAATCCATAGGCTTCTTTCCCAGTTTTCTTTCTAATTAGTTCAATACCAGCAGTAATATTTCCCCATTGATCTTGTCCAGCAACTTGTAATTGACAATTTTTATTTTCATGTAACCAATAGAAATCCATTGCTTGCATGATCATATAAGAGAATTCAGTATAAGTAATTCCTAAATCTAATCTTCTTTTTACAATATCTTTATTTAGCATGTAATTAACATTAAAATATTTACCATAATCTCTTAAAAAGTCAATAAAGTTCAAATCTTTTGACCAATCATAGTTATTTACCACTTCAAAACCAAAAATCTTTTGAGCTTGTGCTTTTAAACAATCAAAGTTATGTTGAACTTGTTCTTTTGTAATCATTGGTCTTTCTGTATCAGGTTTAGGATCACCAATTAATCCTGTTGCACCTCCAACTAATAGAATTGGATTATGTCCAGCATCTTTTAATCTTTTACTAATTAAAAATGATGAAAAGTGTCCAATGTGTAAACTATCTCCTGTTGGATCTGTTCCAATATAGAAAGTTAATCCCCCGTTATTTAATTTTTCTTCAATTTCTGGAGAACTAACATCTTTAATTAATCCTCTCCAAACTAATTCATCATAAATCTTCATAATTTCCTCCTTAAAATAAAAAACTCATTCCCATAGGAACGAGTTGATC
Source organism: Faecalibacillus faecis (assembly GCF_003024675.1). GTDB lineage: Bacteria > Bacillota_I > Bacilli_A > Erysipelotrichales > Coprobacillaceae > Faecalibacillus > Faecalibacillus faecis. The sequence continues at coordinate 32,320 of NZ_PYLP01000002.1, read as the reverse complement.
GCGGTACCATCCTAAATTCATGTCAAAGACATACACTCAAGTAGATAACGGCTTTCACCGTCTAAGCTTTGCACTTAGAAGCTCCAGAGTGTATTCATATTATCTCTTGGCTTGTTTCCACCAACCACAAGCTCTCTATAACAATCCAATAATACTACTTGTCTCCTTCATTGCTGTAAGTACATCATATTAAATTTCATATTTAAAGTCAAGCTAATATAAAAATAAACCACTTTTGTGGTTTATTGAATAGTTGATTTACGATAAATATTTGTATACCCTACACATACTTCTTTTGTTTCTAATTCTTCTTGATTTAAAATCTTAGTAAGCAAACGTACAGCCAGAGCACCCATATCATAAATTGGAAGATGAATTGTTGATAATGATGGTCTACAAATGAGAGAATAGCTTGTATCCATCATAGCCATAACTTCCATATCATCAGGAACACTTATGTTATTATCGATAGCCGCATTAACAACAGCTACTCCTTCTTTATCATAACTTGCGAAAACTAAATCATGTTTATGATTTCTAAAATGTTCTACAAATTGAGTATAGCTTTCTTCATAGTGAGTTGACGTATCAATAACTTGTGTTGCTTCATCAAAAGGGAGTTGATGATCTTGATAAGCTTTTTTCATTCCTTCAATTAAATCAACTGTACGAATAAGATTTTGTTGAGGACTGACGAAAATAATATCGTTCTTACCTTTTTCTAAATAGTTATTAACGATATCGTATGTAATCTTTTGAGCATCGACATAAACAGATCCGAGGGAATCATCGCTTACTTGCATTCCAATAACAACAGCAGGAATACTATGTTTTTTAACAAGTTCAATTTGTTGAGTAATTTTATCATTGTTAAATAAAATGACACCATCTGCTCTTGTACGAATAACTTTTTCCATAACATCATCCATTGGTCCATTTCCAATATCATCTGTTGTATAAATCGTAATATTGTAATCTAATGTTCTACCAGCATCACCGATGCCACCAATCATATCTTTTACATGAGCAAATAATGATTGTGGGAAGATAACAGCAATTGTTGTTGTTTTATTTGTTGCAAGACCACGAGCAATTTGATTTGGTTTGAAGTTTAGTTCATCAATGACCTTCATAACCTTTTCTTTAGTTTTTTCACGAACAACTGATGATCCATTAATAACACGAGATACAGTTGCAAGAGAAACACCAGCTTCTCTTGCAACATCATAAATCGTAGCTTTTTTCATTAGTCTTTTAAATCATCAATAATGACATTTAAATCATCTTCAATGTCATTAATTTCGTCTTCTAAATCAGAAAAATCATCAAATTCTTGTTCGCTCACTTTTTCTTTAACATCTTTAATTTTATCATTTACTTGGACAATTACATTATCAACTTGATCTTTTAACTTAGAATATTGGTCGCTGTCTTGTAATTTAGTTACAACATCATCAAATTTATCTTTTAATTCATTTATTTTTTCTAAAGAACTTTCCTTGAATTCATCAACATCAAATTCATCAACTGTTTTTTTGATACTATCAATTGTTTCACTAATTAATTTTTGATAGTCTTCCACCGTCATTTCTTTAGCACTGTCAAGAGTTTCTTTTCCCTTATCTTTAAGTTCTTCTCTTAATTCACTCCCTTTTTTTGGTGCTAGTAACATCCCTGCAAGAGCACCAATTCCTAAAGTTGTTAAAAATCTTCCTAATTTCATATTATCTCACCTTTCTATTTTTTCTTAATAAAGCTCATCATCATTTTCAATGGATTAAACTTTGGTCTTTGAGGATCAAAGAACTTTGCAACTGTTTCTACAGGCGCATTTAATAAGTCTAATTTGTAATTAACATCATCTAAGACTTTGTCAACTCTTTTCAATGTATCTTGTGCCATTTCAACAGTATCCCCTGTTTGTTTAATTGCCGTTGATGTACGAATAAACAATACTCCTAAGGCAACTAAACAAAATGCACCTGCTAAAATTAAAACACAGTAACAAATGTCCATTGTTGTCATAAACATCCCTCTACTTTCTTCAATAATTGTACCACAATTTACTCTTTTTATATAGATTTTTTGGCTTCAATCAACATTTCTTCAAATTTATAAATATCTTTACTACTCATAAATAAGAACACACAGTTATCATATTGCATTAATTCTTTAACACCTGCTTCGTCTTCAGTAATGACTTTAGCACGTGCACTATTTTTTGAAATATCATAGATATCAATATCAATACCATCTTCATGTTTTGCATTTTCTGGGAATGGACAGAAATATGGATAATCTGCTTTATCCATTTCTTGAGCAAATTCTTTAGCAAAACGTGCTCCCCTTGAAAAACGGTCTGGTTGGAAAATTGCGACAATTTTCTTACCAGGATATCTTACTCTTGTTGCTTCAATAACATATTTGATTGCAGTTGGATGATGTGCATAATCGTCAACAAAAACATTGTTTCCTTGAGTTTTTACAGTATAACGACGTTTTGTCCCCTTGAATGTTTGAAGTTTACTTAAAATATATTCATAGGACATATCTTCTAAATAACCAAGAGTAATGATTGCAAGTGAGTTATATAACATATGCATTCCAAATAATGGTATGTTAAAATGTCCAAATAATTCTTGATGAATATAAACATCAAAAGATAAACCTTGTGGTGTTTCTAAAACATTGACCGCACGAACATCATTGTTTTCACCTAAACCAAATCTTAAAACACGCTTTTCAAAATGTATTTTTTTGATATTTGGGTCATCACCCCAAACAATAACAGTTTTCTTAACTTGTTTTGCAAATTGTTCGAATGATTGAATATATCTTTCTAGATTACCAAAATAATCAACATGATCTAATTCGATGTTATTAATAATAGCATAATCTGGATGATAATGTAAGAAATGGTCTTGGAACTCACATGTTTCCGAAATAAAATATTTACTTCCAACTTGTCCATGTCCTGTACCATCACCAATTAAAACCGATGTTTTATCAAAATCTTCAAATAAATGATAAGCCATACCTGTTGTTGTTGTTTTTCCATGTGTTCCTGCAACAGCAATAGAAACATAATGTTCCATAAAGTCAGCTAAGAAATCATAATATCTTGTACATTTAACATTTGGATTTTCTAAAGCCGCTTTAACTTCTTCATTAGATTCATCAAAAGCATTACCAATAATTACATGATAACCATCCTTTATATTATCTTTATTGAATGAGTAGATTGGAATATTTCTTTTTCTCAATTCATCTTCAATAAATATATATTTATCAATATCACTTCCAGCAACTTCGTTCCCTAATTCATATAAAATTGTTGCTAGTGGAGCCATTCCTGACCCTTTAATTCCTATAAAATAATACATAATTGTCACCTCGGTAACTATTCTATCACAAATTGATTTCTTTTTCTTTGTTAAGAGAATATTTTTTAAAAAAAACGAGCTTTGCTCGTTTGAAAGGTTTATGTAATCTAAACACCTAGACTAATACGAATGCATTTATTAATGCGTTCCATTTCTAAAGGGGTCAATTCCCCTATTTTTCTAATAAGTCTAGATTTGTCAATTGTCCTCATTTGTTCTAATAAAGCAATTGAATTTTCTTTTAAATCATCACGTGATTTAATAAATGTATGCGTTGGAATATTTTTCTTTCTTGATGATGTTAAAGGTGAAATAATAATTGTTGTACTAAAACGATTTCCACTATCATTTTGAATCACAACAACAGGACGTATTCCAGATTGTTCACTTCCTACACCTACACTTAAATCAGCATAAAATAAGTCTCCTCTTTTTACTTCCATATCGTTCATCCTTTCTTAATGTATTTTTATTATATAATTTTGTCTTGACTAAATTTGTCAGTTTAAAGTGTCCAAAACATTCTTTTTTCTTTATAAGTTTAAACAACATTTTTTTAATTATACCAAAAAACGAGCTTTCGCTCGTTTAAATAATATATATATCTTTTGTAAAAGAATTTAATACCTGGCAGCCATCTTGAGTCACCATTACTAAATCTTCAACACGTACACCAAAATCACCTTCTAAATAAACACCTGGTTCAATTGAAAAAATCATACCTTCTTCAACTTCCATATCATTTACTGAAGAAACATCACCATATTCATGTACATCACGTCCAATAAAATGACCTAAACGATGAGTAAAATATTGTCCATAGCTTTCATCACTAATGACTTTTCTAGCACATTTATCAATATCTGATAATTTTACACCTGGTTTAATCATTGCTTCTGCAGCTTCATTGGCTTTTTTTACAGTTTCATAAACTTTCATTTCATCTTCACGAATTCCACCATAGAAAAATGTTCGTGTCATATCAGAACAATAGCCTTTATAAACACATCCCATGTCAATCAAAACACAATTTCCTTTTCTTAAAAGAGTATCATCGTTTTCATGATGAGGATCAGCGGCATTTTTACCAAAAGCAACAATTGCTCCATAACAAGTAGAATGATGATTAAAAAATAATTCATCTAATTTTTTAGCAAGTTGTTTTTCACTGACACCTTCTTGAATGAAAGGAATAATTTCTTCCATGACAGCATCATTGATTTTACTTGATTCAATCATTAAAACTTGTTCTTGTAAATCTTTTTTCATACGTACAAGATCAACACATGGTGACGCGTTGATATATTTTGCATTTGGTAATTTTTTCATAAGATCTAGTAAAAAGTGTGAAGCCCAGTTTTTATCAATTCCGATTCTTCCTGGAAAATGCATTTCATTAACAATTGTTTGAATAGCATCTTGTCCATCTTTATGCCAAACGATGTTGACACCTAAATCATGTTCCAAATAGAATAAATCATTCATAAATAATGTATGATTCCCATGTTTTGAAACCATGAATACAAACATTCTTTCATGAGGATCATTATAATATCCTGTACAATAAGCAATAGATTGAGGATCACTTATTAAAAAGTAATCTAATCTTGCTTCTTCCATTAAATCAAGTATTTCTTGTATACGATCATTATTCATCTTTTAAAACTCCAATACCCAATTCTTTTAATTGATCTTCTTCTACACTATTTGGTGCTTTAGACATTGGACATGTTGCACTGGCATTTTTAGGGAAAGCAATAACATCTCTAATAGAATCACTTTCAGTAAGTAACATTGCAAGACGATCTAATCCTAAAGCAAACCCTCCATGTGGTGGTGTCCCATATTTTAAAGCATCAACAAACCAACCAAATTTATTTCTTACTTGTTCATCTGTTAAGCTTAAAGCTTTAAAAGCTCTTTGTTGTAAATTTTGTTCGTAAATACGTTGAGAACCTCCACCAAGTTCGAAGCCGTTTAAGACAATATCATAAGCATCAGCAAGACAATTTGCTGGATCTGTATCAATTTTATCTAAATCAGATTCTTTAGGTCTAGTAAATGGGTGGTGCATTGCATAATATCTTTGAGTTTCATCATCATATTCAAACATTGGGAAATCAACAACCCATAATAATCCTAGTTCTTTTGGATCATATAACTTTAATTCTTTTCCTAAATGATTACGTAAAGCGGCAAGTGCATCACAAACAACCATATATTTGGTATCCGATACAAATAATAATAAATCGTTATCTTCTCCGTTCATTGATTCAATTAATCTTTGCATTTGTTCTTCACTAAAGAATTTAGCAATTGGCCCTTCACCAACACCATTATTAACTTTTAACCAAGCAAGACCTTTTGCTTTATATGTTTTTGCAAGTTCTGTTAATTGATCAATTTTCTTTCTTGAATAATCACTTGCATGATTTTTAACATTAATACCTTTAACATATCCATTATTTTCTAAAGCTGATTTAAATACCATAAAATCAACATCTTTAACAACTTCATTTAAGTTAACAAGTTTCATATCAAAACGGATATCTGGTTTATCAATACCATATGTTTCCATAGCTTTATGCCACGTCATACGTGGTAGTGGTAACTTAACATCAACACCTTTTACATCTTTAATGACTTTAGCCACCATATTTTCACCAACTTCGATGATTTCATCTGTTGTCATAAATGACATTTCAACATCAACTTGAGTAAATTCTGGTTGACGATCTGCTCTTAAATCTTCATCTCTAAAACAACGAGCAATTTGGTAATATTTTTCAAAACCAGCAACCATCAATAATTGTTTAAATAATTGAGGTGATTGTGGTAAGGCATAGAAATCACCATGATGTACACGTGAAGGTACTAAGAAATCTCTTGCTCCTTCAGGAGTTGATCGATTTAAATAAGGTGTTTCAATATCTACAAAATCATGAGTATCTAAGTATTCTCTAATACTTCTTGTAATTTTATGTCTTGTTAGAATTTTATTTTGCATAACAGGTCTTCTTAAATCAAGATAACGATATTGCATTCTTGTTTCTTCTAAAGCATCTGTATCATCTGCAACAATAATTGGTGTCGTATTGGCTGTATTGATGATTTTGATTTCTGATGCATCGACTTCAATATCCCCTGTAGGCATATTTGGATTTTTGCTAGAACGTTCTACAACAGTTCCTTTAACATATAAAATATATTCATTTTTAATATCTTTTGAAATGTTTTCCATTTCTTCATTGATAATAATTTGTGTAATTCCATAACGGTCTCTTAAATCAATAAATACAAGAGCTCCTAAATTTCTCTTTTTAGCAACCCATCCTTTTAGTTCAACTGTTTGTCCAACATTTTCTAAACGAAGTTCTCCGTTATTATGCGTTCTATTCATGTTCATGTCCTCCACTTAAATGATTTTCAATATGTGCCAAAATATTTTCTAATGGTACTACAACTTGTTCTTTATCATGATTACATTTAATATTAACCACTTCATTTTTTACTTCTTCTTCCCCTAAAATAATAGAGAAATGTGCATTAAAACGATCTGCTGATTTAAATTGTCCTTTTAAGCCACGAGATACATGATCCATTTCACATGTAAAGCCATTTGCTCTTAACATCGCAATAATTTGCATAGCAAGATCTTTTGCTTCTTCGCCTAAAGGCATAATATAACAATCTAAACCATCTTCGTCTTCATCTTCTTCATTATCTAAAGCAAGAAGAAGTCTTTCCATACCAAAGGCAAAACCAACACCTGGTGTTGCCGGTCCACCAATTTCTTCAATTAAACCATTGTAGCGTCCGCCACCACCAACAGTAGCTCCCGCACCTAATTTTGGATCATCAGAAATAATTTCAAAAACAGTGTGAGAATAATAATCTAATCCTCTTACTAAGTTTGTATCGATAACATAATCAATTTCTAAATCATCTAATAACGAACATACTTTATCAAAATGATTTTTAGCACTTTCACTTAAATAATCAATTGTTTTTGGTGCTGTTTTCATAGCTGGATGTTTCGCATCCACTTTACAATCTAAAATACGTAACGGATTTTTTTCAAAACGTGCCTTACAATCCCCACATAATTCATCTAAATGATCCCTAAAATGATCTTTTAAAGCTTCACGATAAGCATCTCTTGATGCATCATCTCCTAAAGAATTGATATGAAGTGTTACATTTTGAAGTCCTAATGCTTCAACAACTGTCACTGCCATAAGCATACATTCAACATCTACATAAGGTGATTCAACACCTAACATTTCTACACCAAATTGGTGGAATTGTCTTTGTCGACCATTTTGTGGTCTTTCATATCTAAACATTGGTCCCATATAATAAACTTTTTGTAGTTTTTCTGGTAAACCATACATTTTATTTTCTACATAAGCTCTTGCAATACCTGAAGTTCCTTCTGGTCTGAGGGAAATATATCTTCCTTTTTTATCTTGGAAAGTATACATTTCTTTAGATACGACATCACTTGTATCCCCTACAGCTCTGTTAAATAATTCAGCATGTTCAAAAATTGGTGTTCTCATTTCTTTAACATTATAATTAGCAGCAATTGTTCTTAACAATTGTTCTAATTTAATCCATTTTTCACTTTGTCCAGGTAAAATATCTACCGTACCTCTTGGTGCACTATATCCCATTATTTTTCCTCCTTAAAAATATAAAAACGCCCCTCTAAGGACGTTTCAACGCGGTACCACCTTAATTCGTATTTTCATACGCACTTTCATCTTAACGCGATTAACGATTACTCTTTTCAAGTAATTCCTCACAAGTGTCCCATAGCTTCCATACAAAGATTTTCACCAGCCATCTTCTCTCTAACTATTTCCACTATTTAATCTTGCTCAATGGATTACAAAGATTATATAAAATAATGACTAAAAAATCAATTCCTATTTCTAGCATCTTTAGTATACCACGCTTTTTTTACTTTTATGTCTCATTTTTGTGTCAAATTTGTCTATTTTTGTTTTATTTTTGAAAGACGATACTCTTCTACAATGAATTGTGACAAATCTTCCTTTAAACTATGATTATCATAATAAACTAGACGTGTTTTCTTCTTTCTAGCAATATCATTCAACTTTAAAAGACAACTTTCAACAGGTTTTGTTTTTTTATTTTGACTATAAACAACAAGAAGCTGATAGAACCTTTCTACCAGCTTTTTACCAACTTGATCATTATATAAAATATAAATTGCTTGACGATCGATCATTATAAATCAATATCACATAAATCTGAAGCATATCCAATATAGCTTGCCGGTGTCATATCTAGTAATGTTTGACGATCTTCATCCGATAAAACATCTAATCCCTTCGCAAATTTCATGATAGCTTCTTGTGAAATATTTTTACCTCTTGTAAGTTCTTTTAATTGATCATAGGCATCAGAAATACCATATTTTCTAAGCATTGTTTGAATTGGCTCAGCAAGAACTTCCCATTTTTCATTTAAGTCAGCAGAAAGTTTATCTTTATTAACAACACATTTAGCTAAACCATTTGTTGTTTCACTAATTGCTTGTAAAGAATATCCAAAAGCTAAACCAATATTTCTTTGACTTGAACTATCTGATAAATCTCTTTGCATACGTGATCTAGGCAATTTGTTTGATAAACCAACACAAATATTATTAGACATATCAACATTTGCTTCTGAGTTTTCAAAACGAATTGGATTGACTTTATGAGGCATTGTACTACTTCCTACTTCTCCTTTTACAGGAATTTGTTTGAAATATTCCATAGAAATGTATAGCCACATATCAACATCAAAATCCACTAACACGTTATTGAAATGACGAATACCATCTAAAATATGACAAGTATAATCATGACTTTCAATTTGTGTTGTTAAAGGATTGTAAGTTAATCCTAAATATTCTTCTACAAATTTTTTATTAAGAGTTTGCCAATCTAATTGAGGGAATGCTGTTAAAATAGCACTATAGTTACCTGTTGCCCCATTAAACTTAGCTTTAATTTTAATATTTTCAATATTTTCAATGCTTGAAGTAAAACGATAAGCATAAACTTTAAATTCTTTACCAATTGTTGTTGGTGTGGCAGGTTGACCATGAGTATGAGCTAACATCGCATCATTTTTATGTTCAACTGCCCATTTATTAATAACAGCAGTAAATTCTTTTGCTTTCTTTAACCAAACATCATTTAAACCATGTTTGATCATACAAGCATAAGATGTATTATTAATATCTTCTGAAGTACATCCGATATGGACAAAGCTGATTAAATAATCATACCCCATATCTTTTAATTGATTTCCAATGAAATATTCTACTGCTTTAACATCATGTCTTGTAATAGCTTCAATATCTTTGATTGCTTTAAAAGAATCATAATTGAAATTTTTTGAAATAGCTTCAATTTGTCCTAAATTATCTTTATTGAATTTAGAAAGAACATCACTTTCTACATTTTCAATTAAAAATTTTAACCATTGAATTTCAACAAAAACACGATATTTTACTAAAGCATATTCAGAAAAATATTCACCTAAAGCATCTTTAATACTTGCATAACGTCCATCTAAGGGACTTAATGTAAAACATTCAAATTGTTGTTTATCCATTCTATTTACCACCTCTAAAATAATTTACACCAGCTTCAAATAATTTTTGATCCATCTCACCATAAACATTTTTAAAACGGTTTTCTCCTTGACGTTCACTATGTCCCATCTTACCAAGAACACGACCATCACGAGAAACAATACCTTCAATAGCATACATTGAACCATTAGGATTGTATGGTGTTTGCATTGTGACTTTACGATTAGGATCAACATATTGAGAGAATACTTGTCCATTAGCAAATAATTCATCAATAACTTCTTTAGGAGCAACAAAACGTCCTTCTCCATGAGAAATAGGAATGACATGAACATCTCCCACATTGACATGAGCAAGCCATGGTGATTTAACAGAACCAATACGTGTATCTACAAATTGAGATAAGTGACGACCAATCGTATTGAAGGTAAGAGTAGCGTCATTTTCCGACATATCTCTAATTTCACCATATGGAAGTAATCCTAATTTAATAAGTGCTTGGAATCCATTACAAATACCAATCATTAAACCATCTCTATTATCTAATAAATCACTAATTGCCGCTTTTAATCTTGGATTTCTTAAAACTGTTGCAATAAATTTACCCGAACCTTCAGGTTCATCACCAGCAGAGAATCCTCCTGGTAGCATCACAATATTAGCACGTTTGATGGCATTTTCCAATTCATCAATCGATGTTTTTAACATTTCTTCTGTTTTATTTCTAATTAATACAAGTTCAACCTTAGCCCCTGCTTTTTCAAAAGCACGTTTTGAATCATATTCGCAGTTTGTTCCTGGGAACACTGGAATAACAACTAATGGTGTTTCAATATATTGTTTTGCTTTTAAAGTTGATCTTGTTTTACATTCCGCAACTTTAATATCTTGTGTAGGTGCTTTTTCTCTTGTTGGATAAACACTTTCTAATGGTGCTTTATTGATTGCATAAGCTTCTTGAATAGAAATTGTATCCATTCCATAAGAGAATTTTTCACTATCATTTAAAGTAGCTACAACTCTATAATCTAAACCAGCAAGATCTTTTTCGGATTTTACTTCAACAATGATGTTTCCATAATTCTTTTCAACATAAGAAGCAAGTGAATAATCTGTATTGAAAGCAGCTCCTAAACCATTACCAAAGGCCATTTTACAAACAGCTTCAATCACACCACCATCTTTAACTGTATAAGCTGAATAAATTTTCTTTTGTTTCATTAAATCTTGGATAGTATCATATTGTTTTTGTAAATGATCAAAATCAAAGACTTTAAATTGATCTTTTTTAATTTGAACTTCTGCTAAAATATGTCCAGCTTCTTTTGCTTCTGGTGTCATAACATCATGAACATCACTTGCTGTAATAGCAAAAGAAACAAGTGTTGGTGGAACTGAAATATTTTCAAATGTTCCTGACATTGAATCTTTACCACCAATTGATGGAAGTTTTAATTCTTGTTGAACACGATTAGCTCCAAGTAAAGCAGCTAATGGTTTACCCCAACGTTTTGGATCATCTAATAATTTTTCAAAATATTCTTGGAATGAAAAACGAATTGTATGATAGTTTCCACCCATGGCAACGATCTTAGCAACACTTTCAACAACAGCATACATAGCTCCATGATATGGTGACCATTTAGAAATCTTAGGATTATAACCATAAGCCATTAAAGAAGCGGTTGTTGTTTCTTTTCCTAAAACAGGAATTAAAGCAGCCATACCTTCTGTTTCGCTGTGGTATGTACGTCCACCATAAGGAGATAAAACTGTACCATTTCCAATAGATGAGTCAAATCTTTCAACAAGACCTTTTTGTGAAGCAACAGATAATCTTGATAATACTTCTTTTGTTGTATCAACAAAATCATTTCTTTCTTCTTCATCAAAAGGTGTACTTTCAAAGTCTGGTAATTCAACTTCAATATTTTGATAACGTTTTGCTCCTGCTGCATCTAAGAAATCACGAGAAATATTAACAATATCTTTACCCATGTGTTTCATTACTAAACGATTTGTACCTGTGACAGTTGCAACTTGAACAACTTCTAAGTTTTCTTTTGCACATTCTGCTTTAATGAAATCAACATCATAGTCATTTACAACAATAGCCATACGTTCTTGTGATTCACTAATAGCAAGTTCTGTACCTGTTAAACCATCATATTTTTTCAAAACAGCATCTAAATCAATATCAAGTCCTGGAGCAAGTTCACCAACGGCAACACAAACCCCACCAGCTCCAAAGTCATTACATCTAACAACTTTTTCTGAGACTGCTTTATTTCTAAATAATCTTTGAATTTTTCTTTCTTCTACAGGATTTCCTTTTTGAACTTCAGCACCTGCTGTTTCAATAGATTTTACGTCATGTGATTTTGAAGAACCGGTAGCACCACCGATACCATCACGTCCTGTGCGTCCCCCAATTAATAAGACGATTTGTCCATTTTGTGGTTCTAAACGTTTTACCTGTTCTTTTGGTGCAGCAGCCACAACAGCTCCTACTTCCATACGTTTAGCGATATAACCTTCATCGTAAATTTCATGAACATAACCTGTTGTTAACCCGATTTGGTTACCATAACTTGAAAAACCATGAGCGGCTTCTTGACAAATTTTTCTTTGTGGTAATTTACCTGGTGTTGTTTCTGCCAATGTTTTTCTTGGATCACCAGCTCCAGTAATACGCATTGATTGGTAAACGTAAGCACGTCCTGAAAGTGGGTCACGAATAGCCCCACCTAAACATGTTGCAGCTCCCCCAAATGGTTCAATTTCTGTAGGATGGTTATGTGTTTCATTTTTGAACATTAATAACCATTGTTCATCTCCTTGATTTGTATGAACAGTAATTTCAATGGAACATGCATTAATTTCTTCAGAAACTTCCATATCATCAAGATATCCTTTTTTTCGAAGTTCTTTCATTGAAATCGTTGCAAGATCCATTAAAGTAAGAGGACGTGTCGTATTCACTCCATAAACGGCATGTCTACTTGTTTTATAGCTTTCAATATCTTTTTCTAAGATTTCTTTAAAAGCACCATTTTGAATATCGATATCTGTAATAACTGTCGCAAATGTTGTATGACGACAATGATCAGACCAATATGTATCTAACACTTTGATTTCTGTTTCGGTAGGATCTCTATGTTCTTCATTTTTAAAGTAATCTTGAGTGACTTTTAAATCATCAAGATTCATAGCCATTCCATTATCTTTTAAGAATTGATTTAATCCTGTTTCATCTAAATCATTAAATCCTGTTAAAGTTGGTACAGGTTTAATATCAGGTGTTTCATCATTTAAATGTTCTGGTTTTTCTAAAGAAGCAATTCTTTGATCAACTGGGTTTATTAAATAATGTTTAATTTGATTTAAAACTTCTTCATTTTTATCAATATCTACTACAATAACTTTGGCACATCTTACTTTTGTTGAAGATGTTCCTGTTAGAATTTGGAAACATTGTTCGCATGAATCAGCACGTTGATCATATTGACCTGGTAAAAATTCAATTGCGAAAACAGATTCTTTTTCATTCATTGGAAATGTTTCATCATAAACATGATCCACCATTGGTTCAGCAAGAATTGTAGTAATTCCTTGTTGTAAGATTTCTTCACTAATTCCTTGTACATCATAACGATGAACAATACGAAGCGAATGAATTGTTAAACCTAATTGTTCAACAAGGTTTGTTTGAATTTCATGCGCTTCTGTTGCATATTCTTTTCTTTTTTCTACATAAATTCTTCTTACATTTGTCATAGAGTTCTCTCCTATCTAAGTCCAATATCATGACGATAGTACATACCATCGAATGTAATAATTGTAGCAGTTTCATAGACTTTCGCAAGTGCTTCTTGTAAATTTGCTCCTCTTGCACACACATTTAAAACACGTCCACCATTTGTGACAAGTTTGCCATCTTTTAAAGCTGTTCCCGCATGGAAAACAACAATATCCTCACTTACTTTGTCAATATTTTTAATTTCAATTCCTTTATCGTATTTTCCTGGATAACCTCCACTTGCAAGTACAAGACAAGCCACATGGTCATCAGACCATTTAACTTCAACTTGATCTAAAGTATAAGTAGCACAAGCATCCATGATTTCATAGAGATCACTCTCTAAACGAAGAAGGATTGATTGTGTTTCAGGATCACCAAAACGGACATTGAATTCAAGAACTTTTGCTTGATTATTTTCAATCATTAAACCAATGAAAACAACACCACGATAATCCATTTGATCATCTTTAAGTCCTTGCATAAATGGATCAAGAATATCTTTTTTCAAGACTTCATCCATACCTTCTGGTAAAAATGGATTTGGAGAAACAGTTCCCATACCACCCGTATTAGGTCCTTTATTTCCATCAAAGATTTGTTTATGATCTTTTGCTGAAACCATTGGTACAATTGTTTTACCATCAGTAAAACAAAGTAAAGAACATTCAAATCCTGTCAAGAATTCTTCTAAGACAACTTTACTTCCGGCACCATCTAAAGCACCATCAACCATCATGTCTTTTAAAGTAGATATGGCATCTTCTTTGTTTTCAACAATGACAACACCTTTTCCAGCAGCAAGACCATCTGCTTTGATAACTAATGGAAAATCAAAATGATCAACTTCTTTGCATGCTTTTTCAAAATCAGTCACTTCGACATATTTTGCTGTAGGAATATGATGTCTGACCATAAAATCTTTAGAGAAAGCTTTGCTTCCTTCTAAAGTTGCCGCCTTTTTTTGAGGACCAAAAGCTTTATAACCTGCTTTTTCAATATCATCAGCAAGCCCATTACATAAAGGAACTTCTGGACCGATGACAGTTAAATCAATTTGATTTTTTTGAATAAAATCAACAATAAATTTATTATCTTCTACTGAACCAGGTACACATGTACCTAAACTTGCAATACCAGGATTTCCTGGTATTGCATAAAGTTCAGTTACTTTTGGACTTTGTTTTAATTTATAAGCAATCGCATGTTCACGACCACCACTACCGATTACAAGAACTTTCATATAAGCCTCCTAGTGTCTAAAGTGTCTATATCCGCTAAATACCATAGGGATATTTTTTTCATTACATAAATCAATTGAATCTTGATCTCTAATTGAACCACCTGGTTGAATAATTGCTTGAATACCTGCATCTGCAGCGACTTGAACACAGTCATTGAATGGGAAGAAAGCATCTGAAGCAAGAACTGAACCATTGAAATCTTTATCAGGATTGTTATGAATTGCATTTTCTAAAGCCCACACTCTTGATGTTTGACCACCGCCAATAGCAAGTGTTACACCATTTTTAACAATACAGATCGCATTTGATTTTACATATTTAACAACTTTCATACCAAATTCCATATCTGTAAGTTGTTCTTTTGTGGGTTGAACATTTGTTACAACTTTCATTTCATCAATCATTTTTGTATTTAATTCTTGAACTAATACTTTTCCTTCAAGATATTTAATATCATATTTAGCACCACGTGCATCTAAGTTTTTAAGTTTTAAAATACGTAAGTTTTTCTTTTTCTTTAAGATTTCTAAAGCATCATCATCAAAATCTGGTGCAGCTACGATTTCTAAGAAAATCTTATGCATTTGTTCAGCTGTTGCTTTATCGATTTTATAGTTAACAGCAACGATTCCACCAAAGATAGATTGAGGATCAGCTTCATAGGCTTTCATATAAGAATCATAACCTGTATTTCCAATAGCAACACCACAAGGAGTTGAATGTTTGATGGCTGCTGTAACGATTTGATTACCAAATTCTCTAACAAGTGCAACCGCTCCATATAAATCGTTTACATTGTTAAATGAAATTTCTTTACCATGAAGTTGTTCATAATCTAATAAAGATTTTTGAACATAACTATCTTCATATTTATTTGCTGCTTGTTGAGAGTTTTCGCCATAACGTAAATGTTCTACTTTCTTTAATGAAAGATTTAATGTATCTGGAAATTGATCTCCAACTTGATCTGCAAAGTATCTTGAAATCATTGCATCATAAGCACCTGTCATAGAGAATGCTTTATAAGCAAGATTCATTCTAAAATCAAAATCAGTTGTATCATTTTTAATCGCATCTAAAACATTATCATAATCTTTTGGATCCGTAACAATTAAAACATCTTTAAAGTTTTTAGCTGCTGAACGAATCATTGATGGTCCACCAATATCAATATTTTCAATCATATCTGGTAAATCTTTACCAGCTTTTAAAGCTTTTTCAAATTCATATAAGTTGACACATACTAAATCAATAGGATGAATACCATGTTTTTTAATTGTTTCAACATGACTAGGTAAATCACGACGATATAAAAGTCCTCCATGAACCATTGGATGAAGTGTTTTAACACGTCCATCTAACATTTCAGGAAATCCTGTCACATCATCAATTGCAATACAAGAAACCCCATTTTCTTGTAAAACTTTCATTGTACCTCCTGTCGATACAATTTCAAAGTCTAATTCTACTAATCCTTTAGCAAAATCAACAACCCCATCTTTATTTGTAACTGAAATTAAAGCTCTTTTCATTTAAATTACCTTTGCCTTTCCATCAATTATTTTTATCTTATTATCACAATATAGCCCTACAACTTCTGGTAGTAATTTATGTTCAATCTCTAACACCCTTTTTTGAATATCCTCAGCTGTGTCCAAATCCGATATATCACAAGCAACTTGTTTAATAATTGGTCCCCCATCGACAATATTTGAAACAAAGTGCACGGTTGCCCCCGAAACCTTTGCACCACGTTGTAATACAGCTTCATGAACATGCATTCCATACATTCCTGGTCCACAAAAAGAAGGAATAAGAGAAGGATGAATGTTCATAATTTTATTTGGATATGCATCGATTAACTCATCCGTTAAAATTGCTAGATAACCAGCCAATACAATAAAATCAATATTTCTTTCTTTTAACATCTTTACAATCAAAGCATCATCTTTTTTAACAACTGCCGTTTCAATACCAGCATCTTTAGCTCTTTGTAAACCATAAGCCTTTTGACGATTCGAAAGAACAAGGGCGATTTCGCCATTGATCTTTCCTTCGTTTTTAGCATCAATAATAGATTGTAAATCTGTTCCCCATCCAGAAACAAAGACTGCAAATTTTAGCATAAATCCACGCCCTTATCTCCTTCAACGATATTTCCAACAACGTAGCATTTATCTCCTGCTTCTTCAATAGCTTTCATTGTTGTTTCAACATCTTCTGGATTAACTGCAATTACCATACCAAGACCCATATTGAATGTGTTGTACATCATATGTTCTTCAATATTTCCATTTTTTTGAATTAAACCAAATAAAGCTGGTACTGGATAACTTTCTTTTTTAATGATTGCTCTTACATTTTCAGGAAGCATTCTAGGTACATTTTCAAAGAAACCTCCACCTGTAATATGAGAGCATCCTTTAATTCTAACACCCGCATTTTTTACATTTTTTAAAGCTTTAACATAAATACGTGTTGGTTCAATTAAAGCTTCTCCTAAAGTTTTTCCTAATTCATCATAGTATGTATCTAATGATTCTTTTGTCATTTCAAACACTTTTCTAACAAGTGAAAAACCATTTGAATGAACACCACTTGAAGCAATACCAATAAGTGTGTCTCCTGCTTTAATTGTTGAACCATCAATAATATCTTTTTTATCAACAACACCCACAGCAAAACCTGCTAAATCATAATCATCTTCAGGCATTAAACCAGGATGTTCAGCAGTTTCACCACCAACTAAAGCACATTCAGATTGTAAACACCCTTCTGCAACACCACTTACAATGGAAGCAATTTTTTCGGGATAGTTTTTACCACAAGCAATATAATCTAAGAAGAAAAGTGGTTCTCCTCCAGAACAAGCAATATCATTGACACACATCGCAACGGCATCAATACCAATTGTATCGTGTTTATCCATCACAAAAGCTAGTTTTACTTTTGTTCCACAACCATCTGTTCCTGATAATAAAACCGGTTCTTCCATATTTTTAATTCCACTTAAATCAAAAGCACCAGCAAAACCACCAAGTCCTCCTAAAACTTCAGGACGCATTGTTTTTTTAACATGTTCTTTCATTAATTCTACTGATTTATAACCTGCTTCAATATCGACTCCAGCTTTTTTGTAATCCATCTTTGTTCTCCTTAATTATTTATTTTGCATTCTTGCTAGAACTGCTTTATAAGTTTCAATTAAATCTCCAATATCTTGTCTAAATACATCTTTATCATATTTTTGGTTTGTATTAACATCCCATAAACGACATGAATCTGGTGAAATTTCATCAGCTAATAAAATAGTACCGTCAGCTGTTTTACCAAATTCAATTTTAAAATCAACAAGTTTTAAATTCATTGATAAGAAGAATTCTTTTAATAATTCATTGATTTTTAACGTTGTTTCTTTAATGTATGCTAATTCTTCTCTTGTTGCAAGTTTTAAAGCAACAGCGTGATCATCATTAATTAATGGATCACCATATTCATCATTTTTATAACTCATTTCAAAGATTGGTTCATCTAAAACAATTCCTTCAGGTGCCCCTAATCTTTTACAGAAAGATCCAGTTGTAATATTTCTAATAATAACTTCTAATGGGAAGATATCTACTTTTTTAACTAAGATATCTCTTTCATTTAATTTTTTAATCATATGTGTTTTGATTCCAGCTTCTTCTAACATATCAAAGATAATACAAGAGATTGTATTATTTAAAACACCTTTACCCTCAAACTTATCATGCTTAACACCATTACCTGCTGTTGCATCATCTTTATAATGAATTAAATATTCATCTTCCTTGTCTGTTTTGTAAACTTGTTTTGCTTTTCCTTCATACAATAATTCTGCCATTTTTCTTTTCCCCCTATTTGTATTTTTCTATGACTTCATCGTTAGCTTTCATTGCGTCAGCTTCCATTTGTTTTCTTTCTTTAAGTAGCCCTTCTTTGATTTCACTATGTTTAATAGCCATAATTTGAAGTGCTAAATAAGCTGCATTTTTACTTCCATTAATAGCAACAGTCGCTACTGGAATACCCGAAGGCATTTGAACAATGGATAATAAAGCATCCATTCCATCTAAATTACTTCCTGCAATTGGAACACCAATAACTGGTAAAACTGTTTGACTAGCCACCACACCTGGAAGGGCTGCTGCCATTCCTGCAGCTGTAATAATAACTTCTGTTCCATCCGTTTCTGTTTCTTTAATGAAACTAGAAAGTCCTAAATGCGCTCTATGAGCAGATAAACAACGAACATTCACTTCAACACCATAATTTTTTAAAATTGAAATAGCTGGTTCAACTTTAGGTAAATCAGAAGTTGAACCCATAATAATAGCAACTTTCATCTTTCTCTCCTTTTAGAATAAACCTATAATTTTTCCATCTTCATCAATATCCATATTGACGGCAGCTGGACGTTTTGGAAGTCCTGGCATGCGCATAATATCACCAGATATAGCCACCAAGAATCCTGCTCCTGCAGATGGGATAATATCATTGATTTTAACAGTAAATCCTGTTGGTCGACCAAGTAAGGATGCTTGATCCGATAATGAGTATTGTGTCTTTGCAACACAAATTGGTAATTGGCTTAAACCTTGTTCAGTATATTTTTTAATTTTATTTTTTGCTTTCTTTGTAAATTCAACACCATCTCCACCATAGATTTCTTTAACGATTGTTTCAATCTTTGTTTCAATTGGCAAATCTAAATCATAAAGTGGATGATAATTGGCTCCTTTTGTTTCTAAAATATTTAATAATTTTTCAGCAAGTTCGATTCCACCATCAGCACCTTTTTCCCAAACCTTACTAATAGCTACTTCAACACCAAGCTTCTTGCAACATTCATTTAATAATTGAAGTTCCGCCTCTGTGTCTGTTGGAAAAGCATTAATTGCAACAACACAAGGTAAATCGAATTTTGCAATATTTTCAATATGTTTTTCTAGATTTCCTAAACCAGCTTTTAAAGCTTCCAAATTTTCATTTCCTAAATCTTTTTTAGCAACACCACCATGCATTTTTAAAGCACGAACAGTTGCAACAATAACAACTGCTTCAGGATTTAAATTTGCTTGACGACATTTAATATCTAAGAATTTTTCAGCTCCTAAATCAGCACCAAATCCAGCTTCAGTAATCGCATAATCCCCTAACTTGACAGCAAGTTGAGTAGCCATAACTGAGTTGCATCCATGAGCAATATTTGCAAATGGACCCCCATGAACAAATACTGGTGTGTGATCTAAAGTTTGAACTAAATTTGGTTTAATCGCATCTTTTAATAAAAGTGTTACCGCTCCTGTTGCTTCAATATCATCAACAGTAACTGGTTTTCCATCATAAGTATAAGCGACAATCATTTTTGCAGCTCTTTGTTTTAAATCTTCTAAAGAAGTCGCTAAACAAAGAATTGCCATAACTTCACTAGCAACGGTAATATCAAATCCATCTTCACGAGGAACCCCGTTTACTTTACCACCAAGTCCACAAACAGTATGACGTAATGCACGATCGTTTAAATCGACCACACGTTTCCAAACGATTTGTCTTACATCGATATTAAGTGGATTTCCTTGATGAATGGAATTATCAAGCATGGCTGCAATTAAGTTGTTTGCAGCAGTGATTGCATGAATATCTCCTGTAAAATGAAGGTTGATATCTTCCATTGGAACAACTTGCGCATATCCTCCACCTGCAGCTCCACCTTTGATTCCAAAACATGGACCAAGCGATGGCTCACGCATTGCAACTACAGATTTCTTTCCTAATTTGTTAAGTGCTTGTGATAATCCAATCATTGTTGTGGTTTTCCCTTCACCTGCAGGTGTTGGATTAATTGCTGTTACTAAGATCAATTTTCCGTCTTCGTTTTGATCTAGTTTTTTAATAGCTTCAAGAGAAATCTTTGCTTTATATTTTCCATATAATTCTAAATCATCCTCATCTAAACCAACTTTTTGAGCAATTTCAACAATCGGTTTCATCTTTGCACTTTGTGCAATTTCTACATCAGTTAACATTGTCGTTCATCCTTTCTTTTTTTCTTTTTGATTGATTCTATTAACCACTTTCATTATATTACAAGACAATATGTGAAACTAGTTATTTTACCTATCAACCAAAAAAAGAGCCCACTCATCCAGACTATTCTTAGCCCAGACGGTCGACTCTTTTACACGATTATACTCCCTGTGGTTTATTCCACTTCCGTCAGTCGTATAACTTAACTGCATAATATCAAAAAATGTCTCTTTTAGCAACACCAAAATATTTTTTATTTTACCTAAAAATCAATTTTCCAACAATCTATCATTCTTTTTAATCATTTAATAATTTTTCAAAACCTTTTTTATTTAACAAAATATGTGAAACATATTTTCCATTTTTAAAAACTGCCCAATTATTAAAAATACATGGTATGTTTTTTGCTTTTTCCAAAGTATCAATTTTAATAAAATCAACTTGTATATTACAGTCTTTTATGTATTCTTTAATTTCATGTATACAGTTGTATTGATTGAGTTGTGATACTGAGTATTTTTCCATTGATGTTTCGGTTGGAAACTGTTCCTTCAACTTAAATTTCTTCTTAAGTTGCTTGTTGAAACCTTCAATCAGATTCGTTGAATAAATACTATGTCTTACTTCCTTTGGATAATCAAAATACGTTAATAGATGCGTATTTTTATCTAAAATATCAATTACTCTAGGATATTTTCTTTTCCATTTTGAAGTAAAGGTTTCAAGGTTTGATAATGCTTCTTCCTTACTTCCTTTAAAAGTAGGATTAAAAAATGAAATGCCTTGTGACATATTTAACCCAATCATTTCATATTCTTTTTTTGTAATTAATTTTATTGAAAGAGGATCATCAAAAATTTTAATACCCTTCCTTTTTTTGATGATACGCTCTTGCAAATAAGCTCACTAATGCTGTTATATTTTGTTCTATAAAATTACCTCCATATATTTAATACAGGACTTTGACAAAAATGACCAGCCTTGAAAAAATGCCCATTTTGTGGTAATATAAAGATAGAAAAAAAGAAAGAAATGGGAAAATTTTTCTCATTTCTTTTTTTATTCCTCATTTGAATCTTCAAGCTGATGAACTCTTTTTTTATAAATTTTACCTGCAACCGTAAATAAAATCATACATACAATTTCCATCATAAAAAATATCAAAATCATAATACCTATAGAACCTTTTAAATTTTGATAATCTCGATAAGAAATAATAAAGAAAACAATTCCTTCAACAAGTGCTCCTATCGTACTAAAAAGTAGGTTTGTTTTTAAATTTGGTTTGTATTTTCTATCCCAAATACCTTCTTTAAGGCTAGCAACTACAAGATAAATCACCAAAGACATAAAAACAATAACTTCTCCGATGAAATTCTTAAACACCATATTTCCAAGAATCATTTGAATAAGTATATCAGCAAGCAATCCCCAAAAAGCAAGCCAACAACCATAGTGTTGAATTTTTAATAATTTCAATTCTTGGCGTTCATCTAAATTACTTTTCATTTTCTTCATCCTCCCAAAATAAATCATCTAAACCTTTTTCTAAAAGACGACAAATCTTTCGACAAAGCTTAATCGTTGGATTGTATTCCCCACTTTCGATCGCATTCATTGTCTGTCTTGATATTCCTACCGCCTGTGCCAGTTCTTTTTGTGTCATATTTTTTTCGACACGTGCTACTTTGAGTGCAATGTTTTTTGCCATCGATTATCTTCCTTTCTACATTTATAAAGTATCATTTATTTTACAAAATGTCAAATATATATTACATTTTGTAAAATAAAAAAAGTGGAATCATTGCTTAATTCCACTTATTCCTTCTGTTTTTTAATAACTATATTTCTTAATCTTTTCCATGACTCTACTTGCTTGTTCATCTTGTAAAACATATGGTTGATAATCATTTCTTCCTCTTGATGAAGTTAAAGAACATGGAATGATTTGTACTTGATATCCTGTTTGTATTGTTCCTTTAAAAGAATAAGAGAGTTGATAAATCATTGTGTCTGTATCACTTGGATTACGATTACCACCAAAACAGAAATTACCTAATGAATAAACAATGGGTTTTCCATTGTAGGTTTCTGTTCCTTGAACAACATGTGGATGTGAACCAATGACAGCATCTGCTCCAGCATCAATGGTAAACTTAGCCAATGATCTTTGATCTTCATTAGCTTGATATTGTCTTTCAATACCCCAATGATAATAAACAAAAACAAGTTGGCATTGTTCCTCATTTTTTAAATGATTGATTGCCTCTTGTATTTTTTGATGACCACTTTCATTATTCATAGATACCGAAAGTGAACGATAACCAAGGAATCCACACTTGATGCCTTTGATTTCTTTTATATAAGAATCATCATAACCAAAATGTCCAATAGAAGCTTCATCTAAATATTTTTTGGTATCTTGAAGCCCTGCTTCATAATAATCTTCGCTATGATTATTTGCGAGGGTAACTGCTTCTACTGATGAAGAAGTCAATATTTTTGTATATTCAGGAGCTCCACTAAAAGGAAATTCTTTTTCAAGATGATTACTGGCTGTAGTAAATGGTCCTTCTAGATTAACAACTGTCAAATCATCTTTTTCAAAAACATCTTTTACTTTTTTTAAAAAATATGTTGGATCATTCCCTTGTCTTTTATATTCTTGATTAAAAGATCCATCATAAGCTTGTCCGGCATAATTTCCAAGTGTACAATCTCCCGCAAAAGAAATAGTAAAATTAACTTCCGGTTCTTCTTTCTTCTTTTCTTCTTTTTGCACTGTTTTTTCTTGTACCTTTTTAGGTGTTTCTTTTTTTGTAGATTGATTTACATTATTAAAGAGAAAAACACCTAAAGAAATAATAAGTACAGCTATTATAATAACGAATGCTACTTTTTTCTTATTTAATTTATGATTCATGAAATTCACCTCAACTTATTTTAACATATTCTAAAATATGTTAAAATGCCTCTATTGGAGGAATAAAACATGATTGAAGAAATTATTGAAAATAAATTAGATTATGCATCTTTATTATGCGAAAGTGATCCTAATATTAACCTTGTTGAAAATTATTTAAGAGATGGAAGATTATTTGCTTACTTTGAAAAACAAACACCTCTTGCTTTTATTGCTGTTAAAGAAATCAATGATACTACCCTTGAAATTAAAAACTTACTTACTTTAGAAAATAATCGAGGACATGGATATGGAAAATCCTTACTTCAATACATTGAAAATCTTTATCAAAACAAAACAACTTTTTTAATTGGTACCGCCAATAGTTCAATGACAAACATGCTTATTTATACAAAACTTGGTTATCATTATAGTCATAAAATTGAAAACTTTTTCATTGATTATTATCCTCAAGAAATCTATGAAAACAACATGCAAGCAACCGATCTTCTTTACTTTAGCAAAACACGTGCAAACTAAAAGGATTCCTTACGAATCCTTTTTTGTATACTCTTTTAAGATATCAATATAAAGTTGCCCAAAACGACTTAGAATAGCTTTATTATGTGTAATATATCCTATTTCCATAAAATCATTCACATCTAAAGGAACCGCAATGATATCTTTTCCATTAAGCTGTTCATTAATGACTCCACTACAAATTGTATAGCCATTAAGACCTATTAATAAATTAAAGAGTGTTGCACGATCACATACTTTAATTTCTTTTTGGCTTTCTAAAGTACTCAGTATTTCTTCAGAAAAGTAAAAAGAATTATGTTCTCCTTGTTCATAAGATAAACGTGGATATTCTTTTAAATCCTCTAAAGATACTTTATTTTTATTTGCGAGGGGATTATCTTTTCCAAGAAAAACATGAGGTTTTGCGATAAATAGACGATGAAATGTTAAGTCATTTTCTTTCAACGTTTTCTTTAAAACAACTTCATTAAATGAATTAAGATAAAGAACCCCAATTTCACTTTTAAGTTTGGCAACATCTTCAATAATTTCATAAGTTTGTGTTTCTCGAATCCTGAAATCATATTCCTTCCCACCATATTCTTTAATCAAAGAAACAAAAGCTTCTACGGCAAAAGAATAATGTTGCGTTGAGATACAAAATTCATGTTTAATATTATGATCCTGTAAATACTTTTCTTCAATCAAGTTTGTTTGTTCAATCACTTGTCTTGCATAACCTAAAAATTCTTCTCCCTGTCTTGATAAAATAACTCCTTTATTGGTACGAATAAAAATCGTAATACCTAATTCTTTTTCTAATTCTTTGATTGCATTTGTTAAACTTGGTTGTGATATATATAAACGCTTAGCAGCCTCTGAAAGTGTTCCTACTTGAGAAACTGTAATAACGTATCTTAATTGTGCTAATGTCATATTCTTCTCCTTTTTCTTTGTCATTATATCATAGCTTAACAAAAATAAAATTATTAAGATTTTATAAATTGACATTATTTTTATAGAGTCGTTGTTAAAATGAAATCAATGAGGGAGTAGTCTCACAATCTGTGTGATGGTATCAACATACGCGAATAGTTTTTTCTATTCTGGTACATCTTAAAGACAAGACTCGTTAAGGATTTTATCTTTAACGAGTTTTGTCTTTTTTTATTCAAAGGAGGAGCCGTGATGTTTTATCAAAAAAGTATTCAAGATATCTTAAAAGAATGTGATACGCTTTTACTCAATGGCGAAAAAATAGCTTTATCATCTATACAAAAGAACATATCTTAAAACAAAA
Source organism: Faecalibacillus faecis (assembly GCF_003024675.1). Lineage (GTDB taxonomy): Bacteria > Bacillota_I > Bacilli_A > Erysipelotrichales > Coprobacillaceae > Faecalibacillus > Faecalibacillus faecis. The sequence goes on along the minus strand of NZ_PYLP01000002.1, from coordinate 6,503 downwards.
TAAAGATCTTGCAAAAGCAGGTTTACGAGTACTTGCCTTCGTTATAAAGAATATAACCATGAAAATCTTACTTTCATTGGTCTTATTTCCTTAATGGATCCACCTAGAGTTGAAAGTCTAGAAGCTGTACTTCAATGTAAAAAAGCCGGTATTAAACCTATTATGATTACTGGAGATCATGTCATTACCGCTACAAGCATCGCCAAAAAAATTGGCATATTTGAAGAAAACGATTTATATATAGAAGGTCAAAAATTAGATTTACTAAATAATCATGAACTTGATGAAATTCTCCCTCGTGTTTCTGTTTATGCACGAGTAGCTCCTGAACATAAAATTCGTATCGTTGAAGCTTGGCAAAGAAAAGGTAAAGTGGTGGCCATGACAGGTGATGGTGTCAATGATGCTCCTGCTCTTAAACAAAGTGATATTGGTGTGGCTATGGGTATTACAGGAAGTGAAGTGGCAAAAGATGCTGCCAATATGATTTTAATGGATGATAACTTTTCAACGATTGTACATGCTATTATTATCGGTCGAAATGTCTATGAACATCTTAAAAATTCAATTTATTATTTATTGTCAGGAAATTTTGCGGGGATTCTATGTGTATTACTTGCTTCTTTATTTATTTTGCCAACACCGTTTTTTCCAGCACACCTTTTATTTATGAATTTAATTACAGATTCTTTACCTGCCATTGCGATTGGGATGAAAAAAAATGATCAAAATGTTTTAAAATATCCACCTAAAAAAAGATGAATCTCTTTTAAATAAAAAATCACTTTTTAGGATTTCTTTTGACGGAATCATTATTGGTTTATGTACGATGGCAAGTTATTATTGTAGTTTAAAAATAAATACACTGGCTGCTTCTACTTTTGCCTTTGCGACAATTTGTTTATCACGTTTACTTCATGGTTTAAGTAGTCGGAATGAAAAACCCATTTATCAAATAGGACTATTTTCAAATAAACAAAGCATTCTTGCTTTTTTGATTGGTACTTTTCTATTACATCTTGTTTTATATATTCCTCTTTTACAAAAAGTCTTTTTAATTGAAAAAGTATCCCTTTTTCAAATGATTCCGATTTATATTTTTTCTCTTCTTTCCTTTTTCCTTATTCAAGTAAAAAAATGTTTTCTATAAAATAGAGAACACTTTTTTCATTATTTAAAAATCTTTCACTCCTTTTCTATGCTATAATAAAAAAACAGGATTTAGGGAGGGATTAGATGGAAAAAGATTTAACACATGGAAATACATTAAAACTGATTATTTCATTTTGTATTCCTTTAATTGGGGGAGCTATTTTCCAACAACTTTATAACGTCGTTGACACAATGATTGTAGGAAGATTTGTCGGCGTAAATGCTCTTGCTGCCGTTGGCTCAACAGGTTCATTAAACTTTTTAATTATCGGTTTTGTTTTAGGACTTGCGGCTGGCTTTGGAATTCCTATTGCGCAAGCTTTTGGTGCTAGAGAAGAAAAAAGAATGCTTCAAACCATTATGAACGCATTTTACTTATGCATATTCTTTTCAATTGTACTTACAATTTTAACCCATTTTACAACGGAAACATTACTTCAATGGATGCAAACGCCCGCTAATATTTTCAAACAATCTTACGATTATATTTCAATTATTTTTTATGGTTTAACATGTACCATTGCTTATAACTTTTTAGCAAGTGTTTCACGTGCTTTAGGGGATAGTAAAACACCTCTTATTTTCTTAATTATATCATCGGTACTTAATGTTGTTTTAGATTTATCAATGATTATTAATTTTCATATGGGTGTTCGAGGTGCTGCCCTTGCAACAGTGATTGCTCAGGGAATTTCGGCTGTTTTATGTTTTATTTATATGGCTAAAAAATATCCTAATTTAAGATTTGATCATCATGCACGTTCTATAAGTTTTCCAATTATCAAAAAACTTATTAATATTGCCGTCCCAATGGCTTTACAATATTCAATTACGGCTGTTGGTGCTGTTATCTTACAAAGTGCCGTTAATACTTTAGGTTCAGCAAAAGTTGCTGCTATTGCTGCTGCCCAAAAATTATCTATGTTCTTTACGCAACCAATGGATATGATGGGTTCTACAATGGCTACCTTCTCTGGACAAAATTTAGGTGCTGGAAAGATAGAGCGTATTTTTAAAGGAATTAAAGAATCTATGTTCCTTGTCATTGGTTATGGTATCGTTGCTTGTATCTTTATGATTTTCTTTGGAAAATACCTTTCATTATTATTTGTTGCCGGTAATGAAACAGGCGTTATTAATGATGCACAACAATTCTTGATTTGCAATAGTATTTTCTATTTTGTTTTAGGTATTCTATTTGTTTCAAGAAACACCATTCAAGGTTTAGGAAAATCCGCACTTACGATGCTTGCTGGGGGTGCTGAATTAGTGGCAAGAGCTTTTGTTGCTTTTGCCCTCGTTGGTAAGTTTGGTTATAATGCCATTTGTTTTGCCAACCCTATTGCTTGGTTTGCTGCTATCATTATTTTGATTCCAACACTGGTTATTTTGATGAACAAATTAAAAAAAGAACATAATTAAAAGATATCGCAATCGCGATATCTTTTTTTACACACGTTTTTTATTTAAACGATTATGGATATTTTGCATTTTTAAATCAAGTTTTGAAATTGTTTTTGCACATTCTTGTAATTCTTCTTTAATATCTTCAGGAACATTATTATCTGTTTTATATTTAAGTTTATGTTCCAAAGAAGCCCAGAAATCCATCGCAATTGTACGAAGCTGTACTTCAACATGAATTGGTTTAGATCCTTCTGATAAGAAAATTGGTACTTCTAAAACAAGATGTAAAGACATATAACCACTTTCTTTTGGATTTGCAATATAATCTTTTACTTCAACTAAACGGATATCATCTTGATCTGTAAGTAATTGTGCTACCTTATAAACATCATCTACATAATTACAAATAACACGAATTCCCGCAATATCATGAATATTTTCTTCTAACGAACGTTCTGTTACAGGAATATCTTTATTAATAGCTTTTTTTAAAATACTTTCTGGCGATTTTAAACGAGATTCGATATGATGAATCGGATTATGATCATGTTTTACTTTAAATTCTGCATCTAATATTTCTAATTTTGTACGAATTTCTTTAATTCCTGCTTCATAAATTTGTTGCATTTTCATTAATTCTGAGACATTTTCATATAAAGTAGTTTTTGCTATTTGATTCACAACATTTTGTTTAATTTTTTGACTTGGTTTCATTTTAACACCTCATCTCTATTAAAGCCTAAAAAAATGAACTTGTCATTAACAAAAGAAAAATCTTTAAAGATTTTTCTTTAAAGATTTAATCACTAAGGTCTTCTCCATTAGAAGCAATAACTTTTTTATACCAATAGAATGAATCTTTTCTATAACGATCTAATGTTTTTAAATCAAATTCATCTCGATCTACATAAATAAATCCATAACGTTTAACCATACCTTCATGAGTAGAAATTAAATCAATTGCTGACCATGGGCAATATCCCATCATTTCTGCACCATCAGTAATCGCTAATTGAATTTGTTCAATATGTTTTCTTAAATATTCAATACGGTATTGATCATGAACTTTTCCATCTTCAGTTAATTTATCATAAGCACCTAAACCATTTTCTGTAACAATCATTGGTAAACGATATCTTGAATACATTTCACGAATAGTTGCTCTAAAACCAAATGGATCAATTTCCCACCCAAAATCAGTATGAGGTAGATTTGGATTGGCAGCTCCTAGATAAACACCTTCTTCCATACGTGTTTTTTGTTGATCATGTCCAAATGTTTCTCCTTGGTTTTCATCACACCAAGCAACAGTTGCTGTTGAATAATAGTTGAAACCAATGAAATCTGGATGTCCATTTTTTAGAATTTCCATATCTCCTTCTTCGATATGAGGAGTTGCATTTCTTTTTTCCATAAAAGCCCATGCAAGATGATTATATTCTCCATAAACAGCCATATCTAAGTAAAGCCAGTTACGAATCGCATTTAAGTTTTGAGCAGCTAATTGATCTTCAGGCTTACAACTTGCTGGATAAGCAAGAGAAATATTTGGTGCTGGTCCAATTTTTCCACCTTCTACCATTTCATGGCATAAAGCCATTGCTTTTGCTTGTGCTACTAACATATGATGATTTTGTTGGTAAAGAGATTTATATTTTTCTGGTCCTGTAAGGGTTGTTGTTCCAATAATATCTCCTGATAAAATTAAAACGTTTTGTTCATTGATCGTAAGCCAGTATTTAACACGATCACCAAAATTTTCATACATCACTTTAGCAAAATTAACAAACCAATCAATAGATTCACGTTTTTCCCAGCCACCTCTTTCTTCTAAGGCTTGTGGCATATCGAAGTGGAACATTGTCACTAATGGAATAATATTATATTTTAAACATTCATTAATAACATTATTGTAGAAATCAATTCCTTCTTGATTTACTTCACCTGTTCCTTGAGGTAAAATTCTTGACCACGAAATAGAAAAACGATAAACTTTAAAGCCCATTTCAGCCATTAAAGCAATATCTTCTTTATAACGATGATAAAAATCAGCGCATACTGTTAAATCAGATGTCCCTTCTGGTACTTTTTTAACATCTTGAACCGAAGGACCCTTTCCATGTGATAAGTTAGCTCCTTCTACTTGATAAGCAGATGTACTTGCTCCCCAAAGAAAGTCTTTAGGAAATGGTTTTAATTTTTTATGTAACATTCTTTCTTCCTCCTATCATTACCTTTATTATACTCTTAAAGCAAAAAAACATCCATATGGATGTTTAGTCAATCAATTCATCAGCCTTGTAATCTCTAAATTTATGATAAACAGGTCCGGCATAAGCAACCATCAATTCATCATAAACTTTACTTGATAATTTTTCTCCTACATAAAGCATTTCATATTTAACATCTTTTTCTACATATTTAAAGCCCATTTCTTGAAGTCCATTTCTTAAATAAAAGTTTTTACGCTGAACACGTTGTTTGTAGTTATCATATTTTTCATCTACTTCTTCAATACATAACATAATGGTATGAGGATATCTCTTTTTCAATATTTGTAAAACACTACTTCCATAGCCATGACCTCTTTGAAGTTCATCAATAGCAAGATACAAAACATAGGACAAATTTTGATAGGTAATGACATACGTTAACCCAACCCATTTATTTTGATCATAGATTGATAAAAATTCTCCTTTACCTTTATTGTGTTTTTCTATAAGAGCTTTCCATGGTGCTCTTTCATCTTCAGGAAAAGCACTGTAATAAAGTTGACTTACTTGTTCAATATCATTTTCACTTATTTTCTTTAATTCCATATAATTCTCCTATTTATAGTATTTATCAAAATACGCTTTTAATGATTTTTTGATTGAAATATGATCCAATTTCATAGAGAAAACAAAACGTTCTTTTTCTTTAAATTCATTTCTTAACTCACCGATATGTTTTCTAAACGCTTCATATTGGACAATAATATCGTTTTCTTTCGCAAATTTTTGGATATTGTTTAAAATATTTAAAGAATATCCAACATCAATTAAAAAGACACCATAAAATAAACCTACAAAGAATGAAAACCAAAGATTTCCAGCAAGCCATTCAATTGAATGAATGATATTAGGATGAATTAAAAAATAATAAATCGCACTTAATAAATACCAAAAGAAAGTAAACTTAGGACAAATGATTCCTTGAATATTAAACTTTTCATCACTATAATCCCAAAGCTTTACATGCATCCCTTTGATAAAAATAAGTCCTGCAAAATATTCAATTAAAGTAACCGATAAAGCCATTAGTAAAAAAAGTACCGTCTTTCTTAAATACACTCCATGAATAAATGAAACATTAATATGTGCCAGTAAATAAACGACACATAAACTAAAACCATAAAGTGGTAAATAAGGTCCTACTAAAAAACCAGGATTGATCCATTTTCTTGAAGGATTTGCTTTGGAAAAAAAGCGACGAAAAATAAGTTCTAAAAGCCATCCAGCTAAACTTCCTATAAAAAATATAAACGCTAAAATCAACCATTCTTTCATAAAATCACCTATTTCATTTTATTAAATAATATAGTAATTAGAATACTTTAAACAACCTAAAAAATCAAGTTAAAAAAATAAGGCTTCCGCCTTATAATGTACAAATCATTACTGTCATTGTTCCATCAAAATCAACTTCTTTTTGATCTGAACAAACTACAAAATGATCTCCTTTTTTCACTTCTTTTCCTTCTACTGTTCCTTGTCCTTCAATGATTGATACAAGTTGGAATGGTTTATCATTCTTTACTTTATTATAGCCTGTCATATCATATTTATTTAATGTTAAATAGTTAGATGATACAAGTTCTTTTCTTGTTCCATTTTCTATTGTTTCTTCTACTTGTTTTGCCAGATCATAAGGTTTATAAGGCACTGTTGTCACATCGATGGATT
>NZ_PYLP01000001.1 GCF_003024675.1 Faecalibacillus faecis | reverse complement strand
ATGGTGGAGAGGAGTGGATTCGAACCACCGAACCAAAAGGAACTGAGTTACAGTCAGCCGCGTTTAGCCACTTCGCTACCTCTCCATCATGGTGCCGGCTAAAGGACTTGAACCCTCAACCTACTGATTACAAGTCAGTTGCTCTACCAATTGAGCTAAGCCGGCATTTCTTTTTGCACTTTATTTAAATGGTGGAGGCTAACGGGCTCGAACCGCTGACCCTCTGCTTGTAAGGCAGATGCTCTCCCAACTGAGCTAAGCCTCCTCGACCAGTGCTCACTTATAATAGCATCTATTTTYTCTATCGTCAACATGTTTTTACATTTTTTTATATTTTTTCGTCAGTAATAATTTGGTTGAGTGGAATATCAAAAGATTCAGGTTGATAATCTTTTAAATATTGGAATGTATAAGCTAAACCAATCGTATAACCCTTATATTTTTTTAAATAACGATCGTAATAGCCCCCTCCATAGCCTAAACGATAATTGTCTTGATTATAACCAACAAGTGGTACGATCATTAAATCGAGTTGATTTTTACTAATTTCTATTTTTTCATCCGGTTCTAAAATACCATATTTGTTTTTTTGCATAGGTTCTTTATACTTTGTAAAATACATTTCTTGTCCTCGTACAATCGGTACATAAAATTCTTTTTTTTCCTTGAATTCTTGAATTAATTTCCATGTATCTACTTCATTTCTATAAGACAAGTAAATTCCTATTTTTTTACTTTGCTTAAAATGAACATCTTTTTTTAACTTTTCTATAATGAAATGAGATTGTTTTTGATTTTCATCAAAAGTCAATCTCATTTGTATTAATTTCTTTCGTAATTGTTTTTTATCCAATTCCATTTTCGCCAAAATCCATTTTAATTAATTGATTTAATTCAACAGCATATTCCATTGGAAGTTCTCTTGAAAATGGTTCAATAAATCCCATAACAATCATTTCTGTGGCATCTTTTTTAGAAAGACCACGTGACATTAAATAGAAAAGTTGTTCATCAGAGATTTTAGAAACAGTTGCTTCATGTTCAATTAAAGAATCATTATTTCGTGCATAGTTTGTTGGAACTGTATCACTTGTTGAAATTTGATCTAAGATCAATGTATCACATTCCACTTTACTTTTAGCGTTGATTGCTTTTGGATTATGTTGTACTAATCCACGATAATTTGTTTTACCGCCATTTTTAGCGATAGATTTCGAAACGATACTACTTGAAGTGTTTGGTGCTAAATGAATCATTTTAGCCCCAGAATCCATGATTTGGTTTTCTCCAGCAACTGCGATAGTAATACAAGAGCCTTTAGCCCCTTCTTCCATTAAAACACATGTTGGATATTTCATTGTAACAGCCGATCCAATGTTTCCATCAACCCATTCCATTTGTCCATTTTTATAAACTTTTGCTCTTTGTGTAACAAGATTTAAAATGTTATTGGACCAGTTTTGAATTGTTGTATAACGACATTTTGCCCCTTCTAGAACAACAATTTCAACAACTCCTGTATGTAATGAGTCTTTTGAATAATTTGGTGCTGTGCATCCTTCCACATAATGAATATCAGAACCTTTGTCTACAATAATAAGTGTTCTTTCAAATTGCCCCATTTGTTCAGAATTAATTCTGAAATAAGATTGTAAAGGTTTTTCTAATTTTACTCCTGGTGGTACATAAATAAAGGAACCTCCAGACCATACAGCTCCATTTAAAGCTGAAAACTTGTTATCATTATAAGGAATAACTGTATCAAAATATTTCTTAAAAAGTTCTGGATATTCTCTTAAACCACTATCAATATCTAAGAAAATAACCCCTTTTTCTTGAACTTCTTTTAACATATTATGATAAACCACTTCTGATTCGTATTGTGTTGTAACCCCTGATAAATATTTTTGTTCTGCTTCAGGAATTCCTAATTTATTAAAAGTATCTTTGATCGTTTCAGGAACTTCTTCCCATTTATTTGTTTGTTTATCAGAAGGACGAATATAATACGTATATTCATCAAAATCCACACGACTTAAATCAACACCCCAAGTAGGCATTGGTTTTTTCAAAAAACAATCGAGTGCTTTTAAACGATACTCTAACATCCATTCAGGTTCCCCTTTAATGGCTGAGATTTCTCTAACGATATCTTCATTAATTCCCTTTGGTGTTTTAAAAACAGAGACATCCTTATCAGGAATCATTGTTTCATCATTTTCCATGAGTATCCTCCTTTTCACTTTCATCAATTAATTGTGTAATTCCTTTCCATCCAAGAGTTGCACATTTAATTCGATTTGCTTGTTTATGAGTGTTATAAAAAGCAATTGCTTCTTCTAATATCTCAGGATCATAGTCTTTTTCAAAAATCATATTCATATAATTTTTAATAATAACTCTTGCTTCATCAATTGTTTTACCAATTAATAATTCTGTCATAATAGAAGTGCTTGATGTACAAATTGCACATGCTTCGCCATCAAAACGAATATCTTTTATAACTCCATCTTCTATTTTTGCTTGTATATCAATATTATCAATACAAGTTTCACTATCCATATTGACTTTTTTATAGCTATCATCTTCTACCAATTCATGATTACGTGGATTTTCATAATGATCCATGATAATTTGGCGAAGCATCATATTATCCAAAGAAGGCATCTAAAAAGTCATCCCCTTTCTTACATACTTCAATAAACTGATCTATTTCTTCTTTTGTATTGTAGAAATAGAATGAAGCTCTTAACGTTTGTGAAACATGTAGATATTCATCTAAAATTTTCGCACAATGTTGTCCTGCACGAATAGCAATACCATAAGTATTAAATAAAGAAGCGCCATCTTGAGAAAAGACATTTTTAATATTGAAAGCAATAGGTCCTACCCCATTTTCATTGTAAATTTCAATGTTATCCAATTCTTTCATCTTTTCAATCGCATATTTACGAAGCATCGCTTCATGTTCTTCAATATTTTTCATACCAATTTTTTGTAAATATTCGATTGCACTACCAAGACCAATAACACCTTCGATATTTGGTGTCCCCGATTCAAATTTTGTTGGTGCATTTTTTAACTTCACTAAACCACAACTGTTATAACGTGCATTGCTCCCTCCACCAAAACGTGTTGGTGTCATTTCTTCAAGTAAATGATATTTACCATAAAGCACGCCTACACCTGTAGGTCCACACATTTTATGTCCTGAAAAGGCAAAGAAATCAACATCTAAATCTTCTACATCGATTACATGATGAGGTGCACTTTGAGCACCATCTACACAAACCACAATATCATGTTGATGAGCAAAAGCACAGATTTCTTTAATTGGCGCTAAATACCCTAAAACATTAGTAATTTGTGCAATTGAAATAATTTTTGTATTTTCATTAACTGCTTTTTGGACATTTTCTAAAGTAACTTTTCCTTCTTTATCAAGGTCAATATATTTAACAACAGCTCCAGTATGTTTAGCTACTTCAAACCAAGGAAGTGTATTACTAGCATGTTCTGCAAGCGTAATTAAAATTTCATCTTCCTCTTTTAAATGTGTCATTCCATAGCCAAAAGCAACCATATTTAAACTATCCGAAGAACCATAGGTATAAACAACTTCTTCTGGTTTACAATGAATAAAATCGGCAACGATACTGCGTACATGTTCAAACTTAGTATCCACTTCATGTGATAAATCATAATCTCCACGATGTGCATTTCCTGAATAATTTGTAAGATAATCACATACGCTATCAATAACACATTGTGGTTTTAAAGTAGTTGCCCCATTATCTAAATAAATAAGTGGTTTCCCATGCATAGTTTTTTCAAGCATTGGAAAATCATTTCTGATTTTTGAAACATCAATCATTATAATCCCACCTTTTCTTTTAATACATCAGAGAATCTTTCTTTAAGTGAATCAACACTAATAAACTCTAACACAGGCAAGAAATACCCATAAGTAACAAGGTGCATCGCATCTTGTTTAGAAAGACCACGTGATTGTAAATAGTAAAGATGATCTTCATCAATTTTTCCAACACTAGCTCCATGACTTGCTTTAACATCATATTCATCAATATATAAATAAGGATTTGCTTGGGCTTTGCAACCTTCATCAAAAACAATGATTTTGTTTGTTTGATGCGTATCCGATTGATACATTCCTTTATGAATACGACCAATTCCATCAATCAATAAACTTGCTTTTGATTTAACAATACCATAGTTATCCATATCCCCATATGTATGAGGCGCAAGATGTTCTAAAGTCATTTCATAATGTTTATGTTCTAGTTCTTTACTTAAAGAAGCTAAACGAAGTCTTGCACTTGCTCCTTCTTCAAGTAATTGGTATTTCACTTTACTAAAAGTTGAATAATCTGTAAGTTCAACATAGGCACATGAAATATGGGCGTTGGCACAAACATCCACATTTTCATCCAAATCAATAGAAATATTTTCATGACTGTTTTTTTCAACATATCTTAATACTTCACAAGATTCATTAACTTTAATATTTTTTGTAAATCTACATTTTGTAGATGCTTCATACATTTCAATCAAATCTACATGTAAACGTTCTTTAAGTGTGATATCAAATTGATAATCTCCTTCTTGTGTTGCTTTGTAGATGATTTGTACTTTAGCATCTTCATTGATTGTTAAAATTTGATTTTGAATTTGAATATCTTGTTTAAAAGTTGATTCTTTGATTTGACCATTTTCAACAACAAGATAATTGTCAATATCTGTTAATCTACTCATTATTTTGCTTTAACCTTGTTTCCACAACTACCTAAAACGATTGGTTGTCTTTCTTCTTCAGTTTCAAATTCAAAACCTAATTCTTTAACCCAACGATAACCTTCTTTATCGATACGATCAATTAATTCTTGTCCACCACTTAAAACAATTTTTCCATCGACTAAAATATGAACATGTGTTGGTGGTACAAGTTCAAATAATCTTTCATAGTGTGAAACCATCACACATCCAAATGATTCAGATTTCATATCATTAATTGCTTCTGAAACAATTTTTAAAGCATCAACATCTAATCCTGAATCAATTTCATCTAATAATGCAAATTTTGGTTTCAAAAGTTTCATTTGTAAAATTTCATTTCTTTTCTTTTCTCCACCAGAGAAACCTTCGTTTAAATAACGATGTGCTAAGTTTTCATCCATTTTTAAATCAGCAATATTTTTATCTAGTTCTTTAATAAATTTAAATAAAGATACTGGTTTTTCTTGATGTGCATTAAGTGCAGCCCTTAAAAAGTCAGAAGTGACAACTCCTGGAATTTCTTGAGGATATTGCATTCCTAAAAAAATTCCTGCTTTCGATCTTTCATCGACTGTCATTTCTAAGACATTTTGACCATCCAAGTAAATACTTCCCTTAGTTACTTGGTATTTTGGATTTCCCATGATAGCAGATAATAATGTAGACTTTCCATTACCATTAGGTCCCATTAATGCATGTATTTCTCCTGTATTGATGGTTAAATCAATTCCTTTTAATATTTCTCGATCATCAATACTTACATGTAAATTTTCTATTTTTAAAGTTGACATAAATCAAGCCCCTTTCTACCCAAAACATTTTACTAAAATGTCCAAAAAAAAACAACGAATGTGATAATCTTTTGTATTAACAATTTATATTATATCCAAAATATGATATATTATTTAAACAAAGGGGTGATTATGTGAAAATATTGAAATCTTTATTTCAAGTTATTTCATCCAAAAAAATTACCCAGACCCTTTTAAATATCCTGATGCTTTCTTTGATTGTTTTATTATTAGATATTACAAAAGAAGTTTGGGGTGGTGCTCTGGCTCTTTTTTGGAAGATTATAAAGCCATTCTTTATTGCCTTTGCGATTGCTTATGTTTTTAACCCACTTATTGAATGGGTTCAAAAATATATTAAAAATCGCGGTTTATCTGTGACACTTGTTTATGTAGGAATTATTGCCTGTATGATTCTAATTATCTCACTTGCTATTCCACTTGTTATTAATAGTGTTACCGATTTATATCCCGCTTTTGAAGATGGTTTGATTTTTATTTCGAAATTTGTTCGTTCTCATTTAGGATTCAATATTTCTGAAATAACGACATACATTCAAAGTGAAGCTGCAAAACTTTTACAAGATATGACAGTCTTAAATACAACTTTTGATGTTTTAAATTCTGTTATTGTTAAAATTGGAAACGGTTTGATTTATTCCATTCTTGCAATCTATATGTCATTAAAATTCGAAAATATACGTAAAACAATCAATTATTTTGCAGGAAAATTTGATAAAAATTTACCTGTTTATTTAAAAGAAATCAATTTTTCTTTAATTGAATACATTGAAGCTTTTGCCATCAGCGCACTTGTTCAAGGAATTACAACAGCCTTTGTTTATTTAACAATTGGTCATCCTAATTGGATTTTACTTGGCGTTTTTTCAGCTATTAGTTCAATTATTCCTTATGTAGGACCAATTGTTGCAAATATGCTTGGAATAGTGACATCTATTACAATGGGAACAACAAAACTTGTTATTTTACTTATTTTGATTTTTATTCAATCAAATGTTGTACCATATGTCATTCAACCAAAAATTTATTCATCAAAAATTGATTTATCAATTATGTGGGTTTTATTTGGTATTCTTACCGGATCAACACTTTTTGGTGCTTGGGGAATGATTATTGCCATGCCAATTCTAGTGACTATAAAAATTAGTTATCGTGTTTATCTTCAATACAATCCGCCTACACAAAATGCTTAGCGATTTGCTAAGCATTTTTTATAACATATTACAAATAATCACTAATAAAATAAATAACACTAAAACAAGTGTAAATGAATTTTCACACTTCATAACAACCCCCTCCTTCCATTTTCCCTTTTAATATAAATTATGTAAGAATTATGGTTGACCGTGTGTTTTTGCCCACAATATTGAAATCAATGGGAAAAAATAGTATACTTTTAAAGTCATATATAAAGGAGGAAGACTATGAAACTTAAAAAGTGTGCTGCGGCATTACTTGTAAGCAGTTGCCTTTTAACAGGATGTTCATCATCCGCTAAAAAAGTGGATTCTAAATATGTTGTAGCGTCCCTTTCTAAAGGAAATAAAACAAAAAACATTTTTGCTGATGATCTTTATAAAGATGTTTTAGATTCTTCTAGCAAGAATTCAACTGTCTTTAATGCTGTATTACAAAACTTAATTGATAAAAAATTCCCAGTAAACGAAGATATGGAAGAAGATGCTGACACTATTATCAGCCAAATTAAATCTTACTATAAAAATCAATATGGCGATAATTACAAATCAACACTTAATCAACAATTAAAATCTGCGGGATATACAAACATGAAACAGTATCGCGAAAAAATGATCAAACAGATCCAATATGCAAACTTTTTATTAGATTATATTGATGATAACTTCGATGATGTTTTTAATGATTACTATCAACAATGTTCACCAAAATATGTAAGTTTAATTAAAATTTCTGTTTCTGATACAAGTTCACTTACTGACGATGAAAACTCTAAAATAAACGAAGTCAAAGAATTAATCAACAATACAGATAAATCATTTGGTGACATTGCTCAAGATTATTCTAATGATTCTACAACTTCTAAGAAAAAAGGATCTATAGGTATCGTTGATACAAAAGATACTGCTGGTATTAGTGATTCTTATGGAGAAAATGTTTTTAATGCTATTAACTCATTAAGTGAAGGACAAGTTTCTGATGCAATTGCAGGAACGGATGGTTATTACTTTGTTAAAGTAACAAACACAAATAAAAAAGCTTTAAAGAAAGAATTAAAGAAAACAGATATTGATTCACCATTACTCGCTTATGATGATTACTTACAATATGTTGTATATGACTCATATAAAGTAACTTATAAAGACAAATCAATCAAAAAAATTGTACAAGAAGTTGTTAAAAACGCTTTAGATGAAAGAAAAACAAAAAGAGGTGAAGCCTAATGAAAAACACATGGAGAGATAAACTTTACCAATATCGTTTACTTATCATTATCGTATGTATCTGTTTAATTGGTGGTTGTGGTTATGCCTTTTATAACAGTTTCAAAAACAAAGAAGATTCTTATGTAACTCATGTTTCTAACGGTGATAAAGCCATAGTTAAAACAGCAGATATCACAGTTACAAAAGATGATATTTATAACTATTTATTAGATAATGATGGTTCTAACATGACTTTAAATACAGCTATTAACTATGTTGCTGATAAAGAAATCACTGATCAAGATGCTATCAACTCTAAAGTTGATGAACTAAAAAACCAATACTTACAATACGCTGGGACAAGTGATTTAAATACTTACGCTACAGATGCTGGATATAAAGATGAAGATGATTTCATTAAACAAGTCATTACACCAAATGCAAAATTACAACTTTTACAAGAAAAATATGTTGATAAAAATTTTAAAAGCTTAGTAAAGCAATACAAAGTAAAATATATTAAATATTTTACAGTTGATACAGAATCGCAAGCTTTAAAAATTATTAAAGATATTACTAACGAAACATCATTTACAACTTATTTTGATGAAAATAGTGGTACAGATGCTGGAATGGTCACTAAAAAAAGTAGTGATTTAGATTCTAAAATTGTTAAAAAATTAGATAAATTTACAAAAGACGGTATTTATGCTAAAGCTATTAAAACCTCTGAATCAAAATATGCTGTTGTTTGGGTTTATAATACAGATAAATCTAATTTAAAAGATGAAATCAAGAAAGGTTTAACTTCTTTATCTGACTTCACTACAAAATGTGAAACTTATTATTTAAGAAAATACAACTTTGATGTTTATGAACCAAGTATTAAAAAAGCAATTAAAAAAACATCTAAAAATTATTTTGAATAAGGTCTCGACCTTATTCTTTTTTTGCATTAAAATAAAGCTATGGAGGAAGAAAAAATGAGTGATTGTATTTTTTGTAAAATAATTAATAAAGAAATTCCTGGAAAGATTGTTTATGAAGATGATGAATGCATGGCTTTTTTAGATTTATCACAAGCTACTTATGGACATACTCTTGTCATTCCTAAAAAACACTATGCAAATATTTTAGAAGTAGATGATGAAACTTTAGCTCATGTAATGAAAATAGTTAAAAATCTAGCTAATCAAATTGTTGAAAAATTGGATGCTAAAGGTGTCAATGTTCTTACAAATACAAATGAAGTAGCTGGACAAACAGTTCATCATTTCCATATTCATATTTTACCTAGATATGATGAAAATGAACTTAAGATTGAATTTACGGATCATAGTAATGACGTTGATTTAGATGAAGTTTATAAAAAAATTACAAAATAAAAAAAGATGTGAAAACATCTTTTTAAAAGAGAGAAAGTTGTTCAAATGATTGACTTTCTTTTTCTTTGACTTCAATTTTAGTTTCAAATTCTTGTAAATAAGCAAAGATTTCTGGATAATTACACATCATATGATATTGTTGGCATTTTTCAAAGAAGAGATTCATTAATTCTCGATTATGCGGACTATTAAGCGTATATTGATCATTATACGTTGATTGATACTTTTCTTTCATACCGGGAAAAAGTTGATCAAGTTGTTGATAATAGTAATCTCGACTTCCTTCTCTTAAAGTAACTCCCATGCCAAAACATATAACCCCTTTGACACCTGCTTCAAAACATCCTTTTAAAATAGCCACGATGTTTTCTTTTGTATCATTAATAAAAGGTAAGATTGGCGTTAACCAAACGATTGTTGGTATTCCTTGTTTATTTAATTCTTTTAAAACTTCAATACGTTTTTTTGTCGTACATACATGAGGTTCTAGTTTTTGACATAATTCTTCATCATATGTTGTCAGTGTCATTTGAACTACACACTTTGTTTTCTGGTTGATTTTTTTCAATAAATCAACATCTCTTAAAACTAGATCTGATTTCGTAATAAGCGTTACTCCAAAACCATAGTGATCAATTAATTCCAAAGCTTTTCTTACATGATTTAATTCATTTTCTAAAGGCATATAAGGATCACACATTGAACCCATTTGAATCATACATTTTTTTCTTTTGTGTTTTAAACAATTTTCTAATAAGACTAAGGCATTTTCTTTTACTTCTATATCTTCAAAGTCATGATCAAAGTGATAACATGCACTTCTTGAATCACAATAAATACACCCGTGTTGACATCCTCTATATAAATTCATGGTATTTTGATTGGATAAAATTCCATTTACGTTTTTATAATGCATTCTTTTCCCTCCAATGTCTTTTATCTTATCACAATATAATAATTAACTTTGTCACATTATAGCACTAATACAACAAAAAAGTGGATTTAAAAAACGATATTTCAAAAAATATCGTTTATTTATTCAATTTTCTTTTAATTTTGTAATAAAGCGTTCTCGTATAAGGAATTTCAAACAAATAAGTTGGATGTTCCCAATAGATATACATAATTAAGACAAAGTAAACCATAACCCCTACCACAACTGATAAAATAAGTGGTAAGAAAACACGATGAGTTAAGGTAAATAAACCATAATAAATACCTAATACGGCAACTGCCATAATTGAAGAAGCAATCAAAGGTAAAACATATGTTCTTTTTATTTCTTGTTTATAACCTATTTTTTTACGTAAAGCTTTTTGATTTAAATAACATACTTGAAAGGCATATGTACAGTTACCAAAAACAAGAACATAAACTCCTAATGGTGTAATAAATAAAAGAATAGCTATAATAACAATATGACACACAAGAGAAAATGCTGCATTTCTTAAGGGTACATTGACTTCGCCCAATGCTTGTAAAATACCATTTGTAAGAGTGGATAAACCATAAAAAACAATAGCTGGTGACCCAAATATTAAGAGTTTTGTTGCCATCATAATTGTTGCTTTTTGAGGAAATAAAACACCCATAATTGGATAAGCCAACGCCGCCATTCCAATCGCTGCTGGAATTAAAATCATCATTGTGACACTTAAACCTGATGTAATATGTTCTTTTGCTTCTTTCACATTTTCTAAAGCCCATGCTGATGAAATTGATGGAATGGAAGCTGTAGACATTGCAGATGCGAGAGCTACTGGTACATTTTGTAAAACGATATATTTTCCTGCATAAACACCATAATTTGAAATATAAGCAATTTTATCAATATGATGAAAAGATTGTGCAAAATAGAAAATATACATATCGATTGTTGTTACTAAATTATAAACACATGTTGCTAAAATAATTGGTGCAATAATGTGCATGATCATTCTAAAAATATCTTGATAGGAATCTACATGCTCATTAACTTCTTCATCACTTTCTTCAACAAAAGTATTTTTCTTTTTCAAATACATAAAAATCATATACACCAAACCAACAAGGACACCTGCTCCTGTTCCAAGCGCAGAACCAGCCGCTCCAAAAGATCCTACTTTTGTTGCATCTACTCCAATATATGGTTGAATAAAAATATAAGCTGCAAGCAAAGCAACAACAGCATTGAAGATTTGTTCAATAATTTGTGAAACAGATGTATAAACTGTCGTTTTATGTGCTTGAAAATACCCTCTAAATACGCCTAATAACCCTGATAAAAAGATTGTTGGACATAATACTCGAAGTGCTGGAACTGCGTTAACATCTACAATAAAAGGTGCTAATATAAATAATAGTATTGCTGCACTTCCAGCAATAGCACAAACATAAATAAAAATACATTTTAATATTCTTTTAACATTTTTATATTCATGTAAGGCAATTTTTTCTGATATCAATTTTGAAATAGCTGTAGGTATACTATAAGAAGAAATAAGTAATACAAGTGCATAAATATTATAAGCAGTTGAATAATAACCATTTCCTTCATCTAAAATCATTGCAGTTAATGGACTACGATACAAAAGTCCAATAATTCTAACTAATATTCCTGCAAGCGCCAAAATTGAAGCTTGTTTAACGATTGAATTAGATCGACTCATAATGACCTCACTTTCCAAAAATCATTATAGCAAATATTATCATAAAAGCAAAATAGACAATCTTTCGATTGTCTATCTCTTTTATTCATCAAGACCAGTGATAATCCATTTATCATCTTTCTTTTCTAATGTCACTGTCGATGTTAATTTCTTAGTTGGTGCTTTTTTATATGTATCTGTCATTGTTTGATAAAGTGTAGGTGCAATTTCGTCAAACACTTTAATAAGTGCTGCATTTTCCCCTTCTTTTTGAACAACTTTAGAAATTTCATCATAATGTTCAGTAATATAATTTTGAGCAGTTGTATTTAATTCATTTGAATCAAAATCAATTTTTGAATAATCTTTTTCTTTACCAGTAACAGTTACTTTAACCTTATCTCCATCTTCTTTTACATCTTTGATCTCGATATCAGTAAATAAATCTTTAAAGATTGCTTTTTTGAATTTATCAGTTTCTTCAACGAAAACTTTCCCATATTCTTCTTCCGTGTACTGACTTAATTCTTTTTCCATTTTTTCGAGTTCCATATCATTTAAAACAGAACTACTTGTAATCTTTTTAAGATTTTTAATGTCACATTTACTTACATAAGTAAAGAAATCAGTGACGACTTGTTTTTGTTCATCTTGTGAATTTGTTGAACTACATCCAGCAAGGAAAACAAGAGCAAATACACATAAAACTTTCATTATTTTTTTCATACTATTCTTTCCCTCCATTACAGTAATTATACCATAAAAAAAGAATGAGGAAAACCTCATTCTTAAAGTTCTTGTCCATTTGTTTCAATAACGTGTTTGTACCAATCAAATGATTTCTTTTTACTTCTAGAGAAATCACCTTCATGTTTATTATTATAGTCAACATAGATGAATCCATAACGTTTATCATATTCACCTGTTGATGCTGAAACGATGTCGATTGGAGACCACATTGTATATCCAAGTAAATCAACACCATCATAATCAACAGCATCTCTCATTGCTTGAATATGTTCTTTTAAGTAATCAATACGATATTGATCATCAACTGTACCATCAGCTTCTTTTTTATCATAAGCACCAAATCCATTTTCAACGATCATCATTGGAAGTTCAAAACGGTCATTAAACCAGTTTAAGCACCAACGTAATCCAAGTGGATCAATTTGCCATCCCCAATCAGAGGCTTTTAAGTAAGTATTTCTTACGAAATCTTCTGGTACATAATCAAATGTTTTTTCATTGCGTCCTTGATATTGAGTCGCAAATGACATGTAGTAAGAGAATCCAATATAATCTACTTTACCTTCAGCTAAGATTTTCTTATCTTCTTCAGTAATAAAATCATATCCTTTTCTTTCAAATTTCTTTAAGATATGACGAGGATAATGTCCCCTTGCATGTACTTCTACATACCAATATTTTTGATGCATTGCACCTAAAGCATTCATCACATCTTCAGGTTTTGGTGAAGCTGGATAAACACCATTCATCCCAATCATACATCCTACTTGTAAATCAGGATTGATTTCATGTGCTGCTTTGACAGCTAATGCTGAAGCAACTAATTCATGATGAGCTGATAAATACATTAAGTATTCTGCATCGTCGCCTTCTTTAAGTAAAACCGCACCTTCTTGAATTAAGTTATGTTGTGTAACATCCGCTTGGTTATTGATTTCATTGAAAGTCATCCAATATTTTACTTTATGTTGATATCTTTCAAAACATACTTTTGCAAATTTAACGAACATATCAATTGCTTTACGATTTCTAAATCCACCATATTCTTTAGCTAATGCCCAAGGTAATTCAAAGTGTGATAATGTAATAACAGGTTCAATACCATATTTATGACATTCATCAAATAAATCGTCATAGAATTTTAAACCTTCTTCATTCGGTTTTTCTTCATCCCCTCTAGGGAAAATACGAGTCCAAGCGATAGATGTTCTAAATGCTTTAAATCCCATTTCCGCAAATAAAGCAACATCTTCTTTATAACGGTGATAGAAGTCAACACCTACATGGTTTGGATAATCTTCACCTTCAACAACACCATCAGTTAAACGTCTTGGCGCACCTGTTACGTTATCTCCTGCAGTTTCTACATCACTACAGCTGATTCCTTTTCCGCCTTCTTGCCAGGCACCTTCACATTGATGGGCAGCAACTGCTCCACCCCATAAAAAGTCTTCTCTAAATCCCATTCTATTTCCTCCTTAAAATACACATCTATCATATCATTTTTTACAATCGTTTTCATTAATATCGTAAAAAAAATTGGTAAAGAAAACTTTACCAATTAAACATATCTGCATATTTGTTCAATACTTTCACCTTGATTAAATCTTTTACAAAGTTCATGTGTACATTTATGATATTTATCAAATGTTTGTTGACAATTTTTAACATGACTGTAAACTTTCCAATACCCTGCACTTAAATGTTTTCTACCCTCAATAAAACCTAAAACATCTGTCATTGGATATCCTAGAAACAAACCGATTTCATGGGGAAAGCCATTACTATTAAGACGTTTTTGTAAGTCAATAATAAGTGTTTCTAGCGATGTACAATTGTAATCATATTGTTTAAAGATTTTTTGAATTTGTGTACAAGAACATAATTTATTTAATTTTTCTTTTTGATAAACGTAGATCATTGAACGTCCTTTAATGGATAAGACTTTTAAATAAATATCTTTTTTATTTAAAATTTCATTATAATAATCAATACATTCTTCTAAATCATCTAAATCATTTAAATTATACATGCAGGCAACTTTTAACTTTGTTAGTGTTGGTGAGGCGTAAAAGATCAATCTTCTTTCGAATTCGTGAGCAGATAAAGGCATAATTAAGCAATCACTTTTTTAATAGCTTTGATATCTTCATCGCTACCATCATTTTCTACTTTATAAAGGCATGGTACATTATATTGTTCAGCAATAACATCTCCTGCTTTACAATAAGCTTCACCATATCCAGTATCACCACTTACAACAACACCTTTTAAATGTTCATTTTGACTTTGTAAGAATTCATCCACTTCATAAGGAACATCGCCAAATCCATCAGTATAAGTAAATAAAACATAATCTTCGTCGATTGTTTCACTACCATCTTCAATTTTTAAAGCATCATCAATTCCTAATTTAGAAATAATACTTTCAACATTTCCAGTTCTTGATGCATATACAACTTTCATTTTTTCTCCTCCTTTAGTTAGTTAAAGCTAACTCACGATATTATGTTAGCATAGCCTAACCTTTGTGTCAATCACTCTTATTACAGTTTGATAGAGATTTTAAAAAAATATACATTTAAATAAAAAAAGATATCACACTCCATGATATCTTTGATTTTATATGGCGGTACTTATGGGATTCGAACCCATGACCCTGTGCTCCGGAGGCACATACTCTATCCAACTGAGCTAAAGTACCATATATTTTTTGTAGAAATTATAATCATTTTAGCTAAACACCTGTTTACGCTTCGGAGGCGCACGCTTTATCCAGCTAAGCTATAGCACCCTGTAAAAAGTATAACATGTTTTGTTTATCAAAAACAATTGTATTGAATATTTAGATTTGTTAGAATGTCGATAAATGAGGTGAAGTTATGAAAAAAGGAATTATTATTACATTATTAGGTGGCACATTTTGGGGTATTTCTGGAACGATGGGACAATTTTTGTTTCAAACTTATCATTTAAATACAATGTGGCTGACAACAATGAGAATGATTTTTGCAGGAATCATTTTATTAGCTACATGTTTTATCAAAGATACCAAAAAAACATTAAGTATTTGGGAAAATAAAAATGATGTTTTTCAACTTGTTTTATTCGCAATCTTAGGATTAATGTTTTGTCAATATTCTTATATGACTGCGATCTATTATTCAAATAGTTCAACTGCAGCTATTTTGCAATATTTAAATCCAATCTTTATTATGTTTTATACTTGTCTTGTCTGTAAAAGACTTCCCTATAAAAAAGAACTTCTATGTGTTGCTTTAGCTTTTGGGGGAACTTTTATCCTTGCAACGCATGGAAATATTCATGAAATGGTTTTATCTTTTGAAGGATTATTTTGGGGTGTGTTGGCTGGTCTTGCAGCATCCTTTTATTCCTTACTTCCTCGTCATATCATGAACAAATATGGCAGTTTAATTCCTACAGGATATGCAATGATTATTGGTGGCGTTGTTTTAGGAGTCATTGGACGTGTTTGGAATATTTCTTTTTCTTTAGATGTTTATGGCTATTTAGGACTTGTTGGTATTATTGTTATTGGAACAGTTTTAGCTTTTTCAATGTATTTGATTGGTGTCAATCTTATTGGACCAATGAGAGCATCCTTGATTGCTGCTGTTGAACCTTTAAGTGCAACGATTTGTATGTGTTTATGGTTACACTCCCCTTTTACATTGATTGATGTTTTAGGTTTTATTATGATCATGTCAACGATCTTTATATTATCATATAAGAAAAAGAGCTAACGCTCTTTTTTAAATTAGATTTAATTTTTTTAAAATATGTAAGCCTTCTTGAATAGCACCCTGTCCTCCAGTTTTGCTAAGAGTATATGTTGCCACTTCTTTTGCTTCTTTACAACCATTGGCTGGTGTAAAACTATAAGGGAACCCTTCTAGCATACATACATCATTTAAGCCATCACCGAAGGTTGCTACTTCATCAAGGGTCAATCCTTTTAATTTTAAAACTTCTTTTAACATGATTCCTTTATCATAATCATCACATGTTATTTCAATATTATCTTCATAAGATGACGAAATATTTAGATGAGGTATACTTCTTAAACGATCAGCAACCCCTTTAGCTTCTTCTGGATTTAAATGTCTAGCATCTACTTTTAAAGGCAAAGCTCCTTGGTTATAAATATCATCAATTGATTTTACCGAGGTACAATCATTTAAATAACCCCATCTTCTAAAGAATGTCGTATTTGGAAGGTCTTCTAAAGTAACGCCCTCACGACCTTTCATCAATAATTTAACATGTAAATCCCAATAGCTTTCAAAATCCGTTAAAATATATTTTCCTTTTGTTGTATGAATAGAAATATGATAATTATATTTTTGTAAAATAGGAATCATTTTTCTAAAAGCCGCTTCATCCATTGGATGCGTAATATTTTTAGTTCCTTCAATATTTCGATATTGTGTCCCATTATTAATAATCAAATCACCATCTACATGAGACTTTTCAATCATATCAAGCATCATATTCATGTCTCTACCTGAAGCAAACATAAATTCAATGCCCTTTTTTTTATAAAAATCAATTTCTTTAATATCATCATCATAAAAATGATTATCTCTATCAATGCTTGTTCCATCCACATCTAAAACAACTAATTTAATCATACTCTACCCTCTATCTTCCAAACTTATCCTTTAATTTATCAAATAAACTTTGTGAAATACCAAATTTTTTACACATATCTTGAACATATTGATTGACTTCTTCATTTGACATATTTTTTAATTTTTCTTCATCAATACCTAAGTTTCCCATTGTTGATTTCATTTGATCATACATTCCTGTATCACCATTTTGATAATTACTCATCATTTCATCGACCCAACGTTTTGCTCCTTCTAATTGTTGGTTTTCTTGACTATCTTGTTGATCAAAAAAACTTTGTGCTTCATTTAAAGCTTCTATTTCATCACTGTCAAGTCCTAAACTTTCAAAGAAATCTAAACAATAACGACATAAAGAACGACATTCATCTTGATAATCTAAATCTTTAAGTTCTTTTGCCATCTCAAGTTCATGTTCAATATCTTTTATTTGTTGGTACTGTTGTTTTGTAAGTTCTAAATCTTCATAAACATCTTCTTTTAAATCATCTAAAACAAGCGGTACAAAGTATTCTACTTTTTCATAAGCAGACATTTCATAAGAAATTGGCATTTCTAAAATTCCGCTTAAACATTCAATAAATTCTTTT
Organism: Faecalibacillus faecis; assembly: GCF_003024675.1. Lineage (GTDB taxonomy): Bacteria > Bacillota_I > Bacilli_A > Erysipelotrichales > Coprobacillaceae > Faecalibacillus > Faecalibacillus faecis. The sequence goes on along the minus strand of NZ_PYLP01000001.1, from coordinate 330,611 downwards.
AAATTTAAATAATTATTTTTAAAGACAAAAGTACTTGTTTTTGTTTTGATTTTGGCATAAAAATCAAAAGTTTCTTCTTTTTTTACAAGAATTAATTTTTCAATATCTTCATATAAAAAGAAATGAGGTTCTTTAAAACAAAAATAAATTCCTTGATCCGTAAAGATCATTCCTTTACTTCCATCACCACTTGCATCAATAAATCCTAATACTTGATAATCTGTTGTACTTCCATATAAATAAAGTGCTTGTGATATCTGTGAAGGAACATTTTGTTGACTATAAAAAGTTGCCTCATTAACAATACTTTCATCTAAATTTTCTAATATGATTTCTTTTTCCATTTTTATCACCTTCTAATACTTTACTATATTTTTTAAACAATGCAAAGAAAAAATCCTTAATTGTTTAAGGATTTTGAATACATTTTTTTACTTGTAAAAAATGCAATAACTAAAATAACAAAAGTGATATCAAAAGGACTGTTATAAAATAACATAGCAATCAATAATGAAATAATAATACTTATTATTTCAACAATAAAAGGTTGAGTGGAAACTTGATAACGTTTAATTAAATTTCTTTGATTTAAGAGTTGTTTGACACTAATACAAAGCATAATTACCGCAACCAGTAAATCAATATAGTAATTGATTAAATAATGATTTCCCACCAACTCTTTAACAAAAAGAAGTACAATATAGATGCACATTGTAAGTAATATACCAGACATTTCATATTTATTAAAATCTCTTTGTTTTAACTGATTGATTTTTTCTTTGTAATTAAGCTTTTTATTAATTTGATCCACAAATGATTGGGTATTTTGACCAACTAATTGTTGAACTGTTTTTCCTTTTTCTTGACTAGAAATCATTTGTTCAATTATTTCTGCAAGCAAAACATTTGTTTTTAAAGTATTTTTTTGTTTTTTAAACAAAGCTTTTTCAATTTCTTGATAACATTTAAAATAATCATCATTTAAACTTTTTACTTTAACACTGTTTTCAAAATATAAATCATACTTCTTTTCTTTCATCTTAATCTACCTTTAATACATTTGTATTGATTTCGCTAATATGACAATTAAAGAATTCTGTCATTACTTGAATCATATAATAAGTATCTTTGATTCCAGCTGTTTCATATGTCGAATGCATTGCGAGTTGTGGTAACCCAATATCCACACTATTCATAGAAACTTGAGCCATAGCGATATTACCTAAAGTACTTCCTCCCGCTTCATCTGAACGATTTGCGAAGAATTGTACAGGTACATTGGCTTTTTTACATAAATCTTTAAATACTGCAATACTTACCGCATCGCTTGTATATTTTTGACCTGCATGAGATTTTACAACAATTCCTTCATTCATATAAACACAGTTTGTCGCATCTGTTTTTTGTGAATGATGTGGGTGAACCGCATGTGCATTATCTGCAGATAACATAAAACTTGAAGCAATAGCACAATAGAAATCTTCTTCTGTTTTTCCAAGTGCGCTATTAGCACGTTTTAATACATCATATAAAAGTGTTGAAGCAGCTCCTTGTTTTGTTCCTGAACCAACTTCTTCGTTATCAAAGCAAGCTAAAACATCGATTGATTGATCATTTCCACCCGCTAAGAATCCTTTTAATGAAGTAAAAGCACATTGTAAATCATCTAAATGTTGGCTTGAAATAAATTCATCGTTAGCTCCCCAGATAGATGGCGCTGTACGGTTATATAGATATAAATCACTACCATAAATATCTTCTACTTGAACTCCTGCTTCTTTAGCAACGAGTTTCATAAAGTCACCTGGTTTACAATCAGCCCCACCAAATAAAGGAAGCATATCAATTTGTTTATTATATGCATAACCATCATTGACCGCTCTGTTCATATGAATAGCCATATTTGGAATTAAAACTAAATCACGATCAATATTAATTAATTGTGTTTTTAATTCATTTCCATCTTTAATTAATAAACGTCCAGCAATAGATAATGGTTTATCAAACCAAGTTGAACAAATCATTCCTCCATAACCTTCCGTATTTAATTGTGTGTATTTACCCTTTACTTCTAATTCAGCATTTTCTTTTAATTTGAAAGTTGGGCAATCACTATGTGAAGCAGCAACATTAAAACTATAATTTTCTAAATTGCTTCCGACCTTTAAAGCAATAATACTTGAATTATTACGAGTAATATAATATTTTCCACCTGGAGCCATTTTCCAAGGTTTTCCCTCTAATAATTCAACAAATCCATCTTTGTTTAATTCTTCTTTAATGTTTTCAACAGCATGGAATGCTGTAGGACTTTTTTGTAAAAAGTCTAATAATTCTTTTGAAATTCCCCTATACATTTTCTAACACCTCTTCTATATTTTATCACAATTATTCTGTAATAGCGTTAGCTTTTTCTCTTTTAGCAATAGCTGGTAAAATTAATCCTAATGCAGTTAAAACAACAGGAGTAATAACATTTAAAGCCATTGTAAATAAGTCAGTTGAGTAAACACCCATGATACAACATGCAGCTGTTACAAATAGACACCATCCACCAAAGAATAAAGCAATTGGTTGACACTTAACAAAACGGTAATCAGCTGGAATCTTATCGTAAGCTTTTCTTAAACCAATATAAGCTAAGAATACCCAAATATAACGCATTGGCATACATACAGAATTTAATTTATTTAATTGTGCTAACACTCCGGCAGCACCTTTTCCACCAATGATTTGAATTAAAATGATACTTCCTGATAAAACAACAACCATTTTAATCCCATTAACATAAGCCCCATATTTGTTTTGTTTTAATAATTTAGATGGAATGAATTGTCTTGCATCTTCATTATCTAATAACATTCTAAGTGGTGCATCAATACTTAATACTAATGTTGAGAATTGCCCAATCATATTACATAATGCGTAAATAATTAGTAATGCATCTCCCATATGATAGTATTGACCTAATTTTTGGAATGACCAGTAAGCACCATTTGATACATATGAATTGAATGATTCTGGTGATGCATTGATTACAGTTGGATCAAACATCATACCCATAGCAAATGTACCTAAAATAGCACATACCATAACCATGATTGCAAGTGCAATCATCCCTTTTGGGAATCCTTTTGAAGGATTTTCTACTTTATTTACATAAGGTGAAATCTTTTCACACCCACCAACTGCAAATACCAAAATAGAAAGTGATGTAAAATAATTGACATTAAATTGTGGAACAATTTTGTCAAAACTAAAATCTAATGATAAATATCCCCCATTTGGATTAATTGCTGGTGCAGCAAACATCATTAAGATATATAAGATTGACATAACGAACATACTTGTTCCTGCAATTGTTGCTAATTGTTTAAGTGGATTTAACCCTCTACTAGCAAACCAACAGAAAAATAAGAATACTGCAAGTGTTGCAAGTTGCACATATAATGTTGGAAGCGAATCATAAACTTCAGCATTTCTAAAAATTGCCCAGCTTAATGCTTTTAAACCTCCACTACCTTTACTTGCAATATAAGTAACGTGACATGCCCAATATGTCCATCCAGCATAGTATGCAAGTTTAGGGCCAAATGTTTCATGTACCCAAGAACTTACTCCTCCACCAGAATTTTTAAACGCAGACCCTAGTTCTCCCACCATTAAAGCGTAAGGAACAAAATAAAGTGCGAACATTAATACCCAACTAAAAACTACTTGGATACCATTGAAGTAGATAAAGCCATTTAAAACGTTTCCAAATCCCCAAACAGTAGAAAACGCCATGAAAGCTAAACCATACCACTTGATTTTTTTTGAATCTTCCATGATTTTACCTCCGTATTTTTTGAATAACTTAGGTCGTTTATTCTTAAATAAAATACAAACATTGTACTTCACAATACACAATTATATCGTATTGTGTCGATAAATGCTATATATTTTATTTTATTGTATGCTTTTTTAGACATTTATCTGTAAATTGTCTAAAAAACATACATTTATCTCAAAATATAATATTCTATTTTTATCATCAATAAACTTTTATTATTATTCATTTCTATTTAACACCAAATATTTGCCTTTTAAACACCTATTTATTTCATCAAATACATACCCGCTTTGTTAATATAAATCAAAAGAGGTGACAAATATGGAAAATACATTATATTTTAAAGACATGATTCATTGTGATCAAAATAACTATCCTAAAAAAATCTACAAAGTAGAATATTCTAAAATGTTGATAGAAATTTTAGATAGCAATCACATTCAGGGTAGACCCTTCTATTTTAGCAGTCCTCATTCTAGAGACGATTTCATCAAGCAAATTAAAGATCATATTTTAAGAATCAATTATGAAGAGCTCGAACAAATACAACACTATTGGAAAAAGAACAAAAAATAATTATGAGAGGTTTTGCCTCTCATTTTACTATATTATATAGATAAAATTTTATATTTAATTTTAGATTATCCGCATAAACACTACACTTTTAAACATTTTGAGGTATAGGAAATACTCATTTTACCACAGATTTACCACGATTGAATGAGCCTTGATATGATGATAAAACGACTAAGGGAGATAGCACAAATAACTGTGCATCTCCCTATATTTTCTTTGTTTATTCCGTTGATTACTTCATTTGATTTCAAACTTTAACGCCTTTTTATATCTCGTTTTTTAAGTCCAATCATAATAGAACACCTACCTTTTTATAACTTCTTCTGTTATCATATTTTCAAATTCCACATCAGAATAATCCAATCTTTGGATTGACATTGTAAATCTGAGCGTATCTTCTGATACCGGGAATTAGTTGATTTTCTTTTGCATGTTTTACAAATATATCTATTCTAAGCAATTCTGCAATTTCTAGATATTTTGGAGTGTTCATTTTATCCCTTTCTCTTTGAAATTTTCTATATCATTCAGAAATTGAAACCACCTACTCAATACATTATATTTTTCAATGTTGAGAGAATAGTATATCTCTAAACCCACTTTTTTAGATGTTATCAAATTTCCCTCTGCTAATACTTTTAAGTGATGTGAAATAGTAGCTCCAGTGAGTTCAAAATGTTTGGCTATATCTCCGGCACATAAGCATTTACTTTTTAAAAGGTAAATAATTTTTCTTCTAGTTTCGCAAGAGAGAGCCTTAAAACTAGAAGTTAGTTCTTTCTCATTCATTTCATAAAATTCTCCCAGTATTCTAGCACTAAGTCATTAAATTTATTTTTTTATTACACATTTGTCAAAAAATATTTTTTCTAATACATCAAAGTTTTGTGGGTTGTTACACTCAAAAATGCTATGTCTGTTATCTATAAAAATAATTTTATCACAGAAATTTGATACTAAATCTAAATTATGAACAGAAAATAAAATCATTTTTCCAGTATCTTTTAAATCAAATAATATTTTTTTGATAACGGAAGTACTTTCTGGGTCAATCGCATTAAACGGTTCGTCCAAAATAATGTTTTGAGCATTTGACATGAAAGCTCCTGCAAGATATATTTTTTGTTTCATTCCAAGAGAATAACTGGAAATAGTTTGTTCTAATGAATTTTCCAACTTCAATTTTGGTATATAGATAGCAAGCAGTTCATCAAACTTTTCTTTTTGATTATAAAGTTCACTAACAAATTGTAAATATTCTTTTCCAGTCAAATTTAAAAACATATCCTTTGTATCTGGAACAAAAGCATAGTGATATTTTGCTGTAAAATCGGTAGAAGGAATATCATCTATTTTTACACTTCCTTTATCCAATGTGCTAGGTTGGATAATCGAATTTAAAAAAGTCGATTTTCCAATACCATTTACCCCTACTAAAGCATATATACAGGAATTAGTTAAAGTAATGCTCTCATTTTCAAAAATTTTATTTATACCATAAGACTTACTTAAATTATTTATTTCTATCATCTGAAAGACCTCTTTTCATATACATAACCACACCTATCAATAATAAAATCAAGATATTCATCATTGATAATCCAATAGAAAATTTAACAAAGGAAAATTTTTTCCAAAAATACATTTCTAAAATTGTTAAAGCCACAATCATGACTAAAACAAATATCTTGCTCATATTCCCATGTAATAATGTATTAGGTGTGATTTCAGTTCTGGGCATTTTATAGTCAAAGTACACTCCCATAAAAGAGCAAAGTATATTCGTAAATGTACCATACAGCAATAAAGATATATCAAAAAATAGCCCATTTTTACCAATACTGCAAACAATCCATGCACAAATGATGACAATTTCATTCAAAACAGAGCTTATCAATACCTTAGAAAAGAATATCCTACTGTTTTTGACTGGAAATAGGTTATAATATGAGATATTTTTATCACTGGTATATGATGTGCTGGAAATTGTATTCATAGCACAGCATAATACCATTACAAGAATTTTTAGTACACTTTGAATTTCTATATAACTTCCAGATATTCTTTTTGAAAAAAGATTTACCAAAAGATACACAGTTATCACACTTTTTAAATTAGAGTAAAAAAGTAATTCCTTATTTCTTGAAACTCGACACCATTCATTCAAAATATATGGATTTTTGTTAAAATACTTAGATATATTTGCATGAAATCTAGGTTTGGTAAAACAATTTAAATAATGGTAACACCTAAGAAAATATGATGCACTTATTTTGATAGTATATATATAACTCAGAAATATAATCATTATAAAAATAAGAACACTTATCAAATAATTATTTTCAAAAAGATGGTATATTCCATTTATCATCAGCGGTTTTTCAAATGCAAATATAAGTAAACGTACAATCCCCCACATTATAAAAAGAAAACCACCATATTGAAAAGTAAGTAAAATATATCCGCAATATTTTTCACTAACTGTCGATATAACAATAGAAATTGAAAAGATAAATAAATCAATTATTATCAATATCAAAGCACATAATATGGTAGTTAAAATTAACGGTAAAATATTCCACTTAAAAAAATATATACTTGATAAAAAACAGCAGATAAATGACAATATTTGTATTTTAAATAATCGAATTATAACCATATAAATAATATTTGTAGGATTAACAGGAAAATATAGTAACTTTTCTATCTGTGAATTTACACATAGTTGTTCTGGAATTCGATACAAAGCTACAAGAACAGATATGCAAATCAAACTACAAACAGCCAATACTAAAGCATTTCGTATTGGCTGTCCTAGATAATCCACATTAAAATACCAAAACAAAACACCTAGATACAGTCCAATTAAAGTTAATGTACATTTGACAAAATATGATTTTTTTCTTCCAAATAGAATGATGTTAAGTGTTTTTTTCATTGGTCTTATCCTTTACTATATCAAAGTAATATAATATATGGTACTTCCAATGAGAAGTAATCCCATGATAATACTATTTAATGATGATAACTTTTTTTGCTTGATAAAAGTAAAATTCAGTACCAAAGAAATAACAGGAACAAGCCATATTCCCAAAATACTAGGGATAGGATAATAGGTATCTCCATTATGCAAAATATTTATCTTCTCCGGTAAGAAAAATAACATAATTGCGGAAACCAAAAACATAAGAATAACAATAATAAAATTGATTTTAGCATACTTTTCATTATTCTCAGTAAAATTTTCTCCTAAGACATCTTTTAATATTTTTTTAATCATAGTTCACTCTCCTAATTTGTTTTTTTGTTTGATAAAAGAATAAATTGTAGGAATTCCAACCCAAATAACAAGCCCAATGAACAAAACCAACTCTGATTGCTCTGTTATAAAATATAAAATCAACATAATGAAAACTAATGGAAATGTAATATATCCTAATAATCTATTCGCAATTTTCCATGTCTTTTCATCTGTCGTTGTCCAAGGTAATCGTAATCCCATATACTTATTTAAAGGAAGTTTTGTTGAAACATTTCCAGTAAAAAGCATAATGGTAACCACAAAAATAAATGATGTTGGAATGTTGACGATGAAATCATTATCTATTAGCGGAACAAAATATAGTGCAACTGCCAATATTACCGTCAATCTATTCATACGACGCATTGTTTTCACTTTTGGATTATCTTTAGATAAATTTGTAATAACTGCCATTCTCGTTTGCGCAACACCCATTAAACTAATCAAACCTGCTCCTATAAGGAAATTAACATTGCTTAAATTTTTGAAAAAGGCGATCAGAAGTGCTGTGATAGATAACCCAAATATACATATATCTAAAATAAAAATTGATTTCTTCATTTCTAAATCACTCCTTTTTTCCAAAAATAGACATAAATCCAGACAATGCTTGTTGAAGTACTGTTACATTGATTGAATAAATGACAAAGTTTCCTTGCTTTTCTGAACTAACTAACTCTGCTTCTCGTAAGATATTCAGATGTTTTGTTAAAGCAGGTTTCGATATGTCAAAATGTTCCGCTATTTCTCCAGCACTTAAATCTTTCTCATTCAATAGTTTCAAAATTTCTCGTCTAGTTGGGTCACTAATAGCTTTAAAAACACTTCCCACACTCACACCCCTTTCATTTAATCAAAAAGTTAATTAACCTTACGGTTAAATACTAAACTAAGAAATGCTTCTTATCAATAATTTTTAAAAATTATTTTCATAAAAAGACTTGCATACTACTAAAAAGCAACATGCAAGTCTTTATTCAACTTGTTACCTTACAATCTTCCAGTTGCTATCCTTATGTAGCACAAGCTCGTATTGCGAAACCTGCGTCGCCTTTGTCTGATTTATCGTAAATTAGCTTTTATCCCTTTCTTCCTCTTGGCTACCCACCACAGAAAAGGAAAAGCCCTGTCAAGAGCCTTGCCACCATTGGTGGTGCTTTGCACTCTTTACTGGGCTTTTTGTTTGCTGTATCTTTCATGCAAGAGGAAATTAAAGTCCTCTGTTCCATTTCTCCTTTAAATAATCTTGATAGTCCGTTTCATTAAAATCTAATTGTGGCGAAGTGTCGGGAATGTTGTTTCTGTTGTCTATGTCCGCAAGTTGACGGAATATCCAGTCATCATAAGGGTCATGATATTTGTATTCTTTCGGTTGTTCTCTGTATCGGTCTACCCCTCGCATTTCCTTATGTACTTTCATCATGCGTTCTATTTTTTGACGCTGTATCAACTGTTTGATTTCCATAAGTTCTTCCAACTCCGTAACCTCATTGGTAATGTAGTTATGGATATTGGTACTATGTCAAGATTTCGGACAACTTAAATGTAAGAATTATTTGTAGTAGTCCATTAATTACTTAAAAATAAGTATTTTTGTTCAAATTGTACAGGTGATAAATACCCACAATGTGAATGAATTCTTACAGTGTTATAAAATCCTTCTATGTATTCAAATATTAATCTATAAGCATGATTATAATTTTGGATTTTATGAAAATTTAGCCATTCTCTTTTTATTAATGAATGAAATGATTCTATACATGCATTATCCCACGGTGTTCCTTTTCTTGAATAACTTCTTATAAATTCACTGGTTAATTCTCTATATTTTGTCGAAGTATATTGAACTCCTCGATCACTTTGTATTACTAATGGGTTTTCAATATTTCTTCTTTCCTTTGCTTTTTCAATACATTTTAATACTTTATCTGCATCCATTGTCTTTGTAAGTACCCAAGAAATAATTGATCTTGAATATAAGTCCATAACACTTGTTAAATAAACAAATCCATCATCATATGTCCATATATAAGTAATATCCGTACACCAAGCTACATTTGGTCTAATAGGATTATAATGCCTGTTTAGTAGATTTTTTAGTTTGTCAGAGAAATCATGACTAACTGTTGTTTGAATATATGGCTTAATATATTTTGCCTTGAGATTGTTTTCTTTCATAATCGAATAAACATATTTTTGACTTACCTTTTCACCATGTTTGTTCAGCATTTCTGTTATTTTTGGTGATCCATATATTTCATATGATTCTTTATGGATTTTCTTGATTTCTTTTGTAATTCTTTCTTTTCTTAATTTGGTTTTGCATGGAACTCTTTTCAAATAATCATAGAATTCTGATCTGCTTACATCTAATTTTTTCAGCACACTAGAAACAGAAACAGTAGAACCTTTTTGCTTTTCTTCCTTAACTGCTTTATAGATATCTGTTTTGTTTATTTTCCCAGTATGCCAATAGCCTTTTTTAACACTTCTAACGCATCCGGTGTATTTTTTAATTCTTTTCTTAATCTTGCAATTTCTTTAGCATCATCACTAGAAAAATTACCAGATCCTCGAGATTCAATTTTATTGCCGTTTTTACTTGCAGCTCTCACCCATTTATGAATTGTGCTATCTGCAATACCAAATTTTTTGGCAATAGAAATTTTGGATTCTTCAGGATGTTGGTTAACATAATCTACAACTCCTTGTTTAAATTCATCATCAAATACTGGTTTTGTCATAGTCTTTCTCCATTTCTTTTTTTACTTATGACATTGTACCAAATGATGTTTAATTCTTCTATTTAACTTGTACAGTTTTTATACTAACATCAAACTGTGCGGACTGACAATCATGGACGTTGATTTTATCCATGAGGTTGTGGTTATCGACCACCAGTTACTAAAGAGCAAGGAACAGGGTTATTATATTGAAACGCCTAAGACAAAAAGCGGAACAAGGCAAGTGCCATTAAGTAGAGAAACGATGCAAGCATTTCAACGGGTTATGAAGAAACGCCCAAAGGCAAAACCATTTGTGATAGACGGACGGGGCAACTTTCTATTTGTCAATCATAAAGGCAAGCCCAAAGTTGCCATTGATTACAATATGCTTTTTGTCCGTATGGTAAAGAAATACAACAAGCACCACAAAGACAATCCCTTGCCACATATCACACCGCATACACTACGCCATACATTCTGCACAAGGCTGGCAAGCAAGAACATGAACCCGAAAGATTTACAGTATATCATGGGGCATTCAAATATCAGTATCACAATGAACTGGTATGCTCATGCGTCCATAGATACCGCAAAATCAGAGGTTCAGCGTCTAATCGCATAAGAAGTATTTACCACGATTTTAACCACGCTTGATAGCGAAAATATAAGAAGATAGACCTAGATATGTGAGGTTTACCACAAAAGAAAAATGCCCGTAGAGCCGATAAAATAAGGCTTTGCGGACATTTAAGAAGATATAAAAAGATAGTCAAAAAGACATATATAATTTATTATAAATAATATATAATATAGATAATAACAGAAGGAGAAAATCATGAAATTAAATGGAAAATATCCAAAATGTCATCATCAAAAAATTATTCAAATCAAAGATACATTTCACTCTAATGCAGCCGGAAATATTGCACAAGCTGCACATTTTTTCACTAAAAACAAGAGTGCTTTGATCACATTTTATATTTGTGAAAATTGTGGTTATATCGAAGAATATTTAGATCAAGATGAAATAGTAAAATTAAAATAATAGTCTTATAAAAAACGGTTACTTCAAAAATAACCGTTTTTTATATATAACTTTTATTTTAGCATGCATCAAAACGAACATATTTAGAAGCACGTCCTTTTCCTATCCGTTTTATTGTTTTATCTTCTACTAATTTCTTTAATGCTAATTCAACAGAAGAACTTCCTAAACTTGGACATGATTCCATCACATCTCTTTTTGTAAATGTACCTATTGTATCTAAAGCAAAATTTTTAACAATATCATACGCTGTGCTTTTAGCTCCACTTTTTTCACTTATCGTAAGACGTTTTTCGAATTCGCGATAACATTTGAGAATAATACCCAACATATATTTAATAAATGGCTTAGGATCATTTTCAGCAATACGCCACCTATCATCCGATAAAGACAATGCTTGATAACATGATTCCTTCGTATCTGCAATTTCCTTTTCAATACTTATGTATTTTCCAATAACATAATCATTTTTATACAAAAGTAATAATGTTAATAATCGACTCATACGCCCATTTCCATCACTAAAAGGATGAACACATAAAAAATCTAAAATAACACATGGTATCAAAATAAGCGGATCAACAAATTCTTCCTCTAGAGCTATTTGATAACTATGACATATACTTTCTATTGCTTCAGGAGTTTCATATGGATCTAAAGGTTTAAAAAGCATAATTTTCTCACCATTAGGTAATACTGCATCAATTTCATTAGGTGTTGTTTTATATTTTCCCCCGTAGGAATGTTCTGTATATTTCAATAAATCTCTATGAAGCTGAAGTATATAATTTGATTGAAAAGGAATATATTCGTAATTTGTATGAATGAGATTTAATACATTTCGATATCCTAAAATTTCTTTTTCATCTCTATTTTTAGGAGTTGTTTTATCCTTCATTAATTGTTGAAGACGTGATCGCGTTGTGATAATTCCTTCAATACGGTTTGATGCTTCTGTACTTTGAACTTTTGCAATTTCAATCAATCTTTCTAATTCTACAGGTTTTGAACGAATATAAAATTCTTGTTTCCCTTTATACTCATGAATTTTAGCAACATATGATAAAATTTCGTTATCCCATGTACGATTTTTTAAAAAATTATAATCAAACTTCCGCATATTATCTGCTCCTTTTTTCCCAAGTTTAATATTCTTTCTCCCAATTATATATGTATTTTGGGAGAAAAGTAAACATTTTGGGAGATAAATCATTAAAAATAGAGTATTCCTTATTATTTATATCCATATTTTTCTTTCCTATAAATAATTTATCATAAAAAAAGCTATTAGTTTTCTAATAACTTAAAGTATCTTTTTAAAATACAATACATCATCCATTGGATTATGATAATACGCCTCACATTCAACAAATCCTACCTTTTTATAAAGATAAATTGCTGATTGTAAAGGAATAATCGTATCCAACACCATTTCCTTATATCCCGCTTTTTTAGCATGGTCTATAATTTCTAAAACAAGCTTTTTACCTAATTTATTTTCTCTATATTCTAGTTTTACATACAAACGTTTCATTTCACAACGACTCTTTGAATGGCGATGATAAGCAACCATTCCTATCACCTTTTTCTTTTCTACAGCTACTAAAAGTTCTCCTTCAGGAGCTGTATATTTTTTTGCTAGATTTTCTAATTCCTCATCAATATTTTGAAAAGATAAATCCCGTCCTAAACGTTTTGTATATTCTATAATTAATTCTTTTACTTGATCTAAATAATCAACACCATTACATATTTCCATAAAAGCCTCTGATTTCAAACTAATTTTTTACATATATATTTTCTATTATCTTTGTATCATCCCATATTTTTGAACTTTCAAAAGTGATTACTTTTTCTTTTCCCTTTAAAATAAAAAATATGTTTTGAATATCTACAAGAGATTTATTTTGGTAAAAGAAAACAATAACTTCCCCATAACATTTCTTTTTATCATTTTTTGTTTTCTTAATGCATTCATTTAATTGTTGTAAAGAAATATCAGTTATACGATCGATATCAAACTTATTATACTCTTGATATTGGGTATTTTCTTTTACTTCTATTTCGTCATAATAAGTATCTTTAAATTCCTCTTTTTTAAAGATAAAAGCAGTTTCTTTATTTACCGGTAAACATTTTATTTTTTGATTTTTTAATGATAGATCAATTGGTTTTTTTGAAGTGTTTTTTTAAATCAAAATAACTTGATCATCTATTTTCTTTGTTTCAAATGAATATAATTTATTTTGTTGATGACATCCTTTGACACTCCCCATGTCTAAAGACAGGGGATTCTTGCTACCTGCCAAAATTGTTGGCTGACCAGTTCATTTCTGATAGGTCGCAGTGCAAGATAGGGTATTCCATTACCCCTCCTAGAGCAGAACCTATAGTTCTCTAGGCAGTATATCTATTACCAATATACTCAGTTGAGTTGCATATATTTATTGCTCCTAGCAGATCCCTATGTGTATGAAATCCGCATCTGCACGTATAATTTCTGTCATTTGCATGATGAACACTTCCACATATTGGACAGATCTGACTTGTATACGCTGGATCTACATACTCAACTTCTATACCTGCAAGTTTTGCTTTGTATTCTATAAATGTAGCAAGTCTATAGAACGACCATGTATGCAGGCTATGATTGTTTTTTCGACTTGTTCTTGTCGCAAAGCGTATGTTTTGAAGTCGCTCTAATTTGATTACTGATACGTCATGAGCTTTTGCCGTATTTACGATTTCACGACTTAGCTTATGATCTATATCTTTCATGATACGTTGTTCTTTGTTGTTGATCTTAACAACTGCCTTTGGCTTCTTAGCTTTTTGAAATCTTTTTCTAAGATTATTGTAGTGTCTTCTTATATATTTGTTTTTTCTCCCATTTCCATAAAACTTGACACTTCCATCTGGACAATAGCTTACAGCAGGACATTTGATTCCAAGATCAACACCCATGACATTGTCATTTGAAAAGGCATCAACCACACCGTCTACAAGAACGGGACGTCGATATTTTGGACAGAATACAACATGATATTTGTAGGAATAGATCACATTATTATTCGATTTGCACTTCATGAATACATTATGCTACTAAAAGATATCTAATGATATATATTATTGATAAAAGCTTAAAAAAGTGTTATCAAAATCATGAATGCACATATTTTTATAACCAAATTTTTCATTACTTTTCTCCCTAGCTTATACCGAATAAAAACATAAGATTTTCTTTCTTATTATTTACATAATTGCAAGTGAAAGCCAAATTATCGCAAGACAAAATACAACGACCGCTATTAAAAATAAAGTAATCCATAAAACATACTTTCCAATATTTCTTTTCATATATTCTCCTCATTTTTTATTTTCTTTTCAATAAAACAAATAATATTAAATCAAGCAATAAAACAATCGAAATCAAAGGATAACCTACTGTAATAACTGAAAGAATAACCGCTATGGCCACAATAAGGTACTTTATCCCTTTACCCATTTTCATCACCTCATTTTTAAATTTCAAATGCATTATACCATATCATCAACAGATAGAAAAAGATTGCATCTATGAAAGATACAACCTTCTTTACCTAAATTCTATTCAACATTCTTCAACGCTTCATCCATTGGGATTTTCTTGATTTTTCTCATTTGAATCATCATGACAAACAAATAAGAAATAATTGTCATAATAAACATCTTGATATAAACACTACCTTCCACATAGAAAGGAAGCCATCCCGCATATTCTTCAAAAACAATTTTGAAAGCATAAGATAAGATCCATGTTGTGATTCCAAAAGAAAGTAACGTTGAAATCAAAATAACAATCGTTGTGGCATGAACATACATTTTTTGTATTTCTTTTGATGTATATCCAAGAATTTTAACCATGGAAATCGATACTTTATTATTTTCAATAATCATCTTTGTAAGAAGATAAATAAGCATTATAAACATGACAATCGCAAAACCTTCAACCAGATAAAACATTTCCCCCATTGAAACATTTAATTGTCTTGATACTTTTGTTAAATCATCTTGAGTAATGGTTGATGCGATATAGTCATCTTTTAAATCTGTTATTTTTTTATTAGAGAAATAACCATTGAAGTATCCATCTTGACAGTTGAAAACTTCATTAAAATATGACTTTGACATATAAAGTGCCATACTACCAGGTGCATCATAAATACCTTTAATTTCAAAAGTATAACGTAAATCTTTATAGCTTTCTTTTAAAGAAATACGATCTCCTTTTTTTAAATTATATTTATCAGCAACATCTTTTGAAATATAAACACCTTTTTTTGGTAATGATTTTATATGAATATATTGACTATTATTTTGTAAACCATAGAGGCTAATATCTTCTTCTATTGTACTTTCTGGAAGTGTTTTTAATGAGTAAAGCGAAAAAGCTTCTGCCCCTTTGGTTTTAGTTTTATAGTTATCATACATTTCATCATATTGATCATCAATCAAACTTAAGAAACTATCTCTAAATTCTTGAGGAATCGTTTGAAAAACTTGTTCAATAGCTGTGGTATCAACTGATTCTGGTGTATTTAAAATATATTGATATTTAGCAGTCATATTATTAACAACAATATCTTGATAATGATCGAGAACAGGATGCATATCCATTCCAAACATTAATAAAATAATTGCGAATAAAACACCCACAAATAATGTAATATAGCCTGATAAATTATTTAAAATAACACTTAATCTAAATTGAGAAAAGAAGCCCAAACGATGCAAAACCAATGTTTTTTTATTCTTTTTAACTTTTTTAATATCTCTTTTCATAAATTTAAGAGGTGATAATTTTAATGATTTCATTAAAATACCATAATTAATTAAAACCATCATAATAAATGGAATGATCGTCGTTTTAATGAAAGCATCCCCAGACCAAATCGTTACATAAGTTGGTAAGCTATAGCTTCCATAATACATACCTGCCATGACATCTTTAAAATATGTATATCCTAAAATATTTCCTACAATACAAGCAACTAAGGAAACAAGAATAGGTAATGTCATATATTGAATCAACATTTCTTTTTTTGTATATCCCATAGCGCGAAGTGTTCCAATCATTGGTGCTTCACTTTCAATAGTATTTTTAGTAGTGATTGCAAAGACAAAGGCAAGAATTCCAATAATGATATAAAGTAAAACCGTCATCATTGCCTCATCACCACCCATATCATCACCTGTAAAGTGAATAGCTTGGTTAGCATATTGAGGAATATAATCGTCAATACCTGAAACATTTCTAACAAGTACATTTAAAAAATCATTACTGGCATTAACTTCATTATCAACAACTTCATTATATGTCCAAGCATAGTTATAATAGATTTTAGCGTCTTTAAAACTTTTAAATTCCTCTTTAGAAATAATGCCCACACCAAATTTAACAGAATCAAACATTAGATCACTATTTTTTGAAAAAAGAGCACTATAATCCGATAAAGCGACGAGTCCCGTAATTTTTAACTTCTTTTTACCTACTTTGATGGTTTGGCCTACTTGGTAATTATTATTATCGGCATACATACGATCAATCGCTATTTCATTTTTACTTTGAGGAAGTTTTCCTTCCATAATACATACTTGATTGACTTTGTTTCTTGGTTTAAAGAGACGAATTGTACTTGTAGATTCTACTTCTTCTTCAATGTAATTAAGATCATAAATTGTGACACCTTCTTTTTCTAAAGCCTTTTTATTTTCTTTTGATAGAGAATCATTTAAACGAAAATGTCCATCTTCAATATTGTATTTATCAAAACTGTCATTATAAGCTTTGATCATTGAGCCATCAGCAACTAAAAACCCTGAAATAAGGCCAATAGACCCTGCCATAAATAAAAATATAATTAAATATTTCGCAATTTCATCTTTTAAAATATATGGTAATCTTTTAAATAATGGATTCTTCATTTTACCAATTCAAATCCTTTGCTGGAATTTTATGTGTGTTTTTAATATTTTCACGAATACGTCCATCATGCAAATAAATCACACGATCAGCCATGTCTTTAATCGCATCATTATGCGTTACAATAATAATTGTGTTACCATATTTTTTATTAACATCTTCAATCAATTGTAAAATATCTTTTGATGTATGATAATCTAAAGCTCCTGTTGGTTCATCACAAAGTAATAAATCTGGATTTTTGATGATTGCACGTCCTATTGATGTTCTTTGTTGTTGTCCACCAGATAATTGATTTGGTTGTTTATAACGATGTTCTTTTAACCCTAGTGTTTGTAAGAGTTCTTCTTTATCTAATGGATTTTTACTTAAATATTTTCCTACATCAATATTTTGTTCAACATTTAAATGTGAAATCAAATTATACATTTGAAAAACATATCCCAAATGCTTACGACGATAATTTGTTAGATCCTTTTCTTTTAATGTTGAAATTGTTTTCCCTTGAATCATAATCGTGCCACTATCTGGTTGATCGATTCCTCCAATAATATTTAGAAGTGTTGATTTTCCAGAACCTGAAGGACCAAGTAAAACACAAATTTCACCTTTTTCAATTTCAAAATCAATACCTTTTAAAACTTCTGTTTTATATTCATCTTCACCAAAGCTTTTTTTTAGATCCTTGATTGATAAAAACATACTACTCCTCCCATAGTTAGCCTAACCTAACCACATATAGAATACTATCACTTTTCTCTTTTTTCAAGTATCTCAAAGAAAAAAAACGGATTTCTCCGTTTTTATAACTCAATATGTTTCATAATAGCTTTAGCAATACCATCATTATTATTTGTATCTGTAATTTCATTAGCCACTGCCTTTAACTCATCAGAAGCATTTCCCATCGCTACACCTAAACCAACATATTCCACCATTGATTTATCATTTTGAGCATCCCCAAAAGCCATCATTTCTTCTTTTTTATAACCCATAGGAATTAAAACAGTATCTAAAGCTTTGGCTTTATCAACACCTTTTGCAGTAAATTCAAAATAGAAATCAGATGTAAACATACAATTTAAACGATCTTTGAATGGTTCCATCATTTCCTTATAATGCGCTTGTAAATAATCTGGATCACCAAATGTAAGAATTTTATTGATTTCAAAATCAACAAAAGCCGCTAAATCTCTTTTTTCACATAAGATGTAGTTATTTCCTCTTGATTCATATTGCATAACATTAAATGGTTTTCCTTTATAAGTAATTGTATTATCAAAAACATCATTGACATACATGTATTCATCTTTATCAAACATTGGTCTTGCTTTAAAATTCTTTAGATGTTCTAAGATTGCTTTACTATCTTCTACAGAAATCGCATGGTTATAAAGTGTTTCATGACTTTGGCAATCAACCACTTTTGAACCATTGAAGCATACAAATAAACCATGGTGATTTCTCATATCCAATTCTTCAGCAAGTTTCAATAATCCACTTGTTGGTCTTCCTGAAGCTAAAATCAAACGTACTCCTTTTTCTTGTGCTTTTAAAAGGGTCTCTTTAGTAAGTGGTGTAATGACTTTTTCATCATTAACTAAAGTCCCATCAATATCCATAATTATTACTTTTATTGCCATATTCTATCTCCTCTTTTTTATTCAGTATAATAAAGCACTTTCTTAACTTCAATTAACTTTCAAAAAAAGAAAAAAGAAACAGAAAAATTCTGTTTCTAATGTAATAATGAACGTGTTGATCCTGAAGCAATTAAGAATGTACTTCCATTATGAAGCATTGCCAGCATTTGTGGTGTAAGTAGACCTAATGCTCCTAAGACGATAAAGGATGTATTTAAACCAACAATCAAACGATATTGGCTATGGATACGTTTAAATAAACCTTCTGAAATCATTCTTAAAGCAACGATATCATTTAATGAATTTGATACTAGTGTAATATCTGCAAGTTCTCGAGCAATATCAGAGCTATCTTGAAGTGAAATAGAAACATCTGCCATGGATAAGGCTGGTGTATCATTAATACCATCACCTACCATAACAACAGTATTTCCTTCTTTTTTTAGGCTTTCAATATAACTTGCTTTATCTTCTGGTAAAACTCCTGCTCTAAAATCATCTAAATTTAATTGTTTCGCAATTGTTTTTGCACAGTTAGGACTATCCCCGGTAAGCATAATAACTTTATCAAAACCAATATCACGAAGTTCTTGAACAACTTCTTTTGCTTCTGGTTTTAAAGGATCATAAATACTAATAATACCTGCAAGCTTTTTAGCAATGGCTAGATAAATAAGGGAACTTGAACCTTTACTTTCAAGTGAAGAAATCAAATCTTTAATTTCTTGTGTCATTTCTACACCTTCATCTTCAAAGACAAAATGACTGCTTCCAATAATAACATCTTCACCATTTAAGCTTGTCGAAATACCATGAGCAATCACATATTTCACTTCTGCATGTTCTTCACGATGTTTTAAATTTTCAATTTCTGCTTGATGAACGATTGCATTAGCCACACTATGTGGGAAATGTTCTTCTAGACAAGCCGCAATTTTTAAAACTTCTTCTCTTGTATAATCTTGTAAAGGAACGACATCTAGTACAACAGGTTTGGCATGTGTTAAAGTTCCTGTTTTATCAAAAACAATCACATTTGCATCCTTCATGCTTTCTAAATGTTTTCCACCTTTAACTAAAACATTATGCATTGAGGCTTCTTGCATTGCTGAAATCACTGAAATTGATGTTGATAAACGAATCGCACAAGAATAATCCACCAATAAAAGAGCAGTAGCTCTTGTGAGATTTCTTGTAAATGCCCAAACACCAAAGAATCCTAAGAAACTATATGGAACAATGGCATCAGCCATATGCTCTGCTTTTGATTGAATGGATGCTTTTAATGATTCATTAGTATCAATCATATCAATAATTTTAGCAATACGACTTTCATCTTGTAAGTTTCTAACTTTAACAAAAATCTTTCCTTCTTCAATTAACGTTCCTGCATAAACCGTATCATTTAATGTCACACGTTTGCTTAATGGTTCACCTGTAAAACTTGATTCATTAACCATGGCTTCACCATCAATGATTTCCCCATCAATAGGAACCATGCTTCCTGTTTGAACAATAACAGTTTGTCCTTGTTTTAAATCAGACATCGCAATTTCTTGTTCTTGTCCATCTTTATAAATCCAAACTTTATCAAATTTATTCATCAAGCTATCACCTAATTGTAAAGTGACTTTTTGACGTGTGTAATCTTCTAATAATTCAGAAATTTTAAGCATCAACATAATATTGCTTGCTGTATTAAATTCTTTGCGTAATAAAGATACCCCTATACTTGTTGCATCTAAAACTGGAACATCAATACGTTTATTTCCAAGTGAAGCAATCCCCGCTTTAAAATAAGCAAGTGCTTTATAGATGGCAATTCCTTTACCAACAACATTTGGTAAAAAGAGCTTAACAGCATATCTCTTAGCAAAAATTTTAATTAATTCATGTTTAAAGCTTTGATCAAGTACTTGTAAATTTTGAGAACAATTTTCAGGAATTTCTCTATTTTGTAAAGTACTTAAATCATAACTTTTTAAATAACCAAATACTTCATTTTTATAATTTTCATCGTAAACCAATAGAAGACTTCCATTTTTATAATGTGCTTCTACATATCTTACATATTCAAGTTTTAAAAAATCGCTTTTTAAAATAGTTGCTTGTTCATTTGTAAAAGCATATTGTCCAAAACGAACACGTAATCTTCCATCGATTTCATGAACTATTTTAAAATTACTCATCATTATTGTGCCTTACTTTTTTCTACTGCTTCAGCATAGACATCTTGAGCATCTTCTTTAATAGAAGTAACAGTTGCTTCTACGTTATCTTTTACTTGCATTCCACTAGCTAATCCTTTAACAGCTAATTCTCTTGCTTTATTGCTTTTAGCGAACTTTGAAGTGACAACAGCAGTAACTGCTCCTCCTACAAATGTCCATAATTCTTTACTTTTAAAAAATTCTTTCATCTTAAAATCCTCCATTCTTTTTTACATTATACGATATTTTCTAAAAAAATAAATAATTTTTTATTTCATTTCTATTTTTTTATCATTCCTTGCTCTATTTCAATAATTTCATCACATAAAGCAAGAGAAGATTTTCGATGGCTTACAATAATAATAAGCTTTTCATCTTTAATTTGTTTTAAACTTTCTAATAATGCGGCTTCATTTAAACTATCAATACGACTTGTCGGTTCATCTAATAAAAGAATTGGTGTTTTTCTTAAAAAAGCACGTGCTAACCCAATTTTTTGTTTCTGTCCTCCTGAAATATTTTCATCATAAATAGTTTGATAGCCTTGTGGTAAAGACATAATAAAACCATGAATCTGTGCTTGTTTACACGCTTTAATAACCTCTTCTTGTTGATAATTTGGATTTAACAAGGTGATATTATGATATAAAGTATCTTTAAATAAAAATGTTTCTTGATCAACATAGCTTATATTTTCTTTTAGAGTTTGACTGTTGATTTCTTCAATCGATTCATTATTAAATAAAATATCTCCCTCACCTTGATAAATATGCATTAATAATTTTAATAATGTTGATTTTCCACATCCACTTTTTCCAAGTAATCCATAGGTTTTACCAAATTCAAATGTATAATTGATTTTATGTAAAACTTCCGTAGAAGTATTTGGATAATGAAATGAAAGATTCTTTACTTCGATTGGTAAATTTAAAGTTGTATTTTTGTCTGTAATTTCTTTAAGTAATGGTTTTTCCTCTAATAAATCTAAAATACGTCTAGCACAAGGAAATACTTGATTTAAATTATTTGCCAGGTTTGCTAGGGCAATCGTTGGTCCAAAAGAAGATGATAGAGCCATCATTGGAATCAACAATTCTTTAGAAACATTATTTTTAATCAATAAAATAGAAACAACGATAGATAAAATAATAAGTCCATCAGAAAGTATTTGTTGAAAACTTTGATGATCAATTAATTTTTGATGTGTTTGTGTTAAATCATTTTGATGTTTTTTCATTTGTTCAAAGCGTGTTTCTTGTTGACTAAATTGTATAATTTCTCTTTTTCCTAAGACTGTTTCCAAAACAAAAGTATTATAATTAGCAAATAAAAGACGATAATTACTTCCATCCTTTTGACTCAATTTATACGTTGTATAGGGAATCAAAATTCCCATGATGCTATAACAAATAAAAGAAAAAATTCCAAAACTAAGATGATAATGACCGATAAAACAAATCATGACAATACTATAAATAAAGGCAATCATCACTGGTGAAATGGTATGAGCGAAGAAAACTTCTAAGAGTTCAACATCACTTGTCAACATCGCAATGATATTTCCTTTGTCTTCATTTTCTAATTTAGCAGGAGCCAATTCTCTCAGTTTTTCAAAGACTAAATGACGAATGTGAGCCAATACTTTAAAGGCAATATAGTGGTTGCATGCTTGTTCAATATATCTAAGAATTCCTCTTGAAAAAGCACAAATAATAATCAATTTAACGGCTAGTGAAAAAGTAATCACTTTACAAAAAGCAAGGATAATAAAAATGGTAATAAAAGTTGCCGTTAGATGTCCTAACACACCTAGAATAATAGCCAGTAACATAAATGTTAAAAAAGGACGCACTAATTTTAATAAAGAAACAATTAATTTTATTTTATTTTTCATTTTCAATAATCCTTTCTAAGTTCCTTTGATTTTCTACAAGTTCTTTAAATAAATTATCTTGATTAAATAATTCATCATAGCTTCCTTGTTGAATCAATCTTCCTTCTTTTAAAACAAATGTAAGTTGACTTTTTTTACAATGAGCCATACGATGTGTAATAAAAATAACGATTTTATTCTTCGCTAAACGCTCCATGATTTTTAATATAATTTCTTCACTTTCACGATCAACATTATTTGTTGCTTCATCAAAAATATAAACATCGCTTTCATATAATAGTCCTCTAGCTAACGCTAATCTTTGTCTTTGACCTCCTGATAAATTTTTAGCTCCTTCATTGAGTTGAAAATTCAAACCTCCTTGATTTTCAAAAACTTCAAAAAGTCTAACTTCTTTTAAAACATTAATCATTTTTTCTTGATCAAGACACCCTGACATTGCAAGATGATTATAGACTGTTCCTTTTAAAATATATGTTTCATCCTTAATCAAGGTCATTTTTTGATAAAGTGTCATCGTTAATGGAATCGTTTCTCGATTATAAAGAATTTGACCTTTTTGAATCGGATATAAATTCATTAGAAGTGACGCAATCGTACTTTTTCCTGAACCCGACTTTCCTACAATCGTTAAAAATGTTCCTTTTGATAAAGAAAACGAAATATCTTTTAAAATTGTTTTTTCATCATAACCAAAAGTGACCTCTTCAAAACTTAAGGTTGAAATTGATTTTTGATAGCTTTCTTGAATATCATTAGGACTATCCAACAGTTTAAAAATTTTATCTGCTGCCGCATTTCCATTTTGTCCAATATGGAAATAACTCCCAAGCATTCTTAAAGGTAAGAAGAATTCAATAGAAATCATTACAATAAAAATAAACATCATAAAAGTAATATGTTGATTTAAATATTCTTGTAAACCCAAAATAACACCTAAACCAAAGCCACCATAAGCCACTAAATCCATCACACTAATCGAATTAAGTTGCATAATTAAAACGCGCATGGTTTTCTTTCTAAAATCTTCTGCTTCTTTGTCCATTTTATCTTGATAATTCAAATCACTTTGATAATATTTCAAAGTAGTGAGTCCTTGTAGATTTTCTAAAAAAGAATCTGCCAATCCTGTATAACTATTCCAATACCTTACTAACAATCTTTTAGCTATCTTTTGTACAACAACAATAGAAACAGGAATAAGTGGGACACATAAAAGTAAAATAAAAGCTACTTTTAAAGACATAAAACCAACAATAACAAATAAAGTAAGAGGTGCCAACATAGCATAAAAAAACTGAGGCATATATTTAGAAAAATAGATTTCTAACTGATCAATTCCCTCACTTGTAAGTTGAGTAAGCGTTGATTCTTTAAAAACAGTTGTCTGTTTTTGATGATATATTTTATCAAAAACACTTTTTCTTAATTTTGTTTTAATCATTTCACTTAAAGATAGCGCTTGTTTATTTTGTATTGTTTGTAAAAAGCATTTTAAAGCAAATAAACAAGCCACACTTAATAAATAAAAAGTAAGTGAAAATGATTTTTTTAAATAAAGGCAAGATAAAACATAACTATGTAAAAATGTAAGTAAAATATTACATATTAAAATCAGCCATTGAACGCCTACTAATCTATAGACATTTTTCATCTCCGTTTTAAAAGTTTTCAATAATCTTTTATTAAACATCTTTTCTTTTCCTTTCTTTAAGTGAAAGCCAGCCATGCTTGATGGTTAGAATTGGATGATAAAAAAGCATGTACTTTCCAGAAAAACGCATGACTGCTTTTACCTGACCTCGATATTCTTTTTGATAACAATGAACCTTGCACCCACTACAAAAAGTTTTAGTTTCCATAAACGGACATTTATCAATACGCAAACAAGCGTACTTATAAAGATCTTCACACATCTTACTTTCTTGAGGATGTTTTCTTTGATAAATATCAACCATCACTTTTAATATTCTTTTTTCATTTTCTCTTTTTTGATCGATTTTATTCATTGACAATTTCCACTTTCTTTAACATGATAAAATGATGAATACTCATCATAATTAATAAACATATTTTCCCAATTCTTACTGGTGTAATGAGTATCGCAATAAAAAAAACAAGTGTTACTGTAAACAAGGATTGATTTCTTTTTTTACGTGTTGTTTTTCTTTCAATAACCATTTCATTGATATATTTTTGATACAATTTTGTTTGAATTAAATACTGATGAAATCTATCTGAACTTTTTGAAAACAAAAAGGCACTTAAAAGTAAAAACGGTGTTGTTGGTAGTATTGGTAAAATAATACCAATAGCCCCTAATACAAATGATATAATTCCAAATATAATCAATAATATTTTCATGTTTCCTCCTATAGTTAGCTATATCTAACTATAATCATCATATCTTTCTATAATAAAAAAACAAGCATTTGATTTGTTTCATTAATGAAACAAAATGCTGTTTCTTTAATATTTTATAACGTTTTTTACTGTTTCATTAATGAAACAATATTTTTAACAGTGCAAGATTTTCTGGCATATGTCCTTTTAACAAATCAACTTTTAATTTAACCGTAAGCGATGTTTGCATCAATCTTTCTTCTTTTGTATAAAAGAATTTCAAATCCGTGATAGGAATATAGAAACAATCATTCTTTTCAAAACATTCATATTCCCTACCATTCAAAAGATATTTCATTGATTTAAGTTTTGAAGAAATCGTAATTCTTTCTTTTAATAATTCCTTTTTCATTTCTATAGGTTGAAAGACCAAAAAACCTTGATGTTGTTCAATTAAAAGATAAGCTGGATGTATAAAACCCGAGTTAGCCATCGAATGAACATTTGCATCTTTATAATGAAATAAAGTAAAAGAAAAAATATATTTACCTGGTTCTAGATGATGTTCTAAATAATGTCCTGAAAATTCTACAAGATCCCCAAGTTGATCAAAAACTTGATTAAAATGAATACGACTACATATACGTTCAATTGTTTCTTTATTGAGTGTTGTAAAAAGTTTGATGGCTTCTTGGTGTGCTTCTTCTTCATTTAAACGACTTGTTTTTTGTAACCAATAAGTTAAATTTTTTATTTTTCTTTTTGTTTCTTCAATATAATTCTTTCCTTTTTTAGAAAGCAAACATTTACCTTGTTCAAGGGTATACCCTTCCTCGTAAAAAGAAGAAACCATACGTGACATTGTTGCTTTTGAAACATTCATTTTTTTAGCTAACGCTGTTACAGTTATTTTTTTATTTTCATTTATTAATAATAAACATTTTATTTTTTCTTCATTCATAATCATCTCCTAAAAAGAAATTAGCATAGACTAACTTCGATGTCAATGTTAATATCATTAACATTTAAAGCACTTACATTTTTTTAGTTTTGTTAATGGAATTCAAAGTGTGTTGTAAAAGCTTTATCTCTTTTATTTTTTATTCTAATATACGGGTGTAGTAAGAAAGAGGGAATAAAATATGAGTATCAATGAAATTAATGAACAAGCAAAAGAATCTTTAAGAAAATATTTTAAGGACGGTCAAGACATTCAACACGATGATGACACTAAAAAGCAATTAACAATTGAAGAAATGTATAAATCTGTTGATAACGAAATCAAAGAACATGAAAAGAAATTAGAAGAATTACATCAAATGCGTCATGCCTTACAACATAACGCTAAAGAAGCTTATGAAGCGATTTATGGAAAAGAAGATGAAATTCAAGCTGTTAAACATTCTACTGTTGAAAAAATGGAAAAAGAACTTCGTGAAAACGCAGAACATCAAATGGAATACGTAAATGATTTAAAAAATAAAGCATTAAAAAAATAGGTCGCTCGACCTATTTTTCATTTATATATTCATCTTCACTTTGACGATCATCCACATACGAAGCCACCACAATTTTTGTTTCTAAGTTCTTTTTGTAATTTTTAGAAAAAATTCCTGCATATAAAACATCAAAAAGATATTTTAATGAAGTTGTTGAAGCAAAGTCCCCTATTTTAATATGTAACATTTCTCTTGAAGAAAGGTAAAGATGTGCGTCTGCCAATCTAGAAAGAGAATTTTCTGCCATACAGGTAATAGAAATAAAAGGTATTTGTCTTTTATGATAAATTTCTGCCACTTCCAACATTTCTTCAGTTTGACCGGAATAAGAAATGATAATGGCACAATGAGTTTCATCAGCTAAGCACGCACTTCTTTTTTGTCCTGTTACCTGATCAATAACTTGAACATCTTTACCAATATCCATCATCAATGTTTGAAAATGTTTTGCGAGTAAAATATTATCTAAAACACCATAGACATCTATTTTCTTAGTTTTTTCTAATAATGAGATTGCATGTTGTAATTCATCGTGATGATTCAATTGTTCTGTATCTTGAATAGTTTCTTTTTCTAATAACGCAATGTTTTTACTAATTGTCATCAAATCATCACTCAACAAAAACGGAATAGAAGCATCTACGTCGGTTTCTTCTAACATATACGCAAGTTCTTTTAAATACGCACTCTTAAACTCATTAAAACCACTATACCCTAATTTCTTAGCAATTCTTACCAATAAAGGTGCACTTGTAAAGGTATTTCTAGCAATTTCATTAGCTGACATTTTTTCAATATTCATCCCTTGATCAATAATATAATCAACAATTTCTCTTTCTGTTTTTGAAAAATGGGTGTTTTCTATTTGATTAACAATAAGCATATAAATCTCCTTTCTATAATTCAATTACTTCTAAATCATTTGGAACATAAATATTTCCATCAAAATAATCTTTCCCTTCTTTTGTATAAAGTTCCTTACGATTTTTAATATTTTGATCTTCACTATGATAAAGAATAATATTTTTAACAGCTAATTTTTGAGCAAGTTGACACGCATCTTTAACTGTTGAATGATGTTTTTCATAAGGATGAAAAATATCTACTTGATCATACAAGCAAAAAGCTTCATGTAATAAATAATCACTCTTTAAAGCATATTTTTCATTTTCTTCATTATAAGGTTCATCCCCACAACATGTTAATTTTCTATCTTGATCCAATTCCATCATAAAACCAAATTGTTTAGCTTTTGTTGATTGAATATCAAAAAAAGTAACTTTCTTACCAATGATTTCTTTTACTTCACCATCATGTACAACAACAAGATGCAAACGATCATTGATAAATTTTGTTTGTTTACTTTGTAAAAGCATTCGAGCTATCGTTTCTAACATCTCAATCACTTCTTGATGGCCATAAATGTATGCTTCTCCTTCATATTTATCTGCTGCCATATTTTGACAAATAAGACGAATCATCCAAATCATACCAAGCAAATGATCAATATGCTTATGCGTTACAAAAATATGTTTTATCTCTTTCCAATTGATTTTTGCTTTTTCAAGTTGATTTAATACCGTATTTCCCCCACCGGCATCCACCATAAAATAATCATTTTCATTTTCAATGATAAAGCACGTATTATAGCACTTTGTAACCAGTGCATTCCCTGTTCCAAGCATTGTTAGTTTCAATTTAAAATCCCCCTTATCTTCTTTTATTTTAGCGAAACTCTTTTTCTTTGTAAAATAAAAAAATAGAGACTAAGCTCTATTTTCATTAAAAATTTTTCCAAAGACAAATCTAACGATTGGCCCAGCAAAACATAATTGTAAGAAAAATGCCATTGGGAAATTCATTACTGTTGTTTGTAACCAAATCGCAATGATTTGACTTCCTGCATTTTTAAATAAAAGCGTTGCTACAAGTGACATACAAGGACACATTAAAATAATTGAAACAATGGAAATTGCGATAACTAAATGAAAAGGATTATCTTTTTCTAAGTTAACGATTTGAAATGCTTTCTTTTTAGCTAAGTATCCAATAATAAAGAAATCTAAAATAAAGGCAATAGGTCCCATAATCACTAATTCATGAAAAGCATCTAAAAACACTTGATTTGTCATACTTCCAACATTTAGAGCAATGTTGTAACAAATCATAAAATAGACCATCATGAAAACCATCATAATTGTAAAAATAATTTCTTGAAATTTTGTTTTCGGCATAAAAAACCTCCTTATGATAATGAATTGTGTTGTTCGTTATCACTCAGGGAGTGTGCGTTTCCAATAGATACCAAATATTTAATTTAAAGCCGAGTGTTATTCTACAAAAATATTTTTTTAAAGTCAACAAAAAATATTGACTTCATCATATAAATGATTACAATATTTCATAGTATTTTACTATAATTAAGGAAGAACTATGTTAAACCAATTTTCAAGAACACAATTATTATATGGAAAAGAAGCCATGAATAAACTTCAAAATAACCATGTAGCCATTTTTGGTCTAGATGGTGTTGGCGGGTACGTTTGTGAAGCCCCTGTAAGAAGTGGCATTGGCTCTTTTGATTTAATTGATGATGATAAAATTTGCCTTACCAATATAAATCGTCAAATAATCGCTACTTTCGATACTGTTGGTAAATATAAAACAGATGTTATGAAAGAAAGAATGTTACAAATCAATCCAAAAGTAAACGTTCACACACATCAATGCTTCTTTTTACCTGAAAATGCAAATGATTTTTCATTTGAAGATTATGATTATATTATTGATGCAGTTGATACAGTTTCTGCGAAAATCGAGCTTGTTTTAAAAGCCCAAGAACACAATATTCCCATTATTTCAAGTACGGGAGCTGGAAATAAAGTTGATCCTACTCAATTTAAAATCACAGATATTTATAAAACAAAAGTATGTCCTCTAGCAAAAGTCATGCGTAGAGAACTAAAAAAAAAGACATGTTAAAAAATTAAAAGTTGTTTATTTTGAAGAAAAACCAATTCGCCCAATAGATGATTTATCCATTAGTTGCCGAACACATTGTATATGCCCTCCTGGTACAAAACGTAAATGTACAATTAGAAGAGATATTCCTGGAAGTAACGCTTTTGTTCCTTCAACTGTAGGTCTCATTATTGCCAGTGATGTTATTAAAGATTTAACTTCAAAATAAAAATATGGAGTATTGATAAATCAATGCTCCATTTGTCTATTATTCATGAATCATCATCTTAATAATTTCTTTATTCGTTTCCTTCATTCCTTCTCTGCCTAATCGTCCGACACTCTGAATCGTTGCTTCAACATCTTCCATCACAAGTCCGTCTCCAGATTTAAATTCTTGTCCATTTTTGTACATATGATAGCCTAAAATAGCCGCATCAACACTAGAAGCAATTTTTGCCGCACAAGAAGCTTTGGCTCCATCACAAACTATCCCCGAAACATTGGCAAGTGTATTAACAATTGTATGAATGACAGTTTGATAATCTTCATCGTATAAGTAAGCAATTCCCGCACCAGCTCCAGTAGCGGCACTTACTGCCCCACAATAAGCTGATAAAGTTCCAATACCACTTTTTTCATGAATTGCTACAAGGTTAGATAGTGCTAATGCTCTAAACATTTTTTCTTTTGAAACCTTTAATTCTTGAGCATAGATAAAAATAGGTAAAGAACATGTCATACCTTGATTACCACTCCCCGAATTAATAACAACCGGCAATTCGCAACCATTCATTCTTGCATCACTCCCTGCTGCAGCATAAGCCTTCGCTTTATTTTTTACATCTTTGCCAAAAGATTTTAAAAGAACTTTTCCAATATTAGCTCCATAATTATCGTTTAAACCTTCACAAGCTATCGCATAATTATAATCTAGTTGTCTTTCTAAAATTTCTTGAATATCGATCAAATCAACAGTCGCTATAAAATCATAAATATCTTCTATATCTAATAATGAGCGATCTGCTTTTTCCTCTTTTATAATGCTTTTCTCTTTTTGAAGTATTTCTCCATTTTTTTCTATACAAACAACATTCATATGAGAATCACTTACTCTCACTTTTACATACTCTTTTTTATTCCAAACCGTTATTATATAATCAAATACTTTTGAACTCTCTAAAAAATGTTCTTCAAAATCTACTTTTTCTATATATTGGTCTATTTCTTCCTTTGTTTTTTCATCAATTTGACTTAATACTTCTAAATATTTATCAGCATTGCCCCCTATGATTCCAGCACAAACAGCTGCTTTAATTCCTTTTAAATGATGTGTATGAGGAACAATGACACTCTTTACATTTTTTATAATACTCCCACTTGCTTCTACAACAATTTTTGCAGGTAAATGATTTAACACTTTTCTAGCAAGGCTTGCTCCATACGCTAATGAAATCGGCTCTGTACATCCCATAGCAGGAATTAATTCTTCTTTTAATATTTGAACATACGTTTGATATTTTTGTTCTGTCTTTTTCATATAAACGCTCCTTTACTCCTTGATTAATTGATAACTCTAGTTTAATATAAATGTATTATCAAGTAAATTAAATGATTTTAATGGATATGTTTAATTTTTTTAATAGGAGAATTTTATGGAAATACAAGAACTTATTTCATTTACAACAATTGTTCAACAAGGCAGTTTTTCAAAAGCTTCTAAAAAGTTAGATTATTGTCAAGGATCCATCACCGTTCATATCAAAAATCTTGAAAGAGAACTGGGTGTGCAATTGTTTGATCGTTTAGGTAAAAAGGTAACTCTTACAAATCATGGTAAAACATTTTATCAGCACTGTTTGAAGATACTTGATGATATTTCATGTGCGAAAGAAGCCATTAATCCTTCATTGGAACTTAATGGTCATCTTACAATTGGAACTATTGATTCATTATGTTCTTCCATAGTTCCTCAGCTTATTTGTAAATATCATCAATACCACCCTCATGTATCTGTTTCGATTACAACAGATACAATTGAAGGACTCTTAAAAATGCTTAAAAATAATGATATTGATTTTGCTTACTTAGTTGATAAACAACTTTTAGATACAGATTGGCTAAAAATATATCAATTCAAAGAAGAAGTTGCTTTTGTAGCATCATGTCATCATCCAATTTGCAAAATGAAACAACCAACAATTCAAGATATCTTAGCTTATCCTATTATTTTAACAGAAAAAGATGCCAGTTATCGTCGTCTTCTCGAAGAAAAACTTCATGAAGACCATTTAGAAATCAAACCTTTTATTCAATCTAAAAATACAGATTTACTTTTAGAACTATTGAAACTTGATCAATATATCAGTTTTTTACCAAAATATATTTTAGAAAATGATTTAAAAAATAAAAAAATCATTCAAATTAATATTCCTGATTACCAAATTGATGTCTATCGTCAGCTTCTCTGCCATAAAAACAAATGGCTTTCTCATGAAATGAAATCATTCTTCCAATTAATAAAAGAAAACCATTAAAAAAAGAATTGCATTCGCAATTCTTTTTTATAATTCTTCTCCGTTAGACTGACATACTTTTTGATACCAGTAGAAAGAATCTTTACGTGCACGGTGCAAATCACCATTTCCATCGTCATCCATATCTACATAGATAAATCCGTAACGTTTTCTCATTTCACCAGTTCCTGCTGAAACCACATCAATACATCCCCAAGGCATATATCCCATTAAATCAACACCATCTTCATCAACTGCTTTTTTCATTTCAATGATATGCTGTTTCATATAATCAATACGATAAGGATCATGAATTGAACCATCTTCTTCAACATTATCAATAGCTCCTAAACCATTTTCAACGATCCATAGTGGTTTATGATAACGATCCCATAATTCATTTAAAACAATACGTAGACCAACTGGATCAATTTGCCATCCCCAATCATTTGCTTTTAAATAAGGGTTTTTAACAGCACTTTCTAAGTTTGAAGCTGTTCTTTTAGCATCTACGTTTACAGTAGCAACACTTGTTGAATAGTAAGAGAAACCTATATAATCCACTGTCCCTGCTTTTAATGTTTCAAGATCTCCTTCTTCCATTTTTAATTCAATACCAGCATTTTTATATTCAATAAGTTTCCATTCCGGATAGAATCCTTTATTTTGAACATCTGTATAGAATGTACGTAATCTTTTTTCTGTAATACGTTTCCACATATTTTCTGGATTACAATCTTCTGGATAAATTTCTGAATAATTGATCATCATACCAATCATAAAATCAGGATTGATTTCATGTCCGCGAATAACTGTTTTTGCTGCAGCAACAAGCAAATGATGAACTGCTTGTGCAACTTTATCAGGTCTAGATAAAGCTTCTGTAATTCCTAAATTTGTATAATCTTTACAGAAGTTAATTTCGTTAAATGTTAACCAATATTTAACCTTATTTTTGTAACGATTGAAAATCGTTTCAACATAATTCATATAGAAATCAATTGTTTTTCTGTTATACCAACCATCATATTCTGTGGCAAGATGAAGTGGTAAATCAAAATGTACAATTGTTACTTGTGGTTCAATACCATATTTTAACATTTCATCAAAAATATCATCGTAGAATTGTAAACCTTTTTCATTAGGTTCTTTTTCATCACCATTTGGGAAAATTCTTGTCCAGTTAATAGATAAACGGAATGATTTAAATCCCATTTCCGCAAACAAAGCAATATCTTCTTTATAATGATGATAAAAATCTGTAGCCACATGACTAGGATAATATGTATTTTCATCTACATAAGGTACAGCTCCATCCGGTACTTCTGTGCCTCTACGGTCAATAAATTTTGTAGATCCATCCGCTAATTTTAAAGCCATACGTCTAGGAATATTATTTCTTCCATCTCCACCAGTGATGACATCTTGAATAGCAAGACCTTTACCACCGCTTAAATATCCACCTTCATATTGGTTAGCAGCTGTTGCGCCACCCCAAAAAAAACCTTCTTTAAATCCCATTTGAATTCCTCCTATTTGTTCTTTACTTATTATATTTATTTTATTGTATTCGGTTACATTTTTTCATAAAATGAAAACTCATTTTTCAAAAGAAATAGAATTCGTTATAACAAAAACAAAGGTAAGGGGTGATAAAAATTGAGAAATCAAATAAGAATGTCCCGCATGAATTTCTATTGCATCAAAACCAATGGTTTGTGCTCTTTTAGCAGCTGTTGCATGATCATCTGCAATACTATAAATTTCTTCTACTGTTAAAGCACGAGGAATCGCTCCTCCTGCTTTATTAGGAGTTGCACTCGCAGAAACAGGTTGTATTCCAATACGACTTTCCATGGCACTTGCTCCTGCATGGTTTAATTGAATAGCTATTTTCGTACCATATTGATGAATGGTTTCACATAGTTTATAAAGACGAGGTATATAATTATCGGCATCTATACGTAATTGTGTTGTTCCATTACTTCCTTCTGGATATTTCACATAAGCATTTTCTACAATTAAAAGACCATAGCCTCCTTTAGCACGTCTTTCATAATAATTCATATGTAAAAAACTCATCTCACCATTTTATTCACCAAAGTTTGTTCGCATTGGTGTCATGACTAATCGATTATCTAAGAAGATATAATACGAAGAATGTTTCGTTTCATAACAAACTTTTTCTTTTCGATTTAACCACGACGTATTTTCTAGTTCACTGTATTCAGCAATGATTTTATCTCCATAAACAATTCTTGATGCAAAAGGTTTATCATACGCTTTAGCAGCCTCTATGATTTGTTGAATAATTTGAAGTGCGGTATTTTGATTAAATGTTTTAAAGCGATATTCTTCTTGTTTTAATATATTATTTTTATTTGGTGATTTCCCTTATTTACAAAATAGCGATATTAGTCTTTCATAGTTCTTTTCTTCCTTTGATTTCTATTTTAAAAGTAATCACAAAAAAGACAATTTCAATTACATATCAAATCCTTAAGTAAAACAAATTATAAATTTTTAGCTACTAGATATTGACTAAATCTCACCTATTTTAAGTCACCTTTCACAAACACAACTATTAATCAAAACATCACATGTATAACGTTTAACCTATTCTTTCATCTTTTCTTCTTGTATTTTTGCATTGTTTTTATTTTTTGAATAATAAACATACTTCTAACCTCTTTTCTTTAATTGATTTCCTATTTTTAAATAAATGATTTCACCTAAAATGCCTATTACAATACCCGATAGTATACCAAAAAGCATTAGATAAGGTAAATAATACATAAATACTGTTGAACTAAAAAAAAGTATTGCCACCAATAATTGTCCTACATTATGAAAAATACCACCCATAATGGAAATAATGATATTAGAAAATAAATTTGTTTTTAAAAATAAATACATGATTATTAAAGAAAGCAATCCTCCTGATAAACTATATAAAAACATATAGAAATTCGTAAAAGTCATAGAAACAACCAAAATTCTTAAAAGCATGACAATAAAAGCCTCTTTTAAGCCAAAACAAAGAAGTAATGTCAAAGTAACGACATTTGCAAGCCCTAATTTAGCTCCTAGAACGCCTAAATAAAGAGGTATTAATGATTCTATATAACTTAAAACAATCGCTATTGCACAAAATAAAGCCAAATAGCATAATTTTTTAATAGACTTTTCCATCTTCTTTTCCTTCATTTCCTTCAATCACTTCTACAACTAAATGATGCGGTAAACAAACAATCGTTGCCCCTTTTTTATTTATTTTCCCTTGTTTAATACATAAATGATCTGGACAAGTTGCTTTTATCATAAAAGCCTCATGATTTTTAATTTGTATTATATTTTCATTATCAATATTAATGATTCGATCATCATCTAAAGAATAATAACCTTCAATTTGATCATTTCTTTTTATGACAATTTTTGCTCCTTGTTGTTTTGATTTAAAAAGAAAAAGACCTCCTATCAAAACAACAAGAATGCCAAGAATAATCAAATCATTTCTTAACGTTTTATTTTTCATCTTCTTACTCCATGCTATAATATAAAAAAGGAGGTTGCCTATGAAAAAATCAATACTTTCATTACTTATTTTTTCATTTATCCTTTGCGGTTGTAAAAATACAGCTCCTCTTTCTAATAAAGAATTTTGTCTAGACACAATTATCCAAATAACCCTTTAT
Source organism: Faecalibacillus faecis (assembly GCF_003024675.1). Taxonomy (GTDB): domain Bacteria; phylum Bacillota_I; class Bacilli_A; order Erysipelotrichales; family Coprobacillaceae; genus Faecalibacillus; species Faecalibacillus faecis. The sequence continues at coordinate 294,408 of NZ_PYLP01000001.1, read as the reverse complement.
GATTCTTCTTCTAAAAATATTTTAAATAACTGTTTTGATTTATGCAAGAAATATGAGCGTATCTTTTCTACCAATAATAAAAAAAGTGAACTCTATAAAATAAACCATTCTTCCAACAAATTAGAAGCTCAGGAATTATCCAATGATCTCTATAAAGTTATTAAACAAGGTCTTTATTATAGTGATTTATCAAAAGGAAGCTTTGATATTACCATTGGTTCGATTTCTTCATTATGGGATTTTAAAAAGCACACACTTCCTGAAGATCCATTGATTCAACAACATCTTCACGACGTTTCTTATAAAAATATTATTTTAGAAAATCATAAAATACGTTTTCTAAATACAGAAACGATGATTGATTTAGGAGCAATTGCGAAAGGATACATCGCCGATCAAATCAAAAACTATTTACTTAAAGAAAATGTCAAAAGTGCCCTTATTAATTTAGGAGGTAACATTTTATGCGTTGGAAAAAAACAAGAGAATCCTTTTATTATTGGTGTTACCAACCCACAACAAACGTCTGATTCATTGTTTAGTTTAAAAATCAATGATTTATCTGTTGTTACAAGTGGAACTTATCAAAGATTTTTTAAAATTGATTCTAAAAGATATCATCATATTTTAAATCCAAAAACGGGTTATAGTTATGAAAATGGTTTAAGTTCAGTAACGATTATTTCTAAAAAATCAATTCAAGGAGATGCTTTGAGCACGGTTTGTTTTTCTTTAGGAAAAGAAAAAGGACTTGAATTACTTAACTCACTTGAAGATGTTTCTGGTTGTTTTATCGATGAAAACAATCAAGTAAGTTATAGCAAATCCTTTAAGCACTATTTAAATAAGGACTAATGTCCTTTTTCTTTTTATTCAATAATCTTTCTTGGACATTTTTCTTTGCATTTACCACAATGAATACATTTAGAATAATCAATATGTGCTAAAAAGTTTTCAACTTTAATCGCTCCTGTTGGACAAACTTTTTGACACATCATACATCCTAGACATCCTGTCTTACAGTTTTTATTAACTACTGGCCCTTTATCATGACTATTACATCTTACATGACATAAAGATTCATAGGGGACCATTTCAATAAGATGCTGCGGACAAGCATCCATACACTTTTGACACGATTTACATTTTTCTTTATCAACTTGAGCAACACCGTCAATAACATGAATGGCATCAAAAGCACAAGCCTTTACACAACTGCCATACCCCATACAACCAAAACGACACTTTTTATCGCCACTTCCTGGGACAACGGCTGCACTTAAACAATCATGAATGCCGTCATATTGATATTGTCTTTGTATTTTATCACACGTTCCCTTACATTTAACATAAGCCACTAAATGTATATTCTCTTCTACTTCTAAATGGAGAATTTCTCCTATTTTTTTAGCAGCTTCATTGCCACCTACAGGACATTGATTGATTGGTGCTTCTTTTTTAGCAATCGCACAAGCAAGTCCATCACATCCTGGATAACCACAAGCACCACAGTTATTACCTGGTAAAACCGCTCTTATTTTTTCTTCATTTTCATTAACTTGAACATGGAATTTTTCACTCGCTAAAGATAGAAAAACACCCACGATAAGGCCAATACTTCCGACAACAAGTATGGCAATTAATACAGTATTCATAAAAAATCCTCCTTAGATAAGTCCTGAAAAACCAATAAAAGCAATCGCCATTAAACCAGCGGTAATTAAAACGATGGGCGATCCTTGCATGACATGAGGAATATCATTATCCGCAATTCTTTCTCTAATTCCTGCAAGTATGGTAATAGAAATTGTAAATCCTAATGCTGTTCCAAAACCAGCAACAACACTTGTAATAAAATCATAATTATTTTGAACATTGGTAAGAGCCACTCCTAAAACTGCACAGTTAGTTGTAATCAACGGTAAATAAACTCCTAATGAATTATAAAGTGGTTTAGAATATTTTTTTTAAAAAGAGTTCTACAAGTTGTACTAATGCAGCAATAATTAATATAAAAGACACTGTTTCTAAATATTCAACATGAAATAAAACAAGTAAACGGTATAATAAATTTGTGACGGCTGAAGCAATCGTAATAACAAAGATGACGGCGCCACCCATTGAAAGTGCTGTTTTTGTCTGTTTTGAAACTCCTAGAAATGGACATAATCCTAAAAATTGAGATAGGACAACATTATTGACTAAGGAAACACTAATCAGTGTTAGAATAAGAGTTTTCATTTTTTAAGTTCCTCCTTTAATAAGGATTTGTTTATTTGACATTGATGACCATAACATTCAACACAATTTCCCCCACATTTAAGAGAAGATTCTTTTGTATTTGTGGCACTTGGTAGCTTTAATTTATTTTGAATGGCCGTTAAAAAAGCTAAAACAAAGAATGCGCCTGGCGCCATAACAAAAATCGTGATAGGTTCAAAAGAAAATGGTAAAGGTACTGAAAATGCTGTTCCTGACCCTAAGATTTCTCTTACTAAACCAATACATGTAAGAGCTAAAGTAAATCCTAGACCTATTCCTATCCCATCCATCATAGAAAGAAGTGGTGGATTTTTAGAAGCAAAAGCTTCCGCTCTTCCTAAGATAATGCAGTTAACAACAATTAAAGGAATATAGATTCCTAATGTATCATATAAAGAAGGTATATATCCTTGAAGTAATAATTGTACAACCGTTACAAGAGAAGCAACAATAACAATATAACCCGGTATACGCATACGACTTGGAATGATATTTCTAAGCAACGAAATCAAAAAATTAGACATAATCAAAACCGTCATTGTCGTAAGTCCCATTCCCATTCCATTAATAGCAGAAGTCGTTACTGCAAGTGTTGGACACATTCCAAGCATCAAGACAAATGTTGGATTTTCTTTAATGATGCCATTATATAAAGGTTTTAGATACTTTTCCATATTCTCATCTTCCTTTCAAGAGATCATAAAATTCAAGTGCTCCATTGATACCGCTTGTCATTGCTTTAGAAGTAATGGTAGCACCTGATAAAGAATCAATTTCTTCATCACTTTGCTTTCCGGTTTTTACAACTTCAAAACGATCTACTTTTTTTCCTTTATACTGATCTCTAAATTCTTTATTTTTAGCGTTCATCCCTAGTCCAACAGTTTCATCAATGGATAAAATTTCAACACCGGTAATTTCTTTTTGTTGATTGATACCAACAATAAGTTCAATGTCTCCACCAAAACCATCATGGTCGATGACTTGAATAATTTCACCTATGTTTTTTTTATTTTGATACGCTTTTAATGCTTGGACAATTTCTACATTATTTTCATTATTTTTTAATTGTTTTGATAATTTTTTTATTTTTTGAACTTCGTATTTTTTAAAGCTTGTAGCTTTTTTCATAACAAGTTTATATGCTTCTTGTTGCGTTTGCTTAGCCTGTTTTTCAATAGGCTTTTTTGTTATTTGATAAACATACCCCATCAAACCTCCACAAATAATTGTTATTAAACAAAGAATAAAGACATCTTTTATTATTTTTTTTAAATTCATTAGAAAACACCACCTTTTAAAGTGATTTTATCAATTAATGGAACAAGTAAATTAGAAATAATGATTGCATAAGAAACACCTTCACTACTTGTTCCAAAGAAACGAAAGAGTCCTGTTAAAATTCCTAAAATAATTCCATAAACGATTTGTCCCTTTCGATCCATAGGACTTGTAACATAATCTGTTGCCATAAAAAAGGCACCAAAAATAAGTCCTCCTCCACAAAGTTCACAGGCCAAATAATAAAAGTCAAATGAACAAGGTGAAAAAAATAAAGTAAAAATTGAAAATATAATTAAATAAGTTAAAGGAATTGTTAACTTGATAATTCCTTTTATAAGCAAATAACCTGCACCAATAAGTAAAGCGAAAGTTGATGTTTCTCCTATTGTTCCTGAAGTCGTTCCTAAAAACATCTTTAAAAGTTCATAGCTTTGTCCATTTTTTAAAACAACTAAAGGTGTCGGTGAAGTTAGACCATCAAAAACAAAATTAGTCATTCTACCTGCAAAAGAAATGAGTAAAAAACAACGTGCTGCTAATGCAGGATTCATAAAGTTTTGTCCTAATCCACCATAAAGCTGTTTAACAACAATGATTGCAAAAATACCACCAATCACTGGTATCCATAAAGGAACCGTTGCTGGTAAATTTAAAGCTAAAATAAGGCCTGTAACAACAGCTGATAAATCTTTGATTGTTATCGTTTTTTTCATGAAATATTCATAGATATATTCTGATAAAACACATGTGATTATCGTGGTTAGAATAATAAATAAAGCCTTTATTTTAAATTGATAGATTCCAAAAAAAGTAGCTGGTAATAAGGCAATAACAACATCAAGCATAATGGAAGATGTTGTGACTTTATCTTTAATATGTGGTGAAGAAGATACATGTAATAATTGATTCATAAAGCTACCTACTTTCTTTTATTAATTGAAACTAAATATTTCATTTTCTTAAAGGCTTGTGTCATATTTCGTTTGGCTGGACAAGTATAACTACAACAGCCACATTCAATACAATCCATACCTTGATTTTTGATAAAGGCTTCTGTATCATTTTTTAACGCAATTTGATAGAGTATTTGTGGTTTAAGCAAGCTTGGACAAACATCTAAACATCTTCCACAACGAATACACGCAGAAGGCTCATAAAGTGAAACTTCATCTTGATTCATAGCAAGAATAGCACTGGTTGTTTTTGTAACTGGAAGATCTAGTGTCATCAAAGCACTTCCCATCATCGGCCCTCCACAAATAATTTTTTTGATTTCACCTTTAAAACCGCCAAGTTGATCTACAATAAACTGAAAACTTGTTCCTAAAGGAACCTCTATATTACAAGGTTTTATTCCTTCTCCAGATATTGTCATTACTTTAGAAAAAAGTGGTTGATTATAACGAACGGCTTGATTAATAGCAATTGTTGTCGCTACATTATCTACAATACAACCCACATCAACAGGAAGCATTTTTGAATTAAGCATTTTTCCTGTAAGAACTTTAATCAACATTCTTTCTCCACCTTGAGGATATTTTGTTTTTAAAGCCTTTACTTCGATTTTATCTTCATCTTTACACTTTTCTTCAAGTAAAGAAATCGCTTCTTTTTTATTATCTTCAATTGCGATATAACAAATTGCCTTAGGAAACATGTCTAAAATCACATGGATTCCATCTATAAGTTCATCTGTTTTTTCCAACATCAAACGATAATCACTCGTAAGATAGGGTTCACATTCTGCCCCATTAACAATAAAATAATGAACCTTATTAATATCCTTAACAGATAATTTAACGTGTGTTGGAAAACCAGCACCACCCAAGCCGACAATCCCAGCTTCTTTAATTTTTTCTATTTTATCTTCATAGCTTAATGATTTATAATCATTTGTTTCTATTTCAATACTTTGATACAAACCATCATTATTTATAACGATTGCTTGTTGCATTTTTCCAGAAATATCCATTCTTTCTTCTATTGCTTTTACTGTTCCTGAAACAGATGAAATAATCGGACTAGAAACAAAACCATCTTCACAAGCAATTTTTTGTCCTACTTTAACTTCATCTTTTATTTTAACAAGTGGTTTACAAGGCGCTCCAATATGTTGTTTTAACAAAAATACAGCTTCTTCACTTGCATTTAGCTTGATGATTGGCAAATCTTTTGTATAGTGTTTTTGATCTTTTGGATGTATACCTCCAATAAATGATTTTAAATGCATGATTTTCATCCCCTTTAACCTTATTGTAGTCCTATCTTTTTTAAATTGAAAGCGTTTACACCAAGTTAAAAAATTAACTTATTTTCTTTGAAATATATGTTGTTCATGCGATTTTAATCACATTTAATAATAAAAAAAAAGATAGCTTTCACTATCTCAAAAATATTAGTTTTGTTCATAAAATTCTTCGTCATTAAGCATTGGATAACTTATAAGTTGTTGCCCATCTAAATTTATTTTATGCATATTAACTGCCGTAATTTGACGACGATCATAGGTTGTATAATAGTAAATACCCTTTTGACTATTCCAACATGATGTATAAATTGTAATTTCATATTTTTCTTCAGCCACTTCACAACATCCTCTTTGTTGTTCAACCGATCCTAAAATATGAAAGAATTGATTAACACTTTCTTTTTCACTGCTTTTTGATTTTGCATTCATTTTTGTAAAAGCGACACGAACAAAGCGTGACATAGAAGATAAATCTCCAGGAAGTCCTAAAGCTCCCATTCCTCTAGAATAAGTTTTTAAATCTAATTCTTTAGAAAACATATTTACAGGTTGTTTGGGTGATAAAAACATATAGTTATTTAAATTAAACATTTGTTTGTCAAAAGCAGGATTATTAGTTAAGATACCAACTGGATTTTCATAGACTTTTAATCCTTCTTTGACAGATTCAACGGTAATACATCCACTTTTATCTGCAATGATCCAATGTAATGAAGCTGCAGGAAGTTGTTCGTTATAAGGCGTTTTAACAAGATTCATTTCTTTGATGAGTTTTTTTGCTTCATTTAAAGAGGCACATTGACTTAAAATCCAAGGAATAAATTCATATTGAGCGACATTCCTTACATTTTCTTGAACATCATTATAACAAGCATTTCCTACAAAATTTAAACCTGCCATACCTAAACCTTTTTCATTAACGGCATCATAATATAATGGATAATCATCAATAACATGAGCCATACCAATTAAAGCATAATGAGTGATCTTTTTTCCATCATGTCTAAATTGTAAAGGATAGTTTCTTGGCATAATAGCAATTTTTTCACCATAAGAAAACTCATAATCTAACGTTCTTCCCATATAAAAATCTTTAGTTTGATAAGTTGCTGCTGTACACATTTATAAAACCTCTCTTTCTATTATTTATTTCCTCTTGTATAGTATAACCTTATTATTTCATTTTTATGAATTTAAAAAAAACACTCTTTCGAGTGTTTTATTTAACTTCGATAAGTTCTAAATAGCTTGTGGTACCTTTAACCCCTGGAGTACCACCAGTTACAATAATTTTTTGACCTGGTTTAACACCATTTTCACGAGCAATGATACTTGCATAATCAATCATTGAAATACGTGAATTTAAAGGTTTACAAGGAACTGCTTTAACACCCCAGTTTAAAGCTAAAGCTCTTACTGTCTTTAGTGAAGGTGTCGCAGCAATGATACGAGATTTTGTACGATAACGTGCCATTTTACGAGCAGTAAATCCTGATTCTGTAAAGGCAATAATTGCGGCAACATTAAATTTATAAGCAATTTCAGCAACGGACATACAGATTGCTTCACTTGTATCATCAGGTGCTGTACGAATTGCTTGTCTTTGTAAACTTTGATAATCTAAATTTGATTCAATTTTATGTGCAATTTTTGACATCATTAAGACAGCTTCTTGAGGATATAATCCACTTGCTGATTCTCCTGATAACATAATAGCATCTGTTCCATCATAAATAGCATTTGCAACGTCAGATACTTCAGCACGAGTTGGACGTGGATTTTGTTGCATACTTTCTAACATTTGTGTTGCAGTAATAACGATTTTTCCACGTTGTTTACATTTTTTAATAATCGATTTTTGAATAAGTGGCACATCTTCAGCAGGAACTTCTACACCTAAATCTCCACGAGCGACCATGATTCCATCTGCAATATCAAGAATTTCGTCTACATTTTCAACACCTTCTTGATTTTCAATCTTCGCTAAGATTTGAATATCATTTCTACCATTTTCAATTAATAATTTTTTGATATCAATGATATCTTGTGCTCTACGACAGAATGAAGCAGCTACATAATCAAATGGTTGATGTGCTCCAAATGTTAAATCTGAAATATCTTTTGGTGATAAGTAATCAAATCCTAATTTAATTCCTGGAACGTTGATTCCACGTTTGTTTTTAACATCACCATCATTGGCAGCCACACAAACAATATCTGTTCCATCAATATGATCAACTAATAATTCAACTTGACCATCATTTACTAAAATGAAACCACCTGGTTTAACATCTTTATATAAATCTTTATAAGTAATTGTAAAACGTTCACTTGTTCCTACAATATCTTCTACACAAATAACAGATGTTTGGCCTTTTTTAAAAGAAGTTTTACCTCCAACGAAATCTCCTGTACGAATTTCAGGTCCTTTTGTATCTAATAAGATTGCTACATTTGTTGAAAGCTCTTTATTAATTTCTAATAAAGTATTGATTTTTTCTTCATGTTCTTCATGAGTTCCATGTGAGAAGTTTAATCTCATCACATTCATTCCAGCTTTGACTAATTTTGTAAGCATTTCTTTGCTTTCAGAAGCTGGTCCAATAGTACATACAATTTTTGTTTTTGACATAATCTCATTTTTCTTCATAACTCTTGCCTTCCTTTACTCTACTTCTTTAGTATAAACCTATTTTTCTACTTTCTCAACGCTCAAAACCAATGTAAGCACATCCACTTCAAAATATTTTTTTCTTTTTATTATTTTTCCGGTATATACCAATAAGAATTCATTTGGTATAAATATGTGCGTGCCCCTTTAGGCATTTGAATTAACGCATTAAAAACATTATAATAATCTCCTGCACCCATACCAATTGCAATAACGCCTAAAACAGCTAAAGTTAAATATTGAATTCCTAAAAAAGAAATCATATACGGAAGAAAACCAAAAACAATATTTGGTAAAAGCGACATAAAAATGAATCTGTGTTTACTCATTGTTTCACATCCTACAACAAACAAGAGACCTTGTTTAAAATTTGTATATAAATAAACATCTTCTTTAAAACAAAGAGCATGTATAAGTTCATGAGGAAACATCGTTAATAAAGGAAGCATTGCCCCTACCATCATTTCATCAAAATAATCAAATAATAAACCTTTATATTTTAAATAAACAGGAATAGCTAATAAAATCATTAAGGCTATTGCTATGCCATTAGCAATAACAGCAAGCTCTTTTGTTGAGTCAACTTCTTTAAATTTAACAGCATTCGGTTGATGCTTACAGGTTGGTAAGGTTGCCGGATCTAAATTGTATTTTCCTCGATAATGTAATTTCATAATATACTCCTTTTCATTTCTATTTTTAGTATAACAAATTAATTTCCTTATAAATAGATAAACTCTAAAAATACACTTTAGTTTTCACTAAAAGTGATCTTTCGTGTTTATACTATTCAACACCAATAAAATATCACGATTTTTTTCATCTAAATTTTAATATCTTTTTCTTGTACTGGTAAGTCTTTAATTGTTAATTCTATAAAACTTATTAATTCTTTCAAAAATAAGTTTTCGTTAACATCAAAGCCAATTTTTTTAATTCTAGAAATAGACTTCGATCTAATGAAATATATCCCTTATGATAATCTACTTTTCTTTTATATGCTGCATCAATGTGATCATATTTGTTCATTGTGTCATAAACATCCTGATTAACTTCAACAAAACAATCTTGATGATAATATTTAGAATTCATTTCTCTCAAGTTTACCCTAACTTTAGTTGACATAGTATCCACCTTCTTAAAAAAACGAGAGAAATAAATGTCGAACTTTAAGTTTAAAAAAAGCTCTAATGGTCTTGATGATCACTAGAGCTAACTTAAGTTATTCAATTTTTAAAAGATTTATGTGTGAGTTTTTATCTTCTTTTTTTAATTTGTTTGCACTGAATTTTCTTCTTCTAATTTTTGTTTTTCTAATAATTTAAAGAATGGATAGTATAAAACCATGTCTAAGATAATTAAACCAATAACCATGATTGCTGCTTTGAAATCCATACATCCAAGTGCAGCTCCAAGTGGTGCTGGTGTTGTCCATGGTGTTTCAATAATTCCTTTTCCTACAATATGGAAGGCCATTAAGCCATAAGCAATAATTGAATTGATTACTGGTACAAAGATAAATGGAATCATCATTAATGGATTTAAAACCATTGGTAAACCAAAGATAATTGGTTCATTGATATTAAAGATTGCAGGTCCAATTGATAATTTTCCTAATGTCTTTAATTCTACAGATTTAGATCTTACCAATAAGATACATAATCCCATTGTTGCACCTCCACCACCAAGTGTAATGACATATGACCAGAATGGTTGAGTAAAGTAATGGACGATTGGTTGTCCAGCAGAGAATGCTGAAAGATTTGCAATTAAATACATTTGCATAAATGGTAAACGGATTGGTTGAGTAATACTTGCTCCATGTAATCCAAAGAACCAGAATACTTGAGCAATCATTGTAATTAAACAAATACCAACTAATGAATCAAGTCCTGAAATTGCAGGTGCTAAAACTGTCATGATCATACTTGGTAAAAGTTGTCCACTAAAGTTTTGTACAACTAAAGAAATACCATAGAAAATGATTACACAAATAAATAATGGTAAGATTGCATCAAATGATGAACTGATTGCTGGTGGAACACCTTCAGGCATTTTAATACGAATGTCTTTTTTAAACATAAAATGCATAATTTCCACACAACCTATAGCAACCAAGATTGCTGTAAAGATACCTTTGGCATCCAAATAGGTCGTTGGTATGTAATTACCAGCTAAAGCTAATAAATCTGTTGCACTTTTTCCATCAACAATAAGATTTGATGCTACTGCTGAAGTTGTTGGTGCTGATACAATTAAAAATACTGAAGTTGATACGATTGCTGAATTTAATTTTGGCATTTCGTATTCATCTGCTAAATGATAAGCAATTGCAAATGCAATAAATAATCCCATTAATGCCATTGTCATATTATAAGGCAATTGCAACATTGCTTTGTTGGCTTGCGCCCAATTATACCAACCATTTAACATGTCAGTAATAAATCCCCAATTTGGAAGTGTTTCTGGTTTAAAAGGTGGTGTTGAAATAATTAAACATACCCCTCCTAAAATAGATAACGGAATTGCTACTACCATTCCATCACGAATAGCAGCCAAATGTCTTTGATTCCCTAATTTGTTAGCAATTGGTACAAGTGTACGGTTTGCAAGCTCATTAAATTTTTCCATGAAATTCATGAAAGTTCCCTCCCTTCTTATTACAGTGATATTATATAGCTGTAACACTTGTAAATTCTTTTGATTTTCAAAATAAAAAATACCTTTCCAATTACTTGAAATCTTTTCCAATTCATGAAAATAAATTGCTTTATTTTTTTTATTTGCAGTCATTTTTTTATATTGACACTTCCTTTTTATTTTTTATAATGAAATTGTGTGTGAGTTATATCTTCTTATAAACAGGAGGATATATTATGAAGTTAATCATTGAAGAAAATGAACAAAAAATGAGCGAAAGTGCAATGCACATTTTACTTGGAGCAATGATGCAAGATAAAAGAGTCAACATCTCTTTAACTGCTGGACGCTCTCCTATCAATCTTTATAAGATGATGGTGCCTTATGTTAAAGACCAAGAAAAATTCAAAGACATTCAATACTATCTTTTTGATGAAGCACCTTATCAAGATAAACCACATGGCCCAAACTGGGAAGAAATGCAAGAACTATTCTTTAAAGATGCAAATATTCCTGATGAAAGAATCCATACAACAACAATGGAAAATTGGGAAACTTATGATCAAGAAATCAGAGATGCTGGTGGTATTGATGTTATGTTGATTGGACTAGGTTGGGATGGACATTTCTGCAGCAACTGTCCAAGATGTACACCTATGGATAGTTATACTTATCCAATGGATCGTAAAACAAAAAATGCAGCTAATCCAACATATCCAGCAAGAGATCATCTACCAATCACTTTATCAATGGGGCCAAAAAGTCTAATGAGAGTGAAACATCTTGTAATGATTGTTACTGGTAAAGAAAAAGCTCAAATTTTAAAACAAGTGTTAGATTCACCAATTTCAGATGAACTACCAGCAACTGTTTTAAAATTACATCCTAACTTCACTGTTATCTGTGATAAAGATGCTGCATCTTTATTAAATATGGATGATTATAAAAGATTATAAAATCTTTATAGAAAGCTTCGGCTTTCTTTTTTTATTTCCAATATTTGGAAATAATTTCTACCTTTTGGAAAAGCAAAAGTAAATAAAGCATTCATTTGTTATAATTTTTCTATCCTGGAGGACTACTTATGAGAAAAAATAAAACAAAAAATAACAAAAGCAATAAAAACAGAAATAATATGGATATTATCGAAACACGTGTTAGAAGATTTGTAGCTATGATCATTGATTGGTATCTTACTAATATGTTGGCCGTTATTCCTATTACCTTCTATTTAAGGGGAAATGACTACTTAAAACCTTATATGTTTGACCTGACACACTATGATTTTTCTATAGGTCTTGCTTTAGGTCTTTATGGTGTTTTGATTGGTATTGTTTACTATATATTTATTCCAACATATCTTTTTAAAGGACAAACACTTGGTAAAAAAATATGTAAGATCAAAATCATTAAAGAAAATAATGAATCAATCAATTTAAAAGATATGTTGCTAAGAGAACTTCTTGGAGCATCCTTACTTGAAGGTGGAATGATTATCATCCCAACCTATATAAGAAAGCTACTTCCATTATTTAAACTTACAATGATTGTTGATCCTTTAAAATATATTGCCTATGCTTTAACTATTAGTTCAATTATCTATGCTTATTTTCAAACAAATACACAATCTTTTCATGATAAAGTAGCTAAAACTATTGTTGTTAAACAATAATTAACTATGGTATAATTATTTAAAATATACATAAAGGAGATTCTCCATGTTTAACCTAATAATTATACTTTTATCAACACTTAATGATGAACCAAAAGGTTCAAATAACTATAAAATAGCCAAATATATGATAGAAAATATGCGCGATTTAGAAGAATGTTCTCTCACAGATTTAGCTCAGGCTTGTTATGTGTCAAATTCTAGTATTTCGCGCTTTTGTCGTGATATTGGACTTAAAGATTTTAACGCATTGAAAAATCAAATTGCAAAATTTTCAGTTGAATCTGCTCGCTTAAAAAGAAAGTTTGACTATGAAAAATATGAATCCTCATCAATGGTTCAATCATATGTAAAAAATGTTATTTCCAATTTAAATTACTTTTTAGAAAATGATATTGAAAAACAAATCAATACACTTGTTCAAGAAATCAGTTCTTATCAGAAAATAGCCGCTTTTGGCTATATGCAATCTGAAAGTGTTGCCTGCAATTTACAGTTCGATCTGCAAACAAGTGGTAAACTTATCTTTTCTTGTTTTAATATCAAAGATCAGGCAGACTATATTACTGACGCTGATGAAAATAATCTTATTATTATTTTTTCAGAATCAGGAACCTATTTTGATCGTATTTTTCCAAGAGCCAAGCCATTCAAAAGTAACAAAAAGAAACCAAAGATATGCATGATTACTTCTGATCAGTCAATAGAATATCCATTTATCGATTTCTACATCCGTTATAACAGTAAAGGTGGCTATGCAAGTCATCCCTATCCATTACAGCTTATTTCTGATTTAATTTGTATAAAATATTCTGAAACTTTATAAATAATAAACAGGTTTACCATCGCAAACCTGTTTATTTTTATATAATAGGATCTAGAATTTGTTCGAGTTTGAAATTTCCATTTGAATAATCAACAATTATTGCAGTAGCGTTATTTGGGAATTCGAGAAATTGTTCTTTAAAAAATAGCGATTTAAGAAGACCGTATAAAGAACAGCCGTGACCTACAATTAAAACTGTTTCATTATCATTACAATTCTCAATGATTTCTTGAAGTGCTTCATGATGCTTTAAAATAACATCATGAATATCTTCTCCTTCATAAGGTCTATAGTCCATATCCAGATTTTCTAGCCAGTTTGGTGATTCAATATTGAGTTTTCTTACAAGTTCTGTGGATATTCCTTCAAGTATTCCAAAATTAACTTCTTTGAAGCGCTCTTCATAAATTGGCTCAATTCCCTTTTTACTTAGAATAATATTTGCCGTTTGTACTGCCCTACCCAATGGAGATGTGTATGCCTTATCTATTTGGTATTGTTCTAGCTGCTTTGAAATACTTTCAACTTGTCTGATTCCCACTTTTGACAAAGGAGAATCACACCAACCTTGTGTTAGATTGATTTCATTGAAATGTGTCTTTCCATGTCTTACAAATATAAATCTCATTATAACTTACCTTTAAAACTAAAACGTAAATGATGTTTTTCTTTATCTAATAAGAATTCATCATGTGTCTTAGCACCCCATGTATCATCACCGGCAATACCCATTTGCTTTTCATTGATACATAAAACAGTTTGATAAATATTTGGAAGTTCATCTTTGTGTCGGGCATTTTCTAATTCATAAGGCGTATAGTGTAAAGCTGTAAATTCAAAATCTTTACCTTCTACTTCTAATTTTTTATTTTCTCCTATAATAGATAATTTTCTTACATGTGTTCTATTACCACATTCTTGTGGATAAAGATAAGGGGTTAAATTATCAGTTACTTGGTAAGCGTATTTTCCAAGAAGTGCCCCTTTGTTTCGGTCAATATAGTTTTCTTCTGGACCATATCCATAGTAATTTACTTCTTCCATATCTTTATATAATTGGAAAATAAGTCCAAATACAGGCATTTCAATTTCAGAAACACCCGGTTGATAAGACATATCTACAATGATTTTACCATCACCATAGACTTCATAAACTAAATGAACTTTTTCATCTTGTAAATTTGGTAAGTCATAAGCATATTCAACCTTACAAGAACTATCTCCTTTTGAAACACCAACAAACTCACATTTTGCATAAAGACTGGCAGTCAACCATTTTCCATAGCGATAACCATATTTGTTTTCAACATCATTATTTGTAGCTGCTCTAAAGAAATTAGGTCTGACAGGTACTCTGATATATTCTTGTTGATGATACCTATAAGAAACCAAACCTTTTTGTTTTGAGAAAATGGCATTGAAATCTTTTCCAACAACTCCTACATTCAAGTAGTCTTCAACGATATCCACGTGTTTTGTTGTATGAATGTTATGTGTTTTATTTTTTATTTCATAGATATATTGTTGCTTAGCATAGATTTCATTATTTTTTTTCAAATAAACTGTTAACGCATATTCTTGGTTTTGATTATTTATTTTAAATGAATTTTCAACAACAACAGATGATAATGGTTGACAATCTACTGTCATTGTTTTACTTTGAACAACATTTCCATTACATAATAAATCCATTTGTAATTGATATTCATTTAAATCAGTAAATAAATAATTATTATTGATATGAATATCATTTTCATCTATTCTAAAATCTACATATTGATAGCAGTATTTGACTTCTTGCATCTTTGGTGTATTTGTACGATTCGCAAAAACAATGCCATTTCCACAGAAATCATAGTCGCTTGGTCTTTCACCAAAATCCCCACCATAACATAATTTTCCATCATGATACAATGCTTGATCGATGTAATCCCAGATAAATCCACCTTGATACAATGGGTATTTCTTTTCTAAATCAATATATTTGAATAACGCACCATTACTGTTTCCCATGGAATGGGCGTATTCACACAAGATAAATGGTTTATCTTGATGCTTGTTTAAATATTTTTCAACATCAACTGCAAAAGTATACATTTGACTTTCAATATCACTTGTTTCATTGTAACGACGATCATGTGAAAGCCCTTCATAATGAATCAAACGAGAAGTATCTTTTTGTTTCATAAACTTAGACATTTCATAAAGATTTTTACCACCATAAGATTCATTTCCTAATGACCAAATAATAATCGAAGAATGGTTTTTATCTCTTTCATACATGGAATTGGCACGATCTAAAATAATATCTAGCCATTCAGATTTATCATCTGGTATGATATGTGTTTTATCAAAAAGTTCACTCCATGTTCCATGGGTTTCAAGATTGACTTCATCAATGACATAAAGACCATATTCATCGCATAAATCATAAACAAATGTTTGATTTGGATAATGACATGTACGTAAGGCATTGATATTATTAGCCTTCATATTCAAGATATCTTTTTTAGTATCTTCATAAGAAACTGTTCTTCCTGTTTTAGCTGAAAATTCATGACGGTTAACACCATGGAAAACGATTCTTTTACCATTGATACACATGATACCATCAATAAGTTTAAATTCTCTGACACCCACATTGTATTGACTACATTCAACTAAACCCTTTTCATCCATGATTTCTACATATAATTGGTAAAGGTTTGGTTTTTCTGCTGACCATAAATGAGGATCATCGAATTCAAAATTGATTGGTCTACAACAATCTTTGCTTTCTTTTTGTCCAATAACTTCATCTTTATACTTTAAAGTATAGACTGCCTTAAATTTAGCCTCTTTTTTTACAATCATTGGCGTTACTTCAACAGTTGCATGATCATAATTTTCATTTAAATGTGTCAAAATCTTGATATCTTTTAAATGAACGTGTGGTACCATTTGAAGTTCAACATTTCTAAAAATACCTGAAAAACGCCAGAAATCTTGATCTTCTAACCAACTTCCACTGCTGAAACGATAAACATTAACAGCAATTTTGTTTTCTCCATTAACAATCAAATCTGTAATATTAAAACTTGAAGGTGTAAAACTGTCTTCACTGTATCCAACAAAAGTTCCATTAACCCATAATGCCATAGCAGATTCTACACCATGGAAAGTAATATAAGTATCTACATTATCTTTGATTACTGAACTATCAAAGTATGTAACATAACTTCCAATAGGATTTTTATCAGGGAGTTCTCCAGGAATGATTTGTTGTGTTCCTGACCAAGGATAGATTTGATTGACATACATTGGTTTTCCATAACCTTGTAATTGAATATGTCCCGGTACTTTGATTTCATCCCAGTTATCTACACAATAATCTTTATTAGAAAACTCCGGTATTAATTGATTAAATCCTGTTGCATAATGAAACTTCCAGCTCCCATTTAATGAATAATTGAAACTGCTTTGTTTTTCTTTTAATTCTTTAATGCTTGCATATCTATGAATCGATGCTGTTGCACTTAAACGATTGATATTAAAAATCTTTGGATCTTTAACCCATTCATTGTTCATTTTCATTTCTCTTTCCTCCTGACAATATCATAAATGAGATAAAAAGAAATAGAAATGGAACAAAGTATAATATAGAGTAAAAAAGTATAAATATGTTTTTTATTCATTATATTTCTACCTATTTATGATATAAAAAGAAAGAAGTATAATAATTATAAGCTTATATTATATAAAGTATGGAGAATATTATGAATGAATTAGAAAACTTATTAAAAGATTTATATAAAATATCAGGTTTGAATATGTCTATATTTGATTTGAACCAAAATTTATTAGCTTCTTATCCTCATAAGAAATCAAAATTTTGTAATGAATTAGAAAAAAACAACAATGCTTTTCAACATTGTATTGATTGTGATTATAAAGCTATGGAACATGTCAAAAAAACGGGTGAACTTTATATTTATAAATGTCACTTTGGTTTAAATGAAGCAATTATGCCTCTTTATTCTTATGGAAGTTTAACTGGTTATTTAATGATGGGACAGGCCGTTATAGGAACATATAGAAATTATTCTGAAATCCTTGAAAAATCTAAAGAATATTTTCAAGAAAAAGAAATATTAAAAAAATATATCACAGAAATTACAATTTTAAACGATGAACAAGTTTATGCTTTTGCGAATATTTGTGATGTATGTGCAAAATACATTTCACTTACAAACCGTATCCAAGCAAAACATGATCATCTTGCCCAAGAAGTTAAACACTATATCATTGCAAACTACAATAAACAAATTACAATTGAAGAATTATGTTCTTATTTTTTCTGTAGTCGTGGAACTCTACTTAATCATTTTAAATCAAAATACAATACAACAATCCATCAATACCTTTTGGATTATCGTTTAAAAAAAGCCACAGAACTTCTTATAAATGATGAGTTAAATGTTAAAGAAATTGCCTATTTTTGTGGTTTTGAAGATCCTAATTATTTTTCTAAAGTATTTAAAAAAAAATATGGTCGATCTCCTCTAGAATTTAAAAACAATATAAATCAGTAAAAAAGCCCTTAGATTTCTCTAAGGACCTTTTTAACTTTATAATAATTTTATTCGACACCAATAATAAATGAATAAACAGGTTGTTTTCCTTCGATAATATCTACTTCTGCATCAAAGTTATCTTCAATGTAGCTTTCGATTTCTTCTACTTCTTCATCAACAACATCTTCACCAACAAGTAAAGTAATTAATTCAGAATCTTCATCTACTAGTTTTTCTAAACATACTTTTAAAGCATCTAATTTATTTGGTTTACATGCAACGATATCTTTTTCGACTAAAGCCATGTAGTCATTTGCTTTAATTTCAACACCATCGATGTTTGTATCTTTAATCGCAAATGTTACTTGTCCAGTTTTAACATTAGCAACAGCATCTTCCATTTCAGCAATATTGTCTTCTAAAGACGCTTCTGGGTTATACATAACACATGCTGACAAACCTTGTGGAATTGTTTTTGTTGGAATAACAATCACATTTACTTCATCTTCTAAAATTGTTGCAGTTTGTTGAGCAGTCATAACGATATTAGAGTTATTTGGTAAAATGATTACATTTTTAGCATTTACTTCTTTAACTGCCGCAACCATGTCTTCAGTAGA
Organism: Faecalibacillus faecis; assembly: GCF_003024675.1. Classification (GTDB taxonomy): domain Bacteria; phylum Bacillota_I; class Bacilli_A; order Erysipelotrichales; family Coprobacillaceae; genus Faecalibacillus; species Faecalibacillus faecis. The sequence continues at coordinate 275,632 of NZ_PYLP01000001.1, read as the reverse complement.
TGGATTCATTGTTTGTCCACCACTAACAACATAATCACAATGCAATTCTAAGAAAGCATCTTCTACACCCTGTCCGGCACAAACAGAAATGATTGCTGTTTCTTTAGCTTCTCGTTTAGATTGAGGATTTTTATCATCAACACCAACGATACTTTCTTGACTTGCTGCAGCATTTTGTAAATTATTTGCTTGTTCTTGCATATTTTCAATTTTTAATTTAACAAATTCACCAAATCTTTGTGCTAAGTTTAAGGCCTCACCTGGTTTTAATGTATGTACGTGTACTTTAACGATATCTTCATCTTGTACAACGACAATACTGTTTCCTGGAATTCTTTCTAATTCTTTCTTTAATTGGTTTTCTGAGAATTTATCAATTAATGAAGGTTCAAGACGAACAATAAATTCTGTACAGTATCCATATCCTTCTTCACCTGATTCTAATTCAGTTCCTGCATTTACTTGACCTTCTGATTTAATATCAACAAAATCAACACGGTCTCCTGTTAAAGCAGCCATAAATCCAGTTAAAACAAGTAATAAACCAGCTCCCCCACTATCTACAACACCTACTTCTTTTAATACTGGAAGTAATTCGGGTGTTCTTTCTAATGAGTTTTCTGCTTCTTTAACAAAATATGAGAATACATCTTCAATTTCCATTCCTGGTTGAGTATATTCTACGATTTTTTCACTTGCTTCTCTAATAACTGTTAAGATTGTTCCTTCAACTGGTCTCATGACAGCTTTATAAGCAACTTCTGCTCCACTTTTCCAAGCATTCGCAAAAGCTACAGCATCAACACTTTCATGACCTTCTAAACCCATTGCGAATCCTCTAAAGATTTGTGATAAGATAACACCCGAGTTTCCACGAGCTCCCATTAATAATCCTTTAGATAATTTCTTAGCAATATCATAGATATTGTCTGTATCCATGTCTTTTACTTCTGCAGCACCTGCATTGAAAGTCATTGACATATTTGTCCCAGTATCTCCATCAGGTACAGGGAATACGTTTAAAGCATCAATTTCAGGATGATTATTATGAAGAGTATTCGCACCACATAAAACCATCTCTTTAAATAGCTTTCCTGTAAGTATTTGCATATTTTTCCTCCACTAATCAATATTACGAAGCCCTTGAACATAAACATTAACAGCTTCGACTTTTACATCTAACGTTGATTCAACGACATATTTTACTTTCTTTTGAACTTCAACTAAAATTTCATTAATTTTAATACCATATCCTAAAATGATATATAAATCTAAAATTAAGCCAGTTTCACCATCACTTGCAATAATTCCTTTAGAAAAGTTTTCCTTCTTAAGTAATTCATAAAATCCATCTTTTAATTTCTTTTGGCTTGCCATTCCTACAACCCCATAACATTCAGTTGCTGCACCACCAGCAACGGTAGAAACAACATCTAAAGAAATATTTACTGATCCTAAATTTGTATTTTTTTCAATCATCAAGTTATCCTCCTTAAAATGATTTCATGTTCAAAATTAATTATACCTTAAAAATAGAATATTTACAAATTATTAACTCTCTTTTAGTCGCTTTTTCAAATCTTTGCAATCATATCACAACTTAACTTAAAAAAATAGAATTTAAAGATTTTTTATTAGTATTTAAAATATTTTTAACAAACAAATGACAAAATGTGTGTTTTTTATTAAAAAACATTTGCATTATATAAATAAAAATGCTATTATAACACAGTACGTAGAACAACTACTAAAGGAGGGAAAAAACATGTCAAGAAAATGCCAAATCAGTGGTAGAGGTCCATTATCAGGAAACACTCGTTCTCATGCGTTAAACTCAAGTAGAAGAAAATGGAATGTTAACTTACAAAAAGCTACTATTTTAGTAGATGGTAAACCTACAAAAGTTAGAATTTCTGCTAAAGAGTTAAGAACATTAAGAAAAGCTGGATAGATAATAGATTAACAGTACATATGTACTGTTTTTTTATTATTCTTTGTAGAAAAAAGATTTCAATCCATAACGGACTGAAATCTTTTTATTTTTTAAATTGTTTTTTAAATGAATCAAAGATTGATTCTTTTTTATTTAACTTTTGTAATTGTTCATAAAGTGATTTTTCTTTACTAGAAAGTTTTGTTGGAATCTTAACATCCACTTTAACCATTTGATCTCCATAGCTACTTCCTCTTAAATCCTTAACTCCTTTACCTTTTAAACGTAAAGTTGTTCCAGATTGAGTTCCAGCTGGGATTTTAACTTTTACATCACCTTGTACAGTTGGGACATCTATTTCACATCCTAAAGTTGCATCAATTGAACTAATAGGAATTGTCATATGAATATTTCTTCCTTCTCTTACAAAGTGAGTATTATTTCTAACACGAATTTCTACAAACAAGTCACCGTTAGGTCCACCATTTGCACCTCTGCCACCTTTTCCAGCAACACGTAATTGTTGTCCATCGTTGATACCAGCAGGAATATCTAATTGAACAGTGACTGTTTTATTGATATAACCTTTACCATGACAATCTGGACATTTAACTTTAATTTCTTTACCTGTACCGTTACAGTGTGGACATGTTGTTTGTGTTACAAATGTACCAAATGGAGATTGTTGTTGTTTAGAAATTGTTCCTGTACCATTACAATGAGAACATGTTTGTACATCATTTGGTGTTTTTGCTCCACTACCATGACAATGCGAACATTCTGCATCGTAAGTTACTTTAATATCTTTTTTAATACCATTGATAGCATCCATAAAGTCAATTTCTAGACGCATTAAATGATCATCACCACGACGTGGTCCATTTTGTCTTTGACGACGACTTCCCCCGCCACCAAAGAATGATCCAAAAATATCTCCTAAATCGACATCTTCAAAACCAAAGCCACCAAAGCCACTAGCTCCAGCACCACCTGCACCTTGTTCAAAGGCAGCATGTCCATAACGATCATAAGCCGCTCTTTTATTATCATCAGATAAAACTTCATAAGCTTCTTGAACTTCTTTAAATTTTTCTTCTGCATCAGGTTCTTTACAGATATCGGGATGATATTGTTTTGCTTTTTTACGATATGCACGTTTTATTTCATCAGCATTCGCTGTTTTTGAAATCCCTAAGACTTCATAAAAATCTCTTTTACTTGCCATAAAATCATCCTTTCTATAATACTTTTAAAAAACCAAGGAAGAACCTTGGTTTTTTAATTGATTAGTTCTTTTCTTCAAAATCAGCATCAACAACATTGTCATCATTATTGTTTGATGTTGTTTGTCCAGCTCCACCATTAGGGTTAGCTTGTTGTTGTTGATAAGCATAAGATGCCATTTGTTGAGCCATTTGTTCTAATTCTGACATTTTAGATTCAAGAGTAGCCATATCATTGTTATCTAAAGCAGTTTTTAATTCAGTTTTTAATTGTTCTGCTTGTTGTTTTTGATTAGCATCAATCTTGTCACCTTGTTCAGCTAAAGCTTTATCAATTTCATTGATCATTTGTTCAGCTTTATTTCTTGTTTCAATATCTTTACGTTTCTTTTCATCTTCAGCTTTATTAGCTTCCGCTTCTTTTACCATACGATCGATTTCTTCATCAGATAATCCTGTTGAGTTTTGAATAACAATTGATTGTTCTTTTTGAGTTTTTAAATCTTTAGCTTTAACATTTACGATACCGTTAACGTCAATTGAGAAAGTAACTTCGATTTGAGGTACTCCTCTTGGAGCTGGTTCAATACCATCTAATTTAAATAAACCTAATTGTTTATTATCTCTAGCCATTGATCTTTCACCTTGTAATACGTTGATATCAACAGCTGGTTGATTGTCAGCAGCAGTAGAAAATACTTGTGATTTAGTAGTTGGAATTGTTGTATTTCTTTCGATTAATACTGTCATAACTCCACCCATTGTTTCGATACCTAATGAAAGTGGTGTAACATCTAATAATAAGACGTCTTTAACATCACCAGCGATAACTCCACCTTGGATAGCAGCACCCATAGATACAACTTCATCTGGGTTTACTGATTTGTTAGGTTCTTTTCCAAGTAAACGTTTTACAGATTCTTGTACAGCAGGAATACGAGTAGATCCACCAACTAATAATACTTGATCGATTTCACTTGGTTGCATTCCAGCATCACTTAACGCTTGTCTAACTGGTCCTTCAGTTGCTACAACTAAATCTCTTGTAATTTCATCAAATTTAGCTCTTGTTAATGTTAATTCTAAGTGTAATGGTCCAGCAGCGCCAGCTGAGATAAATGGTAATGAAATTTGAGTTTGCATTACACCAGATAAATCTTTCTTAGCTTTTTCTGCAGCTTCTTTAATACGTTGCATTGCCATTTTATCATTAGATAAATCAATACCGTTTTCTTTTTTGAATTCTTCTACGATGTAGTCCATGATTTTCTTATCGAAATCATCCCCACCTAATTTATTGTTACCAGCAGTAGCTAATACTTCAAATGTACCATCAGCTAAGTCTAAGATAGATACGTCAAAAGTACCACCACCTAAGTCATAAACTAATACTTTTTGTTCTTGATCTAATTTATCAAGTCCAAATGCTAATGCTGCAGCAGTTGGTTCATTGATAATACGTTCAACATCTAAACCAGCAATTTTACCAGCATCTTTCGTAGCTTGTCTTTGTGCATCATTGAAATATGCAGGAACAGTAATAACTGCTTTTGTTACTGTTTCACCTAAATAAGCTTCAGCAGTTGCTTTTAAGTTTTGTAAGATCATTGCTGAAATTTCTTGTGGTGTATAAGATTTACCATTTACATTTTCTTTATGATCAGTACCCATATAACGTTTAACTGACATTACTGTATCAGGGTTTGTTACTGCTTGTCTTTTTGCAGCTTCCCCAACAATAATTTCTCCATTTTTGAAAGAAACAACTGAAGGAGTTGTACGATTTCCTTCTGGGTTTGCAATTACTTTTACTTCATTGTTTTCTAACACACTTACACATGAGTTTGTAGTTCCTAAGTCAATACCAATAATTTTTGCCATAATATAAATCCTCCTATTTTTATTCACTTACTTTTACTAAAGATGCACGAATAACGCGATCTTTTAACATGTAACCTTTTTGTAATTCTTCAACAACCATGCCAGGTTTAAAGTTTTCATCACTTACAGTCATTACTGCTTGATGGAAGTTAGGATCAAATTCTTTGCCTTCTGCTTCAATTACTTTAACGCCTTGGTTTTCTAATAATGTCATGATTTGTTTATAAATCATTTCATATCCTTTTAAGAAGTTTGCTACTTCTTTATTTGGATTTTCAATTGCTAATGATCGTTCAAAGTTATCAACGATTGGTAACATTTGTTCAATAAACCCTTGCATCATGAACTTTAAGTTATTTGCATGTTCATTTTGCATACGTCTTTTAATGTTCTCCATATCTGCAAACACTTTATAATAATCATTTTTCCATTTATCAACTTCATCTTGAAGAATCTTAATTTGATCTTCTTGATTTTCTTCAACAACTTCAGCCTCAGCTTCTTTGTTTTCTTCAACTTCTTCAGCTACTTCTTCTTCAACTTTATTTTCCTCAGCCAATTTGTTCACCTCTATTTCTCATCTTGTTTTTCTTCTAAACAAGCCTTTTCAATATTTTCAGTTATATACTCTACTAATGCCACAACTTTTTCATAAGGCATTCTTGTTGGACCGATTACCGAAATAGAACCTTTTGATGTTTCCCCTGTTTTAAAAGAAGCAGAGATTACTGAAACATCATTCATCGTTCCTAGAGGTGTTTCATTACCAATATTGATTTGAATACCATCCTCACTCGATAACGGTAGAGTTTTCCATACTTTTGAATTTTCAAAAGCACTTACAAGCCTTCTTAATTTATCAACATCATTAAATTCTGGTTGATATAAGATATTTTCTTTTCCAGAAAAATAAACACTATTTGAAGCAAATTTAACAAATGCTTCTAAAAATGCATTAAACAATTCTTCATGTTGTTTCACTTGTGTTGTAAGAATTGGTCGAACATCTCGTTCTAAATGAAATGCCACTTCACTAATAGGCGTTCCTATAAGTAATTCATTCATCACGTTAACACAGCTTAATAAATCTTCCATTTCAACATCACTTGAGAATTGGAAAACTTTATTTTCAACATGTCCTTGTCTTGTAATGATAATTGCTGTTACACGTCCATCATCCAAAGGGACAACAGATATGCGTTGCAATGTATCATCCGATGCATTTCCTAATGCAACACTTGTAAGATGAGTTAATTCACTCAACATGTTACAACTTTCATGCACCATCTCATTTAAATTTCGACGATGCTTATTAATAATTGTAGCAACTTGATTTTTTGTTCCTTCATCCAAATCAACTTTTCCTAAATTATGAACATAGAAACGATAGCCTTCTTTAGAAGGTACTCTTCCAGAAGAAATATGTGTTTTTTCTAGATAACCATAATTTTCTAGAAAGTTCATTTCATTACGAATTGTTGCACTTGAATAAGGAAGTTGATATTTCATCATCAATGCTTTGGATCCAACCGGTTCAGCATTTTCGATAAATTCTTCAACGATACATTTGAATATCAGCATTTGTCTTGCCGTTAACATCAAGTCCACCACCTTTAGCACTCCTATTTCTCTTGTGCTAAATACATTATACATTTTATTTTAGCACTGTCAATAACTTGGTGCTAAAAAAAATTAAAAAAATAGCACAATGTGCTATTTCATAAAATCAACAAGTATATCATTTAAAACATAAAGACCTTCTTTGGTTGCCTTTAAAAAATTATCTTCTATTACAAGACGTCCTTCTTTTTTATTTTTATCAATAGCATCTTGATAAATCTCCAAAGCATCTTCTTGATATCTTTCTTTAAACACTTCAAGATTTAATCCTTCCACTAACCTTAGTGACATCATCACTTGATCAAACATCATTTCTTCTTTACTTTGTTCAATCGTTGTTGTTTTAAAATCACCATTTAAGTATTTAGTCAATGAACGACTATGTTCAATAATTTGATGATTATTTTTACCACATGAGCCAAGTCCGATACCATAATAGTTTTCAAAACGCCAATAAACTAAATTATGTTTTGACTCATATCCCTTTTTTGCATAATTTGAGATTTCATATTTATCAAAACCAAGTTCTTGTAATTTTTCATCAATTAAAAGATTCCATTGATATTCTTGTTCATCATCTAAAGATTGATAATTTTGATATTTTAAGATTGTTCCCTCCTCTAAAATTAAAGAATAATAAGAAACATGTTGGATATCTAACACTTGTAAAACATCAATATCTTTTTCAATATCTTCTTTTGTTTGTTTTGGTAAACCATACATTAAATCAATGGAAATATTATCAAAACCAATTTGTTTAGCATAACGAATAAGATTTTTAACTTGTGTCGCATTATGATGACGATCAATTTCTTTTAATAAGTTATTTTGAAAGGTTTGAACACCAATGCTTAAACGATTGACACCACCTTTTTTTAAAATCTTTAACTTATAATAATCCATGGATTCAGGATTCATTTCTACACAATATTCTTGTACTTTTAAACTATACGGTTTTAATATTCCCATCAATTTTTCTAATTGTTCATCATTTAAAGCACTAGGTGTCCCCCCACCAATATAAATCGTCTTTAAATTATGATTTTCAATTTGAGACAATTCTTCTTGCAATCTTTGTAAATATAGATCACTTTGTTTTTGATCATAATAAACCTTACAAAAATCACAATAGCGACAAATAGATTCGCAAAAAGGAATATGTACGTATAAACTATGCGTCTCCATCTTTTAGCCCAAATTCCTTTGCGAGTCCACCAAGCGATGTTTCTTTATAAGCACTATTTAAATCTTTCCCCGTTTCTTTCATAACATTGACAATCGAATCAAAAGAAACTTTATTTTTTCTTAAATAACCAAGCTGTTTAGCATAGCTAGCGGCATCAATAGCGCGTAACGCCCCAAAACCATTTCTTTCAATACATGGAATTTGTACATATCCCCCAACTGGATCACAAGTAAGTCCTAAATTGTGTTCTAATCCCATTTCTGCAGCATATTCAATCAAAGAATTATTAAGTTCTAAAACCCAACCATAAGCTGCTGCTGCCATCGCACAAGCACTTCCCACTTCCGCTTGGCATCCACCATCAGCTCCCGATATCGTCGCATTATGTTTAATGACATTACCAAATAACCCTGCAACCGCTAAAGCCTTAATTAATTCTTTACGAGGTATTTCTAATTGTTTATAACAATAAAATAAGACTGCTGGTAAAATACCACTAGCGCCACATGTTGGTGCTGTCACAATTTTATTACCACAGGCATTTTCTTCAGAAACGGCATAAGCATAGCTAGAAATCAATAATCTTTCTCTTTCGCTTTCACGACGTGTATTAATTGCTTGCTGGTACATACTTTTAGCAACTCTTTTAAGTTGCAATCTTCCTGGAATGATTCCTTCATGATGTAGACCATTTTGAACACATGTAAACATACTATCTAATACATCAAATAAATAGGCTTTAAAATATTCATCTTCATAATTTAAAACATAGTCATAAAAAGAAATCCCATTATCTTCAATATATTGAATAATTTCTTTTAGATTTTTATGAGGGTAAACTTGTTTAGTTTGTTGGAGTTGACACCCTTTAAATTCAACTGTTCCACCACCGATAGAGTAAGCCGTTATTGTATCTAAAAGTTGTTCATCTTGATAAACATAAAATTTCATACCATTTGGATGATAAGGAAGACTATCACTTTTAAAATGAACAAGCGTCTCTTCTCCTAAAGTTTTTTTAATAATATAATCAGTTAAATGGCCTTTTCCTGTTAATGCAAGCGAACCATAAAGATCCACTTCATAGTGTGTTGCTTGTGGATATTTTTCTTTGATTTTTGAAGCAGCCCTTTGCGGTCCCATCGTATGTGACGAAGAAGGACCAAAACCTATTTTAAATAATTCTCTTAATGATTCCATAAAATCTCCTATATTCTTAACATAAATAATTCTAATCCAAGTTTTTTATCTATTTTCCCAGTTTTAATTTTTACATCCAACTTTGAAAGTTGATTTAAACACGATAACAGCTCATCAAGTTCAAAAAACTTTCCTTCCTTTCGAACATATTTTAATCTAAAAGGATTTACAGATAACATCTTCGCAATCTCTTGATCAGTATAACCTTTTCGATCTAATAATTTCACTTGATAAATCAAGCGCATTGAATTTGCAACCAAAACAATCAGCTTTACCGGTTCTTCATTTAATGTCATTAAATCTTTATAGATTGACATCATCTTTTGTTTATCTTTACTTAAAATAGCTGTTGTTAAATCAAAAACATTTTCATCAAGCGGACGACTCACCAATTCTTCAACACTTTTTAAATTAATATGCTTTGTATATAAACAAAGCTTTTCAACTTCACTTGAAATATCAATCAAATTCGTTCCTTTACGACTTAGCAACAATTCTAAGGCATCATCATCAATCGTACAACTCCTCTTTTTAATTGCCTGCCTTGTTGTATCAGAAACTTTATAATAATTTAAAGGATTAATTTCAAAAAACTGAGCTTCTTTACGTAAATATTTAACTATTTTCTTTCTTTCATCAAAGTTTTTTTCTGGATGAAAAATAACTAAGTGGTTTGTTTCATTTAAATAAGGAATACATTTCATTAAATAATCTGCATCCTTATTTTCTTTCTTTAATTTTTTAGTCGTTAAAAAATCACAGTGATTAATAACAATCATCTTTTGTTCACTTAAAAAAGAAGGTGTCATTACATCCTCTAAGACAACTTTCATTCCTTCTTTTGAGACATCATAACTATTATAATTCATTAGTTCTTGACTACACTGATATTCTTTTTTTAATTTTTGTAGACGTTGATCCATCAACAATCTTTCTGTTCCATAAAGTACAAATAACATAGCATCACCATAAGCTATTATAAACTAAAACATACATGAAGTCATGGATTATTATGAATGAAAATATAATTCTTATTTCCATAATAAACGATTTTAACCATACCCATTTCATCACTTCGATAAATTTTAATTCCATAACTTTTCAATTTTTTTAAAGTCGTATACGAAGGATGTCGATAAAGATTATTCTTTCCTACAGAAATCAAAGCAATTTTTGGATTCATCATTTTAAACAAATCATCACTTGAAGAACTCTTACTTCCATGATGAGCGACCTTTAAAACATCTACTTCTAATTTTTGATACGTTTGATATAAGTCTTTTTCTACTTCTTGAGAGATATCACCTGTAAACAAATAATTCAAATGATTGATTGTGACATAAATAATGGAAGAACGATCATTTTCACTCACATATCTTTTATCTAATGCAAGATTTTTAAAATGCAAATTACCAATCCTTTTTTCTTTAAAACTTTCAATAACCTCTTTTACTTTAAAATGTGTTTTCAAAGATTCTAAAGCACCGCAATGATCAAAATCTTGATGTGAAATAAAAACAGCATCTAAAGAAAAAACACCCTGGCTTTCTAAATATGGAATAATTCTTTTAGTAGCAACATCCGTATTTTTGAGTCCACCTGTATCAATCAAGATATTTCCTTTATGAAAAGGTTGTTGGATAAAAAAGCAATCCCCTTGTCCTACATCAATCATAACAACTTGACCTTTCATGTTATAAAAAGGATAAAAGTAAAATGCAAGCAATACAGCAAACAACAAAGAAAGTTCTTGATGTATCTTTCGTTGCATATTTATTTTATAAATTCCTTTCAAATAAAGATAATAATAAACACCTATAAAAAAGAAAGTTGGTTGACTAAAATGAAGCGAAAAAGAAAAATCTGTCAAAAAATCAATCATCTTTAAAAGTATTTCATATTCAAAAGAAAGTATATATAAAATAGGTTTTCCTAATATCAAATAATAAAGCATTGTTTGATAAATTACTTCAACCATCGGCATCAGTAATGGTGCTGTTAAAAAAGAAAAAACAGGAAGCGCATGTTGAATAGAAATAATAATGGGTACAGAGCCTAAAAAAAGATAATATTTTCCTCTATCTTTTTTTTGTAATAACAAAATAAAAAAATAAATTGTATAAGAAAAAATAAACGAAAGATTATAAATTAAATAAGGATTATAAAAAAGCATTCCTACCGTCAGTAAAGAAAAAAGATCTAACGGATTGAATATTCTTTTAAATAATTGCACTAAAAGCATCATTAAATAAGCTCTTAAAAAGGAAATATTATAAGGGATGATGCTTAAATAAAATCCAATAACAACTAATGAAACAATATTTTGCATTCTTTTTGAAAAGAAAAATTTTGTTAAATGATTGAGCCACTTTTGTAAAATCATTAAATGCATTCCTGATAATGCAAAAAGATGAACAAGAGAGAGTTTAGTAAGCTTTTCATAATAGTTTTTCATTTGTTCATCCTTTGCCCCTAAAATAAAAAGCGAAAGCAAAGAACTGACTTTCGTTTTTGTTTTTACTTTCTTTTCAAGATAATGATAAGGATGAGTTACATGTTTTAACGATGTCACTTGTTCTAATTTTAAAATATCAAAAATATTTAAGCTATAAAGATAATTTTGATAATTAAAGGCATAATCATTGCCAGTTTCATTGATGACATACGGTTTTCCAATGAGTGTAATTTCATCATACATCTTTATTTCTTTAAATTCACCATAAACCTTGACTTTATGATATCCCATTTTTACCACGATACTCTTTTCATCAAGACCAACGATTTTTCCTTTTATTTCTGTTTTATTCAAAGGTTGAGGAAGTAACAAACATAAAAAAGCAATGATTGTTATTAAAATAACACTTAGTCCAAAACCTTTAGAAAAGCGTTTAAATAAAAAACAAAAGTATATTCCTAAAAAAATCATAAAAATATTATGAATCATTTGAGTAAGAACTACTAAAATCAAAGGAAAACAAACGTAAAATACCCTTCCCTTTAAAGACATAAAAACTCCCTCACTTTTAAATACATTTTTTCTCCTATTCCACTAATGTTTGTAATATCTTCAATCGTTTTAAAAGGTGTTTCTTGGCGATAATCAATTATTTTTTGCGCTGTTTTTTCACCTATTCCCTTGAGTGTCATCAATTCTTTAAGACTTGCCTGATTTAAAGAAATTAAATGTTCTCCATAAGGTAAATAAAGAACCGATTCACTTGCAAGTTGTGTAGTTTCTTCAAAATGATAGATGTTTTCTACTTGTAATTCATTTAAAACATCCTTGATTTGTGGTTTATAAGAAAAAGAGAGTTTTTTTGTATATTCTCCCTCTACATAAATCGTTATTTGTTGTTTAGTTTCTATATTTTCTACAACATCACTTGGCTTAACATAACTATAGATCAATGAAATAAAAAATAGGACAATAAGTCCTATCTTTTCAAAGTTATTCATCTTGACTAATATGAAGATGACGATAAGCTTCTGCCGTTGCTATACGTCCTCTTGGTGTTCTTTTAATTAAGCCAATTTGTAGTAAATAGGGTTCATTTACATCTTCTAAAGTTTGAGGTTCTTCCCCAATAGAAGCCGCAATAGCTTCCAAACCAACCGGTCCACCTTTAAAACGATGAATGATTCCTAATAAATATTTATGATCAACATCATCTAATCCTAAATTATCAACTTTTAAACGTTCAAGTGCTTCTGTTGTACGCTCTTTGGTAATTGTAGCATCTCCATAGAATTGTGAAAAGTCTCTTACCCTTCTAAATAAACGATTGGCAATACGTGGGGTTCCACGACTTCTTCTAGCAAGTTCTCTTTTTGCATCTTCATCCATTTTAATGTTGTAAACACGACTTGTACGATCAATAATTTGTGTAAGTTCATCTTCACTATAATATTCTAATTGAGAAACAATTCCAAAACGATCACGCAACGGTGCCGACAAATCCCCCGCTCTTGTTGTCGCCCCTACAAGCGTAAAAGGTGGTAAATCAATTCTTACTGAACGTGTTGACGCTTCTTTTCCAATAACAACATCTACACAAAAATCCTCCATTGCTGGATAAAGAATTTCTTCAACCACTTTATTTAAACGATGAATTTCATCAATAAATAAAACATCTCCCGGTTCAAGTGCCGTTAAAATAGCAACAAGATCTCCTGTTTTTTCAATACTTGGTCCTGTTGTAATTTTAATATTTGTTCCCATTTCATGAGCAATGATCATAGACATTGTGGTTTTTCCTAGACCTGGTGGACCATAGAGTAAAACATGATCAAGTGACTCATCACGTAATTTAGCTGCCCCAACAAAAACCTTTAAATTTTCTTTGAGATTGGTTTGTCCAATGTATTCATCAAAATCACCTGGACGAAGAGAACTTTCTTCATCTTCAACGATTTCAGGATTTAAAACATCATTCATTCTATCCCTCCTATTTTACAATTAAACTTAAAGCTTTTTTTACATATCCATTCGTATCAAGGGACTCATCCCCTAATTTTTTAACAACCTTATCTACTTCACTTTGTTTATATCCTAAAGCAAGTAATACTTCCATTGCTTCTTCAAGTTCTTGATTAACAACAATTTGTTTTGAGGCTGTTACTTTTCCTTGTAAATCAAGAATAATTTGACCTGCAGCTTTAGGCCCAATCCCTGGTATTTTCTTTAAATACGCAATATTTCCACTTTCAATGGCTTCACAAATGCCATCAACATCACCACTTGCAAGCATTGTACAAGCACTTTTACAACCTATTCCTTTAACGGAAATAAGTTTTAAGAAAAGTTCCTTTTCTTCTTTCGTATTAAATCCATATAATAAAATACCATCTTCTTTCACTTGTTGGTAAACGTAAACAATCATTTCCTTTCCTTTAGAAAAAGCATAAGGATTACTTACATAAACCAAATAACCAATCCCATTATTTTCTAAAACTATATGATCACTTTGAATATCAACAATTGTTCCTTTTATATAACTATACATATAATTCTCCTATATCTATTATAATCTAAAAAACGTTTCATTTTGTCTCAAATTTGTGTCAAATTTATCTCAATTATAGCATAGTCCTTCTTATCTTGAAATAAAAAAATCCGGTTGCAAAGGCAACACAGATTTTTTAATCATAGAATTCAAATTCAAAATCAAGAATTGAAACTGTATCTCCATCTTGGCATCCTGCGTTTCTAAGAGCTTCATCAATACCCATATTACGCATTTTGATTGATAAACGTTTAATTGCATCATCACTTACTAGAGAAGTCATCGATACAATACGTTCAATCTTCTTACCAGTAATTGTCCATTGCCCATTTCCTAAATTATGAACAACGAATGGAGCTTCTTCTTCCTCAAAATTATAGACAACCGTATTTTCTTCAATTTCTTCCATATCAAATTTAGGCGCTGTTTCTAAGGCATCCGCTACAGCATATAAAACTTGATCAACACCTTCATGAATGATTGCGGAAATAGGGAATACTTTAACATCTTCTCCTACTTTTTCTCTAAATGCTTTTAAATTTTCTTCTGCATTTTCTTCATCCATTTTATTAGCAACAACAATTTGTGGTCTTTCTAATAAACGATATTGATATTGCCCAAGTTCTTCATTAATTGTACAGTAATCTTCATAAGGATCACGTCCTTCAATACCACCCATATCAATAATATGAACAATAACACGACATCTTTCAATATGTCTTAAGAATTGATGACCTAATCCTTTTCCTTGACTTGCCCCTTCAATTAAACCTGGTAAATCAGCCATAACAAAGTTACGACCATCTTTAGCTTGTACGACACCTAAGTTTGGTACAATTGTTGTAAAATGATAATCTGCGATTTCAGGTCTTGCACGAGAAACAACAGATAAGAATGTTGATTTACCAACTGATGGGAAACCAACAAGTCCAACATCCGCAAGAAGTTTCAATTCACAACAAACATCAAATTTTTCTCCCGGTTCTCCTCTTTCACAAATTTGTGGAGCTGGATTTCGTGAAGTCGCAAAACGCGCATTTCCACGTCCACCACGTCCACCTTTAGCAAGAACAACACGTTGATTGTTTTCTGTTAAATCGGCCATAATTTTTCCAGTTTCTTCATTGGTAATAACAGTTCCAACAGGAACTTTGATTACTAAATTTCCTGCATCCGCACCGTGCATTTTTTTAGCCATTCCATTACCACCAGGACGTGCTTTATAAACACGTTTATATTTTAAATCTAATAAAGTTGATAAAGATGTTGTTGCTTCAAAAATAATGCTTCCACCTTTTCCACCGTCTCCACCAGCAGGTCCACCTTTTGGAACATGAGCTTCACGTCTAAAAGCAACTGTTCCATCGCCACCTTTACCGGCTTCAATATATATTTTTGCTTTATCAATAAATTGCATACTTCCACCTCTCTTTCAAAAAAAAATCCCTTTTCAGGGATTTCATTCATTATGCAGCTGGGTAAACTGATACTTTTTTTCTATCTTTTCCCATTCTTTCGAATTTAACAATTCCATCACACATAGCAAATAAAGTGTCATCTCCACCTTTTCCTACGTTAGTACCTGGATGGATTTTAGTACCTCTTTGTCTATAAATAATAGAACCTGCACTAGCGAATTGTCCGTCTGATAATTTAGCTCCTAATCTTTTAGCTTTTGAGTCACGACCGTTTTTAGTAGATCCTACCCCTTTTTTAGAAGCGAATAATTGTAAATCTAATTTAAACATCATAGTGTTATTCCTCCTCATAGGTTATCTTGATATATTGATGATAGTCTTCCATGAAAGATTCTAAACTAATGACAAGTGTCTCTAGTATCACTTGCATCGTTTCATCCTCTTTATATACATCTATCTTTATATTACCATTTTCAAAAGAAATTGCACACATCTTTTTTTCAAGAAATTGTTTTTTGGCGAGCGTATTACAAATACCTGTGGCAATTGCACTCACACCTGCACAAACTAAATCTTTACCATATTCACCAAAATCTGCATGACCTTTGATTTGAATATGTGTAATATATTTATTATTGTTTTTTATTAAAACTTTAATCATTATTTAACGTTGATTGCATCAACAATTAATTTTGTATAAGGTTGTCTATGACCTTGTTTTTTGTGGTAATGTTTTTTAGCGTTATATTTATAAATAGTTACTTTTCTTTCTTTACCTTGTTTTTCAACAGTAGCTTCTACAGTAGCACCTTCAACATAAGGAGCACCAATAGTTACAGTTTCGTCACCAACTAATAATACTTTATCAAAAGTAACTTTTTCTCCTGCTTCAACTTCTAATTTTTCTACAAAAATTGCATCACCAGCTTCAACTTTTAATTGTTTTCCACCTGTTTCGATAATTGCGTACATACCGCACCTCCTATAAATTTTTTTCTAAGACTCGCCAACCAAGGCAGCAAATGCGTTTAATACCTTTTATGTGCGGTTGTAGTCTAGAGGTCTACAACAAATGCATTGTACTAGATTTTAAATATAAAGTCAACGAATTATCTTGATTTTAACAAATATATTTTTATTGTTTCAAAATCATAGAGTTTTCCATTAAGTTCATAAAGATTATGATAAGGTCGATAATAATTCATTTTCTTATTTACTTTTATTCGTTTTTTCTTTAAATGATCATTTAATAAAGTTTTAACGTAAATATATGAGTATTGTTTTAAATAAACAATTGTTTGATATAAAAGATAACCTATAACAATTTTACGTCCTATTTGTTTTGTATAAACAAATAAAACAGAAAGGGTAAGTAATGATAGCTTGATTTGAATTTGAAAACATTTTTTATAATTTACAAAATAAGATAAAAAAAGAAGAAAAAGCTTAGATCCATCTAAAGGATAGATAGGTAATAAATTAAATAAAAAAATAAAGATATTTATTTCAAATAACTCATTGATTTCAAGAATATAAAAAACCAAACCTAGCACTAGGTTAACAAAAGGTCCCATTATCAACATTATTATTTCCTGATAAGGCGCATGTAATCCAAAATCCTCTAAAGATAAAAAAGCGCCAAAAGGTAAAATAACAACACTTTCTATTTCAAAACGATAAAAAAGTGCCATACAATAATGACCTATTTCATGTAAAATAGAAAAAAGTAGAAAAGCAACATAATAAGAGGAATGCCCCCAATAAGCCAAAAACAAATAAAGAAAAGTAAAGGGATGTATTTTCATATTACATCCCCAAATACTCTTGATAAGTGATATTTTTGCCTAAATAACGAAATGTCATCCTAAACTTTTGTTGGTAGGTTGCGATAACATCTCCCTGTTTGACTTCTTGTTTTTCTTTAACTTGAATATCTTTCAAAGAAGAAAAAGTAATTTCTACTCCTTTTTCATCAATCATTTTTACTTGGTCTTTATTGATCCTTGTAATTTTTCCAAGTTTTAAGGCAACGACTTGGTTACTATTTCCTTGATAATAGTTTCCTTTCAATTTTGTGTAAGATACATCTTGACTTACTTGCATGTCTTCTGGTAAAAAATCCAGAACCGTTTGCGATAAATACGTGATTACTTTTTGCAAGTGCGCCCCATTAAATATATTCTTTTCTAATTCTGGATTTTTTAAAACAATTAACGAACCCAATACAACAATCATCATAACCATTAAACGAATCATCGAATTATAGAGTTTTTTAAAATTATGATCATTTAACGGTTTTCTTCTTTTTTCAATACGTTTTTTCGCCTCATCAATTTCTGACATAAGATCACCTAGTACATCCTATGAAATTATCCTAAAAAGATACGACTTAACAAGCCTCTTCTTTTACATTTTGCAAAAGCCCGTTTATGCCCTAATAAACGATGAGCAATATTATCAAAACATTCATGTAATAAATGTCCTTTTAATAAATAAACTGGTCTTCCTCGATTATTTGCTTCAATCATTTCATGATCATCATAAACAATTCCTAGCAAAGGTAATGATAAAATATCTAAAGCATCATCAATAGAAAGCGAACGTCCATCTTCAATATCTTCAATATTAACACGATTGACAATCAACTTTAAATCATGAATACCTTTCTTTAGCAACAAACCAATAACTCGATCATTATCTCTTAATGTTGCTAAATCTAAATTTACTACAATAATGGCTTCATCTGCAATACTTGAAGCATACGTAAATCCTTGTTCAATTCCCGCAGGAGAATCCACAATAATAAAATCAAAATCATTCTTTAAATAATCAATCAAGGATGCCATAATTTTTGCATCTAAATTTTGAAAAGATAAAGTTTTACATGCAGGTAAAAGATAAAGTGTGGATTCTCTTTTATCTTTAACTAAAACTTGATGTATTTCGCATTTTCCAGCAATGACATCATTTAAATCATAAACCACTCGATTTTCTAAACCCATCATCACATCTAAATTTTTCAAGCCAAAATCACCATCAATCAAACATACTTTTAAATTTTGGTGTGCTAAAGCCATCGCAAGATTGACACTTACACTGCTTTTACCCACACCTCCTTTACCTGATGTCACTGTAATTATTCTAGACATGTATGTAATCCCCCTTTTCTATGACAATTGCGTCATCTTTATAATATACAAGCGACATTTCGAAAGTTGTAAAATGATGTATTGTTTTTTTAAAAAAACGTAAGGTCGCATCTTTAAAAACTTGACTTGAGATACTTGCTTGACTGTTATTACTTTCTATAATTCCATAGACACCTTGCATAACATAAAGTTTGGCATTTAATTGAATAATTGCTCCTGGATTGATTTTTCCTGTAATTAAAGTATCTTCATTGATTTCAATCACTTCTCCACCATGAATCGATCCTTCAATCATCCTAATTTCTTGTTCTTTTTGTGTTTTCTTTTCTACAAAACCACCAAACAATAAACTTTGACATTCTACCAAAACTTTAAAAAAAGCAAGTATTTCATCTTCTTTTAAAATTCGACATTGAAAATCAAAAAAAGCCTTTGGATAATAATCTTCTTTTTTAAAAAAAGATTGTTTCAAAAGGCTTTTAAGTTCATCTAAAAGAATATTAAATTGTACTTCATCATTCATTACAAAAATCAAACGACTATTAAGATTTTTAACTAAAATATACATCAATATCACCTTCAAGCTTAATTTTGTGATGGATATAATACACACCATTAAACATAACCGCATTGTATAGTAATGTTGGTAGTAATCTTTTAATTAAGAATGTTGTTACGAGTAATTGTGTTGTATTTGATATCCACATTAAAGAATATAACACACACTCTTGTACAAAAATTGTCAAAAGAACGATGACAAAGGCTTGAAAATACGTAAATGTTGCTTTTTTCATATAATATTTACCAAACAAGGCATATAAAAGATATAAAACAACATAGATAAAAAGTGAATTTCCATAAATAACACTATAATAAAATCCACAAATAACAGCAAAAATCGTACGGTGATCATTATCAATCGAATTATTCAATAAAACAAACATAGCTACTGCTCCATAAGGAACAATCGTCAAATTAATTTTTAAAAGAGACGATGGTAAATAATAACAAAGTAAACTATCTACAACAAATGCAAAGAACATAACAACTAAATATCGAATAAATTTATTGTCCATCATTATTGACCTTCTTAATTACTGAAACATACGATAAATCTTCCATATTGGCAGCTGGTGTTACCATAAGAGTTGTTGTCGTTCCATCTGTTTGTGTTACTAATTTTTTTGCTTTACCAATATAAATCCCTTTTGGACTTTTTCCATCTCCACCCAAACCTGATGTATAAACCTTCGCTCCTTTTTCGAGTTTATCAATATTAGAAAGCAAAGTTATATTGAGTTTTTGACTATTGACACTATAATTTTCAAGAAGGCCATAAACAACTTGATCTCCATTAACAACCATCACAGGGATTTGATTTGAAGGATTTTCACTTGTAATAAGAGATACAGTTGAACTGATTTCTGTTACTTTTGAAACAACGCCAACCATCCCTTTCGAATCACAAACAGCCATTCCTTCTTGAATATCATTCATACTTCCTAAATCAATTGTAATTTCATCATTCCAATTGGTTTGATCACGTATTTGAACAGTCGCTACCTTTGTTTGATAATCGCTTGGCAAATAATCAATTTCTGTTATCTTTTTTAATTTATCAATTTCTGTTGTTAGAATTTCATTTTCTGCTTCAACATTTGCATAAGAATCTAACTTTGTTTTCAATTTTTTATTTTCATCATAAACATCTTTTAAATCATTATATTCATTAAAAATATCACCAATGAATGATAATGGTTTTTTTACTATATAATATTCAATCATAGAAATCGAATTACTTAAGGTCTTTTCTAAACGAGATTGCTTTCTTCCTACAAAAAAACCTATTACCGATAGGAAAATAACGCCTACTATAACTCCAATCATGATTTTTTTATTTCTTCTTTTTCTACGATTGTTCATATAATCACCTCTAGTATCATTCATTATAGAGAATTAAAATGAAAAAATCAATCTTCTTTACTTTGATAGATTTGATTTGACTTGAAACTATAGTAACAATGGTCTCCTATAATAATGTGATCAATAAATTCAATATCCAAATGTTTTGCCATCATTTCAATCTTTCTTGTTATTTCTTGGTCTTCATGAGATGGCTTTGGGTTGCCACTAGGATGATTATGGATTAAAATAATACGATTACAACCTGATCGAAGCGTATATTGAAAAACTTCTTTCGTTTCAAGAAGAGAAACATCTCCACTGCCAATAAATAAAAGTTTATCTTGAACGATTTCTAAATGATTATTTAAACAAAGTAAAACCACTTTTTCTTGTTTTTCAAACATCAATTTATTTTTTATATAAGCATAAGCATCTTTAGGTTGTCTAATTCTATTTTTTATTGATTGCTTACTTTGCATTCTTTTGGCAAGTTCAATACACGCCATAAGTTCAATGGCTTTGGCTTGTTTAATTCCCTTAATTTGAATTAATCTTTGATAATCAATATCTTTTAATTCTTGAAATCCTCCAATTTCATCTAATAAAAATTGGGCTAAATTTAAAACTGACATTTCCTTATTTCCTGTTCTTAAAATAACAGCAACAAGTTCTTGATTCGATAACGTTTCAATTCCATAATAAATTGCTTTTTCTCTTGGTCTTTCTTCAACAGGACAATTAAGCATAATTTTCTGTTCTTATTTTTATTTTTTCTGCTACCTTTTTAGCCAAAATAATTTTAACAAAATCCCCTGGTAAAAATGGAATCACACACATCATTAAAGAAGGCATTAAAGCCATTTGACTGACAAGCATAAAATAACCTGTTCCAATAGCATAACAAACAAATGTACCTAAAAAACAAGCCCCATAACGATTTATATGCTTACTACAAGAAATCACATAAGCCATGATAGGAAAGGCAAAAAGATACCCACCTGTATAACTTACAAGTGAAGAAATTCCACCGTGAAAGCCGGCAAAAACAGGTAGTCCAATAGCCCCCATACATAAATAAACAAAGCAAGCCGTAAAAGCATTGTTTGGTTTAAAAGTAAGAGCAATCACATAAACCATAAAAGTCTGTAAGGTAAGTGGCACATACCCTGGTAAATCAATTTTTATTTGTGAAAATAATGCCAATAAACATGCCGCAAGAGCAAGTTGACACATCTCTTTTACTTTGAAGTTCAAAGTGTTCACCTCCTGCAGGCATCATACCAAATGTCTTACTTTGTGTCAACCTGTTTTAAAAGAGGATAAATTCTTTTATAGTTTTTCTTTTGAATCTCTTCTTGATAGCTTTCATCAATCAAATATTCTTTAACGACACATGTAATTCCTTTTTGTGAAAGCTCTTTTGCTTGTTGATTGGCCTGTCTTTCTTCTAAATAAATATCTTGAATAATGACATACTCTTGATCTTGATAAAAATAGCTTGTCATCTCCAATTCTTTCAATTGATTTATAATTTGATTGGCATTTTCTTTTTCTTTATAACGACCTACCTGTAAAACATAAATACTCATATCTTGTTGCATGGCATAATCAACATAAAGAAAACATACTGTATTTAAAATCAACATAAAAAAAGTAAAAATAAGAAGTCCTTTTTTCTTCATAAACTCACCTCTTTTTAGTTTATGAAGTAAATAATAGAATATGAAGGTACTTATCGTACCTTCATATCACTTATCTCCATTCAATAGAAATAAGTCTTGGAATTGAAATACGTCCACTTTTAGAATAGAGCATTTTATAAACTGCAGCCCCTACAACAATACATACGATCCATGTACCCACAGCTCCTCCTACAATATCCATTTGATTATTCAATTGTAATTCATTCATATTCTTCCTTCCTTTCTAAGGAAAAGACATTCCACTAACTTCCTCACTACTATATTCGCCTTTTTTTAAGTTTTTTCTTTTAAAAATTTAAAAAAATCAAGTTTTTTCAAACTTGATTTTACATTGTTTCTAATTTTTCCTTAACAGCGTTGTATTTAGAAGTATAATCTTCTAATTTTTGACGTTCACTATCTACTTTTGCTTGAGGTGCTTTTGATACAAATTTTTCATTACTTAACATATTTGTACAACGTTTAATCTCACCTTCAAGTTTTTGAAGTTCAACTTGTAATTTTTGTTTTTCTGCTTCCTTATCAACATAGGCTCCAAGTTCAACAATTAAAGTATTACCACCTTGAATCATTGCTGTTGCAACATCTTTTGAAGTTTCTTGATTATAACCAACACAAGTTGCATTACATAATTTCTTTAAATATGGCACACATTGATCTAATAATTCTTGTAAACCTTCATCTTTTGTTTCAATGGAATACTCAACTTCAATAGCATTTTTAATTGTGTAGTTTGCACGAATTTCACGAACACCTTTAACAATATCCATTAAATAAGTAAATTGTTTATTAATGTTTTCATCATTGAAATCAGGATTTACTGTTGGATATTTAGAAATACAAATTGATTCTTCTAAATGAGGAATAGCTTGATAGATTTCTTCTGTAACAAATGGCATAAATGGATGAAGCATTCTAACAATGGCATTTAAAACATAAACAAGAGTATGTAAGCTTGCTTGTTTTTCTACTACATCATCACTATTTAAATGAACTTTTGTAAGTTCGATATACCATGAACAGAAATCATCCCAGATAAATTTATATAATTCGCTACCAACATTAACAAATTCAAATTTATCCATGTTGGCATCTACTTCTTCAATAACATTATTTAAACGATTTAAGATCCATTTATCACATAAATTTAAATGATCAAATTTCAAATCTTTATATTCCAAATCTTCATCAATATTCATTAAAACAAATCTTGCTGAGTTCCAAATTTTATTAATGAAATTCCATGAAGCTTCTAGTTTTTCAGGAATATATCTTAAATCCATACCAGGTGCTGAGTTTGTAGTTAAGAAGAATCTTAATGTATCGGCACCATATTGATCAATAACATCCATTGGGTCGACCCCATTACCTAAAGACTTAGACATTTTTCTTCCTTGTTCATCACGAATTAAGCCATGAATCAAAACATGTTCAAATGGTCTTTGACCTGTAAATTCTAATGATTGGAAAATCATACGACTTACCCAGAAGAAAATAATATCATATCCTGTAACTAAAGTATTTGTTGGGAAGTATCTTTTAAATAGAGGATCTTCTGTATTAGGCCAACCTAATGTTGAAAATGGCCATAAGGCACTAGAGAACCAAGTATCTAAGACATCTTCATCTTGTGTCCAGTTTTCGATATCTTCTGGTGCTGTTTTTCCAACATAAACTTCACCTGTTTCTTTATGATACCAAGCTGGTACTTGATGTCCCCACCATAATTGACGAGAAATACACCAATCTTCGATATTTTCCATCCATTGTGTAAATGTTTTTTCAAATCTTTCCGGCACAAAGTTTACTTTAGAATCTTTCTTTTGATTAGCTAAAGCAGCTTCAGCCAATGGTTTCATTTTAACAAACCATTGTTTTGATAAATAAGGTTCAACAATAGCTCCTGATCTTTCTGAATGTCCTACTTGATGTAAATGTTTTTCAATATGATCAACAATACCAGCTGCTTCAAAATCAGCCACTAATTGTTTACGACATTCAAAACGATCCATTCCTTGGTATTTATGACAAAGTTCATTCATTGTCCCATCATCGTTCATACAAATAGGCATATCTAAGTTATATTTTTTAGCTAAAGCAAAGTCATTTGGATCATGTGCAGGTGTACATTTCATTACCGCAGTTCCAAAATCCATATCAATATAGCTATCAGCCATAATTGGTAATTTATCACCATTTGCTGGGTTGATTGCATATTTACCAACAAGATCTTTATATCTTTCATCATCAGGGTGAACAAAGATGGCTTGATCGGCAAACATTGTTTCAGGACGTGTTGTTGCAATGACTAATTCTCGATCACTATCAACAATTTTATATTTAAAATAATACATTGCCCCTTCAATTTCTTTATGAATAACTTCTATGTTACTTAAAGCTGTTCTTTGTACAGGATCCCAGTTAATAATTCTTTTACCTTGATAAATATATCCTTTTTCATATAAACGAACGAAAACTTCTTTAACAGCTTGAGATAATCCTTCATCTAAAGTAAATCTTTCTTTTGAGTAATCTAAAGATAACCCTAACTTTTCCCATTGAGCACGAATAATCGAAGCATATTCTTCTTTCCAAGACCATGCTTTTTCTAAGAAACCTTCTCTTCCTAAATCATAACGAGAAATTCCTTCTTCTCTCATTCTTGCTTCAACTTTTGCTTGTGTGGCAATTCCAGCATGATCCATACCTGGAAGCCATAAAGCATCATAACCTTGCATTCTTTTATAACGAATAATCATATCTTGTAAAGTTGTATCCCAAGCATGTCCTAAATGAAGTTTACCAGTTACGTTAGGTGGTGGAATAACAATTGCATAAGGCTTTTTAGAAACATCTCCCGCTTTAAAATATTCTTTTTCTAACCAATGTTGATATTTACCTTTTTCAACACTTTTATGATCATACTTACTCGCTAATTCTTTCTTCATTTTCATCATCCTTTTCAATAAAACTTTCTTTATGTTCTTTAATGTATTCTCCTAATTTATCACCAATTCCCGAAGAACGTAATAAAGAAACAAATTCATTTGTAAAATCAGAGAAATTATAAGTTGCATACTCACTTGTTTCATCGATTTCATCTTCTTGATCATTTTCAATTAAAATGGCTAACTTTTCAGCTTCTTCTAATAAATGAGCAATATCATAACATTTCATTGTTTCAAACGCTTCTTTATAATAAGGGCGATAATTACAATAAGGTTCTGTTATAAAAAACGAATGAATTGAACCTCTTCCCCCTTCTAAAGAACATTCTAATTGGTACATTGTATAAATTAATAATTCTTCATGTGTTAAATAAGGAATAATATTTCCATCATAGTTATCATCTTTAAAAAGACGATCTTCTTTCGCATTAATATGAAAAATAACAGCTCTTGTAAGATCGATTGGTTCAATTTTATCAAACACTTCACTTGTAAGATGTGAAAACTCATCTCTTTCTTGAGCTAACTTTTCTTCATATTGTTTTCTTCTTTCTTTTACTTGTTTATATTTTTTTCCATAAAAGCTAAACAAGAAGATACACATAATAACAAATGCAATCCATACATACCAATACTCTGTAAAATAATTCATCTTTTTCCTCCTTAAAATAAAAAAGTCCTCCTTCTAAGGACGACTTAATCGCGATACCACCTTAGTTCTAAGTAAACACTTAGCACCTCAAAACTTTAACGCAGTTCTACGTGTTAAACTACTTTATTTCATCTAACATGCTCCTTGGCTACCTTCACTCTTTTCATTTATCCCTTTCCAGCAAACGGGACTCTCTATCAAACAAAGAAGAACTACTCCTCCAAATCATTGCATTACTATTCTAACAAATTGCTTATACCTCGTCAATCTCTATCTTTTTAAATATTTTTACAATGCCATCCATATAACAAATCAGCTTTGCCATTTCTTGAATATTATTATTTTCATCCTCATTTAAAGATACATGGGGAACGATAGACAACAAACAAAGAAGTAATAATTTCTCTTCTTGATACAAATCAATTTCTTCTAAATATCCGTCAAATAAAGCAACGCATTCATAAAGATCCTTTTGATTTTGAAAAAGTTCAACAAGATCATAGATACAGTAATTAATTTTCATTTGATCAATCGAAATCAGTTTTTGTTGATCTATAAAAATATGATTCAAATCAAAATGATGATAAATTAAAGAAAGTCTTATTTCTTTCTTCTCTTTAACACTTTCAAAATAACGACTCAAATAATACCGAGATTGATTTAAAAACTCAATAATTCGATAATAATTTAAAACAAGCATCCACCCCGATGGTGCTTTATATTTTTTAAACTCAAATTCTTTCATCATTCTTTCAAATTCGTCTTTTCTTATTTGAATAAGGCTTAAAAGATCTTCTTTTTGTCTTTCAAAAAAAGACACATCTTCACTTTGAATAAAAAAAGATTTTTTGTGTAAATACGCAATTATTTGATAATACATTTTAATTTTAAGTTCTTTTTGAATTGCATTTTTATACACTAAATAAGGCATTAAATAAATGAACTTGTCATGATAAGGGGTAAAATAATGATCCTCTTTATTTTTAATGATTGAAATAAAATGATGCAGATGTAGTGTTTGAATATGTTGATAGGCATTTTCAAGTTTTTTATCTTGTATAATTTTTACACAATAAAAGCCTTGCTTTGTTTTTACCTTATAAACCTTTGGACTCAATTGAATGAGTCCAATAACTTCTAAATCATACTTTGTTTGTATCAGTTTTTGAATCATAAGGAATAATCAATATTTGCCCTACATCTAGACTCAAATTATTATTATAATCACGAATCACTTTTTCATCCATGTTATATGCTTTAGCGATATTTTCATACGTATCATTTGCACAAACAACATAAAGATAATAAGCCCCTATATCTTCTTGATCATCTTCAACTTCATTTTTAACCTTGGTTTCATAGACTTTTTCACTTAATTCTTCTACCTTTTTTTCAGGCATTTCTTCTACTTGCATCTTTTCTATTTGTGGTTTTATTTCTTTCTTTTTTTCATCAAGATCACGTGTCAATGCTTCAATTTCTTCAAGCGGATCTGGATCTACCCGAATGTATCGATTTTCTCCTTCTTCGACTCCATAAACACCAACTTCTATCTTGATTTTAAGATTACCATCTTGAATATCATAATGAAAATCTTCTACTTTTAAATGAAAATCTTGTGGATCAATGATCTTTTGTTCATCTGCATAAATATCAAGTTCTACATTCTCTAAAAAGTTTTTCTTTTCATCACTCAAATATTCTCCCTTGATTGCTAGTGTTCCTAAAGCTCGAATCCCATGTTCTTCCATTTTATAATCAATGGATTCATCAACTGTTAAACTCACTAATTCTTTTAAACGGTGAAACAAATCAATTTCTTTTTCGTAAAATATTTTTTGCATATTCTTCCTCCTAACAAAGAATATGCAAAAACAAACAAGATATGAAAAAAAAGTAGGTTTCCCTACTCAAAATCAATATCACATAATTCATAAATAGCGTTCCAAGCTTCTTGAATTCCTTTTTTCTTCAAACTAGAAAAGCGAATAAAAGTATCACTCGGATCAAAATGTAAAGTATCTTTAATAAGCTTTTCATTTTTCTTTAAATCATTACGTTTTAATTTATCTTCTTTCGTTGCCACTAAAATGACTGGGACACCATGATGTTTTACAAATTCATACATCATTACATCATCTTTTGTAGGTTTATGACGATAATCTACCAATAAAATAAACCCTCTTAAAGTTTGTCTTTCACTAATGTATTCATCCATGGTTTTACCAAATTGTTTTGTCACATTGTTTGCAACTTTGGCATAGCCATAACCTGGAACATCTACAAAATAAAGCGCATCATTAACATTAAAGAAATTAAGTGTTTTTGTTTTACCTGGGGTACTTGAAACCTTGGCAAGTCCATTTCTTGATAACATTGTATTAATAAAACTACTTTTTCCTACATTTGAACGTCCAGCAAGACACATTTCTGGAAAACTTTCTTTTGACCATTGACTTTTCCATGCAGCCGATAAAATATATTCTGCTTTTTTAATTTTTACCATTTTTCATCACCTTTTGTATTGTACAAAAAAAATAACGAAAATTCAAGATTTCCGTTATTTAACAATCGCATGTTCTAAAACTGTATCAATATGATCCGCTAAAACAATTTCTAAATCGCTTCTTACTGATTCTGGGATATCTTCGATATCTTTTTCATTTTCCTTAGGAATAATGATTTTTCTAATTCCTGAACGATGTGCAGAAATTGATTTTTCTTTTAATCCACCAATTGGTAAGACATTACCACGTAAAGTGATTTCTCCTGTCATGGCAACATCATCTCTTACAGGTTTATTTGTAAAAGCTGAATAGATTGCAGTTGTAAGAGTGACACCTGCTGATGGACCATCTTTTTTGATAGCTCCTTCAGGAACATGAATATGAATATCTTGTTTATCAAAGGCTTTATCATCTAAACCATATTTTTCTTTATTGGCTTTTAGATAATCTAAAGCAATTGATGCAGATTCTTTCATAACATCGCCTAATTGACCAGTAATAATAAATTTACCAGTACCATCAAAATGATTGACTTCGATTGGTAAAATATCTCCACCAAATTGTGTATAAGCCATACCTGTAACTACCCCAACTTGTGGACGAGGAAGTTTCTTTGTATGATCAAACGGTGCTTTTCCTAAGAATTCAACCAATTTATCTTTATCAATAGTCACTGAATCAACTTTATCTTTTAAGATAGCTAAAACAGTTTTACGACATAATTTAGCAATATATCTTTCAAGTTCACGAACACCGGCTTCACGTGTATAGTGTTGAATGATTTCCATGATGATATCATCAGAAAGAATCATTTGTTCAGGTTTTAATGAATGTGCTTCTAATTGTTTTTTAATTAAGTGTTCTTTTACAATCATTAATTTTTCTTGTTCTGTATAGCTTGATACTTCAATAATTTCAAGACGATCTCTTAAAGGTCCTGGAATACCACCTAAATCATTAGCTGTCGCAATGAAGAGGACTTTAGATAAGTCATAAGGCTCTTCAATATAGTTATCAGAAAATTGAGAATTTTGTTCAGGATCTAAAACTTCTAGCATCGCACTTGTTGGATCCCCTTTATAATCACTTGCCATCTTATCAATTTCATCTAATAAGAAGACAGGATTAACAACACCGGCTTTTTTCATTCCTTGAATGATACGTCCAGGCATTGAACCTAAATAAGTACGGCGATGTCCACGAACTTCTGCTTCATCTCTAACTCCACCTAAAGAGGCTTTAACAAATTTACGATCTAAAGCTCGTGCAATACTTTTCGCAATACTTGTTTTCCCTACACCTGGTGGACCTGCTAAACAGATAATTGGTGCTTTTAAAGATTGTGTCATCTGTTTAACTGCCAAATGTTCCACAATTCTTTCTTTTACTTTTTCTAAACCAAAATGATCTTCTTCTAAAATAGCCTCAATTTTAGAGATATCTTCTTGATCTTTTGTTTCTTGATACCAAGGTGTTTTCATCACCCAATCAATATAAGTTCTTACTACGTTTGCTTCTGAAGATGCTGGTGGCATCGCTTCAAAACGACGTAATTCTTCTTCAACTTTATCTTTGATATATTGTGGATAAGGATTTTTTGCTAATTCTTTACGAATTTGTTCAGCATCGTCTCCTTTATCTACTGTATCACCAAGTTCATCTTTAATTGCTCTTAATTTTTCTCTTAAATAGTATTCTTTTTGATTTTCATCAATACTTTCTTTGACTTTACGATTAATTGTATCTTCTAATTGATTGATCATTTTTTCAGATTCAATTGAACTTGCAACTAAGAAAAGTCTTTTATTGATATCTCTTTCTTCAAGAATTTTTTGTTTTCTATCTAAATCAATTGGTAAATATTGACCAATTGTATCAGCAAGTAAGCTTGCTGACGTTCCATTTGAAAGTAAAGTTAAACTTTCAGCTGGAATATGAGGCATATGACGTCTTGCTTGTTCAAAGTAAGCTGTTGTTTTTCTTACCAAAGCAACTTCTTCATTGGAATCCCCATAAATATCTTCTAAAACTTCAGCTGTTGAAAAAATAGAACCCTCTTCAATTTTGAAATCTTGAAGATAAACTCTTTTTTCTCCAGTAACAGTTAATTTGATTGTTCCTGCACTATCGCGACGGATTTTCTTTTCAATTTTACATAAAGTTCCAACATGATAAACATCATCATATTTTGGATCATCAACAATAGGATTGATTTGTGAAACAAATAGGATATTGTTATCAAAGTCACGACTTGAAAGTTCAAGTGCTTTTAAACTAAGAGGGCGCCCTACATCTAATGATAAACGGTTACCCGGAAAGACAATCATTCCTCTTGTACACACAACAGGAAGGGTTAATAATGTACTTTCACTCATAATAATCCTCCTTTTTTAAAAAGACGCTTACGCGTCTTTTAAACTATTTCTTTAAGTTTTCTTTAACAACGTCTAACGCTTTTCTATTTAAGATATCAGCATCGATTTGGTACATATTTTGAGCGAAGATTTGTTTGATTTCTTCTAAGTCTCTATTATATGTATTTGCGATTGTTTCTAATTCGCTATTACGTTCTTCATCAGTTACTTCGATATTTTCTGCTTCAACGATTGCAGCTAAGATTAAGTTTAATTTAACTCTATCTTTTGCTTGATCAGTTAAATCAGCTTTGATTGCATCTTTGTTTTTACCAGTGAATTGTTCATATAATTCAAATGATAAACCTTGTTGTTGTAAGTTCATTTCAACTTCTCTTAACATTGTATCTAATTCAGAATTTAATAAAGCTTCACTGTCTTCTACTTTACAGCATTCAATTAAAGCACTTGTTAAATCTGAGAAGAATTTATTTTCAACTTCAGTTTCTTTTTGTGATTTTAATTGAGTCTTAATATGATCTTTTAATTGATCTAAAGTTTCAACACCATCAATGTTAACATCTTTAGCTAATTCATCATCAGCTTCTGGTAATGTTTTTTCTTTAATTTCATGAACAGTTACTTTGAATGTAGCTTCTTTCCCAGCTAATTCAGTAGCTTGATAATCTTCTGGGAATGTTACAACAACATCTTTTTCATTTTCACAAGTCATACCGATCATTTGATCTTCAAAACCTGGAATGAATTGTCCAGAACCGATTTCTAATGAATGGTTTTCAGCTTTTCCACCTTCGAAAGCTTCACCATCGATGAATCCTTCAAAGTCCATAACTACTGTATCACCTTTAGCAACTTCACCGTTTTCTTTAGTAGTTAATTCAGCAAATTGATGACGATAATTTTCAACTTGTGCTTCGATATCTTTTTTAGCAACAGTTACTCTACCTTTTTTAACTTCTAATCCTTTGTACTCACCTAATTCAACTTCAGGTTTAACAGGACATAAGATTGTGATTTTTAAATTGTCATTATCAACGCTATCAATATTTAATGTTGGTTGAGCAATTGGAGCAACTTCTGCTTTTTTCATGATATCAGCATATCTTTTTTGTAAGATTTGATCTGTAGCTTCATCATAAATAGCTTGTTTTCCAAGTCTTGCTTTAATCATAGCAACTGGAGCTTTACCTGGTCTAAAACCATCTAATTTAACTCTTGTAGCTAATCTTTTTAAAGCTGCATCTTGAGCTTCTGCCCATTCTTTTTTATCAAATGTTACTTTAATTTGAGTAACAGCATTTTCTAATTTTTTTGTAGTTGTTCTCATTATATTATTTCTCCTTATTCCGTATCAAAAGACATTATATACTAACCTTTTTTTAAATTCAACTATATTCATAAATTTTAATATTCGATTGATTGTATTGTTTCTGATACATCTTTTACTTCTTCTTGATCACAATTATAAAGATATTCAATATCTTCTAATTCAATATCTATATATTGTAATGACGCTAAATGATAATGAATTGCTCCAGCAATACTGCGATAATCTTGTTCATCAATATATTTTGGATAGATTGAATAAAGATAGAAATTCAAGAATTGTTCACACATAGCAAGTAATGAAGGATTGTCATCTTCTAAAGCTTCCATTAATAATTTATAGATTTCATAACTTGCTTCTTGATTTAAAACCATAGGTGCATAGCTAGGATTAACTTCATAAGAAATTCCTTTTTTGATAACTTCCATATCTTCATCAATTTCTTGATCAATCATCAATTCAATTAATAAACTTTTCGCAAAGTCTGGTTTATCATTAT
This sequence comes from Faecalibacillus faecis, assembly GCF_003024675.1. GTDB lineage: Bacteria > Bacillota_I > Bacilli_A > Erysipelotrichales > Coprobacillaceae > Faecalibacillus > Faecalibacillus faecis. Next base: position 243,103 of record NZ_PYLP01000001.1, on the reverse strand, counting down.
TTCTAATAAATTGACGAATAGGAACAATCATACGACGAATATTCATCCCTTCCATTTGTTCAATAGCCATATAAAGTAAATCTTCATTGGTATCTTCTTTGGTTAAAATATTTTCAATTTCTTCTTCATTAAAGATTTTTTGACTTGTTCCTTCTAAAGAAGCTTCTTGTTTAGCAAGTAGTAGTTCATCGTATGCTGCATTATAAACCGTTTCATATTGATAAGGTATATAAGGCATTGATAATTCTTCTACAATTATATTGATTGCTTCTTCAAATTCTTCAAGGTCTTTTAAAATAGAAACATAAATAGCAACCACATCATAATACGTTTCTTCTGCAAGAGCTTTTGCTTTCAAACCTTCTTTTTTAGCTTGTTGTAATTCTTGCATACCATAAAGACAAACAAGTCTTTGATAACGTACTTTTTCATCTTCTAAATCATTTAAATAACGTAAAGCTTCTTTATATTGACCTGTTTCAATTAAATCTTCTATCATTCTTCCTCATCCTCATCATCTAATTGTAAATCGTATGTGATTTCGGGTTGTGTTTGTTCTTCATCATGTAATTTTTGAATCATTTCACTATAACCCTCTAGTTTTCCATTCTTCACAAAATCATCATCAGTAAGTGGCACATCTATCCCTCCTTCATTTTTTCGCTATTATAATATAAAATAAATCTTCAAAAAAGGCAAATTTTAAGACTATTTTCTATCATATTTCATACTTTAGGTATTGAGGTGATCACATGTTTAAAAAGTATTTAAGAAATATTTCTATGTTTTTTTTATGTATTTTTGCAACCTTTGTTTATTTTAAAAATGATGATGTAAAAAAAGAGGCAAAAGCAACAAATATACAGACCGTTATTTTTAAAGATCAAGATGAGACTTTGATTCCTGTTTCTGTTGATATCGGTGTCAAAGATGAGATCGAAAACAATTATCGAGGAATTATTGAAACAATGAAATCGACAGATTACAAAGAAATAGGTCTCTATCCTCTTTTTAATAAAAAACTCGAATTAAATGCTCTCATTATTGAACCTGATCAATTGACATTTGATTTCACAAATCATTTTCCTATAAAAAACGATCAACAAGCTCTCGATATTTGTGAAGCCTTAAGTTATTTATTTTGTAAGAATGGCATTACTAAAATTAATATGAAAATCAATGGGAAAGCTGTTTCAAACTTTAAAAACACAACAATTCCATTAAGTTGTATGACTGCTAAATTAGGTATAAATAATTTTGAAACCTCTTCTTTTGATCTTTATCAAACATCCTCTGTTCTTGTTTATAATGAAAAAAAGATTTCAGGAAAAACATATTATATTCCAACAAGTACCCGTATTCAAAGCGCAAATCAATCGATTGATCAAAAAGTATCTCTTTTATTAGATCATTTTGATAATTCTACTAAAATTGAAACTACAAAAAAATCTCAACTAAATGATGGTATTCTTTCTATTTATCTCTCTTCACGTATTTTAGAAAACGACGAAAGCATTAATCCCATTTTATATCAAAGACTTGAAAAATCCTTTTTATCTATTTCAAATGTCAGCAATGTAAAGATATTTATAGACAATGAACTCATAGAAGAAGATAAAAATGTAAGTTCTACTATTGATAATATCATACAAATATAGTGCAGATTCTCATTTTTTTGTTATAATAGTTATCGGTGATGAGAAATGAAAAAAATTGTCGTAATGTCAGATAGTCATGGTTATCATGCAATGATCGATCTTGTAAGAGAATTAGAGCCTGATGGTGATTGTTATGTTCATTGTGGTGATAGTGAGGCAGAAACTTATGATATGCAAGATTGGCTTTGTGTAAAAGGAAATAATGACTGGTATAGTGATTTCCCTGAACATATCCAATTTAAAGTAGAAGATTTGAATTTTTATGTCTGTCATGGACATCGTTTTGGTTACTTTGACCGAGAATCTAAAATGATCTACACATTACAAGAAGCTAACTGTGATGTCTTACTTTCGGGGCACACTCATGTCCCTACTTATGAAAAAATAGACAGATACACTTTCATAAACCCAGGATCGACAACCCTTCCTCGTGGTGGAAGTTCAAGAAGTTATTGTGTTATTCATGTTGACGGTAAAAAATTAGATGTTGAATTTAAAGATTTAAATGCTTATCAAGCATAAACATTGGTGTTTTATACATCAATGCTTTTTTATTAAAAAAGTGATTTTTTTATAAAAAAAATATTGCATTTATAAATTATCTATGCTATTCTAATTAGGCAGTTGAAAATAAGTAATGTCTACGTAGCTCAGCTGGATAGAGCACACGCCTTCTAAGCGTGCGGTCAGGGGTTCGAATCCCTTCGTGGACGCCATTTAATAAACAACAACCATTTGGTTGTTTTTTATTTTATTCCAAATACTTATTTCTGTTTTTTATAAAAAAATATAAAAAAAGCATTTTATTATTGCAATCTTTGAATAGTTATGCTAATATAAATGAGCAGTTGAAAGTAAGTAATGTCTACGTAGCTCAGCTGGATAGAGCACACGCCTTCTAAGCGTGCGGTCAGGGGTTCGAATCCCTTCGTGGACGCCATTTAATAAATTAACAACCATTTGGTTGTTTTTTTATTTATAGAATAAAAATAAAAAGATTTCAAATACGACATAAACATCGTAAATTGAAATCTTTTTTATTTTAATGAATAATACTTAAAATATCATTTTCATTTTGAATATCAAAAATGGATAAAGTAAGTTTATTAAGCTTTTCTATTGTACAACTTCTTATTGTACTTTCCGTTTCTCTAGATACATTTCCTAATTTAACATTCAATAAAGATAATAGCGTATTTCTCTTTTCTTCTAGTTTTCCTTCACTTCTAAATCCTTCTGCCATTCTTTCCATTCCTTCACACATATCGATTTCATCTCCTTCTGGTAAGTCTTTGATTAAATCTAAACTTCCTGTAATAATTGCTGCATAAATAAAGTTATTTCTATTCATCTTTACTCTTCGATGCAACTTATCATAGTTCCCCTTATACATGTTCTGTATCGCTTCGATAAAATAACGGGTTTGAGCATCTTTGATTTTACTCGTATCGATGTCTTTAACATCTACCAAATAGATTTTCCAATCATTAAAATAAGGTTTTAATTCTTTGGGTATTTCTAAATAATCACTTAATTTTAAAGGTCCTTCCCATTTCCTTGATCCTGTATAGAAAACAACCATAAACTGTGGAATGAGTCTTTTGTTTTTTAACTGTTTTAAATATTCCAACATTTCATAGATTCCACAGCGAATCACCATTTCTACATCAATCGTACTTTGATGTTCGATGCCAAAAAGACAATAGATCCCATTGACATCGGTTTTGACGACAATATCCCTTCTTCTTTTTTTATCTTCTACACTTTTTGTATCATTGATAATAAATGAGGTATCATTTTCAAACCGGACAAGTCTTTCAGGATGAATGAGTTGTTTTCCATCAAATAAAACAGCATTAGAAAAAGATGCAAAATGAATGTCATTACTGAAGAAGGTACGACAAGCACTATCAGGTGTTAAGTTATTTACTGTTATCAAATTCATTACCTACTTTCTTTTTTTTGAGGTAACTTATCTAGATCTGTTACAAGTAAATTGTATCATGGTTCTTCTTTCATTTTGTCTCAAGTTTGTGTCAAATTTGCGAGTTTCCTAACCAAAACGACTTGATTTTTATAAAATATTTGTTCCTTTTCTACCATTATTTTATCTTTCTTCTTTTCTTTCTTCAATGGACGTTTAGTCCAATAAAAAAGATAACCTCTCGGTTACCTCTAAATTAAATGTGTCATTAAAATTGTTGCCAATCCTAAAAATGCAAAAAAACCAAACATATCTGTAAATGTTGTTACAAACACACCACTTGCAAGTGCAGGATCTACATGTAAACGATCTAAAATTACTGGAACAAAATACCCTGCCAATGTCGCTATAACCATATTACAAATCATCGCAAGTCCAGCTACAACACCAAACCATGGATTTCCAGCAAAGAACCATGCTCCTAGTGATACAAGTGCACCAATAATAACACCATTTAAAATTCCAAGTCCTATTTCCTTTAATAAAACTTTTCGTGCATTTTCTTTATCTAATTCACCAAGTGATAATCCTCGAACAACAATTGTCAGAGTTTGTGTTCCTGCATTACCACCCATTCCCGTAATAATTGGACTAATGGTTGCAAGTGCAACTACTTTAGCAATAGTTCCTTCAAATACGCTAACAACACTAGAAGCCATGATTGCGGTAAAAAGATTAACAATCAACCAAGGAATACGGTTTTTAAATGATTCTGTAAGAGTTGAATCTAAACGTTCTTCTGAACCAACCCCTCCTAACAAGTTCATATCTTCTGTTGTTTCTTCTTCAATGACATCCATAACATCATCGATATCAATAACGCCAAGCAAATGATGTTGTTCATCAATAACAGGCATTAAAATATAACCATACTTACTAAAAACCTTAGCAACTTCTTCTTGATCTTGATAGTAATAAACAGCCTTTACATTTTGATTGGTAATATCCATCATTGGTGTATCAAAAGAACTTGTTACGATATCTCCTAAAGAGACAACCCCTTTTAAGATATTATCTTTATCAACAACATAGAGATAATGTCTTGGTTCTTCGTCTGTTGTTTGCAAGAAAAGTAAGGTTTCTTTAACGGTATTTTTTGCATGAATATCAAGATATTCAGTTGTCATAATCCCCCCAGCAGTTTCTGGGTTATATTTTAATAACTGTTTGACATCTTCTTTATCATCATCTTCTAATAATTCTAAAAAAGCATTCTTTTCGTCTTCATCTTCTAACGAACCAATAATATCGGTAATAACGTCATGACTTACTTCATCTAAAATTTGTTTTTGTTTATATTTTGAAAACAAATTTAACCATTCAAGTATAAGTTCTTCATCATCTTCTTCATCTAAGATATCCCCAATAACTTCATTTGGTAAATGTTCTAAGATTTCTTTTGATGAATCTTCATCCTCATGTAAGATATCCAAAATATCAGCGGGATGAATATTTTCTAAAACTTCTTTGATAATTTCTTTATTGCCATGAAGAATCAAATTTTTTAATTCTTCAGGTGTCATTTGTTTTATCATGTATTTTCCCCTCTCTTATTTAAAGAGGAACTTTACCGACGGTGGTAAATGATCCTCACTATTATCATTATTTCCACCGGATAACGGGTCTACTATCATTTTTACCACCTCCACCTTGTTCATTTTATCATAATGTATCAACTTTTAAAGAAAAAAATCATTTTTTTATCAAACTATAACCTTCTCTTAAGGAAGCATTAATCTTTATAAAAAAAGAAAGTAAATTTTTCATTACTTTCTTCTATTTAGCACAGGTTTCTCTTGAATCATTTTGGTCATAGTCAAATAAACCTTCATTTTTTTCTTCTAATGCTTTAATGAGATGATATGTATATTTATTATAAGGTGTTGGTATACCCAAATCTTTTCCCATTTTAATCAAAGTTCCTGAAAACATATCTATTTCTGTCGGACGCTTCGCATCTAAGTCTTGTAAAGTTGAATAATGTGCCCACGCTGGAACAGCACTTCCCCGAGTTGAAGAAGCCACTTTACTTAAATCAATTCCCTTTGCACAAGCAATCGCTTCTAGTTCTTGTCGTAAACCTTCTTGAATGAATTTCATATGTTTACTATCTTGATAACATCCTACACCTACTCCTAAAATAGCTTGTGGTAAATTATTACAAACATTTAAACGAAACTTACTCCAAATTTCCTCTTGAATAAATTCACTTGTACGATAGTGTAAACCGGTATTTTCAAATAAGTTTTCAATCGTTTGAACACGTTCACTTTGAAAAGGAGCTTGTTTTTCTCCAAAAACAATTCCAATTGTGGTTTCAGAATCAAAACGATAGCCATTTTCTTTACGTGAAGCCACTTTAATCAAAGCAGGCAAAACATGTTCATTTCCAACAACTTCACCAATGATTTCTTCACTGTCTACCCCATTCATCAATGACATAACTGTCGTATTTTTACCAACAATTGTTTTAATAGAATCAAGCGCTGGTTTTAAAGCACCATATTTTAAAGAAACAATCAATAAATCGACATTATGTGCTTCTTGGGATGTCCATACTTCAGGATAATACATTTGATCATTAATGAAACAACCTTGCTTTAAACGCTTTGCCCTTTTACCTTCTCCGATAACACCTAAACGAAGATCTTTTTTAGAACTTAAGCCCCAAATCATATAAGAGCCTACTGCTCCTGCCCCTAAAATTGCTACTGAGTTTATTTTCATTTATCTCACCTCGGGTTTTATTGTAACACACTTTTTCTTTACAAATTAAAAATATGCATTGCAACATTAAAGTAAACAAGAATGGAACAGGTATCCACAATTGTTGTAATTAATGGTGAAGCCATAATTGCTGGATCTAAACCAACACGATTCGCTAAAAGTGGCAAAATACAACCAATTAATTTAGAAAGAATAACTGTCACAATTAAAGATAACGCAACGACAAAAGCAATATTTACATCTTGATACATCAAGAAAATTCTTATTCCATTTGCCAGTGCTAAAATACTTCCTACTAATAAAGCAATACGAAATTCTTTAAACATCACTTTAAAAATTTCTTTAAAGCGTATTTCATCTAAGGCAATTCCTCGAATAATCAAAGTTGAGCTTTGTGACCCACAATTCCCTCCTGTATCCATTAACATTGGAATAAATGAAACAAGTAAAGGGACCGTTTGAAAAGCATTTTCATATTTTGTAATAATGCTTCCTGTAAGTGTTGCTGAGAACATTAAAACAAGAAGCCAAACAATACGGTGTTTTGCATGTTCAAAAACAGACATTTGAAAATAACTTTTATCATTGGGTTCTAAAGCCGCCATTTTAGAAATATCTTCATTTGTTTCATCAACCATAACATCCATCACATCATCACCCGTAACGATTCCTACCAACATTTTTTCATCATCAACGACTGGTAAAACCATCAAATCATATTTTCTAAAAACTTGGGCAACTTCTTCTTGATCCGTATGTGTATAAACATAGGTGAAATTTTCTTTCATCACTTCTTCAATTTTAGTCTTTTCGTCATTTAATAAAAGATCTTTTGTGGAAACAACACCAATAAGTTTTTTATTATCACACACATAACTTGTATAAACTGTTTTAGAATGATTTCCTTTTTCTTTTATAAAATTTAATGCTTCTAATATTGTCATTTCTTTTTCCAAAGAAAGAAATTCAGTTGTCATTAAGGCTCCTGCACTTTCACTTGGATAGCTTAAAAGTTGATTGATCGTTTGTCGTTGACTGGCACTTGCATGATTTAAAATACGTGTTACAAGATTTGCTGGTAAATCTTCGACTAAGTCAACAAGATCATCCATATATTGATTTTCAACTAAGGCAATAAGCTCTGTTTCGCTAAAAAGTTCTACAAGTTGTTTTTGTCTTTGAATATCCATATTAGAAAAAACACGTGCTGCCTGTTTTTTAGAAAGTAAACGAAAGGCAATCGCACATTCTTCTAATTCTAATTGTTGTAAAAGATAAGCTATATCGACTTCGCTTTCTTTCATGAGCAAAGCATGTAATTGTTTGTATTGTTTTGTTTCTAATAATTCGCGTAATAATTCTTTTTTCATCTTCTTGTCCTCCTTTTTCTTTATTACGTTCATGACCCTCGTCCATATAGCTCACCTCCTTTTAATAAAAAAACATCACTGCTTGAGTGATGTTCTAACTTCTTCCATCCGTTCAAGCTTTAGTATCACAGGGCATATCAATTACATTAAACAAAGCCTTCGCGACTTCATCTGCTAACCAGCGCATTGTGTCTCCACAATTTTGCGGCAGTAATCTTAGGATTTCCCAATCCCTGCGGTAACCTCACCTACCGATATCTATTTAATTCTCTTTCAGTATATTTATTTTGTTTAAAATGTCAATACGAATTTGTAAGTTCTTCTAGACATATATTTTGATTATGCATTTTTAACGCATTTTCTTTGCCTACATATCTAAAAATATTACAACTATCATTTTGTGTAAGCGCTACTTTGTCATGAGGATAGCGAAGAATATAGCCATATTCATAACTATGTCCTAATAGCCATTGATAAACATCTGTTGTTTCAAATTCTTCATCTTTAAGCCCATTCACTTTTAAAGAAACAACCGTTCCTAATTGATATTCACTATATCCCGCTTTTGAAGCCTCTTCTTCTAAATTAAGTACATCATAACTTGTATAAGCCTTTGTTACTAAAAATCTTTTCTTTAAATCTTTATAAAGAGCATCATACATTTCCTTTAAAGCATTACAAGCATCTTCATTTAAATACATTGAATAAGAAAGACGTGAAACATTTTCGATCATCTTCATATGTTTTGATTCATAACCACCAATAAATGTTTGATCATTAATAACTTGACTTAATGCATCTATCTTATAAAGTCTTGAAGCATTTGGCTTTAATTCTGTATTCATCAAAATATAAAGTCCTTGACTATCATAATTCGAAACCATTTCCTTAAAAAGTTTATATGTATCTTCTTTTTCAGTATCTAAAGTCGTTACATAATTATTTGTTAAAACAATATAACTATAGTCATCATCATTATAAAGCGTTCTTAATAATTGATAATAACGCACATTATCAAAATCAAAATACGTACTTTTTTGATATGCATAAAACAAATCATTTTTAATCAATGTACGAAAATAGTTCCCCGCTTGTGAACCAAATTCAACCGTTAAACGATCAACAACACTATTAACATCATTTAAAAGATCTGTCACAGATGCATATTTTTTAGCTTCTTTTAATTCATTATAATATTGAAAATATTGTAGATGAAACTGATCATAGGTAATATAGTCAATAAATTCATCAACCGCAATTCCATGATCAATTAAATAATCTTGTTCTTCATCATCTAAATATTGTTCTATCAAAGCTCGATTATCATTATTAATACCATTAACTCGATAAAAGCGATCATATTTTAAATTTAAGGTTGTAAACGCAAGTATAAAACATAAACTCGCATAAGCATAAAGATGCCATCTTCTTAATTTCATCTCAATCACCATCCCTATTATATAGAATTATAGAAAAAAAATAAAGGAATTCGCTAAAGCTGCAATTCCTTTAACTTAATCAATTCAAAAACAGCTTGTATTCGTGATTCAACACCTAATTTTTGAATCACATTTGAAATATGATTTCTAACTGTTTTTTCGCTAATATTTAACTTCTTAGCAATATCTCTTGTTGAATAATTTTGAACTAATAAATGAAAAATCTCTTTTTCTCTTGGTGTTAAAATAATATTCATATTCCACTTCCTTAATAGTAGTATATGAAATCTCTTCTATTTGGTGTTTTGTAAAACTGTAAATAAATTTTTTGCCACTTCTTTAGGAAGCACTTCTTCTAATTGTTCAATTGTAGCTTCTTTTAATTTTTTTACCGAACCAAAATGTTTTAAAAGTTCTTTTTTACGTTTTGGTCCAATTCCTTCCACATCATCTAAAATAGATTGGAATAAAGATTTTGAACGTACATTTTTATGAAAAGAAATCGCATAGCGATGAACTTCGTCTTGCATTCGTGTAAGCAAGAAAAAGAGTTCACTTTTTTTATCAATATTAATTTCATTAAAATCACTATCTATTAAAACTGCGGTAGAATGATGATCATCTTTAGCTAGACCACAAACTTTAATACCAATATTTAAGCTATCAATTACTTCTTTAGCAACTTTAATTTGTCCTTTACCACCATCGACAATAATCAAATCAGGTTTCTTTAGCCCTTCTACCAAAACGCGATAATATCGACGATAAATAACCTCTTTCATGCTGCCATAATCATCAGGACCTTCCACCGTTTTTATTTTAAATTTACGATAATCCTTTTTAGAAGGGACTCCGTCAACAAAGCACACCATACCCGCTACAGCATAGGCTCCTTGAATGTTAGAGTTATCGAAAAGTTCAATTCTTCGTGGTGTCACCATATTTAATTTTTCACCTAGTTGATGAATGGCACCAATGGTTGCCTTTTGATTTTTTTCAATCAATAAAAATTTCTTTTCAAGCGCTTCTTTTGCATTATTGGTTGCCATTTCAATAAGTTTAGCTTTTTGTCCTTTTTGTGGTTTCACAATCTTACATTCTAAAATTTCTTCTAATAACGTTGTATCTAAATCCTCCGGTAAAAGAATTTCTTTAGGATACGTATTTTCTTGATAAAAACCAACAATAAATTGCGTAATTTGTTCATTTGCATCTTGTAAAGGGACAAGATTTAAGTCTCTTGCTAATAACTTTCCATTTCGCATAAAGAAAAGCTGTAAAGAAAGATAGCCTTTATCTTGATAATAGCCAAAAATATCACGATCGATTTGATCTGAAAATTGAACATGTTGTTTGCTGGTTACATGGTGAATATAATGAATTAAATCACGATATTCTTTTGCTAATTCAAAGTTTAATATTTCTGAAGCTTGCATCATTTTATCTTGTAAATCATCAATGATTTCTTTGGTATCTCCTTGAATAAATTGTGTAATTTGTTTGGTGATTTTTTTATATTTTTCTTCACTTACTTCATTTACACAAGGTCCTAAACATTGATTCAATTGATAATAAAGACATGTTTTTTTAGGAATATGATTACATTTTCTAAGAGGATATAATCGATTTAAAAGTTTATACGTTTCTCTGGCAGCTGTGCCATCTGGAAAAGGTCCAAAGTGTTTATGTTTTTTTTCTTTAGCGTTTCTTACTATTTTTAATCGTGGATGTCTTTCTTTTGTGAGTTGGATATATGGATAATATTTATTATCCATAAAACTAATATTGTATTTAGGTGCATAATCTTTAATCAGATTAATTTCTAATAAAAGCGCTTCTTTTTCACTATCTGTGACAATATATTCAAAATCAACAATTTCTTGAACAAGTTTTGTTGTCTTGTAATTATGAATTCCCGCAAAATAAGAAGAAACTCGATTCTTTAATTTTTTTGCTTTTCCTACATAAATAACCGTACCCTCTTTATCTTTCATTAAATAACAACCTGGTTGCATAGGTAAAAGCGATAATTTATCTTTTATATATTTAACATCATATTTAATATCCATTATTCAAAATACACCAAAGTAGCCCCTAGACCACCTTCATTTGGTCCTCCATCTTGATAAGATTTTACATATTTATTTTTATCCAGTAGTTTACGTACACCTTTTCTTAAAGCACCCGTTCCCATACCATGAATAATACGCACCATGGAATAATTAGAAACAAGCGCATTATCAATAAATTTATCAACAGCAATCATTGCTTCTTCATAACGCATTCCTATAATATTAAGTTCAAAACTTTGCTTTGTTGCTTTACGTAAAGATCGAATATTCGATGTTTCTTTCTTTTCGGGTACTTTTTCATGCATAAATTGAACTTCTGGTTTTTTAGCATTTAATTTTAAGCCACCCATAGAAATTGTCAATAGTCCTTTTTTATTAATATCAATAATTTCTCCTTGACGATTGACCGCTAAGACTTTAACAATATCACCTATTTTATAATCATGATCTTCATGATTTTCTTGTGTTTTCTTTTGATATTTTAAATCATCTAATTGTTTTTTAGCTTGAATGACTTGATGAGGTTTCATTTGTCCCTGAAGTTCTTTTAGAATAACATCCGCTTTATCTTGTGCTTGTTTTAGTAAATCATTTGCTTCATCTTGTGCTTTTTCAATCATTCTTTCTTTTCTTGATTGATAATTATCTAAAAGTTGTTGATAATGTTTTTCTTTATTTTGGACTTCTATTTGTAACTTATCTAATTCTTCTTTTTGTTGGCGAAGAGCTTCCATTTCTGTTTGTAGTTTTTCTAATAATTTTTGTGATGTTGTCATGCTTTCACTTTTTAAAAATGCTGCATGATCGATAATTTGTTGATTCAAACCTAGATGTTTAGAGATTTCAATCGCATAAGAATTCCCAACACTTCCATCAATTAATCGATAGGTTGGTTTCATTTTTTCTTGGTCAAATTCAACCGATGCAATCTTAATATAATCCGATTCTTTCGCATATTCTTTTAAAGCACTATAGTGTGTTGACGCTAATACATAAGCTCCTTTTTCATGTAAATATGTTAAGATAGCTTGAGCAAGGCTTTCACCTTCATGAGGATCTGTTCCTGAACAAATTTCATCAATAATGACTAAACTTTTTTTAGATGCCTCTTGAGTAATTGCGACAAGACGTTTCATATGAGATGAAAAAGTTGAAAGAGATTGTTCAATAGATTGTTCATCTCCAACATCCACAAAGATTTCATCAAATAAAGGTACTTTCGCTTCTTTAACAGGAATAGGTAAACCACAAATTGCCATTAAAGAAAGTAATCCTGCCGTTTTTAACGCTACTGTTTTCCCACCGGTATTACTTCCACTAATAAGCAAAATGTCTTGTGGTTTCTTTAAAACAATATCATTAGCGATAATTTTATTTTGATCAATCAAAGGATGTCTTGCTTTCAACATTTCAATTCCTTGAAAATCTTCATCAACAATTGGTAAAACCATGTCTAACTTCTTACCATATTCACCAATTGCAAAAATAACATCGACATCAATCATGATTTCTAAATTTTCTTTTAAAACTCGATCATAGCTTTTTACTTTCTTCGTAAGTTCTAATAAAATACGATGAATTTCGATTTGTTCATCTTGTTTAACTTGCGCTAATTGATTGTTATAAGCCACAATGGCTTCTGGTTCAACATAGGTTGTTCTTCCTGAAGAAGAATGTCCATGTTGAATTCCTTTAACTTGATTTTTATAAGAAACATTGACTGGTAAAACAAAATGATCATTTCTAGTTGAAATGACATCATGCGAAAGATAATCTTTATTTTGTAGTTTCAATGCTTCTATTTTCTTTCGCATATTGACTTCAATCGCATTGATTTGTCTTCTTAAACGATAAAGTTCTGGACTTGCATGATCATAGATATTTCCAGAAGGATCAATACATTTTTGAATTTCATTATATAAATCCTTAGGTAAATAGAAAAGTTCCATTGTTTCTACTAAATGACTTTTTTCAATATCATTTTCTAAATAATTTTGTATTTCTAAAACATTTTTTAATATTTGAATAATTTTTAAAAAATCTTGAGGATAACAAACGCCTCCCTTTTGTGCCTTTTGAATGATTTCTTCAATATCTTCATAAGGTGCAAGAGGAATTCTTCCATAAGCATAAATAATTGTCATAGCATGGAAAACATCATCTTGATAAAGTTTTAAATCATCTAAATCATGATAAGGTTTTAAAGCATCTACTTGATGTTTAGCCATTTCACTAAAACAATAGTTTTTGATTGCTTTTTGTATCATGGAAAATTCTAATGTTTCATAATATTTTTTCAAAGCTATTCCCCCTTTAATATACTTTTAATATCTATTTGATAGTTTTGACAAAGATCTTGTAATTTTTGATAATCTTCTTCACTTAAATCATCTTTAGCTAATTCACTATAATAATCTTGAATAAATTGTTTAATCGTTTCTTTTTCTAACCATTGATTTTGATCTGCTTGTTCGATAAAATCCGTCACAATTTCTGCTTGTTTTTCATTTGGTAATGATAAATCAAAAGAAGTTAATTGGTCAAGTTGATCGTATTCAATAAACGATGAATAATAATCCGGCATGGTTTCCATAATAAAAGAAGCAACCCTACTTTCTTGAATTGTTTTCTTACTATCTTTAATAAAAGGAATAAAAATCATTGATAAAGCCAGATAAACAAGGATTACCCCTTGAATAATTGAAAGAATACTTCCTAGTAATCCATCAAAAAAACGTGTCATTTTTAATAAAGAAACAATCTTCTTTAAAAAAGGTTTTAAAAGCGTTCCTAATAATTGAAATAAAAATTTTGTAATAAAAAAAATAATCACAAAAATAAGTATTTGATTCATTTTCTCACCAAGAGGAGCAAGTAATCCTTCTAAAGAATAGAGTGTCCATAACTTAGAAAGTGGCATAGAGAAATTAAATGCCAAAAAAAGTGAGAAAAATAACGTAAAAAAGTCATAAAGTCTTATTATAAATCCTCTTATATATCCCATAATTGTATATATAATAAGGAACAGTACAATAACAAGATCCAAAGTCATTGGATTCACAAAATCACCTCGCAATAATTGTATCAAAACAAAAATATAGTGTCAAAAAATGAAAAATATGTTATAATTGGTATATATGGTAGGAGGAAAGAAATGACATGAATGTAGCAAATAATAACAAACTAATGAATATTATCGATATGCATGTTGAAAAGTACGCCCCTGTAACTGAAGCTGGTTCATCTACTGGAGAAAAGAATTATTATCCTTTATCTCATATTGGTTGTGATGAAACAGGTTCTGGTGACTTTTTTGGACCTCTTTGTGTTGTTGCATGTTATATCGATGAACGTGATTATGATTGGTTGATGAGTTTAAATATTCGCGACCCTAAACTCATGACTCCACAAGAAGTTATTGATATTGCTAGAGAAATCAAAGATCGACTTGTTTATAGTTTATTGATTCTTGATAATTCTCACTATAATCAAATGGCCGCGGCAGGACATAATCTTGCAAACATCAAAGCAAAACTTTATAATCAAGCCGTTACAAATGTAATGCAAAAAGTTGCAATGAAAATTGATAAAAAAGTCGTAAATCAATTTGTTTCACCTAAAACGTATTATAATTATTTAAAAAATGAAGTAATCGTTGTAAAAGATTTATCATTTGAACAAAAAGGAGAAGAACAATACCTTGCAATTATGTGTTCGTCTATTCTTTCGAAATACGCCTTTTACCAATATTTTAATAACATGTCACGTAGTTTAAAAATGAAATTACCAAGAGGTAATACAAGTTCTGTCGTAGATCATGTTGCTATAACAATTGCACAAAAATATGGTAAAAAAATGTTGCTTAAAGTAACAAAAACAAATATGACAAATTACAAACGTATTAAAGATGTAATTTAAGACCTTCCTAGGAAGGTCTTTTCTTTTACAAACTATTCAATTCAAAAGCAGGAATTTTTGTATATTTGACCCCTGCCGCATCTAACATACGTTTTGCAGCACGATCACTGTCTGTTCCTTTATATTTTTCATCTTCATAAATAATTTCTTTAATTCCACTTTGAATGATGGCTTTGACACATTCATGACAAGGAAATAAAGAAACATAAATCGTACATCCTTTTAAATCACCAATACTATTTAAAATAGCGTTCAATTCAGCATGAACAACATATGGATATTTTGTATCATATAAATCCCCTTCTCTTGCTTGCCAAGGAAATTTATCATCTTCACATCCCCATGGTAATCCATTGTAGCCAACTCCCACAATTTTATTTTCTGGAGAAACAATACAAGCACCTACTTGTGTATTGGGATCTTTAGAACGATGGGCTGAAAGCTTTGCCACTCCCATAAAATATTGTTGCCAAGAAATAATTTTTTTAGACATCTTATTCTCCTTTCAATTCATCAAGTTTTGCTTGAAAATAATCAGGTAATGGACATTCAAACTCTAAATATTCCCCTGTTGTTGGATGAATAAAACCTAATTTTTTAGCATGTAAGAATTGTCCGTGACTTTGATCATCTTTTTTCTTACCATATTTTGGATCTCCATAAACTGGATAACCAATATAAGACATATGCACCCTAATTTGATGTGTTCTTCCTGTTTCTAAACGACATTCAATTAAAGACATGTCTTTATATCTTTCTAAAACTGTAAAATTCGTAATCGCTTCTTTACTATTGTTTTTTGTGACCGACATTTTTTGACGATCATTAACATCACGGCCAATTGGTGCATTGACTTTTCCATGGGTATGAGGAATCACTCCATGAACCAACGCCACATAACGACGTGTCACACTATGTTCTTTTAATTGTTCACTTAATGATTGATGCGCTTTATCATTTTTAGCTACCATCAATAAACCACTGGTTTCTTTATCGATGCGATGAACAATACCAGGACGATTGACACCATTAATACCCGATAAATCTTTACAGTGATAAAGAAGCGCATTCACTAAAGTGCCACTATAAATACCAGCACTTGGATGAACAATCATCCCTGAAGGTTTATTGATCACAATCACATCTTGATCTTCATAAACAATATCTAAAGGAATATCTTCTGGCAAAACATCCATATCCTTATTATCAGGAATGGTTACTTCGATATCATCATTCATTTTAATTTTATAACTTGCTTTTTCATTTTTACCATTTACAAGAATATGTCCTTCTTTAATATATTCTTGAATAAGGGTTCTTGATAAATTGGGCATTTCTTGCATCACAAATTTATCTAAACGTACATTTTCTTCATTAATTTCTAATTTTCTTTTTTCCATCTATATAATCCTCAAATACAATCTCTAAAATTATCAATCCTACTCCAATTACAACGGCCATATCCGCAATATTGAAAATAGGAAAATCATAACCAAAAATAATAAAATCAATAAAATCTCTTACATACCCTAAATAAAGTCGATCCGTTAAATTGCCAACCAATCCTGCAAACGTTAAAACAATCCCATAACGTGTAAGTCTTTGCGCCTTTGTTGTCTTATTAAAATAATAAAACATAAATATCGCTGCTCCTAAAGAAAATACTACAAATAAACTAATATGTCCTGATAAAATCCCCCATGCAGCACCTTGATTGTGCGAATAAGTATAATAAAAGAAATTATCAATAATTGTTTGTGATTGTCCTAGTTTCATCGAAGAAGAAACAAAAATTTTGGTAAGTTGATCACCAATAACAACCACTAAAAAAGTTACAATATATAATACCCAATTTTTCTTACTTACATTTTTCATCTAATCACCAAAGACATTATACAATAAAGCTTTTTAAAATCCTAGTAAGATTTTTCTAGGTATATAGTATTAAATACCATTTTATATAGTTTGTATTGAAAAGAAAGTGTATTCCTTATACAATAACATAGAGGTGAAAACATGAATAAAGAATTACTTGAAAACATTATAGAAAAAGAAAGTCAAAAAAGTTCTCTTGTTTCAAAAGATATTCCTGATTTAGATCTCTATATGGATCAAATTATGACTCTTTTTGAAACCCATCTAGCAAATAATAAAAAAAATGAAGAAGATAAGCTTCTTACAAAAACCATGATCAATAACTATTCTAAGGCAAAAGTCATTACCCCTGTTAAAGGAAAGAAATATACAAAGGAACAAATCATTCAAATGTTGATTATTTATCAACTTAAAAACAATCTTTCGATTCAAGAAATCAAAGAACTCCTTACTCCTATTTATGAAAGTGATACAGATTTATCTTTACTTTATGATCATTTCATAGATATCAAACAAGTAATGAACCACCAACTTCAAAAACTCATTCAACAAATTCTTGAAGATTTTAACTTACAAATCGAAAATCAAGAAGATTTCTTTTTACTTGTTGCCAGTCTTTCTTCTTTAAGCCATTCGCTTACCAATATTGCCGAAGCACTTATTAATGAAAAGAAGTCATAATAGTTTAAAACTATACCCAACTTCTTTCATTTATTCATTTACTCTCTCTTCTATTCTCTATATAATAGTAAACAAAGTGAGGGAAATATATGAAAATTAATGAATTATTAAAGAAAAGACCAACATTATCTTTTGAGATTTTTCCACCAAAAAATAATGAAAACGATATTACATCTATTTATGCAACCATTGATGAACTAGCAAAAATGAATCCTGATTTTATATCTGTCACTTATGGAGCTAATGGTTCTACCTCTAAAAATACCTGTAAAATTGCTTCTACTATTAAAAACAAATACGGGATTGAATCGGTAGCACATCTTACTTGTATGAATAATACAAAAGAAGAAATTAAAGATATTTTAACTGAACTTAAAGAAAATAGCATCGAAAATGTCCTTTCTTTACGAGGGGATTATCCTAAAGATGGTGATGGCATTAATCATGGAGATTTTAAGTATGCCAGTGAATTAAATAGCTATATTGAAGAAAACTTTCCAAATGATTTTTGTTTATCTGGCGGATGTTATCCAGAAACACATTACGAAGCACGAAACTTTGATGAAGATCTTTTAAATCTAAAGAAAAAAGTAGATGCTGGCGCAAAATATCTTGTCACACAAATTTTTTATGACAATCAATATTATTATCGTCTTGTAAGAGAAGCAAGAAAAATTGGAATTAATGTTCCTATTCTTGCAGGGATTATGCCAGCTCATAATCCCAAACAATTAAGAAATATTGCAAAAATGTCAAACTGTTCTGTTCCATTTGATCTAGCAGCCATGATTGATCGTTTTGCTGGAAATCCTAAAGCGGGAAAAGAAGTTGGACTTCATTATGCAACGTATCAAATCATTGATTTAATGACTCATGGTGTAGATGGAATTCATATTTATACAATGAATAAACCAGAGATTGCGAAAGAAATTTTAAAGAGAACGGAATATATTCGTGATGAATTTTTCAAAGATTAAAGAAAATGCTTTAAAGTATTTAGGATATCATCATCAAACACTTGATGAAAAATTAAACAATTTGATTGATGAATGTATAGAGGAAATTGAAAAAATGAGTTCTTTTAGAGCAACTTATCGTAAATTTCCTCTTTCTTTTCATCCTTTAAGAATAGATGAAATTTCTTTAAATCTCAATTATCCAGAGCTGAATGATTTATTTCAAAATTGTCATGAACTTATTATTATTGGCTGTACTTTAGGGTTACAGGTAGAAAAAAGATCTCATTATTATAGTCATATTGACATGACCAAAGCGACGATTTTTGATGCTGTCGCAAGTAGTTTTTTAGAAGTGAAATGTAATGAATATGAAGATGAACAACTGATTGGTAAAAGAACGTTTCGTTTTTGTCCAGGTTATGGTCGTGTCCCTATTGAACTCAATAAAGAGCTTGCATTCATTATCGAAAGTTCTAAAAAAATTGGTTTGACTGTCCAAGAAAGTAATATTTTATTACCACAAAAATCAATGATTGGTTTGATTGGTTTAGGTGATAACAGAAAAGAAAAAACATGTCAGAATTGTTTACATATAAAAGATTGTAATTTTAGAAAGAGAGGTCAAACATGTTACGCAAAAGATTAAATAAAGATCTTCTTATTTTTGATGGTGGTTTTGGTTCCCAACTTCAAGAACTGGGAATGAAAGCTGGCGAAATCCCAGAATATTATAATATTGAACATCCTGAAACGATTATTGATATTCATCATCGTTATTTAAAAGCGGGAGCTGATTTTATTACCACAAATACATTTGGCGCAAATCCTCTTAAATTAGAGCAACATAAATATAGTTATCAAGAAGTGATTTTAGCGGCTATTCAAAATGCAAAAGAAGCTAAAAAAATCAAACCTGATGCTTATATTGCTTTAGATATTGGACCTATTGGTAAACTTATGGAACCTATGGGAACTTTGACTTTTGATGAAGTTTATCAAAGCGTTAAACAAATGGTAGAACTTGTAAAAGAGGATATTGATGTTGTTTTATTTGAAACAATGACAGATATTTATGAATTAAAAGCAAGTATTTTAGCCGTTAAAGAATGTAGTGATCTTCCTATTTTTGCGACGATGACCTTTGAAACAAATGGTCGTAGTTTATCAGGATGTGATCCTCTTACAATGGTCAATGTCTTAGAAGGATTAAAAGTGGATGCTTTAGGGATCAACTGTTCTTTAGGACCAAATGAAATGGCTCCAATTATTGAAAGCATTTTAGAAAGTACCTCTTTTCCTGTTATGATTCAACCAAATGCAGGTCTTCCTCTTTTAGAAGATGGACAAACCGTTTATCCAATGAAAGCAGATGAATTTATTGATGCGATTGTTCCCCTTGTTAAAAAAGGAATCGCCATCGTTGGTGGATGTTGTGGAACAACACCTGAATTCATTCAAAAATTAAAAGAAAACTGTCCAGCAACAGTAACCCAAAGAGAAGTTTCTTTATTGACACGAGTCTCTTCAGGAACAACAACTGTTGAATTTGGAAAACATGTTGTTGTTTGTGGAGAACGTTTAAATCCAACAGGAAAGAAGAAATTAAAAGTGGCTTTAAAAGAAGAACGTTATGATGAACTTGTTGTAGAAGCTATTAAGCAAGAACAAGCAGGAGCTCATGTTTTAGATGTCAATGTCGGTTTACCTGGTATTGATGAACCAAAAGTAATGAAACATGTTATTAAATTATTACAAGAAGTTATTCAACTTCCTTTACAAATTGATAGTTCTAATTTCCACGCAATTGAAGAAGCTTGTCGTTATTATAATGGAAAACCGCTTATTAACTCTGTCAATGGTAAAGATGAAACTATGGAAGCCGTCTTCCCTGTCGTAAAAAAATATGGTGGTGTTGTCATTGGTTTAGCCTTAGATGAAAATGGCATTCCTCCAAAGGCTGAGCAAAGATTTGAAATCGCTAAAAAAATCATTAATAAAGCAAAAGAATATGGCATTGATAAAAAAGACATTATTATTGACTGTCTTGTTTTAACCGCTTCTGCCCAACAAAAAGAAGTTATGGAAACAGTCAAAGCTGTTTCTATGGTTAAAACATTGGGTGTTCATACTGTTTTAGGAGTAAGTAACGTTTCTTTTGGTTTACCAAATCGTCCTTTACTTAATAAAACATTCTTAGCAATGGCCATGTCGGCAGGACTTGATTTACCAATTATCAATCCATTAGATCAAGAACTGATGAACACAATTGATGCCTTTAATGTACTTTACAATTATGACCGAGACGCTACAAACTACATTCAAAAGCAAGCACAAAGTCAAGTTGTTTTACCAAAACAAACAACATCCTTTTCTTTAAACGATGTTGTCTTACACGGTTTAAAAGATGAAGTAAAAAAAGCAACAGAAACAGCTTTAAAAAGTCAAGATGGTCTAGCCATTGTTAATGAAATTTTAATTCCTGCTCTTGATCAAATTGGGAAGGATTATGAAACTGGTAAAATCTTTTTACCTCAATTGATCCAATCAGCAGAAGCAAGCAAAATTGCATTTGATGTGATCAAACAAACATTTAAAACAACGAAATCTTCTAAAGGTCCTGTTTTAATTGCGACTGTCCATGGTGATATCCATGATATTGGGAAAAATATTGTAAAAGTTGTTTTAGAAAGTTACGGTTATCAAGTCATTGATTTAGGAAAAGATGTGCCTGCAAAGGTCGTTTTAGAAGCCTATCATAAGCATCATCCTAAAGCTATTGGTCTTTCAGCTTTAATGACAACAACAGTTGTTTCAATGGAAGAAACAATTACTTTATTAAAACAAGAAGAAAATATGTGTCCAATCTTTGTTGGCGGTGCTGTATTAACAGAAGATATCGCTCAAGATATTCATGCCGATTACTATACAAAAGATGCCATGGCTGCCGTTAATTTACTTAATGAAATTGTACATTAAAAGGAAGTTTATTAAAAACTTCCTTTTACTATATGATTTAATATTTGTCCACAAACATAAGCATCATCATAAGCACGATGCGCATTTTCATTCTTGATATGTAAATAATGAGCAATCGTTCCTTGTTTATAATTATAAGGTCCATGAATATACTTTCTTGACAATTGCAAGGTATCTACATAACAGATTTTTCCTGTTAATTGAAGTCGATCAAAGGTTTCTTTTAAAAAAGACATATCAAATTGAGCATTATGCGCACAAACAAGAACTTCTCCTTGAAGTGCTTCTTTCATAAACTCTTGAAACATTTTATACGCTTTTTCTTCTCTTGGTTGGTTTTCTAACATTTCATTAGTAATATGTGTTAAATTAGAAATAAACTCAGAAACTTCTACTTCTGCATTAACAAGTGTATTAAATTTTTGAACAGCTTGTCCATTTTCAAAAAGAACAGCTCCTAATTCAATAATTCTTTCCTCTTTTGGATTCAAACCAGTTGTTTCTACGTCAAAAGCAATAAATCTTTTTTCTAATTGATTTTTGATATCTTGATCATATTTTACTTTAATAAGTTCTAACATTTTATAATCTCTCTAAAAAATGAATTAATCTTTGATAACATTTATAAAATGAATTCATATTTAATCTTTCATCAGGTGTATGAATATCAAACATATCTGGACCTAAAGTAATAATATCTAAATCTTGAAGTGCCCCTTTGAAAATACCTGTTTCAAGACCACTATGTGTCCCTTCTTCTTTTAAAGTGATTCCTTCTGTTTCTTTAACAAAATCAACATATTGTTTTCTAAGTTTTGAACTTTCATCATAATTCCATCCTGGATAGTTATTATCTAAAACATATTTTGCCTTAAACATTGATGCAATTAAACTCAATTTATTTGATAATTCATCTTTGGCCGATTCCATTGGAGAACGAATTGAAAAATAAATATTGAATTTTTCATTCATTTCCACCACACCCATATTTAAAGAAACATTGGTAAGATCCATTTTAAAAGATTTATGCATAAAACCATTAGGCATTAAATACATCATCGAAATAAGATCTTGGCTTTCTTTAACTGAAATCACTTTATTTAAAGAATCTACTTTTTCTAAATGAACAAATATATGTTTATCACTTTCTTTTAATTCTTCTTTTAAATCATTTTCTACTTTTAAAACAACTTCTTTTATTTTTTTAAAATCATCATTTGAAGCAAAGACACTGACACATTCTCTAGGAATCGCATTATCTTTTAAACCACCTTTAAAACTTCCTAATAAAAATTCAATGTTATTTAAAGAAAGATGATAATAGACACGTGTCATAATCATATTAGCGTTCCCTCTTTCTAAATGAATAACGCCTCCTGAATGTCCTCCTTGTAAGCCACCCACATAAAGTTGATAACAAGGTGATTCATTTTTTAGATAAGAAAGTTCTTTTTCAACAACAGCTCTTCTTCCTCCAGAACAGCTTACAGTAATAATTTTTTCTTTCCCTCTATCAAGTCCAATCATCTTTTTCGCTTTTAAAATACTTTTATCAAGACCCATCGCTCCATTAAGACCTACTTCTTCTTGAACGGTAAAAACACATTCTAAAGCTGGATGTTTTAAGCTTTTATCATCTAGTAAAGCAAGCATATAACAAACACCAACACCATCATCCGCTCCTAATGTTGTTTTATTGGCATGTAAAAAACCATCTTCTTCAATAAGTTCAATGGGATCTTTTGAAAAATCATGGTCGCTATCATTGTTCTTTTCACAGACCATATCCATATGTCCTTCTAACATGACCGTTTCATGCTCTTCATAACCTTCCGTTGCTTCTTTAAAAAGCACGATATTATGCATTTTGTCCCTTACATATTTTATATTTCTTTCTTTTGCAAAGTTTTCCACATAATCACAAATTGCTTTTTCATTGTAAGATCCTCTTGGAATCCTTGAAATTTCTCTAAAATAATATTCTACTTTTTCCATACAATTCCCCTATACTAATGTTCTATTCATCCATTTATTGGATTTATATCTAATCATAAAACAAATTGATCTAAAAATCCAGTCAACAATCATAGCCCACCAAACACCAATGACACCCATGTGTAAATACAAAGCAAAAACATAGCTTAAAGCAAAGCGGAAAGTCCACATTGAAAATGTAGAAACAATCATTGTAAAAGTTGCATCATTGGCTGCACGTAAAGCGTTTGGAAAAGAAAATGCCATTGGCCAAACAATGAAATCAAAAACACAATGAAGCGAAACCATAGAAACCGCTAAATTAGCTGTTGCTTGTGGTAAAGCATAGAATCTTAAAATATATCGGACTCCAACAAGTAAAATACCTGCTGAAACAATCGTTGATATATAAGCAATAATCATCAATTTCTTTGTATAATATTTGGCTTGTTGATAATCATTAGCCCCTATACATTGACCAACCACCGTTAAAATAGCAAGTCCTAAAGCCATTCCTGGAACAACGGCAATAGACGTTAAACTAAAGGCAACAGCATGTGCTGCAATGGCAGCTGTTCCAAAAGTTGAAACAAGTCTTTGCACAAGGATTTTTCCCATTTGAAACATTCCATTTTCTAAACCATTTGGAATACCAATTTTTAAGATTCTTTTGACAGTTGAAAAATCAAACTTATATTTTAAATACGTATCAATATGTACAATATGTTCTTTATTTAATAACATATATAAAATAATAAATGAACAGAACATTCTTGAAAGTAAAGTAGCAATTGCTGCCCCTTTTACTGACATATTTAAAATAAAAATAAAAAGATAGTTTAAAACGATATTTCCAATATTCATATAAAATGAATTTGTCATAGCCACTTGACTATTTCCCATTGATCTAAATAAAGCAGCCCCACCATTAAATAAACCAATAAAAGGATAAGACAAGGCTGAAAAGAAAAAATAAGTTCTTGCATAAGCCATCACATCACTTTCAATATGTCCAAAAATCAAATTCAATAAATTCCCATTGAAAACCATGCATAAAACCATAATAACAAGCGATAAACCTAAGATGGTAAATAATAACTGTTTAGCACTATGGCAAGCCATCTTTTCATCTTTTTTACCAATATATTGCGAACAAACAACAGCTCCTCCTGTAGCTAGTGCCGAAAAGATATTGATAATCAACACATTTAACCCATCAACAATACTCACTCCTGAAACCGCACTTTGCCCACATTGGGAAACCATCATTGTATCAAAAATCCCAATTGTCAGTGCTAATACCTGTTCAATAATTAAAGGTATTATCAGTTTTTTTAAATCTCTATTACTAAATAACAAATCAATCACTTCCTCGCATCTATTATATACCTCTTATTTATTCTCGTTTTATGCTTTCAAAAAATGAAAAAGATCTAATGCATGTTGCGATCACGCCAACAATCATTAGATCTAGAACTTCCATCATTATAAATAATATAGGGAACATCCCTTCTTTTTTCATAACCTTCTTCATTTTTTAATAAATCTTGAATAATAGAAAGACGTTTATGTCCATCTTTACAATAATATTTACCATCAATAATATCAACTTTAACAGGAAAAGAAAGTCCTATTCTTCTTACAGAATCATACATTGATTGAGGATAAGAACGATATTCAAAATTTATTTCTTGAAAATTTATTTTTCTAATTCTCATTTGATTTTAAATTCCTTTTCAAAAAAATCAGCAATACCATCTTCATCTACTGTTAAAGTCACAGTAGATGCATGTTTTTTAACTTCAACATCCGCATTACCCATCGCAATAGAAGTTCCTACAAGATGAAACATTTCAATATCATGTTCTCCATCACCAAAAGCATACGTATTTTCTTTAGGAATATTTAATTTTTGATATAAATATTCACACGCTGTCCCCTTTGTGTAACCTTGAGGATGGACATCCATACGAATATGTCCTGTATCATAAGCATTGATAGACCATTCTTGTGGTAACATATCTAAAGCTTCATGTAAGTCTTTTGCATTATAGAAAAGAGCGGTTACTGTATTGGCTTTAATATTTTGAAAACGCCAATGATCGTCATAATCATCAGGTAGTTTATCTGTTCCATTATAAAGTTTTAAATGTTTTTTGATGAGCTCTCCATCTATATCACTAAAATAACTTGTTGCTCTTTCATTGATAATATATTGACCATTGGTGGCTTCATAAATACTATTTTGTAAGTTTAAATCTTTAACCGTAAAAACGTTATTTAATAAAATTTCTTGATGAAATTCAATATAGCCTCCATCACATCCAATAAAGCCATCAAAAGGAATTTCATCTAAACATTCTGGTTTAACGCCACGAGCACTTGCTACAACAATATAGTTTCCTTGTTTTTGAAATTCTTTTAAAGCATGTATCGTCTTATCTGTCGGTTTTAATAATTGATGAGGCACATTAATCATGGTTCCATCTACATCAAAAAATGCAATTTTAGTCATGTGTATGCTCCCTTATATATTTTTCTACTTCTTCTTGATCAGAAAAATGAATCTTTTCTGTTCCAATAATTTGATAATCTTCATGACCTTTTCCTAAAATCATTAAGATATCATTTTCTTTTAATAAACTCATTCCTTTAGCAATGGCGAGATGACGATCATTGATGACTTCATAATCACCACTAACCCCCTTTAAAATATCATTAATAATTTTTTGAGGATCTTCTGTTCGTGGATTATCGTCTGTAATAATGACATGATCACTGTGTTTGCAGGCAATTTCACCCATAATTGGTCGTTTTGTCGTATCACGATCTCCCCCACAACCAATAATCGTAATAATTTTTCCTTTTTTAAATTCTTGTGCACTTTCTAAAACATTCAAAGTGGCATCAGGGGTATGAGCATAATCTACAAAGATACCATTTGTGCCACAAACGATTAACTCCATTCTACCTTTAGGCGCTTTGAGTTTTGTATTTAAAGCTAAAATAGTATTGATTTCATAACCTAATTCATGAATTAAAAGCATTGCGGTAAGATAATTATAAACATTATATCTTCCTACCATTTGAATATGTGTTTGATATTCTTTTTCTTGATATTTAAAAGTAAAAGTGGTTCCTAAATGTGAAAATTCAATATTTTGAATAAGAACATCCCCTTTTTGATCAGAAATCAAAAGATTTTGATTACCCTCTAATTCAAAATGTAAGGCATGTGGATCATCACCATTAATAACCGCAATTTTCTTTCCTCTGGTCTTTTTAAATAAAAGTTGTTTTGCATTGGCATAGTTTTCTAATGTTTTATGAAAATCCAAATGATCTTGTGTCAAATTAGTAAAAGCGACTTCATCAAACTCTAATCCATAAATACGATCTTTTGCAAGGGCATGGGAAGAAACTTCCATCACAAGCACTTTACACCCAGCATCTTTAGCTTTAATAAAATACTCATAAAGAACATCTACATCAGGTGTTGTATTTACCATCTTGATAAAATTGCCACAATAGTAAAAACCAATGGTTCCCATATAAGCACAAGGAATATCAAGCATCGTCATCATTTGATACATCATATACCCAATCGTTGTTTTTCCATTTGTACCCGTAACTCCTATTAATTTCATATCTTTAAAATAAGGATAATAATGTTTGTACAAATAATCCTTTAAATACGCTCTTGTATCTTCAACAACAATGGTTTCAACATCATAATTTCCTTCTTCTACAATGACTTTTGTTGCCCCATTTTTGATTGCTTGAGGAATGTAATCATGACCATCACGATTAACATTTCTAATCGCAATAAAAGTATCTCCTGGTTTTACTTTTCGTGAATCTGTTTTTAAATCTATTTCCATAATAATCTCCTTAATAAACTAATTGAATTGCATTATGTATACATTTTAAATGATAGGTTCCTGGATCATATTTTTCTCCATCAATATTGACATACTGACTTGTTTTGACCCAAACATCTTCTTCTTTAAAATGATGAAATTTCTTTGTTTTATGTAACGTATTGGTAATGAGACCTTTTAAATAATATGGTAATTCTTTTTTAGAAATCTCTCCTACTACAGACATATCAATCATCCCATCATCCAAAGATGAATAATACCCTGCCTGATATCCTCCACCAAAATAATGTCCGTTACAGAATGTACATATAAGAACGTTTCCTTGATAAATATCTTTATTATAAGTATAAATCTCTGTTGGATAAAATTTTAAATGAAAGATCTTATCTAAAATCGTAAAACTATATTGTAAGATGCGTGGCGCAATGGTTGTCTTTCGATTGGTATTAACGATATTGCCAACATCTGCATCCAAGCCACAACAAAGTACATTCACGCAATAAAGATCATCACGACATTGAATCACATCAATGGGTTTTGCTTCTTTTTTAAGAGAATCTTTAAAAACTTTGATAGCATCTAAATCCTTATAAATACTCCGCGCAAAGTCATTGCCTGTTCCTTGAGGAATTACGACTAGTTCATGATGACTCTTAACCATGCCATTAACTACTTTATGAACAAAGCCATCACCACCGATAGCATACAAACGACAAACCTCTTTTTCCTCTTGATAAGACAAAGCAATTTTCCTGGCATCATCTAAATCTTTGGTATAGCGTAATTCATAGCGTTTTCCTTGCATTGAAGAAACAATACAACTAATCAATTCTTTTGAGGTATTCGGTTTTAATATAAAGATATGTTTCATGTTCATCACCTTATCTATTATAACATAAAAGAGAGTGCAATTAACACTCTCCATCTTATCTTCTTTTCTTATTCTTTCTATAAAGACAATAAATAATAAAAGCAATAATTAAAATAGCTACAACAATAGCTTTATTAAAAACTTCTACCGGTTCATAAAAAACGCCGATGCTTCCTGATAAAAAAATCATTCCAAATAAACATAAGATAATAGCAATAATAATTCCTTTTTTCATAATAACCTCCATAAAAAAACGATTGACCTATGATTAATTTATCATAAATCAACCGTTCTTTCATTATTTACAACTTAAATAACATCTTTCAACCATAAATGACATTCTATCTATTAATTGATGAAGCGATTTTATGATAAGTATGTCTTTTACCACGAATCGCAATTGATAAAGCCATAATATTTTCAGGTAAAGCAATACCACAGAATCCTGCATCCCCAATGTGTTGGATATCAATACCACATCTTTTATTTAATAAAGCAATTTCACGAATTGTTCCTTCATCAGCACCTTCTTGGCTTGTTCCAATAGCACTTAATGATAAAGCCCCATGAGCTTTAATATAGCGACATGCTTCTGTCACTTCTTGTTCAGATAAACCTGGAACCGTATTTACAGCTGGCATTAAAATAACATCTGCCCCCGCTTCAATAAAATCTTTGATACTATTCATATCGACGATTGGCTCATCAATTCCTGCTGCATGCATTTTCCCAGCAATAATTAATCCTTTAAAATATTTTTTAGCTTCTTTAATTGCTTCACAAATTGAATGATTTGAAACTCCAACACCTGGATTTCCAGTTAAACAAATAAAGTTAAATCCTAATTCTTGTGCTTTAATATAAGTTTCCTTTCTTGCTTGTCTACCTGTAGAAATCACACGTCTTTCTTCCATTAATTCAGCATCTAAATCTACTGGTTCAAGATTACATCCAATTGGGCGACCTACGATTTCTTTTAATTTTTCTACTGGATTATCACATTCTGGTAACCCTTTGATTACTGGGTTATTACAATCAAAACAGTTTAATAAAACCATATCACTCCCAAATGAAACTGCAAGTTCTGCATTGGTAAGATCTCCTAATAATGGTTCAATCGCAACAACTGTTTCTGTCATCACTGTTCTTCCTTCACTGGCAAGAATGGCTTGTTTTAATTCTTGTCCATCCATTTTCAACATTTCACTACTTGTACAACTTAATAATCTTTTCATTCCTTAAAACCTTCCTTTTCATGATTCTATTATCCTATATGTATATACAAGTGTCAATTATTGATTGTCAATTTGTTCCTGTAATTCTAATAAATAAATATAACGTTCATTTTTTTCATCGATTTGTTTTTGTAAGTCATCTCTTTGTCTAGAAAGTTCGTCGATTTCTTTAAAGTCTGTAACACCATTCATTTGTTCTTCAATTTGATTTAAATTTGTTTCTAAATTCATAATGACATCTTCAATTTCTTCAAATTCTTTCTTTTCCATATAAGTCATTTTGATTTTCTTTTTTTTACTTTGTTTATAAGCTAAAGCTCCTTGACTTTTTTCTTTTTCTTCTTTAGTTGAGGTATCAAGATTTTGACTATAGCCCCCATTAACATATCTTAAATGTTGATTTTGTAAGATAAACAATCCATCACAAATACGATCCAAGAAATAACGATCATGACTCACTGTAATAATGATTCCTTCAAAATTATCTAAATAATCTTCTAAAATGTTTAATGTATCAATATCTAAATCATTCGTTGGTTCGTCTAAAACCAAAATATTTGGCATCATCATTAAAACACGTAATAAATAAAGCCTTCTTCTTTCCCCACCCGAAAGACGAGAAATAGGTGTATGTTGTAACCGAGCATCAAACAAAAATCTTTCTAACATATCTTTTGCTGAAAGTCCCTGTCCATCTACTTTAAAATCATTCGAAATTTCTTGAATAAAATCAATTACTCTTTTATTCATTGGTAGATCATCATAACCTTGTTTAAAATAACCAAAACGTACCGTTTCTCCTATTTCAACATATCCCGTATCACTTTTTAAATTTCCTGTAAGGATATTAAGTAAAGTTGATTTTCCTGTTCCATTATCGCCTAAGATTCCTATACGATCATGTTGTTTAAACATGTAAGAAAACTCATCAAAGAGTTTCTTTTGTCCAAAACTTTTAGAAATTTCATGAAGTTCTATTGTCTTTTTCCCAAGTCTAGAGAAAGTATGAATCATTTCTACTTTTCCATTAACTTCAACATCTTTTACTTTTGATAACTCTTCAAACCTTTGTAGACGATCTTTACTTTTTGTTGTACGTGCCTGTACTCCTGCACGTACCCATTCTAATTCTTTCTTTAAAAAGAGTTTTCTTTTTCTTTGCGAGGAAAGTTGTGTTTCTAAACGTACTTGTTTAAGTTCTAAGTATTTTGAATAATTGGCTTCATATTTATAGATTTGTCCATGATCTATTTCAATAATACGATTAACCACTCTTTCTAAGAAATAACGATCATGGGTAACCATTAATAAACCTTTAGACCATTTGATTAAAAACTTTTCTAAATATTCAATCATGCCATTATCTAAATGGTTTGTCGGTTCATCTAAAATAAGGAGATCACATGGTTTTATTAACGCAATCGCTAAAGCAACTCTTTTAAGTTGTCCTCCTGATAATTCCTTAATTTTTTGTTTTTCATCTAAAATACCAAACTTACCTAATTGTGCTTTAATTTCAAAATCATGAACATCTTTGGTATCAATTTGTTTATAGACTGTTTCCATAACACTATCATTTTCGTCATAGTGTGGTGTTTGTGGTAAATAATTGATATGGATATCTTTTTGATAACTGATTTTACCTTGATAATTTTCAACACCCGCAATCATCTTTAAAAGTGTTGATTTTCCTGTTCCATTAACACCTAAAATTCCAATTTTATCTTTATTTTCTATATGTAACTCGACATGGTCAAGAATACATTTTTCTCCATTATATTTTGTTAAATCTGTCATTGACACTAACATTTTTTATATCACCCTCGACATCATACCACATAAATGAAGAAAACGCGACTAATCGCGTTTTCCCTTAATATACTTTATCACCAGTAAAAAAATCAATAATAAAGAAAGCCCCATAAAAGTAAGCCATAGAGCTCCATTAGATTCATCACCTGTTTGAACATTTTGTTTTTGAACTGCTTTAGCTGGTGTTATTTTTTCATTTGTTTTCTTAATTTCAGGTTCTTTTTCATCTTGTTTAGGTTCTTCTTGAAAATCATCTTCTTTTACTTCTTCTTGAACAGTACCATGAGCTGCCTTAGCTTCTAAGAAATGATAATCTTTTTTACCTTCTATTAAAGATAAATAAAGATGTTCTTTGTCATCCCCATTCCATCTTTTTTGAAGGCCATCATCATACCAACCATCTATAGAATGTTGACAATCATCTAAAATCCAATCGTTAGAAACAAATGATAAATGAACCGTTCCACCTTCCTCACTATAAAGATCATCACCACTTAAACGGGCATGATTGTTATAAAGAATCGTATGGAAGAGTGTAACTGTTCCAGCGTTATAAATACCCCCTCCTTTTCCAATACGGCATGTTTGTAAGCTTTCGCCTTGTTGATAACCTCCATTATGAGTAATAACTGTTTGCTTACCTAAATACAAATTACCATAATTTGAAATACCGCGTGTATAGTTATTGGCAATAGTTACTTTGGCTCCATCTTCAAAAACAACATCATCTAAATTTGGATAGAGAAGAATTTTTTGAGCATTTTCGTACCATCCATAAACCCCAAAATTCAAAGCAGAAGTTTGTGCATAATATTTGTCTTCATCAACGCTTGCTTGATAATTTATCCCATTATATTTAGCTTCAAGACTTCCTCCGTTTTTAATGGTTATCGTACGTTTTTTTCTGCCTTGGCTTAAAAGGGCACAGTTTTTATTTTCATTCATTTTTAAAGCTGATGTTTCATCTACATAAAGGTTATTTTCACTATACATGTTGTAACCGACATCATTTTTTGAAAATGATACATTTCCTTGATTTGTAATTGTAAGGTTTCCTTTGACCATCGCTTGATTTAAACAATTTTCAACACTAAGTGATGAATGATCAACAAAAACATGGAAACCAGTTATCCCATTTGGTTCAACGGCATGGTCAATTGTATAATTTGAATCATTTTTTATATTTAAGTTTCCATAAGATTCTGCCATCATTGATGTATATTCCATCTGACTTAAAGAAACTTTTGAATGATCAACATTAATTGTGGAACCATTACTTGCATAAATTCCATGACCAACAAAAGTGACATTGGAATCATTGATAAACTCTAAAACACCTTGACTACTTAAAACAACAGACCAGATATTATTTCCATTTTGATACGTATTATCAAAATGAACACGACATTGATTAAATGTTAGTGTTGCTTGCACATTTAAACGTCCCTGACTTTCACTATCATCTGTTTGGCTTTGTAAAGGCACTGTAATTTGATGATGATTTCCAATAATCTCAACATCTTTATTAATCGTTCCTACATCTAAAATAACATCCTCCATTAAATATATAGGACCTTTTTGATCCCCTGTTAAAACATCTTCTAGAGCTTCCTGAAATGTTTCATAGTTTTGGTCTTGAATTCTTGCTTCTACATTCATTGCTTTTACATGAAAAGAGAAACAAAAGAAACCAATCATCATGCATAAACTCATTTTTATCCATTTTTTCATTAGTATTCCTCCTTTTGCTTTTCCATCATAGAAAGTTCTAAAAATAAAATTTGTCAGTTTTTTTCCTTTCATTAAAAGAGTGATTTAGACTATTTAAAAAAATTGTTGTAATAAAAAAAATCCTGCTTTTCTTTGAAAAAAGCAAAAGAAAAAAGAAGATTAAACATGTAATCTTCTTTTCATCAAATACATTATTGAAAGTGACATTAAAACAATCACGAAATAAGGATAAATCACTTGTTCATCACCTGTTTTAACCGCTTTTTTCGTTGTTTGTTTTGTTTTTGTGATATTTTCTTGTGCCTTTGGTGTTTCTTGTATCTTTTCAGGTTCTACTGTTTTATAAACAGTATAACTTACTGTTGGATTTAGAAAATCTTCAACCCCTTGTTCTTTTCCTTGACTATCAATTGGATGAAGCGTTGCTTGGTTATTGGTTTTTAAGTTATCTTTATTCAAATGCCCATCTTCATCAAAAAATCCATAGTTTCCTGCCTCTTTTTGTGGATTTGCAAGTTGTAAAGTATATATAAGCTGTACAAGATCAAACTGTGTC
The DNA here is from genome assembly GCF_003024675.1 of Faecalibacillus faecis. Taxonomy (GTDB): domain Bacteria; phylum Bacillota_I; class Bacilli_A; order Erysipelotrichales; family Coprobacillaceae; genus Faecalibacillus; species Faecalibacillus faecis. Next base: position 209,384 of record NZ_PYLP01000001.1, on the reverse strand, counting down.
ACTGGTACGTTCATTTTCCAAATAAAATATTCTTGTTTTCCAGGGTAGTAATAAAGTTCATAAGCATACCCTTTTTCTTGTTTATCAAAACCATAATGATAACTTTGATCATTAATAACTTCTGGTAAATATTTCTTGTTTCCAACCATCATGTAAAATGAATTGATGTCATTTATAAAATCAAACTCATATTCATTTCCATAATTATCTTTACCTGATCCCATATAATCTTCAACGTAAGAACCTTGATCTAATAAATAATAAATATCATTTTGAATACTTTCAAAAGAGACTTCTTTTTGATTTTCTAAATAGTCCATAAAAGAAAAAGCCCACGGATAATTTCCTTCACTATTCCCTTTTAAGGCATAACAATGATATCCCTCATCTTTCATACTTTCATACGTGCTATACGTATAATAAAGTGCTTTATCAACAGAATTTAAATACTCTTTAGATTGATCGACAGGAGTTGTCTTTGTCGGTGTTGTTCCATAAGGATAATCATACGTATTTCCTTGACTTTCCAACTTTGTTTTTACATCTTTCAAATACGTATTCCAATCAGGAAGAGTTTGTCCATATTTAGAGCTAAAGTTATCTGGTCCAGCCCAAGAAAGAATACTTCCATCATTTTCAAAAGACCAAGCCGTTACTGTTGGTTCTTGATTGTACATATAAGTAATGCCATCACTGACAAAGATCATATATTTGCGTTTAGCTTCCACCTCTTGATCTTGATCCAACATTTCTTTTCCAGCAAGTAACCCCGCATGACAATTTGTTCCGGAAGTAATATTTTTTCGAATAGCTACTTTAATTTGATCAAATTGACTTGAAAGATCAAACCATGATGATACATTAGCAATTTTATTAAAAATCACAATTCCCACTTTCACTTTAGCATCTGTTTTATCAATTTGCATTCTTAGTTTTTTCAACATTTCTAATGCTTGATTTTCAATTTGTGCACTTGTAGATTTATCTAAAACAAAGACAACATCGCTTTCAAGCTTTTCACTTTTAGAGGGAAGGGAAAGTGTTACTTTTGTTTGATATTTTTCATCAAGTTGTGTTGCTGTTTTAGATTTTGAAATATCCCATTGATTTTCTTTAGCTTCAATGGGAACACTCATTAAAAAAATACTTAATATTGCGGTTAAAAAGCATAATAATTTCTTCATTTTTTCCTCCTTTCGTTTTTATCCTAAAAAAAACAGCAAGGAAAAAATGTCGATTAAATGAATCATGTATATTTATCTATTTTTATTTTTAAAAATAAAATAGATATTTGTTCAACAAGCTCATAAAAACACTCTTTTTAAAATATTTTAGAGTTCATGTAAAATACATAATTAAAGCCTATAATCACTTCATCAAAGTAAGGAGAGATATAAATGAAAGAAAAATTTATACAATTTATGCAAGGAAGATATGGTGTTGATACTTTAAACAATCATGCTTTGTTTTTAGTCATTGCCCTTTTTGTCATTAATATATTTTTTAACAATAGAATCGTGATGTTATTTGGCTATCTTATTTGGTTTATTGTCATCTATCGTATGTTTTCAAGACAAACGTATAAACGTTATCAAGAAAATGAAAAATATTTAACAGCAATCAAACCTGTTCAACAATTCTTCAATCTTCAAAAGAAAAGAATGTCTGACCGTAGTCATAAATATTATCGTTGTCCATCTTGTAAACAAATGGTAAGACTTCCTAAAGGAAAAGGAAAAATTATTGTGACATGCCCTAGCTGTCATCATAAATTTGAAAAGAGAACATAATTATGTTTGGTTATGTCGTTATTAACAAACCTGAATTAAAGATCAAAGACTTTGATAAATATCAAGAATATTATTGTGGCTTATGTCAATCTTTAAAACAAAATCATGGTCGACGTGGTCAATTGACTTTAAATTATGATTTAAACTTTGTAGGAATCTTACTTTCAAGTTTGTATGAACCTGAAGAAAAGCAGTATTGGATTCGTTGTCCAATGCATCCTTTTCATAAAAAGAGTGTACGTACAAATCAATACATGGATTATGTCAGTGATATGAATATCATCTTGACTTATTTTAAATTAGAAGATGATGTTTTAGATGAAAACTCTTTAAAAAGTAAATCATTTAAACAGCTTTTAAAAAAAGATTTTCAAAGAGTAAAAGAAAAATATCCTAAAAAAGTAGATACAATTAAATATCATTTAGATCAAATCCATGTATTGGAACAAAAGCATTGTTTGGATCTCGATGAAGTCTCTGGACATTTTGGTCATATCATGGCAAGTATTTGTGTTTATCAAGATGATATTTTTAAGGAAGATCTTTATCAAATGGGTTTTTATTTAGGTAAATTTATTTATTTGATTGATGCTTTTGAAGATGTTGAAGAAGATATCAAAAAACAAACCTATAATCCATTTAAAGAAAAATTCAAGGATGAACATTTTCAAGAAGATTGTTTTCATCTTTTAGAAATGATGATTTCAAATAGTAGTTTTTATTTTGAAAAGCTTCCTTTAATTGAAAATGTTGAACTTTTACGAAATATTATCTATAGTGGTATTTGGACAAAATTTGAACTGATTAAAAAGAAACGAATGGAGGAAAAATCATGAATCCTTATCAAATATTAGGAATATCCCCTAGTGCCAGTGATGATGAAGTCAAAAAGGCTTATCGTACCCTTTCTAAAAAATATCATCCAGACGCTAATATTGGAAATCCTCATCAAGCAGAATATACAGAAAAATTTAAAGAAGTCCAAAATGCGTATAAAACCATTATGGATGAAAGAAAAAGAGGTTTTAAACAACAAAGCTATGGTAGTCAAACAACGGGAACGGGTGGTTATCAATATCAAGGAAATGATCAGGAAGCTTACCAAGAAGCTAACGGTTTTATTCAAGGTAGACGTTATCAAGAAGCTTTGAATGTTTTAAATCAAATTCAAAATAAAACAAGTATGTGGTTTTATTTAGCTGCCATTGCAGAAAATGGTTTAGGAAATAATATTCGCGCACAAGAATACGCTCAAACAGCCCTGCAAATGGAACCAATGAATATGCAATATATTTTATTACTAAACCAATTACAAGGAACCTCAAGACAATATCGTCAAACAAGTCAACAATATGGAAACCCTGCAAGTATGATGAATTGTTGCTATTCTGTATTATTGTTGAATTGTATGATGTCTTGTTGTTGTGGTGGCGGATATCATTACCCTATTTTATGTTGTTAGAAGGAGAAAATTATGGCAAAGGTTATTGGGATTGACTTAGGAACAACGAATAGTTGTATGGCTTTTTATGAAAATGGAAAAGCTAAAATTATTGAAAATAAAGAAAATCAAAAAACAACACCTAGCATTGTTGCTTTTGATAAAGATGGAAAGAAACTTGTTGGAGAACTTGCTAAACGTCAACAATCAATGAATCCAAAACGTACGATTTCATCTATTAAAAGAGAAATGGGACAAAATTATCATGTAGAAATCGATGGAAAAAAACTTTCTCCACAACTTATTTCTTCAATGATTTTACAAAAATTAAAAAATGATGCAGAAACTTATTTACAAGAACAAGTAACACAAGCTGTCATTACTGTCCCTGCTTATTTTAATGATGCTCAAAGACAAGCAACAAAGGATGCTGGAAAAATTGCAGGCTTAGAAGTTTTAAGAATTATTAATGAGCCAACAGCTGCCGCGCTGGCTTATGGTCTTGAAAATGCTTATGGTCAAAAAGTAATGGTTTTTGATTTAGGCGGTGGTACTTTTGATGTTTCTATTATCGAAATTGGTAATGGTGTTATTGAAGTTTTATCAACAGCCGGTGATAACCATTTAGGTGGCGATGATTTTAATAAAGCTATTTGTAATTTTGTCATCGAAATCTTTTTAAAACAAGAAGGTATTGATTTAACAAAAGATACAGTTGCTTATAGTCGTGTTTTAGAAGCAAGTGAAAAAGCTAAAATTGAACTTTCAAGTCAATCAAGTACCCTTATTAATTTACCATTTATTTATCAAGATACAAATGGACCTAAAAACTTAGAAATCACACTTACAAGGCAAAAGTTTAATGAGCTTACAAAAGGACTTATTGACCGTCTCGTTTTACCAATGCAAACTGCTTTAAACGATGCCAGACTGACTCCACAAGATCTTAATAAGATTATCTTAGTTGGTGGTTCTTCACGTATTTTAGCGGTTCAAGATAAAGTGAAAGAAATTACAAACATGGAACCAAGTAAGTCTTTAAATCCAGATGAATGTGTCGCTTTAGGAGCCGCAATCCAAGCTGGTAAATTAAGTGGTGAAATGGTCTTATATGGTGAAGAAAATGATGTTCTTTTATTAGATGTCACACCTTTAACACTTTCTATTGAAACCGTTGGTGGTGTTGCTACACCTCTAATTCCAAGAAATACAACGATTCCAACGAGCCATAGTCAAGTCTTTACAACATCTGCTAACTTTCAAACACAAGTAGAAATTAATGTTTTACAAGGCGAAAGACCGCTTGCTAAAGATAACCAATCTTTAGGAAAATTCAAACTTAAAAAAATCAAACGTGCCATGCGCGGTGTTCCACAAATTGAAGTCACTTTCGATATTGACAGTAATGGAATCGTTCATGTTTCTGCTAAAGATCTTGCCTCTGGAAATAGTCAAAGTATGACTATTGAAGGTTCTTCTAAAATGTCTGATAGTGATATTGAAGAAGCAATCAAACAAGCTAAAATGTATGAAAGCCAAGACCAAGTTACAAAAGATAATATGCTTTTAAAAAATGAAGTAGAAACTCTCATTATCAATGTTCAAAATGGTCTTGCCTCACATAAAAAAGAAATGGATAAAGCATTAAGAAAACAAATTAAAGCAGAACTTTCTTCTTTAATGAAAATGACAAGAAAATTCAATTATGAAACAGCTTCATCCAAAGAAATACAAAAAATAAGAGATTCTAAAAAGCATTTAGAATCTCTAGCTCAAAATATCATCGGGAGATAAATGGTCTCTCGATATTTTTTTAACAATTTTATCATGTCTTACAAAACCATACGTTGCGACAATTAATGACCCTCCTAAATCAAGCATTAAATCTTTCATCGTATCTTTTAACGCTTCATGTCCTTTTAAAGGAATATCATTTTTAGAAACAAGTGTTCCCTTTGTTGAAGCCATATATTGTTGAGAATTTGTATGAAAAATCCCATCACAACTATATTCAAGAATTTCCCAAAAAGCACCAACTCCTAAAGAAAAGATCACTAAAAATAAGCATGTAAAATATTTATTCATATAAATAAATTTGCTTTTTTCTGCCATCATAATATGTATAAACCATAAAGCTACAAAAGATAGAATAATTCCCGAATGGAAGTGTAAAAAAGAATCCCACCATGGGTATTTTCCATAAAAATCAAGTCCATCTCCTAAAACTAAAGCATTAAACGCAAAAAGCGCAATAACAATATAAAGTGCTAAAGGAACATTGATCTTAAACCATTTCTTTAAAAACTTAGGCGTCGCTAAAACAAGTAACATCGCACTAAACTGTAAAATACGAAAAATCATAGTTGTTACATATTTTATGTAAGCATCACCAATATGATGACGATAAGCCAAAATAAAGATTGTCCATCCCACATGATAAATCAGTAATAAAATCGTTAAAACAAATAATAATTTTTTAATTAATAAAAGCCTTTTCTCTGTTAATTTCCTATTTTTCATAAAGAATATAATCCCATCCTTTCATCATTCTTTCTTCACTTTGAAAAAAATGATTGCCTACATTCTTTTCAAATATACATTGATTTTCTTTTTGATAAATTTCATATGTTTCTAATGTGTTTTTTAACACATTTTTCATTAAAACATTTCTTGTTTTATGTTCCTTACTTCCTAAACTTAAATAAATTTTCTTATGATTAATAGGATGTTCTTTTAAATAAACCAACCATCCTTCTTGCCATAAAGAACCTGATACACAAACAGCGCCTTCTAAATCCAATTCATGCATCGCATAAAGACTAAAAAGCCCTGCGAGTGAATAACCACTGATATAACATTTTAAAGAAGCATTCTTTTGTTTAATTTTTTTAATTGTATGTAATAAATTTTTCCCCGCTTTTGATTCAAAAGAAAGTTCATCTTGCCAATCATTAATGACAATGACTTCTAAAAGATATAAGCTCTTTTGAAAATAAGCTTTTACTTTTTCAACAAATTTATCTTGTCCTTTCATGACAAGATAAATCATGATACCTTCCTTATTCATTATAAACCTCTACAAAGATAGGTTCATGATGAAGGGATGGTATGATTTTTTCAAATACATCTTTCATTTTAATTCTTAAACTACTTGTATTGATACAAGGATGACACCCTAAATACTCATCTTGTAGGAGATCTTTATCCATTAATAATTGAACTTTAAAATCATGATCATTCATTAATCCTAAAAGACTCACAGATCCTGGTGTAATATCCAAATATTCCAACATTTTTTCATCACTTCCAAAAGAAAGACGTGAACTATTGATTTGTTTTGAAATCACTTTTGTTTTAAATTTTTTATTTTCTTTCAACATTAATAAATAATATTGACTTTTATTTGAATTAACTAAAAATAAATTCTTACAAATTGTTGATTTTAGTGTTTTTTCTATTTCTAAACATACTTCCATCGTATTTGCTTCTTCGTGGTCAATGCGTTGATAATCAATATTTAATTGATCTAATAAATCATAGACTCTTTCTTCTTTATCTATTCTTTTATCTTGTGGTCTTCCTTCTACTAATTCCATCTAAACAACCTCATTTAAATTCACTTGATCTTTTATTTCTTTAAATCGAATCACTGGTAATTGATTTTCTTGATGCTCCCCAATAAATTTTTCCATCCATACCATATTATACCAACGTTTAAATTTATACCCGCATTGATGAAACTCTCCTACCATTTGATATCCTAAATAATGATGATAATCAATACTATTGGTATCTAAATATTCATCATTTTCAATTGGTGAAGAAATACACGCATTCAAATTTGTAATATTTTGTGCTTTTAAAACTTTTTCTAAAGCTTGATAAAGTCTTTTTCCTACCCCACATTTTCTTAACATATGATCTACATAAATAGATGTTTCTGCACACCAATCATAGGCCATTCTGACATTAAAGGTACTCGCATAAGCATAACCGACAATTTGATCATCCACCTTGGCTACCAAATAAGGATATTTTTCCATGACATGTATCATTCTTTGTTGAAATTCTTCGATAGATGGTACCTTGTATTCAAATGTAATTGCCGTCTTTTCAACATAATAACGATAGATTTCTACTAATCTTGTTGCATCCTCTAATTTTGCATACCTGATCTCTATTTTCATAACTTATTCCCCCGTTTGCCTTATTATCTACCAAATTAAAAAAGATGTCCATAAAAATGAACACCTAAAATGAAGCCTCTCGCATTTCTTTAGAATATGTAAAACCATTTCCACTAACTTCTTCTACATGGGAAACAATAATAAATGCTTTTTCATCAATTTCTTTAATTTTATCTTTTAAATCAGGAAGTTTACGATAGGGTAAAATCGTTAAAACAACTTCTGTATCATTTCCATAAAAACCACTTTTACCATCTAATAAAGTCACTCCTGCATCCATATCATTTAAAATCATCATTTTCATACGTTCAATTTCTTTAGACATTAAAAGAACTTGAACACATCCTTTACCTGATGATAATAAATAATTCATCATATAAGCTGTAATAAGAATCGTCATAATCCCATAAACAATTTCAGGAACACTATGGAAAGAAATTTGTAGAACAAGGATTGTCGCATCAATTCCATTAACAAGTAAAGTTACAGGAACTTTAAAATTTTTTTCAACAACAAGCGCTAAAATATCAAATCCTCCTGTAGAACCTCCCGCTTTTAAAACAAGACCAATTCCTAGACCTAATAAGAATCCTCCTAATATACAAATCAATAATTGATCATTTAATAAACCATGTAAATAAGATTGTTGATTAAAGAATTCTAATAAAATAGGAAACAAGAATGTTGAAATCAATGTTTTCATCGCAAATGTTTTTCCTAAAAAACAAAATCCAATAATAAATAAAGCAATATTAATAATTCCTACACAAAGAGAAATAGAAATTCCTGTATAAAAATGAAAGACTGTACTAATACCAGAAACTCCTCCTGCCACAATGGAATTATCTAAAATCAAAGTACTAAAAGCAAATGCCATTAAAATATTACCAATAATAATTTGAATAATTTTTTTCATATCTCTCACCTCGGGAACTATCCTAACAATTTTTCTTTTTTAAGAATGTAATATATGTTACAATTTAGACAAGAAGGTGAAAAAAATGAAAATTAATGACGAACTTTTTGATTATTTTAAACAAGCTGGTACCATTAAACACTATCAAAAAAATGATATTATTTATATGCAAGACGACCATGCTGATGAATTATGTCTCGTTTTAAAAGGTCGTGTACGGGTGTATCATATTACGAAAAATGGTGATGAAATTAATTATGATGTTTTAGATAAAGGTCGTATTTTTGGTGAGTCTTCGCTTTATGAGAATGCTTATCGCCCAACAACTGTTTCTGCCATCAATGATGTAGAAATCATTACGTGTCATTTAGAGGATCTTTATCCTTATTTGTCATCATCACTTGATCTTACGATTACTTTATTAAAGATGTTTAATGATAACTGTAATCATTTGACGCAACTTTTAAAATGGGCACAAACCTATGATCGATTTGAAAAAGTAGCTGCTTTTTTATACGAACTAAGTGCTACAAATAATATTGAAAAGAATTTACTTTTTGGGGATATTCCTTATACTCATCAAGAAATTGCGGATTCTTTAGCTATTTCAAGAGTCACTGTCACGAAGGTTTTAAATCAATTTAAAGAAGAAGGTTTGATTTCAATTGAATACGGTCATATAAAAGTTTTGAAGCGTGACAAACTCTATGAACGTTATCTTTCAACACTTGTTTAGTGAATAATCAAAAAAAGTTATGCTATAATAAATACAAAGAGGGAGGAATTTTTATGATAGAAAATCATGTAGGATGTTATGAAACAGGCTCGCTTGATTTCTTTGGACCATTATGTGTCGTTGCCTGTTATGTAGATCAAAAAGATGAAAAAGAACTGAATGCACTGGAATTGGATAAAGAAATGTCATCGAGCGATATTGAAAGAATTGGAAAGATATTAAAAGAAAAACTCAATTATAGTTTACTTTTGCTTGATAATAGCCATTACAATCAATATGTAAATGAAGGACAAAAGCTCTCATGTATTAAAGCGAAACTTTACAATCAAGCGATGATCAATGTTATTCAACGTATCGAACACCCTGTTTCTAAAGTAACAATTGATGCTTTTTTATCTCCTAAAAAATATTATCGTTATTTGAAAAATAAAATCGTTGTTGTGCGTCATATTGAATTTAAAGAAGAAATGTCACTTGCTATGAAATGTGCACGTATTCTTTCACAATATGCTTATCTTCAATATTATCAAAATATGTGTCAATCATTAAATACAACACTTCCTCGTGGTTTTAATATTCTCGCTAATGATACTGGAACTTTTTTAGTACAAGAATATGGTAAAGATATCTTGTATAAAGTTTCTAAAACCAATTTTCCTAATTATAAACAGATTTTAGAAAGGGTTAAATAAACTCTTTTTTTCTTATTAAGTAAAAAAATTAAATGATACTTAATTTTTTTATATAATAAAACTATCGGAGGAAAGAAATATGATTAAAATGATTGTGAGTGATGTTGATGGAACTTTATTATCTCATGGTTACATCAACCCTAAATGTATTGAAAGTATAAAAAAAGCTCAAGATAAAGGTGTTGAATTTGTAGTGGCTTCAGGTAGAGATTATTATGGCATAACAAGTGTTTTAGATCCTTTAGATATAAAATGTTCTGCTATTTTAGGAAATGGTGCTCAATATTGTAATAAAGAAGGAAAAGTATTAATGGATTGTTATTTAAATAAAAAGAAACTTAAAGAAATTCTTCCTATCTTTATTGAACACCATACTTCTTATATGATTTTTACAACAAACGGTTTTTATAGTACTTTAGAACCTGATTATGTAAGAGATCGTTTTGCTTATCGTGGAAGTGTACGCTTTGGTAATAAGATGGAAGATTTTTTACCAGGAGGTCCACTGAGTGATTCTCCAGCCTGTCAAATTCAACAATTCGATTCAATTGATGAATTCATTGAGAGAGATTTAGAAGTGATTAAAGTGGAAGCTTTTTCACATGATGAAACAGAAATTCAAAAAGTCATTCCTTATTTTAAAGATATGAAAGAAATTGCTTATTTATCTTCCTATCCAGATAATGTAGAAATTACAAATGAAAATGCACAAAAAGGACTTATTTTAGAAAAAGTAATTGATCAATTAAACATCAAAAAAGAAGAAGTCATCGTTCTAGGTGATGGTATGAATGATATTACTCTCTTTGAACGTTTTCCCTATTCATTTGCACCAAATAATGCTGAAAAAGTTATTCAAGAAAAAGCTTATAAAGTTGTTTCAAGTTGTAAAGATGGAGCTGTTAGTGAAGCTATTGAATATGCTTTAGAAAATTTATAAAAGATTCATTTATTTTGAATCTTTTTTATTTGTTTAGAAATATCTAAAATACTATGATAACTTTTAACATTATCATCATGATAATTTATTCCATAAAAAGTTAAATTAAAATGTTTTGCTAGTAAATAATCAACATGACTATCCCCTATATAGATAGAGTTATTCATATCAATTAAAAAATCTTTTTTAGCTTGTTCTATCATCCCTGGTTTTGGCTTTTTACAATGACAATGATCTTTTTCATTATGCGGACAAAAGTAGATTTTTAGAATATCTATATTTTCTTCTTTTAATTTTTTTAGAAATTTTCCTGTAAACTGTTGATAATCATTCAATGAAATAATTCCATCATTAATAAGATATTGATTTGTTATAATGATAAAATAGTAGCCCATCTCTTTTAATCTCTTAAGACCTTCTATTGAACCTTCTAAAAATTCAGGTTCTTTAATTTCTCTCCATTTTTCATCTGGATAATCTTTAATAATAGTTCCATCTCTATCCAAAAAAGCAATTTTTAAATAGGATGGCTTCATTTTAACCTCTTGATTCATACTTTACCTCCAAAGCTTCTATTTCTAAAATTTTATCATTTATTTTTACTAAAAAGAAGAAAACTCCTCAAAAAAAGACAATATATATAGGGAGGAATCTATATGAACAAAAATAGAGAGAATTTTATAAAATATTCAAATGATTTATATTTTCATCATTTGCTTGTAGAAAACGAAAGAATAAGAACCCTTATTTATCAAGAACTCGTTTCAGATAGGAAAATTATTTCTACTAAATTAAAGAATGCGCAGCAATATGGTAAAAGCTATTACGAAAAGAAACTTATTTTAGATATTTTAGCTGTTGATGATATCGGCGATATCTACAATATTGAACTACAACCCTATGGTTTAAACGAAGAAATACTTGTTCGTTTTGAACTTTATAATGCTGAACTTTTAAGACAACAAGTAAAGCAAGGAGAAGATTATACTAGTGCTCATGTTGTAAGATCATTAATTATTAGTTATGGGCATATTTTAGATAATGCTCCTCTTTATAAATGTCACTTTAGAATGGTTGATGACGAACATCATATTGTCTATCCCTTTAATCGTGCTGAGATAACAATTATTCAACTTGAATATATCAATCAAGCAATCAATGAAATGACGACTTTTAATCAGTTAATGTATCTCTTTAAAAATGAAAAACCATATGATAAAATTGAGATAGATTATAGAATAAAGGAAGCGATACAAATGCATGACAGATATATATCTTCTGATGAATCATACCAAGAATATCTAGATCGTTTAGATAATGAGATATTACTTCGTTCTCGTGATAGAAAGATTGAGGAAGCAAATAAAAAATTTGAAAAAGCAAATAATGAAATAGATCATTTGCTTAGTAAAGCAAAAGAAAATATTGTTAAATATATTAAAATGCAATTTCATGAAGATATCAGTAATTTTATAAGCGCCCTTTCTAAACAACAAATTCTTGATATTCAAGATCATTTATTTGATTATACAAGTATTAAAGAATTAAAAAATAGCGTAAAAAAGCGTCAATAGTTGTGTTATTGACGCTTTTTATTTTATTTATCTTTCCAGAAATCAACAGGTTCATATTCTTGTAACTGTGCAAGAAATCCAGCTTTTTGAAGTTCTTCTTGAATTTCATCGAGAATTTCTTCATTGTCTGCATGAACTGTATGATAATGATATCCTGATGTTACATTTTTTAGTAAGCTTGAATGTCCTGTTTGTAGATTTGTCATATAATTTTTAATATCTCTTCTTGAAGCAATATTTAATGTTGCTTTTACAATATTATAAACTTTATGATAAACAAAGACATCTTCAACAAACCCACCTAAGTCAACAATTAAAGAAAGTTCTTTTTCTACTTCATTATCATCATGATGTACCTTAAAAATACGTTTACAAACTTTTTGTGTATTTAAAACATATCCTTTATGTGTTGAATAAATATCATAATCACCAGCACGAAGTAAAGCAATGTCTTGAACAATGACTTGCCGACTTACTTGGAGGGTTTTCGCTAAATATGTTCCTGATACAGGTTGTAAACTGTTTTTTAAAATATCAATAATGGCTTCTCTTCTTTTATTTCCATCCATAACTCGCCCTCCTTAATTGATATTATAGCACATGTAAATTTTTCAATGAAAGGTCTAATATTGGTGCAGAATGTGTTAAAGCACCACTTGAAACATAATCCACTCCTAAATTTGTAAGTCTTGCAATGTTTTCTTTTGTGACATTTCCTGAAACTTCAATCTCAGCACGATGATCAATATAAGCAATAGCTTCTTTTAACATATCATCATCCATATTATCTAACATGATAATATCCGCACCTGCTTCTACAGCTTCCTTGACCATTTCCATATTTTCTACTTCTATTTCGATTTTTCTGACAAATGGTGCATACTCTTTAGCAAGCATAATGGCTTCCTTAACACCACCAGCAGCACCAATATGATTATCTTTTAGTAAAACACCATCACTTAAATTATAACGGTGATTATGTCCGCCACCAACTCTTACTGCATATTTTTCAAAGATACGATTATTTGGTGTTGTTTTACGTGTATCTAATAAACGAATAGAAGAATCTTTTAAATATTCTTGAACATTCGCTGTATAAGTAGCAATTCCACTCATTCTTTGTAAATAATTTAAAGCAACACGTTCTCCACTTAATAAAATACGAACATCCCCTTTGACACGTCCTAAAAGTTGCCCTTTTTCTACACGGTCGCCATCACTTGCAAAGAATTCGACATCACACGCTTCATCTAATAATTCAAAAGTACGTTCAAATATTTGTAATCCACAAATAACACCATCTTCTTTACAAATCAAATCAACGACACCTGTTTTAGAAAAAGGCATAACACTATTTGTAGAAACATCTTCACTAGTAATATCTTCTTTTAAGGCACTAATAATAAGTGGGTCTACATTTAATTTTAAAGTTGTTTGATCAAACATATAATGAGCTCTCTCCTTTAAACTTTTTTCAATACGTTTGGCAGCACGTTTAGCAAAAACAAGGCTTTCTAAAAGTGAATTACTTGCTAGACGATTCTTTCCATGAACACCATTGCATGCTGTTTCTCCAATAGCATATAAATGTTTCATACTGGTATGACTATCATAGTCTACTTTGATACCACCCATGAAATAATGTTGTGCAGGTACAACAGGAATAGGTTCTTTAAAAACGTCATATCCTTTTTCTTTACAATGTTCAACGATATGAGGAAAATGACTAGCAATTTCTTCTTTACCAATTGGTCTTAAATCTTCATAAACATAATCTGTTTGATCTTTTTCCATTTGTTTAAAGATGGCTTCTGCCACAACATCTCTTGGAAGAAGTTCATTGACAAAACGATTTCCATTTTTATCTAAAAGAATAGCCCCTTCACCACGAACAGATTCAGAAATTAAAAAGCTTCTTTCATGATCTGTTGTATATAAAGTTGTTGGATGAATTTGTACATAATCTAAATTCTTAAGTTCAATTTGATATTTTTTAGAAAGTTCAATACCATCTCCTGTTAAATGAGGATAATTTGTAGAATGTTTATAAAGTCCTCCGATTCCTCCAGTAGCTAAAACAACTTTTTTAGCGTATACCTTTTCTTCTTGATTATTTCTTTTAATCACTCCACCTAAAGCAACATTTCCTCGAACAATTAAATCAACAAGAGGTGTATTTTCTAAAAGTGTCACATTCTTTTTTTGTCTTACCTTTTCTAATAAATGTCTCGTAATTTCTTTACCTGTAATATCTTCATGATAAAGAATACGTTTTTGGCTATGAGCCCCTTCTCTTGTAAAAGCAAGGCTTCCGTCTTCATTTCTTTCAAAATCAACCCCATAACTAATTAAATCTTGAATAACATCTGGTGATGATTTAATCATTAATTCAACTGAATAAGCATCATTTTCATAATGACCTGCTTTCATCGTATCTTCAAAATAACTATCATAGTCATCTTCATTTCTAAGCATACAGATTCCACCTTGTGCTAAAAATGAATCACTTAATTCCGCTTCTTTTTTAGTAACCATTAAAATATTTAAATCTTCTGGTAAATGTAAAGCCATATAAAGGGCTGAACATCCACTTCCTACTATTAATACATCTGTTTTCATATTCTACTCCTATTTTGCAAGTTCTAACATTTTTTTAAGTGGACTGAATGCTTTTTGCATAAAGTCATCATTTAAAATCACTTCATTTGTATCATTTTCTAAAACATCAACGATTTTTTCTAATGTCACTTTTTTCATATTTGGACAAACTTGTACATCCATAATAGTGTGTAAATTTTTATTTGGTGCTAATTCTTTGATTTTCGCAAAAACACCATCTACTGTCCCAATAATAAAATCTTTCACATCTGTTTGAACAACATAATCAATAATGGCAGAAGTGCTTCCTACAAAATCAGCAGCTTCAACGATTTCTCTTTTACATTCTGGATGCACTGCAATTTTAGCCTCTGGATATTTTTGTTTCACTTCATTTAATTTATCCAAAGTAATATTGGTATGACGAGGACAATGTCCATAATTTGTCATCACATTTTTTTCAGGGACTTGTCTTCTTACAAAATCTCCTAAGTTTTGATCTGGTATAAAGAAAATATTTTTTTGTGGTAATGCTTTAACGATTTTTACAGCATTTGACGATGTCACACAGACATCCGCATATTGTTTGATTTCAGCTGTCGAATTAATATAACAAACAACAGCTAAATCATCATATTTTTCTCTCATTTCTTTAATTTCTTTAATTGTAATCATATGTGCCATTGGACAATCCGCAAAGGCATCAGGCATTAAAACCTTTTTATTTGGATTTAAGATTTTGGCACTTTCCCCCATAAATTCAACACCCGCAAAAACAATACGATCAGCTTCTGTTTGACTTGCAACTTTAGCAAGATAAAACGAATCTCCGATATAATCAGCAATCTTTTGCACTTCTTCATCTACATAATAATGTGCTAAAATAATCGCATTTTTTTCTTCTTTTAACTTTTTAATTTTTTCTATATTATCCATATAACTTCTCCCTTTTCTCGAGGAGAGTATACTCCTTTTGTTTACACCTGACAAGACAGTTGTCAAAAATAAATGTAAAAAAGGTATCTTTTCTCAAAGATACCTCTTACATTTCTTTTAACCCCAATAAAATACATCCAATCAACATATATTCCTTTAAGCTTTCAATCTTAATCAAATCAGGTATATAACTCTTTGGCATATATTTTTCCATTTCTTTTTTTACATCATCACTTTTAGAAATCAACCGATTATAAATAATGATTGCATCCGGTGCCAACATCGAAGTAATCCCTAAACAATACTTCATTGTCCATTCAAGAGCTCCTTCTGGAGTTTTCTTAATTTCTTGATAATTCTCACTAAAAGAAATCGGTAAATACTGAATTTCACCCGCAATATTATGCCTTCCTTTAATTAAATGTCCTCGATGAATATGTCCTACCCCACCAGTACCACCAATTCGTGCTTGGTAAAGGAAAGAAATCGATTCATAGTCATCTTGTGAAGCAAAATATCCCATCACAATTGTATTAACATCATTATTAATGACAATCTTTTGACTATATTTTTCTTCAAGAAAAGCTTGTAAACGACATTCATTCAAGCCATATTTTTTTAAAGTTACTACTCCATTATAAACAACCCCAGGTAGTGATAGACTAATGAGTTCTATATCAGGATATCCATATAAAACCGTATTAATTAAATCAACAATATCATCGACTGAAATAGTGTTTTTATAGACTTCAAAATCTTCTAAAATCATATTATTTTCATCATAAAGACGACTTACAAGTCTTACTTTTTGATCTAATTGAATAAAAGCAAGTGCTAAAACTTGTTGATGAGCTTTCAACATTTGTTTAATAGGTAAAGGATTTTCTTGTTGACTTTGAACTTCTTTTTCTTTATAAAGTTCATCTTCTAAAAAAGTAATCGTATTTCCCACATCATATTTTCCAAATAATGCAGGTGATATAGCATAAACACGCTTATTTTTTAAGACTCCTTCTACTTCAGATAAACGAAATGATACCTGTGGTGCTAGTAGAATAACATCATAATCTTTCGCCATGTCATAAAGATTACCATAAGAAACAGCATTAAATTCAAAATCCTTATTTAGAAGCTGTACACCCTCATTTAATTTTTCCGCAAAGAAACCTGTAGTAAGTCCACTTGTACACGAAAGAAGTACTTTTGTTTTTTTAGAAGTTGTCAACCTTTGTAAACAAAGACGCATGTCATAAAGTAAACCTAAAGCGTGATGAAAATTATTCATTTGAAAATGAATAAAGAAGATTTTTTCTTTAGTCATCTTATTTTCAACATCGAGTTCAATAATACAATCAGGATAAAAATTAATAAATCCTAAACCATATTTTGTTTCAATCACAATATTTTCATTTACTTCTTTGACATCCCAATCATCTTCATTTTGATTCAACAGCCATCTCTTTAAAAGTTCTGTATCAATCTCTTTTAAAAAAGAATCCATCGTCCTCACCTCTTTTTTATTATACATTTTTTCATCCAGAAATTAAAATTCTTGATAATAATCAAGAATTATTGTTCAGGTACAACTGCGAAATAAACAAGGTCTTCTTCATGATCATTGACCATTGTATGTTTATGACCTTTAGGACAATAATGAACACTTCCTTTATGAAGTTCTTCTCTTTGTCCATCATAAATAACATAACCATTACCAGAAATAACATAAATCACTTCACTGTTTGTTTCATGAACATGTTCTCCAACACTTCCGCCATATGGAATATGTCCAATCATAAAACGATTTAAACCATCAAAATACATCTTTGCTCCAATGTATTTTTCGCCACCTTTAAAGTTTTCAAATTTTTCTAAATTATTTTCATCATATTCAAAAATCATATTTATATCCCCCAATCGCTTTTCATTATAACATATCTTACACAATTTTAAGATGACGAACTGCATGATTTTCTATATAATATTAAAAGAAGGTGATTTTATGTATAAATTATTAATTGTTGAAGATGATTTTATTATCGCAAAAGGCTTACAAAAACATTTTGAAAAATATCATTATGATGTTCAATATATAGAAGATTTTGAACATGTTTTAGATGATTTTTTAGAGTTTCAACCTGATCTTGTTTTATTAGATATCCATCTTCCTTTTTTTGATGGTTATTATTGGTGTCAAGAAATTCGAAAAATTTCACAAGTCCCTATTGTTTTTATTTCTTCCGCTAATGAAAATATGAATATTGTTTTAGCAATGAATATGGGTGGTGATGATTTTATTAATAAACCTTTTGATTTACAGGTTGTACAAGCTAAATTACAAGCGATTCTTAGAAGAACTTATAGTTTTTCTAAAGATTTTCATTTGTTAACTTATCAAGATGTTCATTTAGATATCTTAGCTGGAAAAATCACTTATCAACAAAAGGAACTTATTCTAACTAAAAATGAATTAAAAATCTTAGAATATTTATTTGAACATGCGGAAGTGATTGTTTCTCGTATTGATTTAATGAATCATTTATGGGATGATCACCAATTTATTGATGATAATACTTTAAGTGTTAATATGAATCGTTTAAGAAAGAAATTAGAAGATATTGGTTTACATGATTTTATTCATACTAAGAAAGGCTTAGGGTATTTATTATGTTTAAAGACTATTTAAAGAAAACATATCCCGTCTATCTTCTTTATTTGTTGTTTGTCTTATGTACTTTTGTTGTTTTAATGATATGTCAAATGATTTTAGATTTAATTATTTATATGTTAAGTCTCTATTTTTTTATCATCCTTCTTTATTTTTTACTTGATTATAAAAAATACAAACAACATCATCAATATTTGATTTATTTAAAAGACAATCCTGAATTGTTTGATAATTTACCTCAAGAAAGCTATCTTGAAGAAAAAACATATCAAGAAATGCTTCAAATGTTACAAAAAAAGATATTTCAACTTAAACAAGAAAATCAACAAAAATACAATAACACGATAGATTATTATACAAAATGGGTCCATCAAATCAAAACTCCTATTGCTGGATTAAAACTCATCATTCAAAATGATTACCCAGATAAAAAAATGCTTGTAGAACTTTTAAAAATAGAACAATATGTCAATATGGCTTTACAATATGTACGTTTAGATTCTATTCACCATGATCTTTCTTTTCAAAAAGTTTCTTTAGATCATCTTGTTAGTCAAGAAATCAAAAAACAATCACTCTTTTTCTTTCAAAAAAAATTAAAAGTAGATTATCAAATTAAAGACCTAAAAATCTTAACAGATGAAAAATGGAGTGGTTTTGTCATTGAACAAGTTCTTTCTAATGCTTTAAAATATACGAAAGAAGGAAGTATTACTTTTTATAATGAAGGTGAAAAGCTTTATATTCAAGACAGCGGTATTGGAATTAAAGAAAGTAATCTGCCACGTGTTTTTGAAAAAGGATTTACAGGTTTTCAAGGAAGAAATGATAAAAAAGCCAGTGGTTTAGGTCTTTATTTATGTAAAAATATTTTTAATCAATTGGGTCATTTGATTTCTATTGAATCAAAAGTAGGTCAAGGAACAACTGTTTGTCTTGATTTTAGTAAAAAAGAAATATTTATTGAATAATCTTACAAAAATGTAAGATTATTTTACTTACTTGTAAGATAAATCGATAGGTCATATTTTAGAAGTAGAATACAATAAGTGTGTAAAAAGGAGGACACAAAAATGTCATTATTAAACGTTAAACATTTACAAAAAATTTATTCAACGCGTTTTTCAAACCAAAAGGTAGAAGCTTTAAAAGATGTTTCTTTTGATGTTGAAGAAGGAGAATATATCGCCATTATGGGTGAATCTGGAAGTGGAAAAACAACACTCTTAAATATTCTTGCTTCATTAGATAAACCAACAAGTGGAGAGGTTTTATTAGATGGAAAAGATCTTACAAAAATTTCTGATAAACATATTTCAGCTTTTAGACGAGATAATCTTGGCTTTGTTTTTCAAGATTTTAACTTATTAGATACTTTTAATGTCGCTGACAATATCTATTTACCTCTTGTTTTATCAAAAGAACCCTATGCTTTAATGAAACCAAAACTAGAAAAACTTGCGAAACCATTAGGAATTAATCATTTATTAGAAAAATATCCTTACGAAATATCTGGTGGTCAAAAACAAAGAGTTGCGGTTGCAAGAGCCTTAATTACCCATCCTAAAATTATTTTAGCCGATGAACCCACAGGTGCTCTTGATTCAAAATCAACCGATCAACTTTTATCTATTTTTGATCAAATTCATCAAAGTGGACAAACAATTTTAATGGTTACTCATAGTAGTAAAGCAGCTAGTTATGCCAGTCGTGTCTTATTTATTAAAGACGGACAAATCTTCCATCAACTTTATAAAGGAGATATGTCTAATCAAGAAATGTATCAAGCTATTAGCGATACTCTAACAATGCTTCTTTCGGGAGGTCAATAAAATGAAATTTTATTTAAGATTGGCTTTAAGAAATATCAAAAAGAATAAAAAGCTTTATAGTTCTTACTTTATTTCTACTATTTTCTCTATCGCCCTTTATTTCATTATTAAAACTGTAGGAAATAGTCCTACTTTAAAGGGTCAGGATTCAATTACTATGTTTTTAAACCTAGGAGGCTATGTGATTGCCCTCTTCTCTTTGATTTTCTTATTTTATACCAATAGTTTTGTGATAAAGAATCGAAAAAAAGAAATCAGTCTTTATCATATATTGGGAATGGAAAAAAGAAATGTGCGTTCTATGATGTTATTAGAAACTATCGTTATTGCTCTTATTTCTCTTGTAAGTGGTATTGTTATTGGAATGCTTCTTTCGCAAATTACATCTGTCATTATTTTAAGAATCATTCATAAAAGTATTCATTTTTCTCTTATTTTTTCAATAGATGCTTTTATAAAAACGATTATTATTTTCAGTATTATTTTCTTTTTATCACTTATTTATAATATTTCTGTTGTTGTTAGAAGTAATCCCATTGAACTTTTAAAAGGACAGAATATTGGTGAAAAAGAACCTAAAACAAAAATCTTTTTAACACTTTTAGGGATTATTGCTTTAAGTGCAGGTTATTATATTGCTTTGTCCATTACTGATCCTATGCAAGCTATGGTTTTATTCTTTGTTGCTGTTATTTTAGTCATGATTGGTACGTATTGTTTATTTACAGCAGGAAGTATTGCTTTATTAAAGTTCTTAAAATCAAGAAGAAACTTTTATTATCAACCAACACACTTTACTTCTATTTCAGGTCTTTTATATCGTATGAAACAAAATGCTGTTGGTCTTGCTAATATTTGTATTTTATGTACTTGTGTTTTAGTGACACTTTCTTCAACAATTTGTTTATATAATGGTATTCAAGATAGTATCAAAAGACAATATTACATGGATGGAACTATTACTGTAACTGATTCGGATTATCCAAACCAAGTCTATGAAGATGTTAAAGGATTATTAAAAAATAAAAAATATGATTCTCTTTATGCTCTTTCTTATTATAATTACACAGGAAGTTTAAAGAAAAATAAAGTACATCTAAATGATTATGACTATAATCATTTAGCTTCTATTAATCTTATTTCTTTGGAGGATTATAATCATTATTTTAATCAAAATTTATCTTTAAATAATAATGAAGTTTATCTTTATAGTTATGAAGGTTATAATAACCCTACCATTTCATTAGAGAATATTCCTTATACTATAAAAGGACAAATTAAAAATCGTCAACTTCAAGCAAATAATTGTTTTGCTCCAAATAATATCTCAATAGTAATCAATCAAAGTGCTTTAAATAACTATAAGCTTAAATCAAAAAGTTATTTCATAGGTTTTAATGCAAGTAAAAAAGTTGTAGAGGAAGTAACTACTGCTATTATTCATAAAGATTATAATTACTTAGGCAATAAATATTATTTAAGTATACAAAATAGTTATGAAGATATTGATGTTATTTATGAATTATATGGTTCATTATTATTTATTGGAATTTTTCTATCAATGATGTTCTTAGTAGCAGCAATCGTAATTATTTATAATAAACAAATTTCTGAAGGATTTGAAGATCAAAATAAATTTGAAATCTTACAAAATGTTGGTATGTCACAAAAAGAAGTTAAACAGACGATTCAATTCCAAGTATTGATTTTCTTCTTTGTCCCATTGATTGTTGCCATCATTCATTTAGCCTTTGCCTATCCTTTAATCCTTCGTATTTTAAAAGGATTACAATGTAATGACAACGTTTATCTTATCTCAACTACTAGTTGCATTGCAGGTCTCATTATTATTTATACGATTGTTTATTTGATGACTTCTAAAGCCTATTATCGTATTGTTAAAAGATAAATATAAAGCGGACTTAACAAGTTCGCTTTTATAATAAAAAAACAGAGAAAATTTCTCTGTTTATTCAACTAAGGCTCTGATTCTCCGACTTATGTCCAACTAAAGCATGGCCTTTCTACAAGAATTATAACATTTTGTGTATTTATACACAATAATCCTATAATTCATTAACAATATTATTGACCCATATTCCTTTTCTTACAAGAATAAGACCAAGTGTTGCCTTAGGAATATCAACACATTGAACAAGTATATAAATTATAAGAATTGGTAGACTTGTAAGTCTTGTTAGTAATAGAGCTGTCGTAAAAGTAAAGACAAATGTATATCCACTATCAAATAAGAACGTTAAAAATGTTTTTCCCCCTGCACGCATAGTAAAATAGCTACTATAATAAATAGAGATAACCGGTAGCATACATGCTGCTACTTTAAGTAAAAATGTTGCAAGATTCTTTACTTCTACAGATGTGTTATAAATTTGTGGAATATAAATAGAAACATTAAATAAAACAACAGCCAACGTAAAACACATGATAAAGTTCATAAACACCATTTTCAAATCATAATCTTTCGCTCTTTCAATTTCACCTGCACCAAGTTGTTGTCCAACAACAATTGAAATAGAATTTCCCATGGCATAACAAACAATCATAAAGAAATTAGTAACGGTTGTGGTAATATTAATCGCTGCAACGGCAACAAGTCCTCTTGTGGAATAGCTTTGAGAAATCAAGGCAATAGAAATAGACCATAAGATTTCATTACATAAAAGAGGTAATCCTCTTTTCAACATTTCTTTAGTTGTATCAAAAGGAACTTTCTTCATCTTAATAGCATCTTTTAAATAAAGATTTCGAGAACCCCCTATAATATTAATACTCATTTCAATCACACGAGAAACAACCGTTCCAATCGCCGCTCCTGAAACCCCTAATTGTGGAAATCCAAAATGTCCAAAGATCAAAATATAATTAATACAGAAATTGACAATCACGGCGACCACACTGGCAATCATTGGTAAAATCGTATTTCCTGTTTCTCTAAGTGATGATGAATAAACTTGTGTAATTACAAAAGGAATCAGTCCAATGAGCATAATTTTTAAATAATCCATTCCATAATTTAAAGTTTTTAAACTATCTTGCGGATTATCATTTAAATATAAAGAAATCAATTGTTGTCCAAATGTATAGAATAAAAAAATAGCTAGCAGTGCAATTATAATTCCTATAATCAATTTGATCCTAAAACAATTCTCCACTCCTTCTTTATTTTTCTTTCCATAAAACTGTGCCATAAAGATTCCTGGGCCTGACATAGCGCCAAAAATCGTGACATTAAATACTTGTAATAATTGATTAGTAATAGAAACTCCTGACATAGAAAGTGTTCCTAATTGTCCAATCATAATATTATCTAATAAACTTG
Source organism: Faecalibacillus faecis (assembly GCF_003024675.1). Taxonomy (GTDB): domain Bacteria; phylum Bacillota_I; class Bacilli_A; order Erysipelotrichales; family Coprobacillaceae; genus Faecalibacillus; species Faecalibacillus faecis. The sequence goes on along the minus strand of NZ_PYLP01000001.1, from coordinate 185,737 downwards.
CAAGATTTGTAAAACCATTTTGAATAACAATGGGTATACAAATCGCAAGAACCATTTTATAAAATCCTTTACTTCCAATTAGTTTTTTCATATTCCCTCCTATGTGTAAAAGATATTATAATCGATTTTGCATTTAAAAAAAAGAGCTTTCGCTCTTTTGGTTATTTATTATCTCCTAATAATTGAAGAATATCTAAGAAGATATTAACAAAGTCTAAATAAAGATTAAATGCTCCATAAATACTTAATTTTTCTAACATTTCTGGATTAGATGAAGCATGATTATAAAATTGTAAGGATTTTTGCATATCATATGCCGTAATTCCTGCAAATAATGCAAGTGAAATAAGTGGCATAATAAGTGTTCCCACACCTAAATGAAAAATCATCACAATAACTGAAAAAATAATATAAACAAATAATCCTGCTAGACAGATTGTTCCAATTCTTGTTAGATCCATTTTAATAACTGTTCCTAATACAACAAGCACACCAAAGTAAATAGCTGCTACTAAAAAAGCAAGTGCAACACTAAAGGAAGTATAGCTTGCAATAACATAAGAAAATGTCACACCAGTAATGACTGAATAGATCATATAAAGAACTTTTGCCGTAATTGGTTTCATTGTCATTAAACGTCTTGATAAACCAATAACAACCGCAAATTGAAAAATAATTAAAATTAAGGGAAGCATTCCTGCATAAGACATAAATGATGATTTTTCTAAAGCAAAAGCTGTCATAAAAGTTGTTAAAACACCTATAATCATCCATTTAAAAATATTGTTAATGTATTGTTGTATCGTCATTGAACGATCTTCAACATATTCATAAGTTTTGTTATCCATATTCATTCTCCTATCCTTGAATAATACGATTTTCTAAAATTTTCTTTTCAGGTAAAGCTTTTTCAACATATCCTAAAATACAACAACCAACCCCAACATAATCTTCTAAATGCCATTTTTGAAGATATTGTTGTCCCTTTTCTAACTCAAACATTTCTTTACAACGATTGATCCAACAAGAACCTATATTTAAAGCATAAAATCCTGTTTGCATAGCACCAATCACTAATGAACCATCTTTTATACCATTACTTTCATCTTTTGGGACAAAGATAAAACATACTGTTGGTGCCCCATAAAAAGGATCAACATCTTTTCCAAAAATAATTGCATTAAGTTTTGAAAGTTCTTTGATTTCTTCTTGATTTTGAACAATCACAATTTTACTTGATTGTTTATTTTTACCACTAGGGGCATTTAAACCACAAGCTAAAATCGTTTGTAATTCTTCATTTTTAATTTGTTCTTGTTTAAAACTACGACAACTTCTTCTTGTTGTAAGTGCTTCAATTGCATCCATTTTTATCTCTCCAATCCTAAAATATAATTGATAAATTGTTGAGCAGTTCTTCCTGAAGTTCCACCATGAGATAATTCCCATTTATTGGCTTCTAATAAAAGTTCTTTTTCATCCATTTCTATATTATTTTTATGTGCTAATTCTAAAACAATATGATTAAATTCTTTTTTCATTGGTTTAGAATAATTGATTTTAACTCCAAAACGATTAACTAATGAAAGTTTTTCTTCCATGGTATCTGATTGATGCATTCCATTTTCTTGAACAACATCATTACGATCAGACCAGTTTTCTTTAATAAGATGTCTTCTATTACTTGTTGCATAAATAAGAATATTTTCAGGTTTTGTTTCAACCCCACCTTCAATTACTGCTTTTAAGAATTTATATTCAATTTCAAATTCTTCAAATGATAAATCATCCATATAGATAATGAAACGATAATTTCTATTTTTAATCATCGCAATAATATTTGATAAATCTTTAAACTGATGTTTATAGATTTCAATCATTCTTAAACCTTGATCATAAAATTCATTTACAATTGCTTTAATACTTGTTGATTTACCTGTTCCACTATCCCCATAAAGTAAAACATTATTTGCTTTTCTTCCTTCAACAAAAGATACAGTATTATCTAATAACTTTTTCTTTTGAATTTCATAACCAACTAAATCATCTAAAACAACTTCATCCATATTATTAATTGGTTTTAATTCTACATAGTTTTCATGACTTGTCGCAATTCTAAAGGCTTTATTTAAACCAAACATACCTACTCCATAATCTTTATAGAATTGTGTTACAACATCAAAGAACTCTTGTTCATTCTTTGTTTCTTCTAGTTTTTTAGAAAGCTCTTGTACTTTTAAAGAAACATTCTTGTTATACATCAATTCTGGTTTAGATAAAGCTTGATAATCAGCAAGTGTTGAAAAACAATCAATATTTAATTCTTTTTCAATACTCCTAAAATCATAATGGAAAAGATCATAAAATACTTTAAAATCATTTAAAGCAAAATGATTAACAGTTCCTTCTCTTGCTCCTTGTTTTTCACAAGTCATACTAAATGGATTTTCATTTGTCATTAATAAATAAGTTAAATAATTATGCCATAAATTATCATTAAATCCATATTGAGTCGCAAGTTCTAATAATCTTTTTATTTGACCATAAATTTCTTGACGAAGTTCATGATTTGATTTTTCATCATCTGATAACAACTTGGCAAGTTGTACTAAAATTTCATCCTCTGGTAAATTCCCATAAAGAATTAAGTTTGATATTAATTCATACATATATAATCCCCCTAATTTCCTTTATTTTAACGCATCTTTTAGGAAAATGAAATAAAATGATGTATAATAGTTTCAATGAGGTGAAAAAAATGGAAAATGGTGTTTTATTACAAGGGTTTCATTGGTATATAAAACCTGAAGAAAAACTTTGGAAACAACTTCAAGAAAAAGTAAAATCTTATAAAGAAATGGGTTTTTCAGCTATTTGGTTACCACCCGCTTATAAAGGAGTTGGTGGCATCAATGATAATGGTTATGGTGTTTATGATCTTTATGATTTGGGAGAATTCAATCAAAAAGGAAGTATTGAAACAAAATATGGGACAAAAGAAGATTATTTAGCGTGTATTCAAGCTTTTCAAAAAGCAGGAATCGATGTCTATGGAGACATTGTCTTGAATCATAAAATGGGTGCTGATGGTACTGAAATCGTTATGGCAAAAGAAGTCAATCGCCAAAATACCAATGAAATCATTTCTGATGATGAACAAATTGAAGTCTATACCCTTTTTACTTTTCCCGGTAGAAATAAAAAATATTCTGATTTTATTTGGCATTGGTATCATTTTGATGGTATCGATTATGATGAAAAAACACATCGTAATACTATTTTCCTTTTTAATCGAAAAAGTTGGGATCAAGAAGTAGATGATGAAAACGGCAATTATGATTATTTAATGGGAGCTGATTTAGATTTTGGAAATGAAGAAACGGCTCAAGAAGTTACCTCATGGCTTTACTGGTATATAAATTTAACTAAAATCAACGGCTTACGTCTCGATGCCGTTAAACATATTCCCGCTTCTTTTTATAAAAACCTCTTGCCAAAAATATATCGCGATTTTAATAAAGAATTATTTACGGTTGGTGAGTATTGGCACGGAGATGTGTATCATTTAGAAAATTATTTAAAAGAAGTCAATTTTGAAATGTCTTTATTTGATGTTCCTCTTCACTATCATTTTTATGATGCAAGTCATAATGAAAATTATGATTTTTCTCATATTTTTGATCAAACGCTTGTTTCCATGTATCCTTCAAATGCAGTTACTTTTGTCGATAATCATGATACGGAACCAAGTCAATCATTAGCTTCTTTCATTCCTGATTGGTTTAAAGGACATGCTTATTGTTTAACTCTTTTAAGAAAAGCAGGGTATCCTTGTGTTTTCTATGGTGATTTAGAAGGTATTGATTATGAAAATGTTTCTTCAAAAAAAGAAATGCTTCAACAGCTCCTTTCTTTAAGAAAACAATATAACGAAGGAAATCAAGAAGATTATTTTGATCATCCTCATTTAATTGGTTGGATTAGGCGTACCCAAACAAAAGCAATGGCAATTATTATGACGAATTCAACTGGTGGTATTAAATCAATGCATGTTGGTAAAGAATATAGTCATTGTTATTATGTCAATGTCTTTAATGGCTATCAAAGAGTGCTTATTAATGAAGATGGTTACGGTGATTTTTATTGTGAGGATAAAAACTTTGCTGTATACGTAAAAGAGTAATGAATCAGTTTTACTAATTCATTACTCTTTTTTATAATTATAAAATTAGTTTTTTTGTCATTTAATCCAGTTAAATTCAATTCAATCTTTACAACAGTTTCTTTTATATCAATATTTTCAAAATCATTCCCACATGTTATTGCTTCTGAAACATCAGAAAATGAAACCGAATATCTTTCTTCCATCATCTTCTTTTAAGAAAATGGCAGGATAATATAATTTCATACTCTTTCTCCTTCTTATATTTTTCATTGAAATTATTTTTGTACTTAAACCTCTCAAAATTTATTCTTTCCTAAAAAAAGCAGGTGTCTTACCCGCAAATTGAGGGACCCTGGTCTTACGACCAGCCCAATTAATAGATTTCTATTGTAAGTAGAGTGTACCATAAATCTATCTTCTTTTCATACCTGTTTAAAAAAAAGAAGGATTTCTCCTTCTAATATTGTAAAAAGATTTCTCTTATTTCATCACGGTCATGTTTTTGTGTTAAAGCAAACATTAGAATCAATACGTTAACTAAAACTTTATTTTTCCATAGGAATTTTACTTATTTGCGTATAGAAGTATATTTCTTAATTTTGCATACTAACGTAGTCTTTGGGCAAAAACATCAATAAGTTATTGACTTTCCCACTTTCTGAGTAAATCGTATTAGAAAATAATGCAAGAATACCTCAATTATAGGATTCTCCATGACATACTAGGCAAATTACTTGATAAAGATTAAATGAATCTACTAGATGCATTGTCCTTGTTATTATCACTATATTTTAACCAATGATCTCTTTTATACAATCTTTAATTAATGAATCAATCCATGAATTAATATTTGAAAATCTAAAACCTAATTTTTTAGCAAGAGCAGTATTTATTTGATAACTTTCTACATCATTGTACGGAGCAATTTCTGCGCTCTTTCTTAAAAACAACTCAGAAATGTTTTTATCAAGAATATTTTTATTCGGATCAAGTATTGATAAAATCTCATACATTGATAAAACCCCATTGCTAGCAGCATTAATACATCCCTTAAAATCATTTACATCTTTTAAAAATGCTAGAAATTTCCCAGCTTCTTTAGAATCTACGAAACTCATCTTATTTTTTATATTATTTACATATAAATTTTTCTTTTCTCTATAACATTTTATATACTTAATCAATCTTCCTGTATAATCATCTTTTCCTATAACAAATGGGAACCTAACACAAATATAGTTTATATCATTAAATTTTTGTAATATTGCAGCCTCAACAAGACGTTTCCCTTCTGCATATTCAACTTCATTTCGTTTACAATTAATATATGGATAAGTTATTGAATCAAAATCAGTTTCTTTTACATCTCCTTTTAAAGGATTATAAACAGATGTAGAAGATGTAACAACATATTTTCCACAATGAATATGTGGTAATAATATTTCTATATCATTGGAACAATATGCCAAGTTATCATATATTACATCAAAATATTTATCACTAAGGTTATTAATTATACTTAATTCATCATGTCTATCCAATCTAATTCTTTTAACTTTATTTCCAAAAGAATCACTAGTTAACCCTCTAGTTGCTATTGTTACATCACAATTACTTTTTAATAATTCATCAACCAAATGAATCCCAAAAAATCTTGTACCACCTAAAACTAAAACTTTCATCACGCTTTCTCCTTTATATAAAAATATAGAGTTAATGCTTTTTAAAAGATTTTATATATAAGCACATAATTTTCAAATTGTATTTTTAGTACTTAATTTCTTAATTATTTCTATTTCACGAAATAAAGTTTCATCCAAGGAACAACAATTATTTAACATTTGATCATAATCATCAATATCAATACTTTTTCCTTGCAAAATCATATACTTTAGTATGCAAATTTGTGCTTTATGTTCCCCAATACCTTTAAATTTCAATAAATTATTTTTTAATTCAATAAAATTAGTTACTTGAAAAACATTATTTATATCTTTAAAATCATATTTTAAAGTGTCAAACGTACTATCTAGATAATCTATCATTTTATTAGGAAATCTGTGTTTAATGCCTTGTTTATAAAATAAATCCGTTAATTCTCTTTCAGTACATATATAGTTCTTTTTTTCCAATTCTTCTACTAATTTAAGACTATTTTGTAGTGTAGTATTTGTATTTTGTGATTGATGAAATATCGTTGATATTAAAAGATAATACATTTGTTTTTTATTTATTTCTTCCATTTTCTCTTTATATTTTCCTTTTCCTTTTTTAAAAATGCATCATACAAATCAATTTGTAATTTATTAGCTATTGAAAATAAAACTATTAATACATCCGCAATTTCTTCTTCAATAGAAGAATAATTATTTATTTTGCATCTATCAATTGGTAACCTTGTCGAATCCTTTCTAATAGACTTTGCTAGCTCACCCACTTCTTCCATTAATAACATTAATTTTAATTCTATTGACTGATTATTGAACCCTCTAATTTCTAAAACATTATTAATATAATTTTGTAGTTCCACTAATGATGTATCTTTCTTTAAATCATTAAAATATTCTTCTTGAGTTTTCATATTCCTCTCCCCCTTTTTCACATAAAATTAAAATAATACTTTTCCTTATAAGTTCATTATACTCCAGACAATGCATAAAGTTGAAAAAATAACATAAAATAGTTTTTTATCCAAAAAGTTGTCTTACCGTTAATTGATAAATGTTGATCTAATATCCATCAAAAATAATTGATTTTCTCTAAACATAAATTGTATCATAGCTATCAATTATTCTTACCTATAAACATTTTTAATTTTATATTAATACTTACTAAAAATAAAAAAAAGAAGGATTTCTCCTTCTAATATTGTAAAAAGATTTCTCTTATTTCATCACGATCATGTGTTTGTGTTAAAGCAAGCATTAATAAAACTCTCGCTTTTTGTGGCGATAAGGTATTTGATGAAATACATAAATGATGTGGATCAAAGATTTCATCATCAAAAACAATTCCTTGTGAAATACGTGAAGAACGTACAAAAATTGTACCCTTTTCAGAAAGTTCTTCGATTGCTTTTAACCAAGCTTGGCTATAATTTCCACTTCCTGACCCTGCAATAACAATTCCTTCATGATCACTTGCAAGATCATATAAGATTTTAGCATCCGCACCACTGTAATAAAAAGCAATCGCTACACTTTTAATAGAATCAATACGTTTGTTAAAACGTGATTTTACCGTATGAATCTTACTTGTTTGTGTATAGAAATAGACTTCTTGATCTTGCATATATCCTAAACATCCAAGAGATCTTTGATCAAAGGCATCAATTTTAAAATTATTAACTTTTTCAATATCTCTTCCTGAATAAATTGTATTAGAAAATAAAGCAAGAACCCCACGGTTATAAGATTCTCCATGACAAGCTAAACAAATAGCTTGATAAAGATTAAATGGACCATCTGCACTCGTTGCTGTTGCTGGACGCATTGCTCCTGTTAAAACAACAGGTTTTGGTGTATTTAATGTTAAAGTTAAAAAATAAGCTGTTTCATCTAAAGTATCTGTTCCATGAGTAACAACCGCACCATCAATCGTATCATCCGACAAAATTTCTTCAATATTATTTTTTAAGATCAACCATTTTTCATGAGTCATTTCATTGCTATCTATATTCATTAATTGATATTCTTTAATATGCGCCACTTCATTGATTTCTGGAATTGTTTCAATAATTGAATCAATATCAATTTCTCCTGCATGATATGCTGCAGTTTTCCCTTTTTTTCCTGTACCAGCAATTGTACCACCTGTTGCTACAATAGCAATTGTTTTCATAATTCCTCCTTAATATCGTATTTCAAAAGATTTTTCATACTCTTTTATATTTAATAAATGGTAATGGATTTGTTCTATTTCAATAAATGGTTGTTGATAGAGCTTTTCAATCATTCTTTCTATTTGCATTCCTTCTCCTTGAACTTCCATAGAAACCGAACCATCATATTCATTTTTTACAAACCCCGTTAATTTTAATTCATTTGCGATAGAAAAGCAACGAAAACGAAAACCAACACCTTGAACTCTGCCTTTAAATAAATACTTTCTTCTTTCCATAAAAAATAACCGGTTTCCCCGATTATTTTAAACTATCTAAAATATCTTTCATTTTAAAGGCAAGTCCTTGGCATTTTTCTACTGATAAAGAACATAAAGCAACACGAATACCTTTATTGACTTTAATTGTATAAATATCTTGAGCAAGCATTGCTTCATGGAATCGTGTTAATAAATCATCATCTTCTACTTTTAAAGTAACAAAGAAACCTTCTTTATATGGATAATAAACTAAACCACATTGATTAGCTTCACTTGTAAAGATTTCATATCTCTTTCTTAATAAATCAACATATTTTCCTTTTTCTTCGTTAAATTCATCTTTATGTTCAGTTGTAACTTTAACAAAGTTTTCCATTGCTGCATTAGGAATATTTGACCAAGAAGCTCTTGCATGTTTTTCCATTAAGATTTCAAGTGCTCGAACATCTTCTTGATTTCTTGCTAAAATAACAGCACCCCCACATCTTAAACCATAAGATGTAAGTGTTTTAGAACAAGAGAATGCTACAACAATCATGACTTGATCATTCATACGATTAAATGCATTCATATAATCTCTTGATCTTTCTAAGTTATAAGAATAGTCAATATAAGCAATATCATCTAAGATAATAACAGGTCCTTCATTTGATAATTCATTACAAAAATCAATCACTTGATTCCATTCTTCAACTGTCATAGAATATCCTGTTGGGTTATGACATGGATCATTGATAATCGCTAAAACTTTACCTTGTCTTGCCATTACTTCATGACAAGTTTCTTTAAAGCTTGTAATATTGAATGCATCTCCATCAAACATTTGATAGGCTTGTACTTTACAATTAGCAATCGTTGCCATTGATTTATAGTTACCCCATGCAATATGAGGAATAATTAAAGTTTGCCCTTCATCTAACACATTTAAAATGGTTGAACTTACTGCTCCTGATCCTCCAGGTGTTCCAATAACACTATGGCATAAATCAAGTTTTGTATCTTGTACGACCCAATTATAAACTTGTTTTCTAAAGTTTGGATTCCCACTAAAACTAGAAGCATATTTTGCTTTTGTTCTATTATCTAAACTGTTATACGTATTAAATACGGTATCTAATGCAACTAAATTTCCACCTTCATCATATAATGAACCAATTGTCGCATTGATAATATTTTCTTTTCCTTTTTTAGCAATTGCATCATTTGCTAGATTTACAATCTTAAAAACATTATCAACAATTGGCTGATGATCAATATTTTCTCTAATAAATTTTTTCATCACACATACCTCTTCATATTCATTATTACTTGTATCTTATCATACTTTAATAAAAAATTCTCTAATTTTAAAGATTTTTTAATTAAATACAATTTATCTTATTTCTTTTGTTCCATCTAACTCTTGATAAATCATCCAAATTTTCTTAACTAAACGATGTGGCAAAACCTTCATTCCTAAGATTTGTATTCGATTGATTGTTCCATATAAAGAAACATCCTTAGAACTTTCCATATCCTTAATCGCTTTTTTAATAACATCTTTCGCTTTATAAACCTTTCCATAGCGAATCACAACAGGTTTTTTATCTTTTACAACAGCACGATCAAAAAACTCTGTTTCTACCCAATAAGGACATATAGCTAAAACATGAATTTGTCGATATTTTAATTCTTCATTTAAAGCTCTTGAATAGCTTAAGACAAAAGCTTTGGTAGAAGCATAAATATTTAAGTAAGGAATCGGCATATAACCACTACATGAAGCAAGATTAACAATAGAGCTTTTTTTATGCATATAAGGTAAAACACTATTGACCATTTTAACAACTGCCAGCATATTTAAATTCATCATATTTTCAATGACTTCAATCGACATATTTTCATAATGATTTAATTTTCCATAGCCTGAACAATTAATCAAGGCTTTTACTCTAGGTTTTTCTTGAAATAAAGCTTCTTGAATAATTTCAAAGGATTCTTTTTGCGTTAAATCTAAAGCAAAAATTCTTACCTTTGTTTGTAGTCTTTCCTTTAAATTTTCCAATCTTTCTTTTCTTCTAGCAATCACCCATATTTCATCTACTTGATACTTCTTTTCAATTTGCATGGCAAATTCTCTTCCCATTCCAGAACTTGCACCTGTAATCATTATTATTTCTTTCATCATATCACCACTTTTTATTATAATTTTCTTTCGAAGTAAGTCAAAATATTCTTCTTTTTTTCATAATACAAAAAAACGCTTACATTCATTGCTTTTATGATAAAATATAGATAAGCTATTCATATTTAGACATACAATATGATTATTATTTAAGGAAGGAAATGTTTATGAAAAAAAATCGTAGTTTAAACTTGAAGTATGCTGGTAGCCAAATTTTCTACTTTGCTGCTTTTGCATCAATGATGGGTTATGCTTCTGTCTTTTTATTAGATAAAGGATGTACAAACTCACAAATTGGTATTGCTCTTGCTCTTTCAAGTATTATTGCTGTTTTATTACAACCAATGCTTGCTTCTTTTGCAGACAATCATAAAAATATTGAAATGCGGAATATCATTGCCCCAATTGTATTGTTAGTCATTGCTTTATCCGCAATTCTTTATTTAATTCCCGGAAGTGCTTTATTTGTTTTATTTTTAGTAGTGACTATTTTTTCAATCATGTCATCAATCATGCCATTGATGAATTCACTTGCCTTTGTTTTTGAACAACATGGTATTGAAATTAACTATGGTCTTGCTCGTGGATTAGGTTCTGTAGCTTATGCCATTGCTTCTCTTGTTTTAGGACATGTTGTCGAAAGTTTTTCACCAGGTATTTTACCTCTATTCTATATTATTTTTACAGCTTTATTATTTGTTGTTGTTAAAATGTTTGTTTTACCAAAAGGTTATGAAAAAGAAATTACCAAAGAAGATACAAAACAAGAAGAAACAGAACAACTTTCTTTTGGTAAGTTCTGTATGAAATATAAAAAATTTATTTTATTTTTAGTTGGTTTTGTACTTGTCTATTTTGCTCATACAATCATCAATAACTTCTTTATTCAAATTATTACTAATATTGGTGGGACAAGTGCTGATATGGGAAATGCAGTTTTCGTTGCAGCAATGTTGGAACTTCCAACAATGGCTTTCTTTACAAAGATGTCTGAAAAAATTAATTGTGGTACACTTATTAAATTTTCCATTTTAATGTTTGTCGTAAAACATGCACTTACATATTTTGCAACAAACATGATCATGATTTATCTTGCTCAAGTATGTCAAATGTTTGCCTATGCTTTATTTGTTCCAGCTTCTGTTTATTATGTTAATAAGAAAATTGCTGTTGCTGATCGTGTTAAAGGACAATCACTTGTTACAACTTCAATGACATTATCAGGAGTATTTGCAAACTTTGCAGGTGGAATTATGCTTGATGCTTTAGGTGTTGGACATGTTTTACTTGCTGGAGTAGTTCTATCTATTGTAGGAGCTGTTATTGTTATTTCAATGACAGAAAAAGTTTAAGCGACTCAACATTGAGTCGCTTTTTTTATGAGCTTATTTCTTTCTTCTTTATTTAAAGGACGTGACATACCTTCCAATAAGTCTTCATCTAAATAGATTTCATCAAAAGAAATTCTTTTTAAAGAAACAACTTCATTCTTTAATGATAAAAACATCTTTTTGATTTGATGATATTTTCCTTCTTCAAGTGTTACATAGCCATGAAAATCATCTAAAATTTCAAGTTTAGCCGGTAAGCATTGAATACTTTGATCAATGATGATTCCCCTTTTAAAAACTTCTTGATCTACTTTTTTTAGCTTTTCTTTTGTTTCAACAAGATAGGTTTTCTTTACATGATTTTGTGGTAATAAAAGCTTCTTTAAACTTTTATCATTGGTAAGAATCAAAAGTCCTGTCGTATCACGATCTAATCTTCCTAAACAAAAACAATCTAAATAATCAATTAAATCAACAACACATTTTTCTTTTTCATCTTTATTGGCACAAAGATATCCTTTTGGTTTATTGAGCATAAGATAGTGAAATGGTTGACTCTTGAGCTTTTTTCCTTGATAAATAAGAACATCCTCTTCTTGGATCTTTCTTTTACAATTCGTTTCAACAACACCATTAACTTGAATGAACCCATGTTTAATAAGTGTTTTGCATTCCTTTGTATTACCTAAATTATTGTACATTAAAATATAATATAAATCTTTCATCTTAACCCTTATAATTCTTTTCTAACCAATGCGCCACCGCATCTTGATCATGACGACCAATAACGCCTGTTGCCTTTTCTTTGAGTTCTTTACAGGCATTTTCTACTGCATAGCTCTCATTGGCTATTTCAAACATTGATAGATCATTCAACCCATCTCCAAAAGCAACGACTTTCTCACATTTTAGATAGTCTTTTAATTGTAAAATAGCATGCGCTTTTGTCGCTTTTTGTGGTAAGATTTCAAGCCACCAATCTTGACTATAGATATCTTTAGAAAATAAGCATTGATAACGGTCTTTTAAATCATGATAAAAACTTTCTAGCTGTTTTTTTGAAGCAATACATGAAACATAGAAAACATCTCCTTGATAGAGATCATTTTCAGTTGGATTTTTTCTTTTATCATTACGTGTACTTATAAAATCTAGTTGTTGTTTGGTTGATTTACCAGGAATATAACTAAATTTTTCTTGTTCATTTATAAAAGCATAAACAATAGGATAAAAGTCTTTTTGATTAAAATAATGAGCTAAATCATTGACTTCTTCTTTTAAAAAGAAATTAGATACTAAAATTTCTTGGCTTTGATTATCAATAATAAAGGCGCCATTATAAAGAATCAAAGGAATTTTTGCACTTAAGCCTTTGGTTGCTGGTTTGGCTGAATAATAAGATCTTGCGGTTGCATAAGAAAACAACATTCCTTGATCAACAAGTTTTTCAATTGTTTGATTGGTATAAGTTGATGTTTGTTGTTGACTATTTAAAAGCGTACCGTCTAAATCAGAAACATACAGTGTTTTCATTTTAACGAATAAAGTTTGTCGTTCTCTTTTTATTTTGAGGAACTTCAATTCCTGCTTTTTTACCAGCTTCAATACATTTTAACATCCAAGCCATATTTTTACCTAATGCACACATTGTATCTAATCCCTCTCTATCTTGTTCAACATCACTTGGTGTATGTCCATGCACTTCATTCCAATAATTTGATGTGACAATTGGCATTTCTGAAATACTTAAATGTTTATTTAAAACATCCATACTTGTGACACTCCCTGCTCTTCTCGATGAAGAAATTACTGCTGCTGGTTTATGAACAAAAGCTGATTTAGCACTGTAAAAAACACGATCCATAAAGCTTTGAATTTTACCTGTTGGATGTGCATAATAAACAGGTGTTCCAAAGATAAAGCCATCAGCATCTTTTGCCATTGAGGCAAATTCATTGACACAATCATCAAAAACACATTTACCTGTTTTAGCGCATGATCCACAAGCAACACAATCTTGTAATGGAACATTAGGAATATCATAAATAAGCGTTTCTATTCCTTCTTCCTTTAATGCTTTTTCTACTTCTTCTAAAGCACGATTGGTACATCCTTTAGGGTGTGGTCCCCCATTAACTAATAATACTTTCATTTCCTTTTTCCTCCTATTTTTATTGTAAATCACTCTTTATAATATGACAAATAAATGTTTGTTATAACTTGATATAAGAAAAAGAAATCACTAGGATTTCTCAAATCTTAAAATATTTTCGATGTGGAAAGTATGTGGAAACATATCTACTGGTTGACAATTTGTGATTGTATAACCATGTTCATTTAAATACTTAGCATCTCTTGCTTGAGTGGCTACATCACATGAAATATAAATAATTTCTTTTGGACTTGCCTGTAATAAATGTTCTAAGAATTCTTCTGAACATCCTTTTCGTGGTGGATCAACAAAAACAACATCTAAATGAGTATTTTTCTTAACAAGCTCGACCATATATTTTCCAGCATCATCACAGACAAAATCTACATTATCTATTTTATTAAGTAAAGCATTATTTTTAGCATCCTCTATAGCTTGAGGAACAACTTCGACCCCATAAACTTTCTTTACATATTTTGCAAGTGAAAGGGTAATTGTTCCAATTCCACAATAAGCATCTAAAACAACAGAGTCTTGATTTAAATGAGCTAAATCAATGGCTGTTTGGTAAAGAACTTCTACTTGAATTGGATTGATTTGATAAAATGATTTCAAAGATATCTTATATTGATTTTTAAGTAAAGTATCATAAATATAACCTTGACCGTAAAGAATCTTTTCTTCATCACCTAAAATAACATTATCATGTCTGTCATTGATATTTTGGATAATGGTTTTAATATGTGGAAATTCTTGAACAAGTATTTCTACAATTTGATCAATATGTTTGATTGTTTTTTGATAAGTAATGAAACATAACATAAATTCTTCACTATGATAGCCTTTTTTAGTAAGAACATGTTTAATATTTCCTTGATGTGTTGTTTTATCATAAGGTTTTATATCATATTGTACAAAAAGTTCTTTCACTCTTTGAATCACTGCATTTGATTCTTCATTTTGAATAAGACATTCATCACAAGCAATAATATCATTGGTTCTTTGTTTATAAAAACCTGTCACTAATTGACCGTTTTTATCATAGCCTAAAGGCATTTGAACTTTATTACGATAATACCAAGGATCTTCTTGCATTAAACAAGGTTGAACATCAACTTCTAAATGTCCAATTCTTTCCATACAATCCTTTACTCTTTTTGTTTTAAATTCTTGTTGTCCTAGACTAGATAAATGCATTAAATGACAACCACCACAGCCTTGATAAATATGACATTTAGGATTCACTCTTTCAGGTGAAGGTTTTTGTAATTCAATTAAACGTCCTACCCCATAATTCTTTAACATTTTAATACATTTAATTTGTCCTACTTCTCCTGTGATCATCCCATTTACAAAATAAGTAAAACCTTCATATTTAACAATTCCTTTTCCATCATGAGATTGATCAACACATTTTCCTATAAAATAATCATTTTTTTTCATTTTTTCCTCCAAAAAAACGAGCTAGGCTCGTTTATTGATTTGCAGCATTGGCAGCATCTACTTCTGCCTGTCTTTGAATTGCTTTATCGGCAGCACTTTGATCTTTAACATTTTGTCCTGTATAGGTAATATCATCAATGCCCGCATGTTTTGTACCAAATAATGGGAAATCACTATCCCCATTTGATTTAACAATAATTTCTAAATCATACTGAAGACGTCCATTAGCTTTATTTAAAAGTTGTGACCAAGCAGCTCCATCATCCTTTTGTTGACCCATTGCATCATCAAATGTATGAACAGAATCTTCAACTAAAGACTTCGCATCATCTGCAGAAACATTATCGACAAGTTGATAAGTTAATTTAATTGTACGACAATCAACTTTTACAGCCAAATCTTGAATACGATCATCTTGTTCAATTTGACTTTCAACTTGACTCACCGTATTTTGATCTACTGATAATAATTTCACACATCTTTGTCCATAGACAGGCCCTTTATTATTACCAGAGAAAACAAAAATATAAAGTAGGAAAGCAACAATTAAAACAACAAGTACTGTAATAAAAATATGCCATTTTTTAAGCTTTAATTTCTTTCCATTTTTTGGTTGTTTTGTTTTCTTTACTTTTTTTACTTTCTTTGGTTTTTCTTCTATTTCATCATCAAATGTAAATTTACCTGTTTGTCCTGCATGTAAATCATTATTTGGTTGTAAATCATCTTTATTATATTCTTTAGTATCATTAAATGAAAATCTTTCTCTTGCCATTATTTCACCTTCTTATACCTTATTTTATCAAAAAATATAGCAAATGTATATCCTTAATAAAGTAATGTACTTTGTGCATCCTCTCCAGCATTTTTAATAACAACAGCTTTTAAACCATCTTGATCATTGATAATGGCATATGTATCCACACCACTAAAATGACTATCCATTTCATCAGCCACTGTTTCTACCATGTAAATAAGTTCTGTATAACTTTTCACACTCACTTTTACTTGAATTTTCATAGTTTGAATCGAACCATCTTTATATTTTCCATATCCAACAACCCCAACTGCTTCTGTTGAAGCATTTTTGACATTGTTTTTAAATACAGAGAATTGAGAATATAGCGATTCGTCTGCTTTATTAGCCTCATCACTTGTAAAAATATACGTATTATAGTCTAATAATTTAATTGAACCTACTTTACCATTTTTACAATAACTACTATAAATATAGTGTCCATTATAACTATTTTCATCTTTAACATTTTTACGATAAACCGCAATTAAAGTCGGAATATCTTTAACACTTTTCTTTGTTTGAAGATAGTTATAAAGTTTAGAAATCACTTCTTTTCCATAATTATTAACACTATCATCTGATAGTACGTCATTTGTACCACCTGTTGCATCTAAAATAATTGCGATAGACATTCCTTTTAAAGTATATTTATCACCACTTTTTTCATAGTAATCTTGTTCACTGATATTTTCAACCATCTTACTTACTTCTTTACCATCAACAGTTTCCCCTGTTGCCGGTTGTAAAGAATGTTTTTTATTTCTTAATAAAAGTTCATCTTTATCTTTTTTTACAAGTTGTAAACCTTCAGACATATAATAATCTGATGTTGAAAAATATTCTGTCGATAAAACTTGTAATTCTCGTCCAATTGTTTGAAAATCATCTGATGAAGAAAAATCTTGATAAAATGTTTCTCTAATCAAATTTGTCCCAAGATTAACAATTGGATAAAATGAATCATCTAACGAATCTGTTGAAGAAATATCTTGGCTGCTTTTTGTTTCTTTTTTGCTTGATTTTGATGTACACCCTGTACAAAGAAGTAAACATAATATACCAATTAATAGTTTTTTCATAAGGACCTCCTTTTTTTGCACATTATAGCATAAAATTATGATTTTATCATTTCCATAAACATTTCTTCACTAAGAACCGGAATATTTAAGGATTGTGCTTTAGCAAGCTTGCTTCCGGCATTTTCTCCCGCTAATAAATATGTTGTCTTTTTAGAAACGGAACCTGATACTTTACCCCCGTTATTTTCAATAAGTGTTGCAGCTTCCTTACGAGATAAAGTTGGAAGCGTTCCTGTTACAACAAAAGTCATATTTTCTAATAGAGAAGAACTTTGAGTATCTTCTATTTCCATTTTCAATCCATAGTTTTCTAATTTATGAATGATTTCTTTATTTTTTTCATCTTTAAAATAATCAATAAGAATTTGCGCACTCGTAGCACCAATATCATTGACTTCAATGAGTTGTTCATAGCTTGCATTCATTAATTGATCCATGGTTTTAAATTTTTTCATTAATGATTTTGCAGCTGATTTTCCAATATTAGAAATACCTAAAGCTGTTAATATTTTTGTTGCATCATTTTCTTTACTTTTTTCAATCGCATTTAATAAATTATCGGTACTCTTTACAAGACCGATTACTTTTTTGTCTAAAAGATCTTGTCTTTTATCTTTTAATGTATAAATATCACTCACATCATGAATATATCCTTGATCTATCAAGGTTTCTACATAAGATAAACCAAAGCCTTTAATATCCATTGCATCTCTTCCAACAAAATTTACAACATTTCTTACTAACTTACTTGGACATGTTGGATTGGAACACTTAATATCTACCGTTCCTTCTTCTTGATATGTTGGTGCTCCACATACTGGACAGACATTTCCTATTTGATAAGGAACACTATCAGCCGGCCTTTTATCTTTATTGACACCTTTTACTTTAGGAATGATTTCTCCTGATTTATAAACAATAATTGTATCACCAATACGAACATCTAGGCTATCTATAAAATCTTGATTATGAAGGGTTGCTCTAGAAACCGTTGTTCCACATAAACGAACTGGTTCAAAGATAGCTGTTGGTGTAATTCTACCTGTTCTTCCAACAGACAACTCAATATCTAAAAGTTTTGTTTCTTTTTCTTCTGGTGGGTATTTATAAGCAACTGCCCAACGCGGTACTTTAGCTGTTTGTCCTAATTGTTGTCTTTGTTCATAGCTATCAATTTTAACAACCGCTCCATCAATGTCATAGCCTAATTGATCTCTACTTTCACCAATCATTTCAATTGCTTTCCATACTTCTTCAAAGCTGTGACAAATTTGATAATTATCAATAACTTTCATTCCTTGTTTTTTCAAATATTCATAACCTTGACTATGCGTCGTAATTTCTTTTCCTCGAATATCTTGAATATTAAAGATAAACATAGAAAGATTTCTTTGTTTGGTAATACGACTATCTAATTGACGAAGCGTTCCAGCTGCACAGTTTCTTGGATTTGCAAAAGTCTTTTTATTATTTAATTCTTGAATCTCGTTGACTTTATCAAAAGCCTCATTCGTCATATAGACTTCACCACGTACTTCTAAGTATTCTATTGGTTCTTTTAATTTATTTTTTACATCTTTGATGACTCTTGCATTAACTGTAACATCTTCACCTTGGATAATTCCATCACCACGTGTAATCGCTGTTGTTAAGTCACCATTTTCATATCTTAAAGCCATTGAAAGACCATCAATTTTATATTCAACGATAAAAACAGGATCGACTAAAGTTTCTTGCATTGATTCCACAAATTCTTGGACTTCTTCTTTAGAAAAAACATCTTGTAAAGAAAGCATCGGTACACGATGTCTTACCAAAACACCTGCTTCTCTTTTAGCACTTCCTCCAACATGTTGAGTTGGTGAATTTGGTGTGACATATTCAGGATGATCCTTTTCTATTTTTTTAAGTTCTTTCATCATCATATCATAGTCATAATCACTTATTTCTGGATCATCTTGGTTATAATAACGATCATTATGATATTCAATTGTTTTTACTAATTCTTCATATCTTTTTAAATCATCCATCATTTTCTCTCCTTTAAAATCTTTTTTATTATAACAAAATAATGACATACAAAAAAGAGAATATTATATTCTCTAGTTTGTAAGTTTTTTTAATGCTTTATGATTGGCCATTAAGGATTTAAGTCCTACAGGAAGTTCAAAAGCAATATCTAAAATTGTCTTATTGACCTTAACAACAACCCCTTTACCAAAGACATCATGGTTAACAAGGTCACCTACTTTCCAATCATCAACTTTATTATCCCCAATTAATTCTTCTTTAGAAACGGTTTGTTTTGGAATATAGTCACTTGTTTTAAAACGTGGCTTACTTCCACTATGCACAATTCCTTCATTTCCTACTTCATCAATGAAACGACTTGACACTTTTGGCGAATCCGTTACAAAACTAAAGCCTTCACTATCCGTTAAGAAAAGTTGTTTTTTTGCTCTAGTAAAAGCTACATAAGCTAATCTTCTTTCTTCTTCAAGCCCTTCATCTCCATCATCGGCCAAACTTCTAAAACTTGGGAAAATGCCTTCTGAAAGTCCTAAAACAAAGACATAATCAAATTCAAGTCCTTTTGCCATATGAATAGACATTAAAGAAACATATTGCCCTTGATCAATAGAATCATTATCAGTATATAAAGAAATATCTTGTAAATAGTTCTCTAAAGTTGGTGCATCTTCATGAGAAACTTGGAAATCATAAATAGAACGTTGTAATTCATGAATATTATCAATTCGATTGTCTTCTAAATCATTTTTTAACATATCGATGTAGCCTACATCAATCATTAATTGTTCAAACATTTCATGAAGTGGTAATTTTGATTGTCTTGCTTTTTCAATGGCTTCTACAAATCCTCTAACTTCTTTTTTAGATTTATTTGAAAGACGAATTTCTTCACTATGAAGTGTTAATGCTTCATAAAGAGAAATTTGATAATTTAAAGCCACTAATTGAATATTCTCTAATGTCTTTTTACCAATTCCTCTAGCTGGTGTATTAATAATTCTTTCAAAAGCTAAATCTTCTTGATTACAAACAAGTCTTAAATAACTTAAAGCATCTTTAACTTCTTTGCGATTAAAGAATTTTAAACCACCAAAAATACGATAATCAATTCCTTTACGAATCAATACTTGCTCAATCGTACGTGATAAATAGTTGGCACGATATAAAATAGCAATATCACGATAATTAACGCCTTCTTGATTACTTACAATATCTTCTATTTTACTTGCAATCCAATTGGCTTCTTCTTCTTCACTTTTAGCGACATGATGAATAACATCTTCCCCACCTGTTTGCTTTGTATAAAGATTTTTTTCTAAACGTTGACTGTTTTTACGAATTAGGTTATTGGACACTTTTAAAATATTTCCTGTAGAACGATAGTTTTGATCAAGAATAATTGTTTTATTTGGTTTAAAGTCTTTATCAAAATCTAAAATAAAATGAACATCTGCCCCCCTGAAACTATAAATTGTTTGATCTGGATCACCAACAACACAAACAATGGCATATTTAGATAAGAGTTGAACTAAATGATATTCAATTTCTCCAACATCTTGAAATTCATCAACATGAATGTATTGAAATTTTCTTTGCCATTTTTCTAATATATCAGGATAATTATCTAAAATATAAACGGCTTTTAATAATAAATCATCAAAATCTAATAAGAAATGATCTTCTTTATAATTTTCATAAGCTTCATAAACTTTAGCTTTTTTAAGTTCTCCAGAAAATTGTCCTGCAAGTTCAATGGCTCTTTGTGGTGAGACTCTTGCTGTTTTATAAGATGAAATTGTATTGATCATACTTTTAATAGAAATAACTTTAGCGTCGATTTCTAATTGAGTATAAAGCTTTTTAATAAGTGCTTTTTGATCTTCTTCATCCATAATTGTAAAATTACTTGGATAATTTAAGACATTAATATGTTGTCTTAAAAGTCTTACACAAAGAGAATGAATGGTACAAATAAGTGTTCCACTTCCATGAATACCAACAATTTCATTGACCCTTTCTTTCATTTCATTGGCAGCTTTATTTGTAAAAGTTATTGCCAAAATAGAACGCGGATCAATTCCAATATCTTGTATTAAATGTGCAATACGATAAGTCACAACTCTTGTTTTTCCAGAACCTGCCCCCGCAATGATTCTTAAGTGACTATCTAAATACGTTGCTGCCTCTTTTTGATTTTTATTTAACAATGTATCTAAATCCATTTGCTTCACCCCTATTTATCTTATTATATTACATGGATAACGATAGAAAAAGAGAAATCTTCATTTCTCTTTTAATCTTGATGTGATAACCCAACGATTTCATTAATATCTTGAACACCGAGTTTTTCAAGTTCTTTTGGTAAATCCTGAATGATTTTATAACAAGCATATGGATCTACTAAGTTTTGACAACCAATGGCTACCGCACTGGCACCAGCAACCATCATTTCAATAACATCATGGGCACTTGAAATACCACCCATACCAATTACAGGAATTTTAACTGCTTTACTTACTTGATGAACCATACGTAAAGCTACTGGGAAAATAGCTGGTCCAGAATAACCACCTGTTCCATTTGCGATAATTGGTTTTCCTGTTTTGATATTAAAACGCATACCCACTAAAGTATTAATCATCGTAATACCATCAGCACCTGCTTCTTCGACTGCTTTTGCCATTTCTACAATGTCTGTGACATTTGGCGAAAGTTTAACGTAAACTGGTTTTTGAGAAACAGCTTTGACTTTACGTGTAACATCCGCTGCCATTTGTGGATTTGTCCCAAATTGAATTCCGCCACTATGAACGTTTGGACAAGAAATATTCAATTCTAAAGCACCTACCATATCATGAGTAGAAATACGTTTTGCAGTTTCAACATAATCATCAATACAGCTTCCACCAATATTTGCGATGACTTTATCATTATAACACTTACGTAGTTCTTCTAGCTCATGTGACATGACGGCATCAACACCAGGATTTTGGAGTCCAATTGCATTAAGCATCCCACTTGGTCCTTCCGCAATACGTGGCAAAGGATTTCCATAACGTGGCTCAAGTGTTGTTCCTTTAATCATGATACTTCCTAAAACATTAATATCATAGAATCTTGTAAATTCATATCCAAATCCAAAAGTTCCTGACGCTGGAATCACTGGATTTTTCATTTCTAAACCTGGAAGATTAACTTTTAAATTAACCATTTACAATAACCTCCTCACTTAATAAAATTGGTCCTTCTACACAAATACGTTTATAAGGTTTTGTTTTCACTTTACATGAACATCCCATACATGCTCCAAAACCACATCCCATTCTTGCTTCAAAAGAAAGTTGTCCATGTTCTGGATAATTTAAAGCAAGGGCATCTAACATAGGTTCAGGTCCACATGTATAGTAATGATCAAAAGTAAGATTTGCGTTTTTGATCACATCAATAACTGTTCCTTTAACCCCTAAAGAACCATCCATTGTCGCAATTAAAACATCTCCAAATTCTTGGAATTTATCAATATAGAAAACATCTTTTTTAGAAGAAAATCCTAAAACAGTTGTCACTTCAATTCCTTTTTCTTTTAATTTCTTACCTAAATTATAAAGCGGTGGTGTTCCAAGTCCTCCCCCGATAAGAAGAGCTTTTCCTTCTTGAACTGTAAAACCATTTCCTAAACCAATTAAACAATCCAATTGATCTCCAATTTGTTTATTCTTTAAGATTTCTGTTCCTTGACCAACAACCTTAAAAACAATCACAATGGTATTTTCATCATAATCCGAAATAGACATCGGTCTTCTAAGATAAGGTTGTAAACTTTCATTAATCTTAATATTAATGAATTGACCTGGTTGACTAATATATTTAGCCCCTTCTCCTTTTAAAGTCATTTCATAAACATCATCTGCAATGTTTTCAATTTTTGTAATTTCCATTAACCCTTGATAGTTCATAAATTCCTCCTATAATTTTTCAATCTTTCCATCTAAAATATGATATTTCACTAAACCAAAACATTTTGTATCCAAAAATGGTGTATTTTTTGCTTTTGAATAAATATTATCTCTGGTAATTGTATATTCCTCATTTAAATCAATGATGGCAATATTGGCCTTTTTACCAACAGCCATATCATGATCTAAACCAATCACTTGACTAGGATTGATTGTCATACATTTTAAAACTGTTTCTAAATCTAATAGATTCTTTTTAACTAAATACGTATAAACAAGACTGAAGGCATGTTGGTTACCAATAATACCAAATGGTGCTTGATCAATTGGTTTTAATTTTTCTTCATCACTATGCGGTGCATGATCTGTTGAAATACATGTCACTGTACCATCTTTTAATCCTTCAATCAAAGCATCTAAATCTTCTTTACTTCGAAGTGGTGGATTCATTTTATAATTTGGATTTAAGTTTTTAATATTTTCATCTGTTAAAATCAAATGATGTGGACAGGCTTCTCCTGAAACAGGTAAACCTTGTTTTCGATATTCTCTTAATCCTGCCACTGTTTCTTTGGTAGAAATATGACAAATATGATAACGATTGCCAATTTCTTTAGATAATTGCAAATCACGTAAAGCGTGATTATATTCTGAAGCATTGTTGATTCCTACAAGACCATTTTCTTTAGAAACACGGCCTAAGTTAATACATGCTCCTTTTTCAAGTTCTCCTTCATCTTCACAATGAGCAACAATAATACTCTTGTTTGCTTTTGCTTCTTTCATGGCTTTTTCCATCATTTCTTTACTTTGTACACCTTTTCCATCATCAGAAAATCCTTGGACAATATCAAAAGCATTATTTTCTTTAAAATTAACAAGTTCTTGTCCTTTTAAATCTTTTGTAATCGCACTATAAGTGTAAGTATGAATTGAGCTATCTTTTTTAACTCTTTGAATAAAGTCTTCAATCGTTTCTTTATCATCCATACATGGATTCGTATTTGCCATAGCAACAATATGCGTATAGCCTCCATATTTAGCGGATAAAGTTTCTGTTTTAATAGTTCCTTTATGCTCAAATCCTGGTTCACGTAAATGAACATGAAGGTCAACAAAACCTGGTGTTACTAATAAATCTGTACAATCAATAACATTGTCTCCATCTAATTCTTTTCCAATTCGACTAATTGTTTCCCCATCAATTTCTACATCTAATTTTTGTATTTTATTTTGGTAAAAAACATTTCCATTTTTTAATACTGTTTTCATAGTTTCTCCCTTTTTTGATTAAAAACATCTTTATTTTTATCATATAAAGTATACTAAATGATAACATCTTTTTCAATGAAAAAACAGCATAAAAAAACAGCCAAATAGGCTGTAATTTTATTATCTTTTTTTATTATTTTTTCTTGCTGCTTCAGATTTTAATTTTCTTTTTAATCCTGGTTTAACATAGAATTCTCTTTTACGAGCTTCAGCAAGGGTACCTGTTCTAGATACTTGTCTTTTAAAACGACGTAAAGCGTCATCTAAAGATTCGTTTTCTCTTACTACAGTTTTTGCCATGATGATTCCCCCCTTTGACTCTTAATTTACAAAAGTATTATATAGAGATTATTTCTTAATTGCAAGAAAATATTGTTATTTTTAAGCATATTTATTAATTTTTTGAGTATAATATAATAATTACGCCCATTTATGCAAAAAATCGCAAGAATTTGCAAGCTTTGAAAGCTTCTTTTCAATATAACTACAAGATGGAATGATTTTCAAAGAATTATCTTTTACATATTTCATCAAAGCATTAAATAGCTTTCCTGCCATTCCTTGACCTTGATATCTTTCATGAACAACTGTTGAAATAACATCAATCACATTTTCTTCTTTTTTAACATATTTAATATAACCTACTTCTTCCTCCTGATCTTTTAAAACAATAAGACCTTCTTTATATTCTATTTTCATATATGTTCTCCTTTTTATTTCTTTAATAATTTATACACTTTACATGTTTTATCCTTCTTATTTTTTAAAACAAATCTAACATATTATCTAAATAAATAGCTTCTCTTATATGTATTTGATACTCGGGCTTTACCATATAATAAAGTAAAAATTCTAATACTAAAGCACTCCCTAAACTTCTACCTTCTATTTTAAATTGAGAAAAGCCTTTTGGTAGATAATTATTTTGAATATCTTCAACACTAATAAAACTCGAATTTTGCATAGCTTTAGAAAAACGATACCCCTCTTGAGAATTCGGAGCTTTGCATACATGATCTAAACAATCTTCTCCAAGATTTTGACGGCTAACCGTTTCATAACATTTTTTTCGTTCAAGGCAGCCTATAAAACAACATTCATTACATAAAAATTCAACTTTATCCTTATCTTTTTGTAAAAGATTTTCTAATTGTTGAACTTTATTTAAACGAAAATCAGGAACAACATATAAAAAGTCATCTTTCTTTAATTCGTCAACTAATTCTCCAAATTTTGTAAGAACTTTCGTTGTTGAAGAAACAAAATAAAAACGTGGATATTTCTTTTTTAAATACTCTAGCAATAAATCAGAATGAATGATTATCCCACTTTGAACCTCACTTTTTTCAAATAAAGTACAAAGATCATTACATCTTTTATCTTGAAGATGTTTTTCTTGAAGTAATGAATTACTGAAAGTAAGGCGCGAAGAAATATGATATTGATTCATAAGTGAAAGAACTTCATAAGAATTTTGATTTCCTTCACCAAGACGTCCTCCACCCCATAAACAATCTTCAGGACTTCCATAAATAGAACCTATTTCACACCAATCATAAAAATATTCACGATGATGATAGAATAATGGTAAAAAAACTTTATATAATTCATAAAATTCAAATAATCCTGGTAAATGAAAATACGCTTTTTCCCTTTTTGACAAGTCTATCACCTCTTCCTATATTTATTCTTTAAATGTTATCTAAAAATTTATGAGCCCCTTGTAAAAATAATTCATATCTTTTTTGTGTTACCTCATTATCTTCTTCGTCCCAGACTTCAAAGATATATTCTTTATTATTTTGAATTATAGAGCATAATTGTTTTGCCGTATAATATTCATCATTTAAGTTATATAATTTTATAATTCTTTTATCTAAAGTTTTATTATAAACATCTTTACTCGTATATCCTTGTATATGCGTTAATGGATCAACACATTGTTCATGATACTTTTTACAAGGTTTACAAATGTCATCTCCATCAATTGTTAGTTTTAAATCAACAGATGGGTTATCAATAATTTCATTAGCAACCTTATAAAAATCATGTCCCATTTTTTCATCAGGAACAAATCTATCTATCCCAGATCCATATAATTTAATAATATCAATAAAATGATGTGGTTTAATTAAAATTGAGTTCATTCATTAATCTTCCTTTCATTAATTCTTCTAATATTTTTTATAGCAATTAATTCACTTATTTTTGGAAACAACATTACTCAAAATAGTTCCTACAATTAGTGTGATAACACCTAAAATTATTGTATCATTCATACTAATAATAGAATAAGCTCCTAACATTAAAATGATAGCAGTTATATCAAGTGTCATTGCCAACACCCTGCATAATCTCAACCTATTTATTTTTTCTTTATCAACTTGGCTCAAATCATTATATCCAGCAATCATATTTGAACCTTTTCCAAAATATAAAGGAATAGAAATAACTATTAATAAAATCGCACATAATAATACCGGCATTTGCATATCAATAATTTCCTCCATTCCTTTTATTCTACATTAAAAGTTAATTATTATTTAATAATTCTTCTAATACTTTTCTTACATTATGAGCAGCATCTTCTTGTATTTCGATAATTCTTGCTCCTCTAGCTTTCGCAACTTCTCTTAAATCAACAGATATTCCTGTATGAAATGAACATCCTACTACTAAAAAGATATCTCCTGGTTGTAATTTATAAACCATTTCATAAGCCTTTTGATAATTTGGTGCTGGATCACCATAAAGTACCGGTTTATTATATAAAGAATACGCAATATCCATTTCATCATCTTCTGGTAAACCACCATGTAATTCTAAAGCATCACTTCCAGCAAGTTTATGCAGCCCATCAATATTCATAGTAATAATTGGTACATGATATTCAGCCAAAGCAATATGAGCGTCATTGGGTTTAGCACCATTCATATTGGCTTTAAGTTGTTTAATAACTTCATTATATTCTTCATGATGTGTATTGGCATAACTTCTAAATAGTTTTTCCCTTACATCTGGTCTTTCCATAAATGTTGGAATATTACTTTGTTTTGATATTCCTGCTCCTGTAAAAGCTAATATTTTCATATAAATCAACTCCTTTGACTAATCAAAATTATATCACATAAATAAAAGAAGCACTTAAAAATTTCTTCTTTTATTTATTGTTCATAATTCCATACAATTCCTTCGTTTTTTCTTCATTTTCATAATTAATCAAACAATTGTCATCTTTAGTTTCAAAATAAATATATGAATGAATATTTGGATTTATATAAATAAAACATGTTCCAAATTGTGTATCAAAATAACCTGCATAGCACTTATCTTCTTTATAACCTACTTGTTTATTTCCAATTTCAACATTATCCAATAATTTAATATTTCGTATTTTATCTATTTTAATTGTTGGTTCACTACAATTAGGTACAGATGTAATGATTTCATTATCTTTAATTTTAATAGCTGGTTTTTGATTAGAATCTTTTATTAAATACGTAACGATCAAAATAGGAATCAAAATAACTAAAATAATAATAAAATAATATCTTTTTTTCATTTTTCTACCTTTCCTCTATATGCTATTTCTTCTTATAATACATGTATTTACCACTTAATTGTAAATACTCTATCTGCTTCCTATTTCTAATTATATAAACTATAGTAGCAAGATCATTAATTGCTCCTAAAATTATAATACTTGAAACTAATCCTATCATTTTTAAAATCAATGGATTTGATAGTTTTACAAATATTACAAAAATCGATAATGGCAATGTAATACGTAAATTAGGTAACAATAAAGTATAAAGATACTCTTTTACATTCTTTATTTCTGTGCAATGTGTTATCATTCCAAACCCCTGAAACCAAATATAAATATCTTCTTTTTTAGAAAAAGTTTTTGCATGAAAGTATTCATGGACAATCATTAATAAAATTACAATAATAAAACCCAATATATCTATTAAAAATACATTTAAAATTTTTCCATTATATTTAGAAATTAATAATTTTAAGCTTTTTGTTAAAGGATATAAAATAATCAAAAAAACAAATAGATAGTCAATCCATCCAATAGCCATTTTCTCCAATCGTGATTCATCAACGCTTTTTAACTGATTATTATTTTTTAAATAACCTCTAAACTTTATTGTCATAGATAACACCTCCAGCATTATTATTTCTTAACAATCCAATCACTTTCTACATTTTCTCTTATTGCATAATAACCTCGTGGCATGTCTTTTAATAAGCAAATAGAATAATCAATGTTATAAACTTCAAATAAAGAAACAATACTTGCATCTTCTATATTATGATTGCTTCCACATAAAAATTGCCACATACCGTCATCTTCATCATGACTTACATATAAAATAGGATGTCCTTCTAAAATATGACAACATACAATGCATGCTGTATTTTGTTGATCATCAAAAGGAAATGATAGTGTTTGTTTTTTCTTCGTAAAAAATCCCATAAATATGCCTCCTTAATCAAAATATGTTTTCCATTTTTCTCCTGCCTTATAAGCATCAAAACACATTTGAATTTGTTCTTCATTATTCTTTTCTGTAGCAAGTATTGGAAGATTGTCTTTTGTAAAATAATCAAAACCTATTGTTTCACTATTTTCTTTAAAAACACCACCTTCTACTTCACAAAGCATAAATATTTTACATACTTTATAAGCATAGATTGGTTGATTATGTTTTTCTCTATCTTGAATTGCAATGACATTTTTAACAACAACATCAAGTCCTGCTTCTTCTTTTACTTCCTTTATCGTATTTTCCATAACTGAGACATTGACATCACACCAACCACCAGGTAATGACCATGTTCCATTTTTCTCTTGTACAAGTAAGATTTTATCTTCTTTAAAAATAGCAGCACGTGTATCAATTTTGGGTGTTTGATACCCTACTTCATTACAAAAAAGCCCTTCTACTTGTTCTACTGGTTTATTTGAAATATCTGCCATCATCATAGCGGAAAGTTGGCGAATACGTTCATAGCGTTCTTGATCATAAACATCTTTTCCATAAGTAAGTCCGGCTTGTGCTAAACTTTGCAATTCAATAATATAATCAATCCATTTTTTATTTTTATCCATACACATTTCCTCTAATCTTTATTGATTTTATTATATCATATTTTTCTCATTGCATTTTTATTGAAAACAGATTTATAATAAAACTTACCCATAAGGAGGAAAATCATATGAAAGAATTTCGAAACAAACTTATTGTCCATGGTTTAATGAAAATCAATGATAAATACCTTGTCATTAAAAGAAGTATTATCAAAAGAGGTAAACCAAATGTATATCCTGAATATTGGGATATTCCTGGAGGCTCCGTAGAAGACTTTGAAACACCTGTAGAAGCTTTAATCAGAGAAGCCAAAGAAGAAGTTAATTTAGATGTTGAAGTAAAACAAATCATTCATGAAGATAGTAATTTTGATAAAGGTAAAAATACGATGTTTACTCGTCTTGTTTATATTTGTACTTTAAAAAATACAAATGATTATATAATTCAATTAGATCCCGAAGAACATAGTGAATACCGTCTTATTTCTTCTCTAGATGAAATGTCTGATGAAAAATTTGTTCCATTTTTAATTGATATCTTATCCAATAAAAATCTCTAATAGAAAATAACTCTATTAGAGACTTTTTTATTATTCTTCATTGATTTGTTTTAATTTTTCATAGACTTCTAATAACCAAGTATGAGGCATAAGAAGTTGATGTGTTTCAAACTGATAATTGATAAACCAATAACATCCTTTATCTAAAGAAATATTGATTGCATTTTTTAATTGCTGGTAATAAGGAGGTATCCCTCCTTGATCCCATGCAAGCTTATCCGCTAAGAAAATAATTTTGTCATAATCATTCATTTCTTTTTTCAAAGTTGTATGACATTCAATTGCTGATAAAATATCTTCATCTTCAATATGAAAATAGCCATATGCAATTTCTTTAGAAATTCTTTGATGCAATAAGAAATGATATTTTTCTTCACTTGGATCTATTTGATACCCTAATTCTTTAGCGTATTTATACATATCATCTGGTGAAAGGATTGCACTGATATCATGCACCAAAGCTGCTATCGTACATTTTTCAATATTTAGATGATATTGAATTGCAAGTTTTTTAGCTTCTTTGGCCACACTTTCTACATGATTCCATGTTTTTTCTTTATGATATTTTAAATAAAGATTTTTGATTTTATCGTATAATTCAATGTTCATTTTATTTCCACATCACATTCATATACAACTCATTTTGTTTTTCCCACTCAGCTTCATTATGATGACCTCCAGGAATAATATTGATATAACTTGTTGCACCTTTAGATACAATATAATCATTAAACTCTTGAATGGTTTTAATATAACGTTGTGTTCTTTTAAATTCTTTCGTTCCTAAAGACATATAAATACGTGTATCAGGATTTAAATTTTGTAAAAGATCTCTTTCTAAACGTTTTTTACATAAGCCAAAGGCTGGTGACAAACAAGCGGCTTTAGAAATATATTGGTTGTATTTGATAATTCCATAAAATGCCATCAAACCACCCATAGAACTTCCTGCAATGGCTGTACATTCTCTAAAAGGATATGTTCTATATTTTTGATCAATCATCGGCTTTAGTTCATAAACAAGCCAATCTAATGTTTGAATACCCTTTCCTTGAACATGTCCAAAATAACGACTATTTAAGTTATAAGGACAATACTCACTTAATCTTTCATTCCCTTCATGATTACATTCAATCCCTACAATAATCAATTTCTTATCATAATGATCTAAAAAATCAGCTAAGCCCCATGATTTACCATAAGTAGCATCACTATTCAAAAACAAATTATGTCCATCAAACATATAAACAACTGGATATCTTTCATCACTTTGATAATAATCATTAGGTAAATAAATATGCAATGTTCTTTGACAGTTAAATGGTCTTAAATAAACATCATATTTCTCTAACATTAAAAACACCTCTTTTATAATGAAATAACTTCATCAAGATCACATTGATCTATTTGATTTTTACCACCAATAATACATATTCCACCTTTTTCTAAAGTTTCATCGATTTCTTTCGCAATTTCTAATAGCTCATCCTTATCTACATTTAAAATAGCTTCCAATTGTTCTTGTCTTGCTTTTTCATCTTTTTGATTAAAATAATACAAATCACCATATTTGCCAATATTATAAGGCATCATAAGTGGCATTAATCCTGAAAGTGTGCCAATAATAAATCCTGTTAAATCATGATTTTCCTTTAAATAATCTTTTAAAAATGTTCCACATTTTTCATATTTCTTTAAAGATTCTTTTCCATTTGGATCACGATAAGAATAACAACATGTAAATCCTGAAGCACGCGATACTAAACCTGTACCATAAGCACCTCCTTGTACTCTTACCACATTCCATAAATACGCTAAAGAAATAATGTTTGAAGCAAGTGGTGTTATTTTAGAAGTCTCTAATAGATAACCTCCTTTAGAGGCATAAGCAATATCTGAAGGAATAATAATTCCTTCTTTTTTAATAGAAAAAGGTTTTATGATTGCTTTTTCTAAAGCATCAGAGATTTTTAATGTTTCTTTTAAATAAAGAGCTTGTTTTTCTAAGTTTGTATCATCATTTCCAGTAAAAGATAAAGTCAAACGATTATAGAAACAAACATTTTGATAAACACTTTCTAATTTTTGTTTTAAAGCAACAAAATCAAAATGATCATCTAATTCTTTTAACCATTTATAATAAGCAATTCCACTACTATATTCATCAATAACCCCCGAAGGACTTACCATCGCTAAAACTCTTTTCATAGATAAACTATGTCCCGACATAGTAATCGCTTGTTTTAATGAAATAATACGTTGTTTTAAAATGTCATGAATCATTTTTTCTTGATCAAAAACAGATTCTTGTAAGATTTCAACAAGAAGTTGTAAAGCTTCTTTTTCATTTTCTTCTAAAGTAGAAAATGAAGTTTTGAAGTAAACTTGATTTTCTTTATTAGTTTTTTCATATGTATTAATAGAATAATTCATTGTTCCACAAAGAAGTCGAATCTTTGTAGAAAGATCTTTAGCACTATGTTTTATTGTAGAGACATTCCCTAATAAAGAACAAATAAAAGATAAAGTACTGATTTGATCTAAATCTAAATGATCTATATTAAAATAAAGAGCATAATAATAAATACCATTAGTTTCTGTTAAATGTTTTAAAACTTTGCATCCTTCTAAATCTATCAACTTTGAAGGAATCTTTTGTACTTTTGCTTCAATATCTTCAAGATTTAATTTTGGTAAAGTATTTAAGTTTTCTAAAGTGTCTGGTGCTTGTTGGAAAGCATCTAATTGTTTTTGTTCTATTTGTAATTGTTGTTTTTGAACATCTGTCATAGAATTTAAAACATTTGTTAATTTCTTTTCTTCTTTTTCACGACGAATCTTTCCTAACTCTTTTGAAGGTTTTAATACAATTTCACAACTATGTTTATTTTCTAAAAGAACTTCTTGGATAAGATTTTCAAAATATCCTTCATTTACTTTCTTTTTCAAATCATCAAAGATCTTTCCATATTCTAAATGGGCTTCTGGTTTTCCTCCATAAAGCCAACTTTCTAATACTTGGAAACCAAAAATAATTCCTTGAGGATATCCTCCAAAGTTTCTTTCTTTTAAATTTAATTCTAAATAAGCAAGTGTTGCATCAAGTTGTTGACGATCAATACCTTTCTTAATCAGTGTTCGAAGTGTATCAAAAACAATTTCTTTAACTTGATCTAAGTTTTCTTCTTTTATATGATCAACTTCTAATTGACACCAATTTTGTAATTCACCATCATTAATCGCTAAATAAACATTTTCAGCTAGTCCTTTTTCCAAAAGGGCTTTATTTAAAACCGCTTGGTTATCACCACATAAAACATCACTTAATACTTGCATTGCAATAACTTTTTCATAGTCTTGATAACTCCCAATCACATTTCCCCATGCCATGCGATATTTATTTTCAGCGTTTTCTTCTTCCCCTATTTCATAATCTACCACTTGTCTAGAAATTTGAACAGGTTGTTGATAAATTGGCCCTTCTATTGGTAAATTCGCTTCCATTGAAGAAAGATATTCTTGATTTAAAAGTTTTAAAACGTCATCAAGTGGGACATCTCCATCTAAAAAGACAAAGGCATTAGAAGGATGATAATATTTTTGATAAGTTTGGATAAATTGTTCATAGGTTAAATCGGTGATAGCTTCAGGAGCACCCCCTGAAACATATTGATAACAGTTGTCTTTAAATAAAGCACGATTCAACGCATTCATCATAATTTCACGAGAACTTGAAAAAGCCCCCTTCATTTCATTTAAAACAACCCCTTTATAAGTTGGTTTTTCTGTAGCTTCAATATGCCATCCTTCTTGTAAAAAGATTTCTTTTTTATTTAAAATCAAAGGATTGAAAACTGCATCTAAATAAACTTTTGTTAGATTCATAAAATCTTGATTATTTCTAGATGAAATAGGATAAAAGGTTTTATCTTCAAAAGTCAAGGCATTTAAAAAAGTGCTCATTGAACTTTTCATTAATTCTACAAAAGGTTCTTTAACAGGGTATTTTTTAGAACCACATAAGACCGAATGTTCTAAAATATGAAAAACCCCACTATCATCACTTGGTAAGGTTTTAAACGCAATACCAAATGTTTTATTTTCTTCATCCCGTTTTAACCAAACAAGTTTTAAATGGGTTTTTATATGTTCCATTTCATACATTATTGCATTAAGTTCACTGACTTCTACCTTTTTTTTAACGACAAAGCCATGTTTTGATTCATTTATTTTCATTGTACTACCTCATTTCTTTACACTTTATTTTACCTTTGAATAGACATTTTGTAAACGAAGACAATATTTTAGTAAACATTGATTTCAAATTTACTAAATGATAAAATAACTATAGATTGGAGGTTTTTTATGGCAACAATAAAAGATATTGCTGAATTAGCAAAAGTATCAAGCGCCAGCGTTTCACGTATTTTAAATAATGATCCTACTTTGTCTGTTCCTAAAGAAACAAGACAACGTGTTCTTGATGCAGCTAATCAGCTTGGTTATAAAAAGAAAAATAAAAAAATCTATGATACAGTGATGACATTAGGAATCATTCAATGGATATCTCCTATTGAAGAATCCAATGACCCTTATTATTTAAGTATTCGTCAAGGAGTAGAAGAATATTGTTTTAAAAACAAGATTGCTATCAAACGTGTTTTTAAGACAGATATTGATTATTTAAATCAATTAGAAGATATTCAAGGTTTAGTATGTATTGGAAAATATAGTCAAGAAGATATTGAAACATATAAAAAGATATGTTCAAATGTTATTTTTTTAGATATGAATATTGATCCTATTCATGAATGTTGTATTTTACTTGATTTTAAAAATGCAGTTAAAGATGTGGTTTCTTATTTAAGTCAAAAACATACTTCAATTGCCTATTTAGGTGGTAAAGAAATAATTCATGATAAGCTCTATCATGATCAAAGAAAAGAATATTTTGAACACTATTGTAAAGAATACAACATTGATTATTCTATGAGCGAAGAAGCGTTTTCAATTGAATCTGGTTTTAATATGACTTATGAACTTATTAAAAACAAGAAACTTCCTTCCGCTATTTTTGCAGCAAGCGATCCTATCGCTATTGGCGCCATGCGTGCTTTAAAACAATATGACATCAAAATACCTGAAGATATATCAATCATTGGTTTTGATAATATTGAAACAACCAATTATACCGATCCACCGCTTACAACAGTCTTTGCGCCAACGTTTGATATGGGCTTTATGGCTGCTAGACAACTTTTTGATGCTTTTAAACATAATGAAAATATTTCACCGATTAAAATTCTTTTACCTTGTTTTTTAATCGAAAGAAATTCGTGTATTTAAAAATCTCTAGATTTTTTCTCTAGAGATTTTTTATAACTTCAAATTTATAAGATGTTTTTTCATCATAAGTGTCGCCTGCTTTTAAAATCGTACTTGGGTTTTCTTCTAGATGAATCGCATCCGGCATATTTTGTGTTTCAATACAAATGGCATCACGAGCATTGTAATGTTGTCCATATTTACCAAGACGACCATCTAAATAATTCGCTGTATAGATTTGTGCTTGTGGTAAAGTCGTTGAAACGGTTAATTTTCTTCCTGTTTTTTCATGAACCAATTCAACTTGGTTTTCTTTTGTATTGAAAATCATTGGATGATCAAATCCTTTACCAAGTTGTAATTGTTCATCATCATTATCGACACGATCTCCAATATAGGCAAATTCATTGAAATCAAAGGATGTTCCTTTGACATCTTTTATTTCACCTGTAGGAAGTCCATCAGGATCAATGCAAGCAAAACGATCAGCATGAACTTTTAATAAATGTTGGTATACATTTTCTTTTTTGCCAGATAAGTTAAAATACGAATGATTCGTAATATTAATAAGCGTATCTTTCGAAGTAGTTGCATGATAATGCATGGTAAGTGTATCGCCTTCAAGTGAATAGTCTGCTTTAAAATCTAACTCACCAGGATATCCTTCTTCCCCATCTTTAGAAACATAATGGAATTCAACACTTGTTTCATCAAGCACTTGATAATCAAATACTTGATAAGAAAAACCTTTGATTCCTCCGTGTAAGGAGTTAGGTCCATTATTAATTGGTAAATGATAAGTTTGACCGTTTAATTCAAAAGTTCCTTTTTTAATTCGATTAGCAACTCTTCCAACAAGCGCCCCAATATAGGCATCTAATGTTTGATAAGATTTAAAATCATCATATCCTAAAACCACATCATCAACATTTCCTGCTTGATCTTTCATCAACACTTTAACAAGTGTACATCCATAATTAGAAACAACAACTTCTAATTCATCATTTTTAAGTGTAATTAAATCAATATTATTTTCTACTTTCTCTATTTTAATCATCTTAAAGTACCTTCATTCCACCAAATTTTCTTACTTTTAAGACATGACAAGAATCTTCACCAAAATACTTTTCAATTTCTTCTTTATAATGATCAACGTATTCATCTTCCACAAAGGATTGGATTGTTCCCGCAAATCCACCTCCATGAACACGACATACACCATGATTTTCTAAAATACCTTCTGATAAAGCAAGAGCCAAAGAAACAGCTTGATTATCTGGATATTTATTTGAATAAACATTTTGTAAGTATTTATACGAAGAATCTCCTGAATCTTTAATAACTTGTTTAAACGTATCAAAATCATTATTTTTTAAAGAAGATACTGCTTTTTCCACACGTTTATTTTCATTAAATAAATGAATTGCTCTTAAAATCGCACGATCTCCAACTTCTTTTCTTACTTCTACTAATTGATTATAAAAATCTTTTTCATCTACTTCTCTTAAAACTTCTTTGCCAAAGAATTGAGCTACTTTTTTCATTTCATAAGGAACAGCTGCATAATCATCTGTTAAATCTGCATGAGATGCATGGACATCTACAATACATAAACTATGTTTAAATGAAGAAAATTCAACATCTACTTTTTCGACAACAGGTTTACTATTATCCTTAAAATCAATATGAATCAAACTTCCTACTGAACAAGCACTTTGATCCATTAAACCACATGGTTTTCCAAAATATACATTTTCACTATATTGTCCCACTTGTCCAATCACGACAGGATCGACTTTCATTTCATTATAAAGACCTGAAAGAATGGTTCCAATCATGACTTCAAAAGCTGCAGATGAAGATAACCCTGAGCCTTGTAAAACATCACTTGTCATATAGCCGTTAAATCCACCAATGGCATAACCTAATTCTTTAAAACGGGCAAGAACTCCTCTCATTAGTCCTTCAGATGTTCCTACTTCATCTTCTTTTTTTGATAAATCATCTAAAGAAATAGGTTTTAAATCATAATCATCTGATAAAACTTTCACCACATCATTTTTAGAAACAACCGCAATAATATCTAAGTTGATGGCTGCCGCTAAAACTTCACCATTTTGATGATCCGTATGATTCCCGCTCACTTCACTTCTTCCTGGTGTACTATAGATTTCAATTTCTTGATCTCCATAAAGTGAAATAAATTTTTCAATTGCTGCTACATATCTTTGAGGTTGTTTTTCAATACGACTTTCATCAATATAGACTTCTTTTAAAACATCATTATAAGTTCCTTCTTGAATCTCTTTAATCACTAAACTTGCTTTTTTCATTCTTTTTCTCCTACCATTTCTACAAATTTAATAAAAGCTTCTTTTCCTTCTTCATTCATTTTAAAGACACCTGCATCTTCTAATACATTAACGAATTTATGTGTTAATTCTTCTTTTAGTAATTGATCCACTGTACCTTCATTAAAATCATGGCTCTTTAATTCATTATACCATGCCACATGCTTTTTCATATTTGAAATTTCTAAAATATTCTTTTTTCCTAATAAACATTCTTTTAAAACTTCTAATTCATCTTTTAATCTTGCCGGTAAAACCGCAAGTCCCATCACTTCAATTAAACCAATATTTTCTTTTTTAATATGATGTAAGTTTTGATGAGGATGGAAAATACCATCAGGATATTTTTCACTTGTTCGATTGTTTCTTAAAACAAGATCCATTTCATACAATCCATTTTTCTTTCTTACAATTGGAGTAATGGTATTATGTCTTGTTTCATGGCTATAAGCGATAATATCCAATTTTTCATTAGAATAATTGATCCATTTATTTAAAGTATCTAAAGCAAATCGAATCATTTGTTCATCATTTGTTGAACGTACACGAATGGTTGATAAAGGCCAATTTAAAACACTGATTTGTAAATCCGGATATTTATCTAAAGATATATCTTTAACAACTGTCGCTCCTTCTATTGGAAAGATATAATGTCCTCCTTGGAAATGATCGTGTGTTAAAATAGATCCTCCTACAATTGGTAAATCCGCATTTGAACCTAGCATATAATGTGGAAATTGTTTAACAAATGAAAATAATGATCTAAAAGTATTTTCATTAATGACCATTGGTTGATGGTTTTCATTAAAAATAATGCAATGTTCGTTATAATAAACATAAGGTGAATATTGCATGTAGTAACGATATCCATTTAACACTAATGGGATAATACGATGATTTTGTCTTGCGGGATGATTAAAGTTTCCTGCAAAACCCACATTTTCTTTACATAAAAGGCATTTGGGATAACCACTGGCTTTGATTGTTTTTGCCTTCATGATTTCTTTTGGATCTTTTTCTGGTTTAGATAAATTAATGGTAATTTCAATATCGCCATATTTATAAAATTGTTTGAAACGAATATTTTTATCTGTTCTTGTTTTTCGAATATAATTCGATGCAATAGATAAATCATAGAAATACTTTGTTGCTTTTTTAGAATCTTCTTTATAATACTCTTTAAATGTTTGAATCACTTCACTTGGACGAGGCATTAAACAATTCATAATGCGTGTATCAAAAAGATCTCGTTCTGTAATATTATTTTCAATGAGGCCTTCTTGACAAGCATAATCTAACATTTCTTCTAAAATATCTGTCGCCACTTCTAATTCTTCACTCATTTCTTCTTTAGTAAAATGATCTAAATGAAATAAATCTAATAATAAGTTCACTGCATAAATTTCATCATCTTCGCTAATTAAATGATGTTGTAAACCAAAATGAATAAGTCGATTAATTTGATGATTCATTTTCTATCCCCCATTCTTTCTCAATCTCATTTTATCACTTTAGTAAACTTTATCAATATATTTTACTAAATATTAATTAATAAATTATAATTTTAGTAAAAAGGTAATACTTTCGTATTACCTTTTCATAACATTTTTATTTCAAGATATGATATTTGAAAATACTTTTCAAAATTTTGTAGTTTTAATATATGCAGTAAAAACAGACTTCTTCCGTTTCATGAGGTCTGTTTTTTTGCTTAATTAATTTCATTCAATTATCCTAACATATTAACAACATCTTTAATATCATTTTGAAATTCTTCACTAAAATCATTTAAATCATCAAGCTGTATAATTTCTTCATTTAATAAAGAAAGAATATTATTAAACATCATTGATCTTCTCATATCAATAACAACACCAACACTTTTTTTATCATGAAAAATTCTATTTTCTAGATCCCAAAAATTTTTTGCTGGATTTTCATCTCTTTGTAGGATTTCTATATATTCCTTATTGAGTTTTTGCATATAATTTTCTTGCCAACCAATAATTTTCTTTCTAAATATTTTCCAATCACTTTCTTTAATTTCATACATATCTTGCTACTCCTTTGCAAAAGAATTAATATAGAGTGATTTTAGTTCTTCATCATCCATTTCATCAACTTCTAAATAAAAATGTTTGATCCCTACTGCATCATAATAACCTATCACACGATCTTTCATTTCTTCTTTACTGACTTCTTTTTTTACACCATTAATTGTTACTTCCATAATTATTCTCTCCTTTTCTCTATTCTATCAAAAAAATGGACTCTTCGTCCATTTTTACGACAATTATTTCTGTTTCATAAATCGTTAAATCATCCATAATTTTCCTCCATAGCTTTACTCTAACAAAAAGAAAATATTATAGATGTTTTTATCTTTAGTTAAACCACAAATAAACGTATTTAAATATGATTTGTATCTTGAATAATTTTTCCATCTTCAATCGTAATAACACGATCAGCAATAGAGGCAATTTCTTGATCATGAGTTACTAAAATAACTGTTTCATGATATTTTCTTTGGGCGATTTTTAATAAATCAACAACTTCTTTAGAACTTTTAGCATCGAGGTTTCCCGTAGGTTCATCCGCGAAAATAATCGCTGGCTTACTTGCAAGGGCTCTTGCAAGGGCAACTCTTTGTTGTTGTCCTCCTGAAAGTTCATAAATAAAAGAATTCTTCTTTTCTTCTAGACCTAATAGATTAATAATTTCATTTAAATAATCATCATCAATCTCGCCATCATCTAAATGAATTGGTAAAACTATATTCTCTAAAACATTTTGTGTGGAAATAAGATTGAAGAATTGAAAGACAAAACCCATTCTTCTTCGTCTAAAACGCGTTAAAGTATGATCATTCATTTCATAAAGAGACTTTCCTTCTAAATAAACTTCTCCTTTTGTTGGTTTTACTAAACCTGCCAAGATATGAAGAAGTGTACTTTTTCCACTTCCACTTCTTCCAACAATGGCTACAAAAGAGCCTTCTTCTATTTGTAAATCAATATGATTGGTTGCATAGATTTTATTATCTTCATAACCATATGTTTTAACAATATCTTTCGCTTCTAAAATAACATTCATATTAGTTATCTTCCTTTCTTATTTCTTCATTTTGATGTGCTTTTAAAACAATTAATAAAGGAATATTATAAACACATAAATAAACTAGAAAAATAATCCCTACTAAAATCATTAATTGCGCTATTGGAAAATAATGATCGATACTTCCTCTTAATAAAATCAACTCATAAAAAACACAAGGAATAAGTGTACATAAAAACATTTTTATTGATTTCCATACTTGTTTTATTTTAATTTCCCGATAACTTAAACCTATAATATGATACATAAGATAATCTTGATAATTATTTTCAATATGATTGTAATTTAAAAACATCATTAAAATAAAACCTACAGCTAATGCAAGCATTAAAAGATGTTTAGGAATATTTAATGTAGAAAACAAACTTACTGAAAGTTCATCACTTGTTACCATTTCATAAACTCTTGCTTTATAATGTTTTTTCATGAACTTTTCTACTTTTATAACATCTTTTATTGGATACCAATGATATCCTGAATAATATTCATCACTTGTATTGAATCGTTTTAAATCATCTTCAAACATATAAATCATTGAATCATTATAATATTCATTTTCATTGATTCCAACAATGGTATATTCTTCACCTGCAATGATCACTTTTTCATTAAGTTTTACTTCATCAAGAGCAATCTCATAATTGTCATCTCCTAAATAATTTCCTTGATCATTATGAGAAGATGTTGAACTTTCTACTCGATATTTCTTTCCTTTAAAAGTTACTTGATTCGCTTCAACTTTAAGATTTGGATACCATTCTTTTGAAAGAATAACATGATTAAAATGATTGCCCACGACAATTTCATGACTTTTTTGAGGAAATCTTCCTTTTAAATCATCTTTATTACTTTGATAATAATAAAGTTGGCAAAGTTTATAAACAGATTGAGGAATTTCTCGATAGGTCATAGTTATTCCTTCATCAATATAATGATGATTAATAATAATGTCATTTTGAGAAAATTCTTTTAAAAATAAATTTGCTTCTTTTTGAGTTGCCATAATAAGTTCTACCTGACTTTGTTCATTTTGATCTTTTGTTTGAATGGGATGTCCTTGATAGAAATAAACAAGTCCATATAAAGAAAGTATTAAAACAAATACATAAAAACAGATATTCATTCTTTTATTTGCCCATAATTCTCTTGTAGCTAAAGAAGCAAGTGTTTGTTTTTTTAATTTTTTATATCTTACTTGAATATAATTAAACTTTTTGCTATCAAAAGTACCTGCCAAAGCATTCTTAGAGCTTGAATAAATGGGAATGAGAATCGTTATAAAAATACAACTCATCAATACCAATACTAAAAATAATGTTTCTTTAAATGAAATTTGATAAATAAATGTATGATAGGTTTTACTTTGAAGATAGAGATAACCTAAAGATACACATACACCTATTAACAATCCTATTAAAATAGAAAGAAAAGAGATCAGCATGTTTTCTTGCATGACCATCATCATTAATTGATTTGTTGTCATTCCTATTCCTCGATAAAGAGCCATTTCTTTCATTCTCTTTTTTAGGGAAGTAGAAGTTAAAGCGAATAAAACAAAAAGTATAATTATAATAAATTCAAACGTTTGTTGGAGCTGATTGGTTGCTTTTTCTACTTGATCATGAATTTCATTTTGATCATAACCATAAGGATTATAATCATAATGAATTTCTATTTCTTGATAGTTATTTCCATCATTAAATTGAATATAATGATTATCTGATAAAACAGACATATTCGAATAATAATCTTTTGTTTGATACGTCTCTAAGTTTGTATAAATATCAGGTAAGTTTTTATTGGCGGTTTGTATAATACCAACAATCGTATAATTTTTTCCTTCTATTTCTATTTGATCATAAAGTTTATACTTTTTAGAAACTTTTTGATTGATTAAAATTTCTTGATCATTTTGTATTTTTCTTCCTTTAATAATTTTTACTCGACACAATGAATAAATATTCTTTTCAATATGACCTACTTGGTAATTATCATATTTTCCTTGAAAATCTACATAACCATATTTAATGATATCTTTAAAATAGTCTTTGCTGTAGATTTCAATTCCTTTTTTGGTTTGTTCATCAATATTTTCTATTCGTGTATACCAAGAACCATAGGTTGAAATATGATAGTTCTTTTTCATTTGATACAGATTATCAACAATAAAAAAACTTGAAAAAATAAGAGTAGAAACAATTAAAAGAACGATTAAAACAATAAGATAATGCTTTTTATACTTTTGAATATTTCTTTTTGCGAGCATATTGATCGTATGTGACATATTCTTTCCTCCTCTAACTTTATCTTACGATTCAATCATGAAAACTAAGTGAAATTAGATTTTTTTCTTC
The DNA here is from genome assembly GCF_003024675.1 of Faecalibacillus faecis. Classification (GTDB taxonomy): domain Bacteria; phylum Bacillota_I; class Bacilli_A; order Erysipelotrichales; family Coprobacillaceae; genus Faecalibacillus; species Faecalibacillus faecis. The sequence continues at coordinate 142,439 of NZ_PYLP01000001.1, read as the reverse complement.
ATTTTCATTTGAGGAAGTACAATTTCAAAGCAAGCCCCTTGTTGATTATAGGCTTTTATAAAACCATGATGGGCCTCTATTATTTCTTTAGCTATATAAAGCCCTAATCCTGTCCCTTTTGAATTTTCCCCACGATAAAATCTTTGAAATAAAAAAGGCAAATCTTTTTCCTTAAAACCATTTCCTTGATCTTGGATTATCATTTTTAAAGTTGTTTCATTTTCATAAACAAAAATAGAAAGCGGTGTAGAATTTTTTTCTAAACAATTCTTGATAATATTTTCTAATGCTTCTATAAACCATTTTTCATCACATAATAATTTTATATTTTTATTTAAATGTATTTGCGGATTTAAATAGTCAAGATCTTCTTCTATTTCATCAATAAGCATTTCTAAATCATATTCTTTAAAACAATATTGGATATTATGAGAGTTTAATAAGGCGATGGTTTGTAAGTCATTGACTAAAAGTTGTATTCGTTGTATTTGATGTTCTATTGCATAGAGTTTTTCATTTTGGTTTTCTTCAAGTAAAAGCTCTGTTTGTATACGGATAGAAGTAATTGGTGTTTTTAATTGATGAGAGATATCTTCGATATAATCCTTTAGTTTTAGCTGTTCTTTTTTGATAGCTTTTAAGGATTGATGATATCTTTTATTAAGTAGAAATAATTTATTAGATAATAAACTTTCTTTGGATTCACCATCAATGATAGAAAAATCTTTTTGTTCAATAATGGCATCACAACACTGTATTAAATAATTCATTTGTTTCTTTTTATTTTTTTGTTCCAAAAAATAAAAAAGAATACTTGTAATAATAAAGACATTAAAAATATTACTTACCAAAAAAGAATAGATTTCTACAACAATCATTAATACAATTGAAATAATCAGGCAAACATGATTATTCTTTTCTTTTTTTATATTTTCCATCGATACCCTACACCCCTTAATGTTTCAATATATTTTCGATTTTGATATTCTCCTAATGTTTGTCTTAATCTTTTTAAATGAGCTGTTAATGTATTATCTTCCACCACATGCCCAGTTATATCTTCAATCAACATTAATAAATAATCTCTAGTAAGCACCCTTCCATGTCCTTCTACCAGAGCCCTTAATAAAGCAAAAGTAATCGTACTCAATTCTAATTCCTTATTATCTTTAAAAACTTTATGTTTTAACGTATCAATAATTAAATCATCTATATAATAAACCCCTTGTTGCTTTGTTACTTTTCTAAGGTTACATTCAATTCTGGCACAAAGTTCTTTAATACCAAAAGGCTTACATACATAATCATCACCACCTTCGTTTAATCCCCTTACAATTGTTTCTTCATCATTTAAACAACTTAAAAAAATAATTGGCATCTCATACTTTTCTTTAATTTCTTTACATAAAGAAATTCCATTACCATCAGGTAATTGAATATCTAAAAGAATGAGATCAATATATTCATTTAATTTCTCTAAAGTTTCTTTTTTAGAATAAGAAACTTCCACAATATAATCCCTATTCTCCAACATTTCCTTTAAAGAATCTGCGATACTTTCATCATCTTCTACAATTAATATTTTTTTCATAATTATCACCATCTCTATCATACCATGCTTAAATGAAAAAAAGATGAAAGTAGCCACTTTCATCTTTAAATTATTTTTCTAAAACAAATAATTGTTTCTCTTTAATATAAACAAGTAAATGAACTAAAAAACAAATACAAACCATTTTCATAGCAGGTGAACTTACTAACATAGGAATAATAAAAAAGCCATATAATACAAGATCCATAAAAACGATTCCAAATAATAAACCTGTATTTTTCTTTAGATCAATACTTTCATGATGCCCTACTTTATAAATAAGCAACAAGATATAAAGAATTCCTACAATAAAAATCATACAATAAGCAATTTGATAAATATTTTCAAAGATTTCTATTTTATGTGTTACCATAAAACTATTAAAATACATGGCACTCATTGTATAAATTAATTCAAAAATATAAATAAGACAAATCAAATACATGCCTAGCTTTTTTTTCATAAGACTTCACCCTTCCTTTATTTAAGTATATAAAAGAAATGTGTAAATCTTGTGAAAAAAAGAACCAAAATGGTTCTAAAGACGTTTTTTCAACATTGTAATATTTTCTCTTGCCCAAACTTCTTTAAAGCCTAAATCAAGAAAAAGATTTTTAGCTGGATTATTTATTTCAATATCATCACATAAAAAGCGAAGACCATTTTCTTTAGCTTGTTGACATAAAAGTTCTAAAGCTTCTTTTCCTTTACCTAAATGACGATATTTAGCTTCAACAATAATATTAAGAACATACTCACGATATTCTTCTTCAAAATAGTAAGAAACTTCTCCAATATATTTTTTTAAAATATCATCATAAATATAGGCATAGTAATATTTAGCATCATTCATCCATAAAGCATACCAAGGTTGCCAGATTTTTTCATTGAAATCAACAGTTCCCCCATTGTTTTTATTAAAGGCCATGGTTTGAGGATCTTTTAAGAGCTTTTTACGGTATTTTAATTCTTCAATTTGAGGTTGTACTAATTTAATCATATTTCTCCCCTATAAACAAAAAAAGCCTTCATCAAGACTTCATAAAAATGGGGCGGACGATGAGAATCGAACTCACGAATGCCGGAGCCACAATCCGGTGCGTTAACCACTTCGCCACGTCCGCCAAGTATCTATATAAAACAGTTAAAATATGGGGCGGACGATGAGAATCGAACTCACGAATGCCGGAGCCACAATCCGGTGCGTTAACCACTTCGCCACGTCCGCCGTATCAACTGCATATAATAATCTACACTATTTCAAAGACTTTGTAAAGCATTTTTTATAAAAATATCTACATTCTTTCTAGAAATTATTATACAATAAAGAAGAATATAAAAGAAAAGGATAAGTATATGAACGAATTAGAAAATTATTATGGAAAGTTTTGTGAAGATAAACGTCTAACGAGAAAACATGGCCAAGTTGAATATCGTACATCAATGAAATATATTCATGATTATTTAAAACCCGGAGATCGTCTTTTAGATATTGGGGCTGGAACAGGAAGGTATTCTGTATCCTTAAGTCAAGAAGGCTATGAAGTCGACGCCATCGAACTTGTTAAATATAATTTAGGTATGTTGAAAGCTAAAAAAAGTAATGTCAAAGCTTATCAAGGAACAGCTTTAGATTTATCAAGATATCAAGATGAAACTTTTGATGTCACTCTTTTATTTGGTCCAATGTATCATTTATTTAGTTATGAAGATAAATTAAAAGCTTTATCAGAAGCAAAACGTGTAACTAAAACCGGTGGTATCATTCTTGTTGCTTATGTCATGAATGATTACAGCGTTTTAGTTCATGGTTTTAGAGATGGACATATTAAAGAAGCTTTAAAAAATGGTAAGATTGATAAAAATTTCCAAACCCAAACAAATATTGATGATCTTTATAGTTATGTACGTCTAGAATTGATCGAAAAACTGAATAAAGATTTAAATTTGGAAAGAATTAAAATTATTGCGGCTGATGGGCCGGCAGATTACATGCGCCCTATTTTAAACAAGATGGATGATGAAACTTTTGAACTCTTTATGCAATATCATTTATCAACTTGTGAAAGACAAGATCTTATTGGAGCAAGTTCTCATACATTAGATATATTAAGGAAGGTATAGTTATGGCTGTTATTCAATTAAATTATTTATCAAAAGCATTACTTCGTACAGTTGATGTTACGGTGGTTTTACCCGTTGATACCTTAGACATGGAAAGTATGACGTATACAAAAAGAAAAGAATATAAGACACTTTATTTACTTCACGGGATTTTTGGTGATCAAAATGATTGGCTTTATGGAACACGCATTCAACGTTTTGCGAATGAAAGAGGTTTATGTGTAGTGATGCCTAGTGGTGAAAATATGTTCTATGTCGATCAAGAACATCCCCATAATCACTATAGTCAATTTATTGGCGAAGAACTTGTAGAAATGACTAGAGCAATGTTCCCTCTTTCTCATAAAAAAGAAGATACTTTTATTGCAGGTCTTTCGATGGGTGGTTATGGAGCCATTGTTAATGGTTTAAAATATTATCAAACATTTGGATATATTGCCGGTCTTTCTAGCGCTTTAATGTTAGAAGATTGGGTCAATTGTAAACCACCAATTATTCAAGGTGTTGACGCTAAAAAATATTATGAAAGTTTATTTGGTGATATTTCAAAACTTCAAGGAAGTGATAAAGATTATTATGCTTTAGTGAAGAAAATCCCTCACGATCAACTTCCTAAAATGTATATGTGCATTGGTATCGATGACTTTTTACTTGAAACAAATCGTAAGTATCGTAATTATTTACTTAAAGAAAAAATAGATCTTACTTATGAAGAAGGTCCAGGTAATCATGAATGGGATTTCTGGGATCGTTATATTTTAAAAATACTTGATTGGCTTCCTTTAAATAAAAAGGATGAAGGTTTAAATAGTGGACATGTAAGCAAATGAGAGCAATAAAAAATTGCTCTCATTTTAAATTAATGTTTGATTGAGTCCCCAATGGTCAAATTCGTGGAAAATCACGTAAATATTATTTGGATCAATTTTTGTTGTTTCATGAATCATTTGAATCATTGCTTCTGTAAGTTTTTTCTTATCTTCAAATTCAGCATTTCGATAGAGATTGATTTCAATCATCATGCATGTTAATTCTTCTCCTTTAAAATACATAATTTGATCATCTTCCATATGAATCATTAATGCTTTCTCTGATTTTCCCGGAATAAGAGAAATTAATTCCCCTGATTTTTCTTTAATCATATTTTCTTGTCTAAGTGTTAATTTGTGATTTGTTTTAAATGAAATATAAGGCATTTTTTACCCTCCTTTCTTTCTATTTTATCATTAAAAAAATAAAATGAAAATGTTTACAAAATATTTTTTGTGATGATATAATAGATATGCAAAGGTTTTATATAATTTTCTAAAATATCACAAATATGAAGGAAGTTGTATTTCACTTTATGTACACAATCTCATATTTGCGATTTTATACATAGAGTATTTTCATTTGTAATTTTATTAGGAGGTACAGACATGGCTGTAGGAAAAGTTAAATGGTTTAACGCTGAAAAAGGATTTGGATTCATTACTAGTGAAGAAGGAAAAGATATTTTCGTTCACTTCTCTGCTATTCAAGCTGATGGATACAAATCTTTAGAAGAAGGACAAACTGTTGATTACGATGTAACTGAAACTGATCGTGGTCCTCAAGCTCAAAACGTTGTTGTAAAATAACATAATCCATTAAAAAGGAGATTGCTTAGCAATCTCTCTTTTTTTATCGATAAACAACAACTGGTAAATTAACATAGATTTGTGAGTATAGCGAACCTGCAAAACTTGTTGGTAAGTTGATACATCCATGAGATCCACTATTAATATAAATATCTCCACCAAATGTACTACGCCATGAAGCATCATGGAAACCGATTCCTTTATTAAAAGGCATCCAATAAGAAACAGGTGATTCATATTCATATTTACCATTTGCTTGTTTAGTTCCTCTTAACACACGATTTCTTTCCTTATTATATATATAATAAGTTCCATTTGGTGTAAGTCTTGAAGAATCACTTTCTTTACCACTGACAAAATCTGATTCTAAAACAACAGAACCATCTTTAACAAGCCATAAATGTTGTTTAGTAATATTTACTTCAATATAACTTGAACCAAGTCCCCCATTACCTTCACTTGGAAGTTGTCCAGTATGTTCAGGAACACGACTTTCTTCACTTTTATTTTCACTCATTAAAGCAAATAATGCACTGACTTCTTTATCTTGTGAAACTCTAAAACCATATGTACCACCACTGACGGTATGACTTTGTCCATCTTGTCCAGTAAAAGTTCTTGATGAACCAATGGAATTGTATTGACTTGCAAGACTTTTAACGAATTCATTTAATTTACTTTTAAATGTACTTTCATCTTTTGTATATGTTCCATCATCATTTTTAGTAAGCCAATTCATAGTTTCACTACCATCTAAAGTAATTTCTTTTCCTTTAGGGGTTGTATAATGAATAGAAGATAAACAGTATTGGTTAGCAGCCTCTAAATGGTTTTTTAAATCTTGATCATCTTCATAAACTGTTGGTAAAACATAACTTTTTGATTTTGTAAGATCTAAAGAAGTTTTTCCTTCACTAATATAAACTTTAATATTATTTATTAATTGTTCATTATTAAATTTTGATCCTAATGTTTCTTTGACGATACTAAATTGTTTATCTTGGTATTGAAGATAAGCATCGGTTGGATCTACTTGTTTATCTGCTTGAGCATGTTCTAATGATTGAATTCCTTGGCTTAAGCTTTCATCATTTACATTAATTAAATCTGTCAATGTTTGTTTATTTTGGCTAAAGAAACCTGTAAACCATAACCATTTATTTTGTTGATCCAGGACTTTTTGTAATGAATTCTTTTCATTATAACTTATCCCTAATTGATTAGCTTGTAAGACTTCACTTTGTCCATCATTAAAAACAAGTGTTAATGATTTTGAAGAAACTTGCTTTTCTAATTTTTGATTTGCTTGTTTTAATGATAACGTTTCAACTGAACAATCATTAATGACTGTACCCTTTAAAAACTTATCATTAAAATAAATTCTTCCAGCAAGATATCCTATTAATAATAATAAAATTGTAATTGTACCAATTAATGCCGGTTTTTGATGGCTTTTATACCATTTTTTCATTTTTTCCACAACATATCTCTCCCTCGTCTATTTCGACATTTCAGGACCTATTCTACCACATTTTCTACATTGGTAAAGAAAAAAGTATGGTATTTATCATCATTTTTGATAAATACCACACTTTACTTTATCAACTGTTTCAATTCTTGAACATTTCCATGATAAACAAGTCCTTGCATTCCGATTTTTTTTGCGCCTTCAACATTTTCTTTTAAATCATCCACAAAGAAACATTCGTTTGCTTGAAGATGATATTCTTTTAAGAAATCTTCAAAAATATCTAAATTCGGTTTTATTTTTTGATGTGCCGCTGAAATGTAAAGACCTTCTAAATGTTGAAAAATTGATTTGGTTTGATAATATTGATTGAATTGTAAAGAACAGTTGGATAATAAATAGAAATGGTATCCTTTTTGTTTATATTCCTTAATAAACTCTTCCATTTCATCAAATTGTTCAAAATACTCAAACCAATGTTCAAAACCATATTCTATCAATTCTCTTTTTTCTTTTGAAACACTCTCTAATAATTGTTGTTTAGCTTCTTTTAAAGAAATACTTCCTTTATCTAATTGTAGCCATTGTGGACTTTGAAAAAGATATTTGATTAAAAATTCTTGATCTTCTTTGTTTGTTGTAAGTTTAGAAGAAATATAATCAACATCCCACTTACAACAAACATTCCCCATATCTAAAACTATATTTTTTATCATTGAAGAAAATAGGCTTGATACTATTATAATAAAGGATTCAATTTTTCTAAAACGCCATCTTTTCCCGCGAATCCAACTAATTGATCAACGGCTTTACCATCTTTAAAGAAAATAACGTTTGGAATTGATTGGATTCCATATCTTCGTGCTAAATCAACATCTTGATCTACATCTACTTTTACAAATTTTACTTGTTTATATTCGTCTGCCATTTCTTCTAAAACAGGTGCTAACATTTTACAAGGTCCACACCAATTTGCAAAAAAATCAACAACAACAATTCCTTCTGATGTTACTTCATCAAATTGTGTACTATTAATAATTTTCATTCTTTTCACCTCATGTATATTATGCCAAAACTCCTTTTTTTTACAAGGGATATGCTTATAATATTTGAATTTTATCTCTATAACTGTTATGATGTCTTTGTAATTAGACTAGAAACGGAGTGATGTTATGAAAAAAGTCGCAATCGTGACTGATAGTAACGCTGGTATACGTCAAGAAGAAGCAAAAGAACTTGGGATTTTTGTTTTACCGATGCCTTTTACTATTGATGATCAAACATATTATGAAGATATCAATTTAACTCAAGAGGAGTTTTTTGAAAAACAAATTTCAGGAGCTGAAATTTTCACTTCACAACCTGTTGTAGGAAATGTGAAAGAATTATGGGATCAAATCTTAAAAGATTATGATGAAATCGTTCATATTCCAATGTCTAGTGGATTAAGTGGTTCATGTCAAACTGCTTGTATGCTGGCCCAAGAATATGACAACCGTGTTTTTGTGGTTGATAGTCAACGTATTTCCGTCACTCAAAAATATGATGTTATTGATGCTAAAAGAATGGCTGACGAAGGTAAAAGCGGACAAGAAATCTATGATATTTTAACTGAAAATAAATTAAATGCTTCTATTTATATTACAGTAAATACACTTGATTACTTAAAAAAAGGTGGACGTATTACTCCTGCAGTTGCCCTTCTTGGAGGAATGTTAAAGATTAAACCTATCTTACAAATTCAAGGAGAAAAATTAGATTCTTTTGCGAAAACAAGAACGATGGCAAAAGGTACAAAAATCATGAAAGAAGCGATCGCTAAAGATATTGAAGAACGCTTTGGTAATGATTATCATAATGTCCATATCTGTGTTGCTTACACTTATGATCAAGAACCTGCTCTTGCTTTAAAGAAAGAGCTTGAAGAAATGTATCCAGGTGAAGAGATTATTTGTGATCCACTTTCTTTAAGTGTTTCATGTCATATTGGACCTCATTCACTAGCAATCGCTATATGTAAAAAAATTTAGATTCTCATTCGAGAATCTTTTTTATTAGGGTATAATTCATTTGACTTTTTTTCTTTTGATAGTCTATAATACATTTTAAGTGTATGTTATAATAAAACAAAAAAACAAGGAGGAAAAATATGCAAGAAAAGCCAAATTATAATAAAACGCGTGGCAATAAAACAAACAAATATCATCAACGCAAAAACACAACACATAAACCTCATAAACCTGTTAAACATAATAGAAGTCAAGACACAAGGGTTTATGCTCTTGGTGGTTTAAATGAAATTGGTAAAAATATGTATTGTGTAGAACATGATAATGAAATTATTATCATTGATGCAGGTGTTAAATTTGCTGAAGAAGGATTACCAGGAATTGATTATGTCATCCCTGATTATAGTTATTTAAAAAGAAATGAACACAAAATCAGAGGATTATTAATTACTCATGGTCATGAAGATCATATTGGTGGAATTCCTTTCTTATTACAAGTTGTAAAGATTCCATTTATTTATGCTTCTCCTTTAGCTTGCGCCATGATTACAAGAAAGCTTGAAGAAAAACGTCTAACAAATGCAACACATTTAATTCGTATTGACGACGAATATCAAATTAAAACAAAATATTTTAATATTGGTTTCTTTAAAACCAACCATTCTATTCCAGAAAGTTTAGGAATTATTATTAATTCTCCTAATGGACGCATTGTTTCTACTGGAGATTTCAAATTTGATTTAACTCCTGTTGGAGAACCAGCAGATTTTCAAAAGATGTCTTTTTTAGGAGAAACAGGTGTTACTTTATTATTAAGTGATTCAACAAATGCGGAAGTCCCTACTTTCTCTAAAAGTGAAAAACAAGTAGCTTACGCTGTTCAAGAAGAATTTAGAAAAACAGAAGGTCGTTTAATTGTAGCAACCTTTGCCTCTAACGTCCATCGTGTTCAACAAATTGTAGAGGCTGCTGTTAAGTTTAATCGTAAAATTTTAGTATTTGGACGTTCTATGGAAAACAATATCCAAGTATCACGTCAAATGGGTTATATCAAAGCGCCTGATTCTTTCTTTATTAGTAATAATGAAGCAAAGAAACTTCCTGATAATGAAATTTTGATTTTATGTACGGGAAGTCAAGGCGAAGCTTTAGCAGCCTTAAGTCGTATCGCTAATGGAACACATAAATTCGTTAAAATTAAACCGGGAGATACTGTTGTTTTTTCATCAAGTCCAATTCCAGGAAATGCTTCAAGTATTAATGTTGTTGTTAATCGTTTATTTAGAGCAGGTGCTAAAGTATTAGTTAATACTGCTTTCAACAACCTTCATACTTCAGGACATGCGAGTCAAGAAGAACAAAAATTAATGATGTTACTTACAAAACCAAAATATTTCTTCCCAGTACATGGAGAATATCGTATGTTGAAGATTCATGCGGAACTTGCTGAAGAAGTAGGTATTCCTAAAGAAAATTCCTTTGTTTTAAGTAATGGAGATACCATTCTTTTAAATAAAGGAACAGCCCGTTTAGGACCAAGAATCCATGTCGATGATATTTATGTTGATGGAAATGATTTATCTGGTTTATCAACAGCGGTTTTAAGAGATCGTCAAATTTTATCAGAAGATGGAATGGTTTCCGTATTAATTTCTATGGATTCTCATGAAGGAAAACTTCTTGCCAAACCAGTTATTATTTCTCGTGGTTTTGTTTATATGAAAGATAGTTTTCCTATGATTCGTGAAGCAGAAAATCTTGTTGGTCAAGCTTTAAGTCAATTACTTGCAGGTAAGACAACTTTTGGTGAAATTAAAAATACAACACGTGATGTATTGTCTCAATATTTTTATCGTAAGACAAAAAGAAATCCAATGATTATTCCTGTTATTATGAATAAAAAACAATGAAAAAATTAATCAAGAAATTTAAAAAACTATTTCTTATTGTTCTTTGTGTTCTTGTTGCTTTATGTATTTTTCAATGGTATGAACAAAGCCAAGATCGCTGTTCAATTACAAAAACAACATTTACAGAAAATTCATTACCGAAACAATTTAATGGGTTTACAATTGGATATCTTTCAGATTTGAATTTATCTAAAAAAAACGATTTAACAAGATTAAACAGTATTATTCAAGATTTAAACGCTAAAAACTTAGATATGATCCTTTTTGGTGGCGATATTTTTAACGAAAGTAGTTTTGAAAACAATCAAGTTTCAAAAGTATTAAAGAAACTTCAAAGCCATTATGGAAAATTTGCAGTACTAGGAGATAAAGATCAAAATGATTCTTCTACCTGTTCAAATATTTTAACAGAAGCTGGTTTTGAAGTATTGCATAACGAAGTTAGAAATATCTATTATAAAGAAGATATTATTCAATTAATTGGTTTAGAAAATACAGGAGATTGTTCTGGTTTGATTAATGAAACCAACGAAAAGAGTTATAAAATAGCACTTATTCATCAACCTGATTATTTTAAAGAAATAAGTCAGTACTCCATTCAATTACAATTATCTGGGCATACATTAGGTGGTTATTATAAAATACCATTTATTGGTGGGATTGAAACGAAGGATAAAGGTAAGAATTATGTAAATGGAAAGCATACAAAAAATAAGACAACTTTATTGATTTCTAATGGTTTCAATAAAGAAAGTAGTGAAAATCATCGTTTTTTAACGCGTGATGAAGTGAATATAATTACATTAAAAAGATAGTGCATTTGCACTATCTTTTTATCATTGTTCCAACACCTTTTTTTGTAAAGATTTCAATTAATAAACTATGTTCTAAACGTCCATCTAAAATATGAACACGTTTAACATCATTTTGCACCGCATCTAAACAGTTTTTAAGTTTAGGAATCATACCGCCGGTAATAATACCACTTTCAAAGAGTTCTTTAGCAGATTCAGTATCAATTTTAGAAATAAGTGTACTTGGATCACTTGGATTTTCTAAGACACCTTCAATATCTGTTAAGAAAACAAGTTTACTTGCTTTTACAGCGCGAGCGATTGCGGTTGCAACATCATCGGCATTAATATTATAAGCATGATATTTTTCATCAAGACCAATTGTCGAAATAATTGGAGTATATCCTTGATCTAATAAAGTATTGATAAGTGTTGTATCCACATAAGTAATCTTTCCAACAAAACCAATATCTTCACCTTGAGGCATCACTTTTTCTACTGTGATCATATTGCCATCTTTTCCAGATAGACCAACAGCATGTGTTCCAATTTGTTCCAAATGAGTAACAAGACCTTTATTGATTTTACCTGATAAAACCATTTCTGCAATTTCTAAAGTATCTTTATCTGTTACACGTAATCCATTTTTAAATTCGCTTTTAATTTGTACACGATCTAACATACGATTGATGTCTTTCCCTCCACCGTGAACAATAATCGGTTTTAACCCGACTGATTTTAAAACAGCGATATCTTTTAGAACACTCTTTTTAATAATTTCATTTGTCATGGCACTTCCGCCATATTTAATAACAACGATATCCCCTTCGTATTTTTGCATATATCCTAAAGCTTCGACAAGAATCTCCGCTTTATCGATTTCTTTTTTAAATTCTTGTTGCATCTCATTTCCCCCTACGAACGATAATCAGCATTAATTTTTACATAATCATAAGTTAAGTCACAACCCCAAGCAGTGGCTTTTCCATCCGCAATTTTCATAATAATGTTTGCTTTAACATATTCACTTGATAAGATTTTTGTAGCAAACTCTTCGCTATAATCAGTAGCCATTCCATTTTCAACAAGTTGTAAATTTCCAAATTCACTTTCAATAAATAAATCAACTTGATAAGGATCAAATTCTTCACCAGAATATCCCATCGCACATAAAAGTCGACCCCAGTTTGCATCATTACCATAAATAGCTGTTTTAACAAGTGGTGATGTACATACACTTTTGGCAATGACTTTTGCTTGTTTAACATCTTTTGCCCCTTTTACATTGACTTCTAAAAGTTTTGTGGCACCTTCCCCATCACCAGCAATACATTTAGCAAGATATTCATTAACATAGTAAAGAGCTTCTTTAAATATTTGATAATCTTCATTTTCTTCTGTGATTTCATCATTTCCTGCTAAACCATTAGCAAGTAATAAAACCGTATCATTTGTCGATGTATCACGATCTACTGAAATCATATTAAAAGTATCAGGAATAACTGATTTTAAAGCTTTATTTAATAACTCTTTAGAAATATTTAAATCTGTTGTAATGAATCCTAACATTGTTGCCATATTCGGATGAATCATTCCTGATCCTTTACAACAAGCACCAATGGTTACTGTTTTTCCACCTACTTCAATTTCTACAGCAAGATGTTTTGGTTTGGTATCTGTTGTCATAATCGAAGTCGCAACATCAATTCCTGCTTGATGATCACCTTTTAATTGTTTTAAAGCATCCCCAATTCCCTTTTCAATTGGTTCTGTAGGAAGTTGTTTCCCAATAACTCCCGTTGAACAAATAAGAACTTTTTCTTTATCGACTTCTAAAGCATCCCCTACGATACTTGCAAATTTTTCATTTGCTTGATTTCCAAGTTCACCTGTACAAGCATTAGCAATTCCACTATTAATAGCAATTGCTTTGACTGTTTCATAATTTTCTACGATATGTTTATCCCATAAAACAGGGGCAGCTTTTACCATATTTGTTGTAAAAGTTCCCACTGCTTTGGCTTCAACATCTGAAACAATTAAAGCAAAATCTTTATTTTTCTTTTTGATCCCAATATGCAATCCAGTTCCTTTATAACCTTTTGGGTTAGTAACTGTTCCATTATCTATTACTTTCATACTCTTTTCCCCTTATAATACTGCAGGTGCTAACATAAGCCCTGTTTTTTCATCTAAACCAAACATAATATTCATATTTTGAATTGCTTGTCCAGCAGCTCCTTTAACAAGATTATCCATAGCTCCCATCATAATAACTCTATGTGTACGAGGATCTACTTTATAAGCAACATCGACAAAGTTTGAACATTTTACATTTCTTACTTCTGGAACATTTCCTTCTTTTAAGACACGTACAAAATATTCATCCTTATAAATATCATAAGCTTTTTTAACTTCTTCTTCGCTAACCCCTTCTTTTAGCTTTGCATAAGCAGTAATCAAAATCCCACGATTCATCGGAATAAGATGTGGTGTGAAGTTAAGTAATACTTTTGATGAAGAAGCATACCCTAATTGTTCTTCAATTTCTGGTGTATGTCGATGACTTGCCACACCATAAGCTTTAATACTTTCATTGACTTCACAATAAAGATTTTGTACTTTAGCACCTCTACCAGCACCACTTGTTCCACTTTTTGCATCAATTATCAATGTATCCATATCAATAAGTCCTGCTTTTGCAAGTGGATAAATCGATAAAATGGAACATGTTGGATAACATCCAGGATTAGCAACCAAACGTGCCTTTTTAACATCTTCCCTATTAATTTCACATAATCCATAAACTGCTTCTTGAATAAATTCAGGTGAAGCATGTTTAATTCCATACCATGATTCATAAGTTTCAACATCTTTAATACGATAATCCGCTGATAAATCAATAACCTTTACTTTCTTTAAAACATTTTCATTGACCATCTTTGCACAAACCCCTTGAGGTGTGGCAAAGAAAACAACATCAACATGATCTAAATATTTTTCAATATCTTCATCTACACATTTTTGATCTAATAAAGTGAAATAACTTTTATAAACATCACTATATTCTTGATCACTATATGTTCTTGATGAAACCCATTCAATATTGACATTTGGATGTGTTGACAAAAATCTTACCAGCTCACATCCTCCATAACCAGTTGAACCAACAATTCCGACATTAATCATTCTACTTTTCCCCCTATAAAAAATAAAAAATCGTCTCTATAAATAGAGACGATTGACCGCGTTACCACTCTAATTGTTGCAAGTTGACCTTACAACCTCTTTCATCTTTAAGGCAGATCTACCAAAAGATATACTTTTATTTCCATCTTCCCTCTCGTAAATGCGCTTCATCTTTATTTCCATTCCTATCTTCCATCAACATAGGATTGCTCTTATTTCCATAAAGACTACTCTTTTAGTCATCGAGTTTAAAATCATTATATGACAAATTTCCATTTTGTCAATAATGATTTATTAAGAAAAAAATTTTTTAATATATATAATAAAGATGCGGCTTACTTTTTGGGTCTACAACATTTCGACAAGTATATTGCATATTTGAAAAAAGTAGTTTATGATAATAATAATTTATAATATAAAAATAAGGGGGAAACTATAAATGAAAGAAAAAGTTGTTTTAGCTTATTCTGGTGGATTAGATACAACTGCGATCATCCCATGGCTA
Organism: Faecalibacillus faecis; assembly: GCF_003024675.1. Lineage (GTDB taxonomy): Bacteria > Bacillota_I > Bacilli_A > Erysipelotrichales > Coprobacillaceae > Faecalibacillus > Faecalibacillus faecis. The sequence continues at coordinate 127,230 of NZ_PYLP01000001.1, read as the reverse complement.
AAAGAAAACTACGATTGTGAAGTTATTTGTTGCTGTATTGACGTTGGTCAAAAAGAAGAATTAGACGGTCTAGAAGAACGTGCTAAAGCTTGTGGTGCAAGTAAACTTTATATCAAAAATGTGGTTGATGAATACGTAGAAAATTACATTATGCCTACTGTTCAAGCAGATGCTGTATTTGAATACAAATACTTATTAGGGACTGCAACTGCTCGTCCATTAATCGCAAAAGTACTTGTTGATGTTGCTCGTCAAGAAGGCGCAACAGCAATTTGTCATGGTGCAACTGGTAAAGGAAATGACCAAATTCGTTTTGAATTAGGTATTAAAGCATTAGCTCCAGATTTAAAAATCATTGCTGCTTGGCGTGATCCAAAATGGACAATGGATTCTCGTGAATCTGAAATCGAATATTGTAGAGCTCATGGTATTAATTTACCTTTCTCTGCTGATAATAGTTACTCACGTGATAGAAATATTTGGCATATTTCTCATGAAGGATTAGAACTTGAAGATCCGTCATGTGCACCCAATTATGATCACTTATTAGTATTATCAAATTCTCCAGAAAAAGCTCCAGAAGAAGATGTACACTTATCAATCGATTGGGAAAAAGGTGTTCCTGTTGCTTTAAACGGTGAAAAAATGTCACAAAGAGAAATCTTAGAAAAATTAAATGAAATTGGTGGTCAACATGGTATTGGAATTATTGATATCGTTGAAAACCGTGTTGTTGGTATGAAATCAAGAGGTGTTTATGAAACACCAGGTGGAACAATTTTAATGGAAGCTCACCAACAATTAGAAGAACTTATCTTAGATAGAGAAACACTTAAATATAAACGTCTTGTTTCTGTTGAATTTGCTGAACTTGTTTATGCAGCTAAATGGTTCTCACCACTTAGAGAAGCATTAACTGCTTTTGTTGATAAAACTCAAGAATATGTAACAGGTACAACAAACTTTAGATTATATAAAGGTAATATTATTAAAGAAGGTACAACTTCTCCTTACTCATTATATGATGAAGATATCGCTTCATTTAAAACTGGTGATTTATATGATCATCATGATGCTGAAGGATTCATTACTTTATATGGTCTTTCAACTAAAGTACGTGCAATGAAATTAAATAACAAAAAATAAAAAGAGCCCACTGCTCTTTTTATTTAAAGGAGGAAATTTATGAATTTATGGGGTGGAAGATTCACAAAACCAACAAACCAACTTGTTTATGATTTTAATGCTTCTATTAAATTTGATAAAACTTTTGCCGGTCAAGATATCAAAGGAAGTATTGGTCATGTAAAAATGTTGACAAAACAAGAAATCTTAACTCAAGAAGAAGGTCAATTAATTGAAAAAACTTTAAAAGAAATTTTAAATGAAGTTGAAAATGAAACATTAGAAATTGATGAAAGCTTTGAAGATATTCATAGCTTTGTAGAATCCACATTAATCGATCGTATTGGTGATACCGGTAAAAAATTACATACAGGTAGAAGTAGAAATGACCAAGTCGCTTTAGATATGAGACTTTATACAAAAGATCAAATCGAAATGTTAAATACTTTACTTATTGATTTACTAAAAACTATTCATGAAATCATGAAAGAACATGTCGATACCATCATGCCTGGTTTTACTCATCTACAAAAAGCACAACCAATTACCTTAGCGCATCATATGGGCGCTTATTTTGAAATGTTTAAACGCGATCAATCACGTTTACATGATATTTATGAAAGAATGGACTATTGCCCATTAGGTTCTGGTGCTCTTGCTGGAACAACTTATCCATTAGATAGAGAATACAGTGCTGACATTTTAGGTTTTAAAGGACCTTGTTTAAATAGTATTGATGGTGTTTCTGATCGTGATTATTTAATTGAACTTTTAAGTGCAATGTCTACGATGATGATGCATATGTCACGTTTATCTGAAGAAATGATTATTTGGAATACGAATGAATATCAATTTATTGATTTAGATGATACTTTCTCAACTGGTTCTTCAATCATGCCACAAAAGAAAAACCCTGATATTTGCGAATTGATCAGGGGAAAAACAGGACGTGTTTATGGTGCCCTTATGGGATTTTTAACAACTATGAAAGGTCTTCCTCTTGCTTATAATAAAGATATGCAAGAAGATAAAGAAATGTATTTTGATGCATTAAATACTACTAAGGGATGTCTTCAATTATTAAGTGATATGTTAAAATCAACAACATTTAATAAAGATAAAATGAAAAAATCAGCAACTGGTGGCTTTACAAATGCAACCGATGCTGCTGACTATCTAGTAAACAAAGGTGTTCCATTTAGAGATGCTCATGGTATTATTGGACAACTTGTCTTATATGCCATTAGTCAAAACAAAGATCTTGATGAACTTTCTCTAGAAGAATTCAAAAATATTTCTGATGTTTTTGAAGATGATGTTTATCAAGCAATTGATGTCAATACTTGTGTCAATAAAAGAAATACGATTGGTGCCTGTGGTCAAGAAATGATGAAAAAAGTCATCGCTTTAAATGAAGAATATTTAAAACAATTTTAAAAAGGGCTTTCGCCCTTTGGTTTTATTTCAAGCCATGATATTTGAAACTGCTTTTCAAAATCTTGTGGTTTTAATATATGTAGTAAAAACAGACCTCTTCTGTTTCATGAGGTCTGCTTTTTTGCTTTATATTACTTTGATATCATGTCATAATTATTTAAATATATAGAAAGTAAAAAGGATGATACCCAACATCGCCAAACGTCACTTATCATCCTCTGTCAAAAGACATGATTATAATAACTGATTACTCTATAAAACTCAATACTTCCAAAGCTAAAAATGATTTTGATGCTCTTATAAAATTCAGAAAACTATATTCTGATCTCATTTCTTCATTTTCTTTATCTTCTATTGAATGCACCTGTGGCAGTCATAACTGGCATATGCATTCTTCCTATTCTCGCTTCTATGATTTTCTTGGAAGAAAAATCAAAGTTTCCATTCAGCGTATTATCTGTACTTCATGCGGTAAAACTCATGCTCTGCTTATTGAAGATATGATTCCTTTTTCTACTTTTACATTCTCTCAAATCATCGACTGTCTTGATGATCCTGATTTCCCTGTGGATAACTTTCACAGATCTTTTCTGATCAACAAATATTATAACGTTGAACAAAATTACCGTTCATACTGTCAAATAAACCGAAGAAATCATATGCTTATTTTTCTTCCAACATAACTTTTATCTTTTTTTCTGTTCTTTTCATTATCATTTAAGTAAAGATAAACAGAAGGAGATGATTTTGAAATGAATTTGAACAAATTTTTATATAGCGCTGGTGATTTCTATGAAACCTGATACCAATACTATGTCCACTGATCACAACAGTGATGTATTAAAAATATTTGGTATTGATAGTAACATCATTGAACATTACGATATCTTCCATAGAAAAGATGGTGTCCATATTATCTTGAAACTTATAAACAGAGAACAGCGTTGCCCTGTTTGCCAGACCAGAACAACTAAAGTTGTCAATTACATAGATAAGAAAATAAAACATTCTGTTGTTTCCACTTCCTCTTGTTTCATTGATTATCATGCCCGACGTTACAGATGTCCTGCATGCAACAAGACTTTTTATGAATCCAATCCTTTTACTTTTGGAACGGAAAGGATCTCGTCAGCTACCGTTTATAGTGTTCTGCAGGATCTTAAAAAGCCATTTGAAACATTTAAAAGTGTTGGTGAAAGATATCATATATCCACCAATACAGTCATCAACATATTTGACAGATATATCAGTACACCAAGGCTTCCCATGCCATCTGTACTTTCAATAGATGAAGTATATGTTCCAACCGATGACAGAAACAAATATCTCTGCATACTTTTTGATTTTGAAACAAAGATGATCATCGATGTCCTGCCATCAAGACATAAAAATGTGTTATCGGCCTATTTTCATAGCGTTCCTCTTGATGAAAGAAAAAATGTTGAATATATGTCATCCGATATGTGGGTATCCTACCACGACATATCAAAAATATTCTTACCCGATACTATCAGGACAATTGACAGATTCCACCTCCTTATGGAGTTTTCAAAAAAATTTAATTCAATCAGATGTGAAACAATGAAAAAATATGCACTTACTAAAAATGCCTATCAGAAAGAAAAAACAAAAAGAAAACTGAAACCTGATGAAGAAGCAATCTATAGAGAAGCATGTATCAACTATTACGCCTTTAAAAAATTCAGCTGGCTTTTCTATAAAACTGATTCTGATATTTTAAATCCAAACAACGATAAGAAGTTCAACAGGGTATTCAACCGATATATGAATTTTTATGATATCCATGAACATATCTGTTCATGTGATAATGGTTTTGAAGAAATATGCAATCTAAAATATGATCTCGATATGTTCTTTAAAAACAGTACAGTCGAAACCGCAAAAGAGAACCTTGAAAATTTAATAAAGGATTTTAAAGAAAATGACCGTGATGAAATGAAGAACTTCGCAGGTACTCTTTCCCGTTGGAAAAATGAAATCATTTATTCTTTTACGATCATCGGTGAATCAACTATCAATAACGGGCGCATAGAAAATATAAACCGAACGATTAAGACCATCAAAAGAAATGCGAACGGATATAAAAACTTTGAGCGCTTAAGAAGACGCATAATGTGGTGTGTAAACAAGCAGGGAAATATAATACTCAGTCAAAGAAAGGAAAATGAATCATGAAAAAATATACAGTGATTGTAGATGAAGATTATCAGGCGTTTAATGAAAACTGCAATATAACGCTAGATGAAATTGATTTAAAAATACAGGCCCTAAACAAGGAGTTGGAAGACATAAAGAATATAGCTTTGAAAAACTATGATATCCTAGATAAACTTTTCGAACTCAGACATGTAGATTTTTAGACAATATAAAACCATGAGGTGTCTCATTTGAGATTTGCCTCATGGTTTCTCATTAGCTCTATTTCAAAAATATCATGTTATTTCATAAAGCCCGCCCTTTTTATTATACTCGACCATATTTTATATGATAAAGTGCTTCTAATAATTCAAAAATATAAGTAATTGAAAACTTGCCTATTAAAGATAGATGATCTGTCCCTACCTGTATAATCATATCAAATTGATCTTGGTATGGCATATTTTCGACTTGGGTAACACATATTTTATGTGCTTTACTTTTTGCAATTTCTCTTAACATATCTGGATGATCTTGCCAATAACCTCCTGCAATTGAAGAAACAATAATTAGATCATTTTCTTTTAAATTACGAACCACTTCTTTTTGACTTTGTAAAGGATACATTCCTGTACATTTCTTTCCTAAATAGGATAATTCAATTTGTAGTTGCATGGAAACAGATTGGGTAAAAAAGTTCCCTGCAAAACAAATTTCATTGCTTTGATAAATGAGATCTACAAGTTTTTCTAATCCTTCAAATTCAATCATTTCATAAGTTGATCTTAAATTTTGTACAATATTTTCAAAATGATCAATAAATAAATCTTTCGCTGTTTTTCCTTCAACAGGAAAAACAGGTAATTGATGATCAAATTGCATACGCATAGAATCATGATTAAAATAACGTAAATTCATTTTGACATCCATTTTAAAGTCACTAAAACTTTCATAATTCAACTTACGACATAATCTTGAAATTGTTGCTGTAGAAACAAAACACATTTCTGCCACATCCATAATATTATATTCTGGTATTTTATTAATATTTTCTAAAATCATCTTTGCTGCATTGGAATAAACATCATCTACTTTTGATGTATTGATAAAATTAATTAAAGCATAAAAAGCACTACGCATCGTTTACCTCACTCATTTTAAGGACAAATACTTGTTCATCATCTAAACAAATACAATTAAGTTGACCTCTTTCTCCTAAAGCAAGTCCCCCATCAATTCCAATCTTATTATGAAATTCATCATCATACCAGACACTAAAACTTTGATCACGATTAATAAAACAAAGAGGTGTATGACCAAAAATATAGGTTTTATTTAAATCACATTCACTCAAAAAGAAATAATCACGAATCCATAAAAGTGTATCTTCTTCTTGATCATCAAGATTTCTTTCAGGATCAATTCCAGCATGAACTAAAATATAATCTTTATTATTGACTGTTAATTCTAAATACAAAGGTAAGTTTTTAAGATAATTATAGAGATTTCTTAAAAAAACATTTCTTACAATGGTGTAATCACAGTGATACAATTTCTTTTTACGTAGATATTGACGAATATTTTCAATCGTTTTTTCTCCACCATTTTGTGACCAAAGTTTAAATTCGCAACTTGGAAAATCAAAATCATTATGATCAATGGATTCTTTTAAAGCTTCTTGCATCATATATTCATGGTTTCCTTTAAGTAAAGTAATATTATCAAATTTTTGAATATAAAAATAGATATCCAAACTACAAGGTCCACGATCACAAATATCTCCAAGTATATAAAGTTGATCTTGGCTATTAAATTGTATTTTATCTAACATTCTTTTAAATATTTCAAAATTACCATGAATGTCAGAGAGTACATATGTCTTACCTTTCATGATGATCACCTAAAATTATCATAGCACAAAATTAAAAAATTTGCTTAAAAAAGACTTAAATTTAAAAAAGATGCTAAGCATCTTTTCCAAGTGTCGCTACCATAACAGCCTTAATTGTATGCATTCTGTTTTCTGCTTCATCAAAAACAACAGAATTCTTTGATCTAAAGACTTCATCTTCAACCTCACGAATATCAATACCTTCATCATGTTTTGTTTTCGCAACAGTTGTTTCAAAATCATGGAATGATGGTAAACAGTGCATAAATAAAGTTGAATCTTTTCCTGTTTTATTCATCATTTCTTGAGTGACTTTATATGGTGATAACATTTCTACTCTTGGTTTATAAAGACTTTCATCTTCACCCATACTTACCCAAATATCAGTATAGATAACATCTGCATCTTTAACTGCTTCATCTACATTATCTGTCACTTCAATTGTTCCACCTGATTTTTTTGCTTCTTCTTTACAATAAGCAAGCACTTCTGGATCAATATGTAATGATTTTGGACCAAGACAAACAAAATGCATTCCCATTTTAACAGCTCCATACATTAAACCATAACATACATTGTTACGAATATCTCCAGTAAAGACAAATTTAATATCTTCTAATGGTTTATCTAAATGTTCTTCGATAGTAAGAAAGTCTGCAAGTGTTTGTGTTGGATGATCTACATCAGTTAAACCATTCCAAACAGGAACTCCTGAATATTTAGCAAGAGCTTCTACTGTTTCTTGTTTAAATCCTCTAAATTCAATACCATCATACATTCTACCTAATACTTTAGCTGTATCTTCAATGGATTCTTTTTTCCCCATTTGTGAGTTACTTAAAAATGTAGCATGTCCACCTTCATCTAAAGCAGCTACTTCAAAAGAACAACGTGTTCTTGTTGAGGTTTTTTCAAAAATCAAACATACATTTTTCCCTAATAAATGTTGTCCTATTTTCCCTGCTTTTTTATCTGCTTTTAATTGATGTGCTAAGTCTAATAAATATCTAATTTCTTCTTTTGAATAATCTTTTAATGTTAAAAAATGTCTATTTTTAAGATTCATAATAATCCCCCTTTTAATAAAAATTATTTTATCAAAATATTGATATTTCTTCAATATTGATAAATAATTATTATTTTGTTTAAAAATAAGACAAATTATATATAATAAGGGACAGGGAGAAAATGAAAGATGAGAAAAATTGGATTTAGTAACGAAAAATACATTGAATTACAATCAAAATATATCAAAGAGCGTATTAAACAATTTGATAATAAGCTTTATTTAGAATTTGGTGGTAAATTATTTGATGACCATCATGCATCTCGTGTTTTACCAGGATTTGAACCTGATAGTAAGTTAAAAATGTTATTAGAATTAAAACAAGATGCAGAAATTATTATTGTCATTAACGCCAATGACATTGAAAACAATAAAATGCGTGGTGATTTAGGAATCACTTATGATTTAGAAGTTTTAAGATTGATTGATGCTTTCCAAAACATTGGACTTTATGTTGGAAGTGTCACAATTACCCGTTTTGAAAACCAAGTACATGCCATTGCTTTTCAAAAGAAACTAGAAAACTTGGGTATTAAAGTCTTTAGACATTACCCTATTGCAGGTTATCCAAATGACATTGAAAAAATCGTCTCAGAAGAAGGATTTGGAATCAATGATTACATTGAAACAACAAAACCACTTGTTGTCGTAACAGCACCTGGTCCAGGAAGTGGAAAAATGGCGACTTGTTTATCACAACTTTATCATGAATACACTCATGGTATTAAAGCAGGATATGCAAAATTTGAAACATTCCCTATTTGGAATATTCCTTTAAAACATCCTGTAAACTTAGCTTATGAAGCAGCTACGGCAGATTTAAATGATGTCAATATGATTGACCCATTCCATTTAGAAGCTTATAACGAAACAACTGTAAACTATAATAGAGATGTTGAAATCTTTCCTGTTTTAGAATCAACATTCAAAAAAATCATGTCAACATGTCCATATAAATCACCTACCGATATGGGTGTCAATATGGCTGGAAATGCGATTATTGATGACGAAGCATGTAAAGAAGCAAGTAAACAAGAAATCATTCGTCGTTATTATCAAACAAAACTCGATTTTAAACGTGGTCTTGTTGATAAATCAGCAATCTCTAAAATTGAAGCCATCATGCTTACTTTAGATTTAAAAGCTACAGATCGTAAATGTGTCAATCATGCATTAGAAATCGAAGTAAAAACCAATGAACCAGGATTTGCGATTGAACTTAATGATGGACATATTATCACTGGTAAAACAACATCTTTACTTGGAAGTGCTTCAGCATGTTTATTAAATGCATTAAAATATCTTGCCAATATTGATGATGATATTTTACTAATTGAACCTGAAGTTATTGAACCTGTTGCTAAACTAAAAAAAGGAATCTTAAAAAATAAGAATCCTCGTTTACATACAGATGAAATTTTACTTTCATTATCTATTTCCGCAAATAATAATGAAAACGCTAAAAAAGCTTTATCATGTATTGAACAATTACAATACTGTGAAGCCCATTCATCAGTCATCTTATCTGAAACAGATATTGATACTTTAAAACGTTTAGGTATTCGTTTAACTTCAGAAGATAAATTCCAATTTAATCGTATATATCAAAAATAAGCCAATTTTGGCTTATTTTTTTAATGTTTTAAACAATAATGTAAATAGTTCTTTATTTCTTGTTTTCTTGCTTCTATTTTCAAATAAATACTTTTTTCTAAGTATTCTATTTCTTTTACATAACAATGTTGTTGTAAATATTTAAAATCTTCTCCTTGACTATAAGGAATAGAGAGTTCAAATACTTCATAATCTTTAAAGAGAAGATGTGAGATTTCATCTTCTAATAAATCAAGACCTCTTTTATATTTTGCTGAAATAAAAACATAAGGTGATTGTGGTTGGATATAAGCATATTTATTTAAATCAATTTTATTATAAACATAAATCATTGGTGTATTTTCAACCCCTAATGATTTTAAGACTTCATTGGTTGTTTCTATTTGCATTTGATAGTCTTCAAAACTTGTATCGACAACATGTAATAAAAGATTTGCTTCTTTTACTTCTTCTAAAGTGGAACGAAAAGCTTGAATTAAATGATGAGGCAATCTTTCAATAAAACCAACAGTATCTGTAAGTAAACAATCATGATTTTTTATTTTAATATGTCTTGTGGATGTTTCTAAAGTCGCAAATAACATATCTTTTTCAAAAACTTTCTTTTGTTTATCAGGACATAACGTATTCAATAAAGTCGATTTTCCGCTATTTGTATAACCTACTAAAGCAATAACCGGAATTTGGTTATTCTTTCTTCTTCGTCTTTGTACTTGTCTTTGTTTGACGATTTCAGCCAGTTCTTTTCGAGAGCGGGCAAGCTTTCTAGCAATGATTCTTCGATCAAGTTCAATTTGTTTTTCACCTGAACCCCTAAAACCAGAACCACCTTGTTGGTGAGACATATGTTCTTGCATTCCTACAAGACGTGGTAATAAATACTGATCACGCGCTATTTCTACTTGAAGCTTCGCTTCTTTTGTTTTAGCACGCTCATCAAAAATACGTAAAATCAAATCTGTACGATCTGTAACTTCTGTTTCTAATAAATCTGTTAAGTTTTTAACTTGTAATGGTGTCAGTTCATCATCAAAGATAATCATTTCATCTTGAAGTTTTAATTTAATTTCTTCAATTTTACCTTTACCTATATACGTTGCTGGGTTTATTTTTTCTAATTTTTGAATCACAACATCTCCTATTTCAATATGACAAGCCTCACATAAAGATTTAAGTTCTTCTTCAAAAAAAGGATTTGTTGATGTTAATACTAAGATTGCTTTCATTCTATCACCTCTTTAAGTATTCTACCAATTAGGAGCCTCTATGAAAAGATATAATGACTATTTTACTTTACTCTTTGTCACATTTTTAACTCTCTTTTCTTTTTTTCATATGTCAACGATTGTTGATGTCAGCCATGATGTCATTACCATTGTCTTTAAAAATCTATTACCTTCTTTACTTCCTTTTATGATTCTTGTTTCTCTTTGTTTAAATTTAGGTATTTTAGACATTCTTGCTTATTTTCTCCAAAAACCATTTTATGCTTTATTTTCTTTAACGCCAATGATGTCCTCTCTTTATTTTGTTTCCTTTTTTTGTGGCTATCCAACCAATGTAAAAATCATTAAAGAAGCTTATGAATTAAATTATATTGACCTTGATGAACTTCAACACCTTTTATCTATTGCTTCTTTTAGTTCTATTTCTTTTATCTTTGTTTCCTTAAACACACCTTATTCTTTTTTAATCCTCATTTGTCATCTTTTACCAAGTCTTATACTCGCTTCCTTTTATCATCATCCTCAAAAAAAATTTACTTTTAAACAAGTCCTTCAAACTCTAAAACAACCACATCTTTCTTTTGTAAAAGCCTTTAAAAAAAGTGTTCTTTCCAGTGTCTATGCTTTCCTCTTTATTTTAGGATATATGTTGATTTTCCAATTTTTTGTTTCTTTTTTACAAGATGTTTTTCCTCAATTTTCTTTTGATTATCTTAAAGGAATTTTAGAATTTAGTAGTGGCTCTTTAAAAATCATTCATCAGTCCAAAAAAATGCTTCCTTTTGTATGTTTCTTTCTCTCTTTTAGTGGCTTTTCCGTTATGATGCAAGCTGATAATCTTTTAGAAGCTATTCCCTATTCTTTTAAAAAATATTTTCTTTCTCGTCTCTATCATGGAATTCTTTCCTTTATTCTTTGTTTACTATTTCTTCAATTTGTATTGATTTGACAGATGTATGGTATTTATTTATAATAATAGTAACCATTACTATTAGGAGAAAATTATGAAAGAAATTAAGATTCGATACTCTAAACAAAGAGAGCTCATTTTCAACAATTTAAAAAATAGATATGACCATCCTACAGCTGAAATGATTTATCAAGATTTAAAAATTGATTATCCTCATTTAAGCTTAGGAACTGTTTATCGTAATTTAAATCAACTTGTTGAAACAAAACAAATCAAGAAACTTGATCTAGGGGATACCATGGTTCATTATGATGGTAATATTCAACCACACATGCACTTTATGTGTAACTGTTGTCAAACCATTTATGATCTTGATAACAATGATGAAAAAATCATCAAACAATTTGAACAAACTTATAAACATCATATCGATGTTATTGATATCAATATGTCTGGCATCTGTGAAAGTTGCTTAGAAAAAAAGGCAGCTTAATTGCTGTCTTTTAATTTATCTTAGAAGGATTATAGATACTTGGTCTTTTTAAAGTTTTAACCAATACCTCACTTTGTTGCTTGTTTAAATCAATGGCATCAATATGATAATAATGCTGACTTGCTGCTTGAATCCCATAATTTCCTTCACCTAGATACGTAATATTTAAATACATTTCTAAAATTTCATCTTTACTATAGTGATCTTCTAAATCTTTAGCGATAAAGACTTCCGCAAATTTACGTGAAAGATCCTTTTCAAATGAAAGACATAGATTTTTAGCAAGCTGTTGAGTAATGGTCGAACCACCTTCTTTAAAAGAAAAGGTTGTTAGATTGGTAAACATGGCACGTGCTAAACCATAATAGTCTACCGGACCATGCTGATAAAAACGACGATCTTCACTTTCTAAAACAGCTTCTTTATAAATCGGTGAAATTTGATTGAGCGTGACATAGTCTTCTTTACTTTTTAATTGATCGACTCTTTCAGATAAAGATCGTTCTTCTATCTTATCTTGATAGATTTGATAGCCTAAATAACCATAATAGCCACAAAACCCACTAACAATAATTAAGAAAATACTAATAATTTTCAAAAGAAATTTTTTCATAGAATACTCCTTATGTTATAATCACGAAGAGGTGAATTTATGTCTTTTATTTATAAAATTTGTCTTTTATATCCTTACTGGTTTTTAAAAACACTTATTCATTGGATTTTCCAATTTTATAAAAATATTTTTTGTCTACATATTGATGAAAATAAAATCGATCATCTTACCGGTTTTGAATTTGAATTATTAATTCAAAAACTCCTGATTAAAAGCGGTTATCATTCTGTCAAAATCACTCAAGCAAGTGGTGATTACGGCATTGATCTTCTTGCTAAAAAGAATCAAGTTTCTTATGGCTTTCAGTGTAAAAGATATCAAAAGAATATTGGTGTGAGTGCTATTCAACAAGCTTATGGAGGAATTTCCTACTATCATTTAGATTGCGCAATTGTCATTACGAATTCTTATTTCACAGAAGCAGCTTATCAGCTTGCTTCTGTAAATGATATTATATTAATTGATCGTCCTAAACTTTTAAAGATGCTTAAAAAAGCAAAACTTTTTTCAAGTCAGATTCCTCTTTATTGTTATGTTGTTGATTTAATCATTATTTGTCTTTTTTACTATTTACACTTTCAATATCAAAACCTCATTTATTTAAGTATTTTTCTTATTCATCTTCTTTTATTTATTTATATGTTTTTTAAAACATTACGTTATAAAAAATATAATCAAATTAAAGAGTATGCAATTCATGATTATCAATAGTTAAGATCTTTTTTTGATAATGTTGATAGATTTTATAACAAATAAATGCACTAAATAAAACAATAAAAACAATCAACATAAAACAATGCATAAAAAAGCTTTCAGGTAAAATATTAATAATTGGATCAAGTTTCGGATTAAAAAGCCAATAATCATTACTAAAGACGAGTTGATGGAAAGTTATAAATAAATGTTCAAAATCAACAAAGGCAAAGAAACTTAAAATCAAAGGAATAACAATCGTTAAAACGGCTGTTAATTTAAAAAAACGATATTCTTTTTGTTTGATTTGTTTATAAACCAAAATAGAAGTTGTACAAAAAGTGAGTAGACAAATAACTTGTAACACTTCAAAAATACGCTTTACCTCTTCAAAATGAATACGTCCACCTTTTGACATAATAAAGTCTTTAAAAACGAGTTTTCCTTGATAAAAGATAGATTGATAATGAATTAAAATTTGATAGTTTTCTTTTAGTTGTTGGTATGTATAACGCGTATTTTCAACAAGTTTTAAATGATCAATATCAAAATAATAAAGCGGTTTAAAAAAGACAACAAAGACAATCGCAAAAGAAAGAATAAATAGCATGAAAGATATACTTGTCAGTATATCTTTTTTACTATAACTCATATAAAAACTCTTCACCTTTTTGTACTTCTACTTTAGAAAGGCTTGGATAATCTTGTTGTCTTAAGACTTCATAAATCGTAAGGGCTGCACAGTTAGATAAATTAAGACTTCTTACTTTATCAGACATAGGGATGCGGACGCAACGATCTAAGTTTTCTTTTAAAATTTCTTTTGGAATACCATCATGTTCATGTCCAAAGAATAAATAATGCTCTTTAGAACTATCACTATAATCTTGATCAGTATAACAAAGTTTTGAATAGCGTGTAAAAAAATGGTATTCTCCTGGGTTTTTAGCTTTGAATTCTTCATAAGATTCATAGACATGTAAATCTAAATCTTTAATATAATCAAGCCCCGCTCTTTTCATTTTTTTATCATCTAATTCAAATGACATAGGTTTAATAATATGTAACGCTGTATTGGTTGCGACACATGTTCTCATAATATTTCCAGTATTTTGAGGAATTGCTGGGTGTACTAATACAATATGATTCATTTTTATCTCCTTCTATAATTCTTTTAAAATTGCATATAATTTTTTAAGTGCTTTAGCACGGTGTGAGTATTTATTTTTTTCTTCTAAAGTCATTTCAGCACTTGTTTTTTGACAAGGTGGGAAATAGAAAATAGGATCATAACCAAAACCATTGACTCCAGCAATATGATCATTGATTTCCCCCTCAAAAGTTTCTTGAATTAAAATAGGTTCTTGACCAGGAATACATAAAGCCAATGCACACACAAAGCGACATGTTCTTTCTTTTCCTTCAACAGCATCAATAATCGCTTGGTTGATAATAGGATAAGGGGTATCTTTTCCTAAAAAACGTGCAGAATAAATTCCTGGAAGTTTTCCAAAAGCATCAATTTCAATACCACTATCATCCGCTAAAACAATTTTATGTAAATCATTGGCAACGTATTGAGCTTTAATCAAAGCATTTTCTTTAAATGTTTTACCATCTTCAATAATGTCAGGTACTTCATCATAAACATCTTTTAAAGATTTAACTTCAATGTTTAAATCTTTCAACATTGCTTGAATTTCTTTAACTTTTCCTTGATTGGTTGTTGCTACTATGAGTTCTTTCATATTTTCATCTCACTTTCTTTGTATGTATTTTAGCATTTTTTGTATAATAGTTCACTTATTTTCTTTATAATATCTTTAGGAGGTTCATTATGATTAAAAAATTAATTGTTAACGCTGATGATTTTGGTTTATCAGAAGGTGTATGTTTAGGAATTTTAAAAGCACATAGAGATGGTATTTTAACTTCAACAACTTGTATGATGAATATGGAAAATATTGAAAAATATTTAGAAATGACAAAAGCGTATCCAAATTTAGGTTTAGGAGTTCATTTAAATATTACCGTTGGAAAGCCTTTAACGAAAGTTAGCTTTATTGATGAAAAAGGAAATTTCAAATCAAGAGATACTTATAAAAATCGAGAAGCGATTGTATTACAAGAAGAACTGTATCAAGAATGGAAAGCCCAAATTGAAAAGTTCATCAAAATTATAGGGCATAAACCAACACATTTAGATTCTCATCATCATGTTCATTTACTTAAAAGCAACAGGGATGTCGTTTTAAAACTGGCCCATGAATATGATTTACCTATTCGTCAAGAAACATACTTACAAAAAGACTTTGAACCGGTTTATTTTGAAGAACTTTTCTATAATCAAGATGCAACTTTTGAAATGATTAATATGATTTTACATAAAGATGTTGAAAATTATGAATTGATGTGCCATCCTGCCATGATTGATTGGAAACTTTACCAAATATCTTCTTATCATTTAAGACGTGCTCATGAATTAGATCTCTTATGTAGTCAAAAAGTTAAAGAAATGACGAAAGATATTGAATTCATTAATTACCATGCTATTAAAAAAATCTAGCTTATTCGCTAGATTTTTTTGGTCGAATCATCAAATAGATTGGTAAGCCAAGAAAAATGCTTCCCCCAATAATATTTCCTAAAGTCGAAAGAAACATATGTAATCCTACTCCACTCCAAGATATGCTTGTACCCAAAGCGGTAAAGGTCATAGAAAATGTTCCCATATTCGCAATGCTATGTTCAAATCCTGGTAAAACAAATGTCATGACAATAATCATCATAATAAATGTTTTAGCCATTTCTTCTTTTAGTTTCATACCAACAAATGCAGCCGCACATACAATAAAATTACATAGAATTCCTTTAATAAAAAGTTCTAAACCATCAAAACTTAATTTATTAGAAACGACGTTTGCAAGATATTGATTCATCGCTTCATGATTGACACCACTTTTAATAAATAAAAAACAAATCAAGGCAATTCCCACGAAGTTTCCTACATAACAAATTCCCCACATTGGTAAAATATCTAAAAATTTTAATCTTTTATGGTAAACTGGAAACATCGTGGTAAAACAATTTCCCGTAAACAGCTCTGATCCAAGTAAAACAATAATCACTAAACCAATTCCAAAAGCTCCTGCAAATGCAATTTTAGCCGCAATTACATGATGTTCTACAAGTAAAACTGCCAATGTATAAGATAAAATGGTCGCAAGACCTAAATAAAGTCCTGCCACAATACTTCTTATAAAAAAACGAAACGGATCTTTTTTAGACATTTCATATTTTGTCATGGCAGCTTTCTCTAATAATTCATAATCCATAAAATTTCCTCCGTTTCTTACAATAACATAAAAAATATATAAATGTAACCTCTTTCATTGTTTTTATCACTTTATTTTTATGTTACTTTATAGATGAGGTGATTTTATGTTGAATCATATAATTCAAGAATTAATAACCAAAGCGATTGAGAAACAAACAGAAAAAATCATTACCAAAAAAGCACAAAAAAAGATACAACAAGAAGAAGTAATCTTTAATAAACCTCATCTTTTTGTATCTGGTTATTATCAGGCTTATGCTTTTTTATTCGTATGTCCTATTTTAATAATCGTTTTATTATTATGCATTTTCATTCAATTTCAAGTACATCATTTTGATATGGTTGCTTTATGTTGCATTTTAATGATTTTCTTACTTTATGCTACTTATAAAAGAGTCCATAAAATGTATTTACTTGCCTATTGGCAATCAGGATTAACTTTTTATGACCGCAAAGGAAACCAACTTGTACAAATTCCTTCATCTTATTTAAAAAATGCTACTTCAAAAACCAACAAACTTATTATTCCCTACCATGATGAAACTTGGATCATAGAAAAAAATAAAAATGATAATTTAAAAGAAGTGGAAGAAATGCTTTCCTATTTTAAAAACGACTTTTGAGTCGCTTAAAAAAAACATTTGTTGCACATCTTTAAATAAAATCATTTCTTTATATTGTTTTAAATCTTCTCCATCTAACATCTTTAGTAATACCTCTAAATTCGTTTTAATATATTTCGAAGGAGTAAAGGGAGAATCACTCCCATATCTGTTGTAATTATAAGTAATCATTTTAAAAGATATGGTACAGGATTTCCTATAATGTCAAAATAAAGATTTTTAAAGCTTGCTTCAACATCTACTTCTTTCATCATTTTTTGTGGTATTAGTATTTTTGACATTCCCATAAATCTCTCATAAATATTCGGTAAAAAAGAACCACAATGAGGAATAATCCAAGCAATATTTGGATAGCGTAAAATAACATCATTTCCTATTAAATTTAAAACTGCTCGCGTAGTATCTGCAATAAAATCAAATAAAGGAACAAGTCCAGCGGCAACAATATTTTCATTGATAAGCTTAGAACGATGCGGATGAATATTATAAATCGCATGTCATTTATTTAATTCTTCCATCAAAAATTCTAACTTTACGTCTCCTAAATAACGTCCTCGACTGTTGTTTGGAAAGTTGATGCCTTCTGCTTTTAACTTTCTTTCATAAAATGTTCTTTATTTTCTTTTAAATATTGCAGCAAAAACGCATTGCATTCCTTTTCACTTTCATCATAATAAGTATCATCTTTTTGATTGAGTTTTTCTGTAATTTCATCATTACTATACATTTCTATTTTTTCAGGACAAATCTCTTTTGATTCAGATAAATAGCGTGCACTGTTTTCCAGATGAACATTTTGTAAGGTTTGTAAAGTAATATCGACTTGATCATGACAATTGTAAAGGAATTGTTCAACGCCACCATTTCCTGTTTCACCATTAAAATTATAAATAAGCCAGAAAATTCTTTGATAATCATTGATTTGATCCAATTCATAACCATATTCACATAAATCACATAAACGAAGATACACTTCATCAATGGTTGTATTGGTTGCTTCTTTGTTTAAGAGTTCTTTTAAAGGTGTTTTAGAAATCTTTTCACTTTCCTTATAAAGATCCCATATTTGTTTTGTAGGATTTTGATTAAAATCATCTACTTTTTCTTTTACACACACACTAAAATAAAAGCTCCTAAAACAACACTTATAGCTATAATTCCAATTGTTTTCTTATTCATCTTTATTTTCTCTAGTTTTCATATTCATCTTGTTGTCTAATTTCATCTAATAAAATACGATTCCCTAATCGTTTAAACTTCCAATATTCCACAAAAACACCATCGTAACTTTCAATCACTTGATTTTGCTCATCAATTGTAAGATCATCCATCATTCCTTCAATATAGACCCAAAAACAATCCTCATCATCATTTTCACTATCATAAACATTAACGACATGTTGTTTTATAAGTTTTATATTCGTAAGTTCATTTCTTCTTCCCTGAAACTCATACCAATTCATTTTTGTTTGCAACGCATCTAAAAGTTGTGGTGTTAAGTAGTCTTTTAAAGTTTCTAAATCTTTTTTTGACCATGCTTCTTGAATAATAAAATAATTACGTTTGACTTCTTTTTTAATTCTTTCTTCATTCCAAAAAGCATCTTCATCATCTAAAATATCCAGTTGTTTTTTAGTTCTTTGATGAAGTAACCGTGCTTTACGTCTTCTTTGTGAAGCATTTAATCCATAGATTCCCGAAACAACGACAACGGTCATAACGATACCTTCTATGGGATTGGAACGCCCTCTTCTTCCATAATAATGGTCGTGATAGCTATTGCCTCCAGAACTTGAAGAGCCTCCTCCACCACTACTACCAGAACCACTTCCACCACCGGCTCTGGCATAACAGCTTCCCGTAAATAATAACGTGATTATTAAAAATGTTGAAAGTATTGTAATTATCTTTTTCATACCTATTTCCCCCGTTTGATTTATTATAACATAGTCTTGACTTCTAAAAAAAGAAGTATAAAATATAGTTTGAATTCAAACTATATAGGAGGCACTTATGTTAGAAGATCAATTTCATTTTCAATTACTTAAATGTTTTAACCATCAAAAAAGATGGATCAATCAAAGAACAATACAAATCGATGTTTTACCAGGACAAAGTAAAGTCCTTCAATGTTTAGATGAGCATGGTCCCTTGTCTCCTAAAGAAATAGGAAAACTATGTATTGTAGATAAATCTACAACAACCTCTTTGCTTAATAAGATGGAAAAGATGAATTATATTGAAAAGAAAAATCAAAATCATGATAAGCGTTCTATTCTAATTCATCTAACTAAACTTGGAAAAGAAAAAGCAAAACTTGTCAAACAAATTTGTTTAGAAAGCGACCAATTTATTTTACAAGGACTTTCTAAAAAAGAACAACGAGAAATCATTCATTTGCTTAAACAAATGAATAATACCTTAGAAAAGGAGGATACACATGGAAACACAAAATAACTTTGCGATAGGAAGTATTCCTAAACATATTATGTCAATTGCAGGACCAATGATTATCGCTCAACTCATTAATGTTTTATACAATGTTATTGATCGTATTTATATTGGACGTATTCCTCATGTAGCAACCCTTGCTATGGGTGGTCTAGGAATTTGTTTACCAATTATTTCCATTGTCATGGCTTTTGCGAACCTCTTTGGTATGGGTGGTTCCCCTCTTTGTTCAATTGCGAGAGGTCAAGGTAAAAATGATGACGCTGAAGAAATCATGGGTAATTCATTTTCTTTACTTGTCATCTTTGGAATTATTCTTACGATTGTTGGTTTTATTTTCAAAGAAGATATTTTATGGGCTTTTGGTGCCAGTAAACATACTATTAGTTATGCTTTGGATTATTTATCTATTTACTTAATTGGAACTATTTTTGTTTTAGTAAGTCTAGGGATGAATAGTTTTATTAATAGTCAAGGTTTTGCGAAAGTCGGAATGATGACAGTTCTTATCGGTGCTATTTTAAATATTATTTTAGATCCTCTATTTATCTTTGTTTTACATATGAATGTTAAAGGAGCTGCTATTGCAACCGTCATTTCTCAAGGTATTTCTGCTTTATGGACCTTACAATTTTTAACAGGTAAACAAACTATTTTGAAACTTAGAAAAAAATATTTTAAACTTAATTTCTACTATGTAAAACGTATTTTTTCACTTGGTACAGCTGGTTTTATGATGGGAATTACCAATTCTGTTGTGACGATTGTTTGTAATTCGACTTTACAAACTTACGGTGGAGATCTTTATATCGCCATCATGACAATTATCAACTCCATTCGTGAAATTGCTCAATTACCCGGTCAAGGAATGGCCAATGCCTGTCAACCAGTTTTAGGTTATAACTATGGGGCTAAAGAATATAAACGTGTTCTTACAGGTATTAAGTTTGTCACAATTGTTTCTTTTATAATGATGTTTGTGATATGGCTTGCAATTACCCTATTCCCTGAATTTTTCATTCAAATCTTTACACATAATCAAAAAATCATTAGTCATGGTATCACATCTTTACATCTTTATTTCTTTGGTTTCTTTATGATGACCTTCCAAATGGTTGGACAATCAACTGCCGTTGGTTTAGGAAAATCAAAACAAGCGATTTTCTTTTCGATCTTTAGAAAAGTAATCATTGTTGCTCCTTTGACTATCATCTTACCAAAATTTATTGGCATTAATGGTGTCTTTATTGCTGAAGCTATCAGTAACTTTATCGGTGGTGGTGCTTGTTATATTACCATGTGGTTAACGATTGGTAGAAAACTTCAACAAAAATGCAAGGAAGAAGCCGTATGTATACCCCAACATTAAACACACGTAGATTGATTTTAAGAAAATTCAATGAAAATGATTTAGAAGCTTTTTATGACATTTTTTCTGATAAGGAAGTCAACCATTTTCTTCCTTGGTTTCCTTTAAAAAATCTAGATGAAGCTAAAAGCTTTTATCAAGAAAGATATGCTTCTATTTATCAAAAGAAACAGAGATACGCTTATGCTATTTGTTTAAAAGAAAACAATACTCCCATTGGTTATATCAATATTGATTTAGATGAAAGTCATGATTTAGGCTATGGTCTAAAAAAAGAATACTGGCATCAAGGAATTATAAGTGAAGCTGTAAAAGCCATTATTCAACAAGCGCAAAAAGAGGGGCTTAATTATTTAACTGCAACCCATGATATTAAAAATATTCATAGCGGTCATGTTATGAAAAAATCAGGTATGCATTATTGTTATTCTTACAAGGAACACTGGATGCCTAAAAATATTCCAGTTATTTTTAGAATGTATCAAATAAGTCTTGATGGAAAGAAACGGATTTATCAAAAATATTGGAATCAATATGAACATTTTATTGAAGAAAACATATAAAGGACAAGTTATTTAAAACCTGTCCTTTTTCCTATATAACGATTAACTTGTTGGTAATATTGAAGGTATTGTTCCTTAAATTCTTGTTTTAAAAATGGTTCTTCCACATATTTAATTTGAAGATGAAACATAATAATCGCTAAAAGCGAAATAACAAAGATAAAAAACAAATAAAATAATGAGTCCAATGACTTATATCTTAATCCCTTCTTTTATTGATTAAGTCGATAACGATCATCAAAACACCAAATAAAACACCTGCAATGGCCCAAATGATCCAACTATATTGCATTTGTCCGTTACCATTTTTACCAAAGGTATAATAAAGAAAAATAGCGGTCACAACAAGCCAATAGATGGTACTGATTTTAGATTTTAAAATGTTATTCTTTTTTTGTTTAGGGGTATAATCCCCTGTTTGTAAAATCTTATCTAATGCATTTTGATAAGTTCCCGCTAAAACAAGAAAAAAACAACCAATACTTACAAAGAATAATAGAATACATACCGCAATACTTTCTAAAAACTCATAATTTAAAAAGATAAAAATAGGTAAAACGGATAAAATACATAAAACAATTCCTATAATTTGATAACGATGATAGCGATCTTGATATTCTTCTTTTTCTTTAAATGCGTATTCTTTCACACCATTTCCAAGAGAAAAATCTTCTTTTTCTAAAAACTCATATTTTTTTACTTTAAAAGCACATAAACAAAAAAGAATCACCGCAATTGTGATACAAATAATTAAAAAACTAAGTCCTAGACTTACAGCCAAATTTTCTGTCATGTGAAATCGTTGATACTGAGATAACGTTGTAAGACCAATTAATGGAATAGGTGAAATCACACATAGAAAAGTTGCAAAGGCAATTTTTAAAGATGATTGTTTTCTAAGAGTCAAATATTCTTGTACTTGTGACAAAGATAAATAAATTCCTATTTGACGATGTTCTTCATTTTCTTGATCTAATAAAAGATAATCTGTCGTTACTTGAAACAGTTGGCTAAGTAAAATTATTTTATCAATATCTGGTTGTGATTGACCGGATTCCCACTTGGAAATGGATTGTCTTGAGATATTCAAACGATTCGCCAATTCTTCCTGTGACCACCCTTGTTTTTTTCTTAATAGCATTATTTTTTCTGATAAGTTCATAACTTTCCTCCTGTTTCTATCATAGAACAATTATCCAAAAAGCACTACCAACTCTGCTTTTCGTTTTGTCAACTGACAGTTGACATTTAGATATTTACTTTAAAAAAACTTATAATTCCTATAATAATCAATAAAATAAAGGCAAAATAAATTAAACCAGCTGAAACCATCATCATTAAAGTAATTGGTAATAAAATAATCGTTAAAACAAATTTTGAAAGTCCCCAAGCTGCCTTTAACCCAAAGAAAAATAATTTTCCAAAAACAAAAAACATCAAAATCATAAACAAAAAATAAAACATTTTCATCACTCCTAACCTAAAAAAATATCCATCAACATCATGATCACAAAACCACTTAAAACCCCAAAAGTTCCAACGTGGCTATGTTTACCAAGCTGTGCTTCAGGAATGAGTTCTTCTACCACGACATACATCATCGCTCCAGCTGCAAAGGATAAACAAACGGGTAAAATCGTTTGCATAATATGTATCGTAAAACCGGCAATGACTCCTGCAATCGGTTCAACAATTCCTGAAAGGCTTCCATAAACAAAAGCTTTTGTACGTGACATTCCTCCTTGTTTTAAAGGAAGGGAGATCGCTGCTCCTTCTGGTAAATTTTGTAATCCAATTCCTAGTGCCAAAGCAAATGCGGAAGCCAGAGTAATACTTGAATTGCTTGCCGCAATCGCAAAAGTTAATCCTACCGCAAAACCTTCAGGAATATTATGAAGGGTTACCGCTAAAACAAGCATAGTATTTTTTCCTAACATACTTTTAGGACCTTCTGGCTTATCTTCATTTAAATGTTGATGAGGAATTACATGATCTAAAAAAAGTAAAAAGAGAGCACCTATAATAAAGCCTCCTCCTAAAATAAGAGCACTGTTTTGTCCATTCGCTTCTGCCATTTCCATGGAAGGAATCAATAATGACCAAACAGAGGCAGCAATCATAATGCCTGCCGCAAAGCCTAAAAAGAGTTGTTGATAAAAGGATTTGACCTCATCTTTAAAGAAAAAGACAAGAGCGCTTCCTAATGTTGTCATTAAAAAAGTAAATAAAGTTCCAAATAATGGATATAATAATGTATTCATAAATTTCTCCTTCTTCTTTTATTATAAAGATTTTGAATATTTTGCATAATGATATGCTAAAATAATTATGTTTTTGTTATAATAAGGGCAAATGGAGGAATTTTATGAAAGATGGATATATAAGAGTTGCCAGTGCATCGATTGATACACTTATTGGCAACGTAAAACATAATGCTAATGAAATCAAAAAAGTTTTAAAAGAAACTCGTGAAAAAAAAG
Organism: Faecalibacillus faecis; assembly: GCF_003024675.1. Classification (GTDB taxonomy): domain Bacteria; phylum Bacillota_I; class Bacilli_A; order Erysipelotrichales; family Coprobacillaceae; genus Faecalibacillus; species Faecalibacillus faecis. The sequence continues at coordinate 103,182 of NZ_PYLP01000001.1, read as the reverse complement.
CACAAGTCGTTGTTTTTCCTGAACTTGTTTTAAGTGGTTATACATTAGAAGATCTTTTCTTACAAAATCGTCTTTTAAATGAATGTCTTGTTCAATTAGAAGAAATTATGAAAGATACAAAAGGACATCAACAAATTGTCGTTATTGGTTTACCTTTCCATTATCAAAACAACTTATATAATGTTTCAGCTGTATTATATGATGGAAGTATTTTAGGAATCGTCCCTAAATATCATATTCCAAATTATAATGAATATTACGAAGGAAGACGTTTTACACCTTGTTTTGAAGATAATATTGAAATTGAACTCTTTGGACAAATCGTTTTATTTGGACGTAAAGTGGTTTTTGCTTGTCAAAATCTGCCAAGCTTTACTTTAGGAGTCGAAATTTGTGAAGATTTATGGCTTCCTAATGCGCCAAGTAATGAACTTGCTTTAAATGGCGCAACTGTTATTTGTAATACATCCGCAAGCAATGAATTAACAGCTAAAAAAGATTATCGTCGAAACCTTGTTTCAATGCAATCAGCAAAACTTGTTTCCGGATATGTTTATAGTAATGCGGGAAGCGGTGAAAGTACAACGGATGTTGTTTTTTCTGGGCATCATTTAATTTGTGAAAATGGAACGATTGTAAGTGAAAGTACAGGCTTTGATGCTGAAGTGATTTATGGTGATTTAGATGTTGAAAAACTTGTCAGCGAAAGAAGAAAAATGACAACTTATCAATCACATCATGATTATGATTATGTCTATTTTGATATGGATTTAATTGATATTGAAACAAATCATTATTATGATCCTCATCCTTTTGTGCCAAGTAATCCAAAATTAAGAGAATTACGTTGTAAAGAAGTTTTTGAAATCCAAACAAGAGGTTTAATGCAAAGGCTTAAAGCAACGCATATTGATAAAGTTGTCATTGGCATTTCAGGGGGATTAGATTCGACCCTTGCCCTTCTTGTATGTGTGATGGCTTTTGATAAACTTGGTTATGATAAAAAGAATATCTATGCCATTACTATGCCTTGTTTTGGCACAACATCACGTACAAAAAACAATGCTTTAGGTCTCATGGAAGAACTTGGCGTGACAAGTCAAACAGTCAATATCGCAGATGTGGTAAGAATGCAATTTAAAAACATTGATCAAGATGAAAATGTTCATGATGTCACTTATGAAAATGTTCAAGCCCGTGAGCGTACAGAAATCTTAATGAATAAAGCCAATCAAATTGGTGGACTAGTGATTGGAACCGGTGATTTAAGTGAAGTTGCTTTAGGCTGGTCGACGTATAATGGAGATCATATGTCAATGTATGCTGTAAACGTTTCTGTTCCAAAAACACTTGTTCGTTATCTTGTTGATTATGTTTCATCTCTTTATCAAGGACAAGTTCTTGAAACAATCTTACAAGATGTTTTAGATACACCCGTATCTCCTGAACTTCTTCCTCAAGAAGATGATAAAATTGTTCAAAAAACGGAAGATATCGTAGGTCCTTATGAACTTCATGATTTCTTTATTTACCATATGGTGCGTTTTGGTGATGAACCATGTAAACTTTATAAAAAGACAAAACTTGCTTTTAAAGACAAATATGATAAAGAAACTATCAAAAAATGGTTACGCTTATTCTACTGGCGTTTCTTCAGCCAACAATTTAAACGTAGCTGTATTCCTGATGGTCCAAAAGTTGGTTCGGTTGCTCTTTCTCCTCGTGGAGATTGGCGTATGCCAAGCGATGCCAATGTTCAAATATGGCTTGATGAAGTAGAAAAAATTTAGAACTGCTCTGCAGTTCTTTTTTAACACCCTATTTTATCCTTTTAATATAGTTTTTCACTAAATATTTAGAGCTATCTATGATAAAATAAAACAAGAGGTGACATTATGCATATTTATAACTCAAATCACTATAGTTCAACAATGAAACAAATCATTAACGATTGTCTTATATCCGCAAAAGAAAATCCTTTTGTTCTTCATTATATTATCGTTGATGATCCTAAATATTATGAAGAAATCTTTTTAAAACAAACAAAGGCACTCTTTAATATTGAAATCATGACACTTTCAACGTTTTATCAAAAACTTCTTCAAAGATATCATCAAGATTTTAAACAAAAAACCAATTTAGAAAATATCTTAGAAATTATGCAACTCAATAAGGAAGATCCTTCTTCTTTATTTCATCATAGTCTTAATCATGTTTTAATGGCTAAAGAGATTTTAGAAATCTTTAAAAACTTTTATCTCTATTCTTTAAAAGAAACTGACAAAGATTTACCACGCCTTTCACAAGATAAAATCAAAACACTTTTTCATTTATACCAACAATTTGATCAAAAACATTTCTTAGTTCATGATCTTATTCTTTCTTTAATTGATGAAAAATGCCACGATCGTTATTATTTTTTGACGAATCAAAATAAGTTTTCAAAAAATCAAGAAATCATACAAAAACTTGATCAGTATGGTCATGTCTTCCTTTATCAAGACAATCAAGAAAATAAAATGGATGATTATACCGGTTATGTCACAAATCATCTCTTTGATTCTTTACAAGAAAAAAGTACGTTTTTACATCCCTACCAATTATTAAAAGCATCAACAATTCAAGAGGAAGTCAAACAAGTTGTTTTTGATATCAATACATTGCTTTCAAATCATACGTTGCGTGATTTTGCTATCTATTATCCAAATGATGATTATTATCGCCATTTATGCCGTATTCTTGATCAATTTGGTTTTGCTTATAATAAAAAAGAAACACTTGTTAATAAAACTTTTCAAACTGTCATGATGCTTTTACGTTATGTTTTAAGTCATAATGAAGAAGATCTTCTTGATGCTTTAAGTTCTTATCAGTTACAAGGTTTTCAAGATTTTCAATATGTTTCTTATTTAAAAAATAAATATAAATCGCAAGGTTTTATTGATGATAAAGCTTATTATACTTTAAAAGAAGCTGTATTAAAGATTCAAGGAGCCAATCTTACAACTTACTCCTTTTCTTTAAAGACTTTTATAGAAGCTTCTTTTAATAAATCAGAAGAAGTTTATGCTTTTCTTTCAAGCATTGATTTGTCAGGAAGCGAAACACTTTCTTTAAAAGAATATATGAATTTACTTGAAGAAATGTTTTCTCCTAAAACCCATTTTATTAAAGAAAATTATGACAGTATTTATCTTTTAAATTATAATCAACCTTATAGCGAACTTTTAGGAATTCAATATATCTATTGTTTAGGACTCAATGAAACCATTGTTCCTAAAGAATTTAAAAATACACATTTGCTTTTAAATCAAGAAGCACTCGCCATCAATTATCCAACAACCTATGATGACTTAAAAGAACATCAAAATGATTTAAAACATCTTTTTTCATCTCATCATGAAAAAATAGTTTTAAGTTACGCATTAAGAGATTTAAATGGTGGGGATTTAGTTATTTCATCCATTATCAAAAAACTGACAAAACTCGTTGAGATACCTGTTTTTAAAAAGCATGCCCTTATTCATCAAGCTTTAAAAGAAAACTATTATTTATGTGGAAATCAAGATGAAGATCTACTTGTTTTAAATCATCAATTACTGACTTATAAACAAACGCATCATCAAGTACTTCCTCTACAAATTGATTATCAACATAATCCTCTTTCAGCGAGTAAATTAGAGGTTTATAATCAATGTCCATATAAGTATTACTTACAGTATATATTGAAAGTTGATCAAATCAATGATTCTAAAATACAAAGCAATGAAATTGGTACCCTTGTCCATTATGTTTTAGAAAAGAATTATTTTTATTTTAATAATAATCAAGCGAAGAGCTTTGATCATTTAAAAGAAGATATTCATTTATGTGTTCAAAAATATTTAAATGAACATTTTCAAAAGAAATACGCCTTACCTAAAAATCAATTCTTTTTAAAACTAGTTGAAGATGATCTTTATAATACCATTCTTGTACTTTCTAAACAGATGCAAAGAGGCTTATTTGAATTATCGGTTTGCGAAGAAAGAGTTTATGATCAAATTCAAGATATTGAATTAAAAGGTTTTATCGATCGTGTGGATCTCTATCAAAATTATTTAAAAGTGATTGATTATAAATCATCAAATAAAGAATTGAATTTAGACTTGGCACGTTTAGGATTTAATATGCAGATGTTGATTTATTTAGAAATGTTATCAAAGAATAAAAGCTATGATAAAGGTGCGGTTTTATATTTCAACACAAGGAAAAGAATGTTAAAAAGTGATGTATCTATTTTAGAAAAACAATATCCTGAAAACTTTTTTAAGCTCTATAAAATGGATGGTTATAGTGTTGATGAAACATATTTAGAAATTGATCATGATATGGAGCAAGAAAGTTCTGTTATTCAAGTTAAACTTAAAAAAGATGGTAGCCCTTATAATAACGCAAAAATCATTTCTCATGATGAATTAAATACACTTTTACAAGAAATCACTTTACACATTCAAGGTCTTTACCAACAAATGATTTCTGGAGATATTCGTATTTATCCAACACGTAGTGATAATCCAACGATTGATATGCATATCAATCCTTGTCGTTTTTGTCATTATAAGGCAATTTGTAACTATGATATTTTCTATAATGAAGATCATCAAATTGAATTAGGAGGTAAAAATGAAGAAAGATAAAAGTTTAAACGATGAACAAAATTTAGCGGTTTATAGTCGTGGGAGTTCAATTCTTGTTTCTGCCCCTGCTGGTTCAGGAAAAACAAAAATTCTGGTCAATCGTATGATGTCATTAATTGAAGATGATCATGTTAATGTTGATTCTTTACTTGTTTTGACTTTTACCAAAGCAGCCGCCTTAGAAATGAAACAACGTTTAGTAGAAAGTTTAGATCAAAGAATTCAAGTTTGTGATGCTTCTTTAAAAGGACATTTAGAAAAACAAAAGCTTTTATTAAATGATGCTTATATTACAAACTTTCATTCTTTTTGTAGTGATTTATTAAGTCAATATGGGTATATGATTCATTTAAATTCAAAGTTTGAAATTATTGAAAATCCAACACTTATCAAAGAAAACATATTAAATCAATGTTTACAAAGATGGGTCCAAAAAGAAGATTTCTATACATTTTATCAAGAAAACTATACTGGATATCAATTTGAATCCTTTAAAGAAATCCTCTTTCAATTAGATAATCTTTCACACACGGTCTATCATTTTAATGATTATCTAAAAGAAATTGAAGTTAATCTTTATGATCGTATTATCAATGAACAAACAATTGAGGGAACCCCAATTGAAAAACCTTTAAAGAAAGTTTTACATGAAGCATATCAAGAAGCTTATGAAAATTATTTAAAATTGGAAGATTATTGTCAAACTTATGGTCTAGGATTTTATTTTGAAGAAACGAAAAAACTTCCTTCACCACATCAAGTATTAGAAAGTTATTTTCAAAGTTTAAAAGTTTTATTTGATCAAGAAAAGTATTTTTCAATGGACCTTGAGATCGAAAAACATCGCGCAGCCAGTTATAAAGATGTCGATGATTCTATTAAAGAAACCTATAAAGATTTACTTGATCAAACAAAGAATACATTTGGTAAAGCTTATAAAAAGTGTATGCCTTCTTCTATTGAAGAACTCAGTGAAATCTTAAAAATCTCATCTCATCATTTAAAAATCTATTTAAAATATTTAAAAGAATTTCAAAAAGAATATCAAGCTTATAAAAAATCACTTTCTTATCTTGATTTTAATGATTTGGAACAATATACTTTACAACTTTTAAGTGAATCTAATGGCGTTGCTCAAACGCTTTATAAACAATTTCATGAAATTATGATTGATGAATATCAAGATACCAATGAAATTCAAGAAAATTTAATTTTATTGATTTCACGTTATCAAATGCCTGAAATCAATCGTTTTATGGTTGGTGATATGAAACAATCCATTTATCGTTTTAGAAAAGCCGATTTAGATATCTTTAATGAAAAATATCTTACTTATGGTGTTAAAGATGATAATCAACGTATTGATTTAAAATTCAATTACCGTTCTAATAAAATTGTCCTTGATAGTATTAACTATATTTTTAATGCCATCATGGATCAACGTTATGGTGGTTTAGAATATGACAACGACCCTCATGCACAACTTAATTATGATTTTTTAAGAAAAGAAAAGTGTGAAAATGAAGAAAAACTTCAACAAGCAATGCATCGTTTAGATCAAGAAAAACGTTTTGATAGTGAAATCATGCTCGTTTTAAAACCTGAAGAAGAAAAAGTAGATATGGTTGAATATGAAGCGAAAATGATTGGAAAAAGAATCCATGAAATGGTGGGTCATTTAGAACTTGATTTTTATACAGGAAAGCGTTTAGCCAGTTATAAAGATATTGTTGTTTTAATGCGTAATGTGGCTAACTTTATTACTTATAAAAAGGTTTTTGATGCTATTTCTATTCCTAATCTTATTGTTCTTACAAAAGGCTTTTTTGAAAGTAATGAAATTCTTGATTGTGTTTATTTTTTAAAAGCTTTAGATAATTGTTTAGATGATCTTGCTTTGATTTCTTTACTTAAAGGTAATTATACAAAGACCCATTTTGATGAAAATTGGCTCTATCTTCATAAAATAGAAAAAACATCCATGTATGAGTCTTTAAAACAAGCAAATGATCAAGAAGCTATCGATTTTTTAAAGTATTATCATGAAATACAGGAATATGCCCAAAATCATCCTGTTTATGAAGTTTTAGAAAGCTTTATTAAAGAAAATGAATATGATTTGTTTATTAGTTCTCTTTATAACGGAAAACAACGTTATGCTAATATCCAATTATTCATTGAAATGCTGAAAGCAGACGAAAATCTTTCACTTTACCAAATCGTACAAAAAATTACGCAAACGATGACTTTAGGAATTGATTACAAACCTGCTACGCTTTCAAGTGATGGAGATGCCGTCACTTTTATGACAATTCATCAATCAAAAGGTTTAGAGTTTCCTATTGTTATTGTCAATCAAATGAATCATCAATTCAACTTTGCAGATGGCAAAGCCCCATTAATTCAAGATAAAAATTTAGGTATGATTTTAAACCCTCATCAAAAGCAAGATTTAGGTGATTTTAAAAATGTATTGGTTGAATATTCGCATCCTTTACGTGGTATTTTTTCAACAATCCTTGATAATGAAACCATCAATGAAGAAATGCGTATTCTTTATGTCGCTCTTACCAGAGCTTCACAAAAACTCATATTAACAGGTGGTTTAAAAGAACTTAAGATGATTGAAAAATGGCAAAAACAAGTCATTGATTCCGCCTTAGATGCCTCACATCATCTTTTACCGGCGACCATTCGCAAATCCAACCAAATGTTGAATTGGATCATGTTGGCTTTGATTCGTCATCCTGATTTTATTCAACAATGTATCGATCTCTCTTTATTTGATGAAAAGATTAGAAATAGTTATGATTTAGCGGAAGTAAAAAATAATGCGTTACAATTACAATTGTATCAAGAAAAACAAATGCAACTTAATACTTGTCATTCTAAGTTTCATACTTCAATTATTGATACGCATACAATTGATGAATATATCTACCCTACTTCTTTAAAAGAGAAGAAAGATGAAGAAACTTATTTAAAAAACAATGCTTTTGTTTATCAAAGTCATGGTGACTTTGATAAAACAGTAGCGGTTACTTCTATTGTAGATGATGGTAATCGTTATTTTGAAAGAGATGATGAAATTGAAGATTCTTCTTTTAAAGCAACGGATCGAGGTACCCTTGTTCATTTATTTTTAGAATTATTTCCTTTAGAGAAGAATCTCAATTTTGAAGAAGCATTTGAAAAAACACTTCAACGTGACGTTTTTAATGAAGATGCAAAAAAGTTATTAAATAATTATAAAATCCATTTAAAAAGTTTTGTGGAAAGTAATGTTTATCAATTAATGTTAGAAAGTAAACATTGTTATAAAGAAAAAGAATTTTCTTTATTAAATGAAAATAACCAAATTATTCATGGAATCTTTGACGTTTTATGTATCAATGAAGATAAAATTACAATTATTGATTATAAAACGGATACAATTTCTAAAGAAAGTTCTATACAAACTTTAGAAGAACTTCATCAAGGGCAAATGTATTATTATAAAAAAATCATGAAACAAATGTTTCCTGACTATGAAGTAGAAGCTATTGTTTATTATTTACACATTCATCGTTATGTGGTCATTTAGGAGGTTTTTATGAAAATATTAATTGCGAGTGATTCTTATAAAGGAAGTTTATCTTCCTTGGAAGTATCTAAATATATCCAAAAAGGTTTTAAAGAAGTTTTTGAGGATATTTCTTTTAAAACCCTATCGATGGCAGATGGTGGTGAAGGAACCGTTCAAGCAATCGTTGAATCATTAAATGGAAAATATATTTCAATAGCTTGTCATAATGCTCTCAATGAAGAAATTGAAGCCAGTTATGGGCTTATAGATAATTTTGCGATTATTGAAATGGCTAGTGCTTCTGGGCTTCCTTTAGTTAAAGAAAAAAGAATTAGAGAAGCGAATACCATTGGAACAGGTGAATTAATTGAAGATGCCCTCAATCGTGGATGTCGTCAAATCTATTTAGGTATTGGAGGTTCAGCAACCAATGATGGTGGTTTAGGCATGGCCCATTATCTAGGAATACGTTTTTTAGATAAAAATAATAAAGCCCTAGAACCAATTCCCGCAAATCTTCCTTTTATCAAAAAGATAGATTCTACAAATCTAGATCCAAGAATCAAAGAAACAAAAATCATTGTTATGTGTGATGTTTCTAATCCACTTTGTGGAAAAGATGGAGCGAGTGCTATTTACGGTCCACAAAAAGGTGCCACAAAAGAAGATATCATTTTTTTAGACCAAGGGCTTTTACATTTAGTAGATATTTGTCTTCAAGAAGGCTATGAAGACTATAGCCTTTTCCCTGGCTCTGGTGCTGCAGGTGGTTTAGGTTTTGGTTTAATGACTTTTTTAAAAGCTCATTTACAAAGTGGTATTGAAACAGTTTTAGATATTGTAGATTTTGATAATGTCATCAAAGATTGTGATCTTGTTATTAGTGGTGAAGGACGTATCGATCATCAATCAATGTATGGAAAAGTCCCAACAGGTGTCGCTAAAAGAGCAAAAAAACAAGGAATTGAAACCGTTTGTATTGTTGGCTCTATTGGAAGTTCAGTAGGAGATATTTATGATTTCATTACAACTATTGAAAGTTGTGTAGATCATTGTTGTGACATTGATGAGGCTTTAGAAAATGCGAAAGTCAATGTTTACAAAGCTGCTTTCCGTTTAGCAAGAAGTATTCAATTAGGACAAAAAATGCGCTTTTAAAGCGCATTTTTAATATTTTGTTTTTGTATAAAAATACCCGAAAATTGAAAAAACAATAACAAGGGCAATAATTGAAAAAGAAACAAGCGGTGATAAATAAACAGCTTCAATAAGCATACTCCACCTCCTATAAACCAATTGTAAGTGTCACTGGACAATGATCACTTCCCATAATTGTTGTTTCAATTGTGGCTTCTTGAATCTTATCTTTTAAACAATCACTAACGATAAAATAGTCAATGCGCCACCCTGCATTTTTTTCTCTCGCTTTAAAACGATAAGACCACCATGAATACACCCCTTCTACATCAGGATATAAATAACGATAGGTATCAATAAAACCATGACTTAAAAGTTGTGTCATCTTCGCTCTTTCTTCATCACTAAATCCTGCATTTTTACGATTTGCCTTTGGATTTTTTAAATCAATTTCTTGATGAGCAACATTCAAATCTCCACATAAAATAATTGGTTTATCAAGTGAAAGTAAATATTCTAAAAAATCATCTTCCCAAACTTGACGATAATCCAAACGTTTAAGCTCATTTTGACTATTAGGTGTATAACACGTAATGACATAATAATCTTCAAATTCTAAACTTATCAAACGTCCTTCTTGATCATGTTCTTCTTTGTTCATCCCATAAAAAACATGTATTGGTTTCCTTTTGGTATAAATAAGTGTTCCACTATAGCCCTTTTTTACAGCACTATTTAAATAATGATAATAGCCTTCAATAGCTATATCTGCTTGTCCTTCTTGCATTTTTGTTTCTTGTACACAAAAGATATCCGCATCTAATTGTTTAAAGCTTTCTAAAAACCCTTTTTGCAGGCAAGCACGTATTCCATTAACATTCCAACTTACTAATTTCATATTTTTTCCTCTTTTTCTAACAGATAAATTTATTATATCACATGTTTTCCAATAATATATATGCAAGAAGCATATTAAAATGATTTAAGGATATAATTAATTAGGTGATACTATGAATAAAAAAACATTGATTCTTTGTCTTTTAATTTCTTTACTTGTAGGTGGATTAAGTAGTTTTCTCACAAAAGATTCCATAGCTTTATATGAAACCTTAAATAAACCTCTTTTTTATCCACCTGTATGGCTTTTTCCTATTGTTTGGACAATTTTTTATCTTTTAATGGGTTTTTCAAGTTATCTTATTGTCCAAAGTCATTCATCTAGTAAAGAAAAGGCATTGATTCTTTGTGGCTTTCAATTACTAGTTAATTTTACCTGGCCTCTTTTTTTCTTTAATCTACAAAATTATTTCTTATCTCTTTTAATATTAATAATCTTAATTATTTCCGTCATCTACATGCTTTATACCTTTAAAGATATAAATATTATGGCTTTCTATTTAAACCTTTCTTATCTTTTTTGGCTCTTTTTTGCCTTCTATTTAAATTTCATGATCTTTCTAAACAATTAAAATAGTATAAAATTTCTTCCATCGCTCTTGTTTTCAAACGATAATATGTACTTCTAGAATAGTACAAAACCCACCAATCTTTTTTATCTTTGTAGAGAAAATCTTTTTCAATAATACGCCGACTCTCTTCACTTAAACAACTTAAAATAAATTCATAAGATTGAATTGCTTTTTCTAATTCTTCTTTGCTATAAAGAGAATCAATCCACTGTGTTCCTTTATCTTGATAATAGCTTTTTCTTTCTCGTATGGTATCCATTTGAATACTTGGATAATAGCTTTTTTCCTTTAAATATTGTAATTTCATTTGTGCTTGATGATATCCTCTAAATATCTTTTCTAATTCTTCTTTTTTTTCTTTATAAGTGATTGCTTTCATAAAAATACCTCCACTTATTTATTCGTCATGTGGAGGCATTTTTTCTTCTAAATTATGAAATTTTCTTTAATTTCTTCTATTTGATCTTCATCTAGACCAATATTTAATAAATATCCTTTACTACTTCCATATTGTTCTCTTAAATACGCTAAAAAACGCATCATCACACGAGGATCTGAACCTAAGAATTTTTCTTCTTCCTTTGGCAACATTTCTTCAAGTTGTTTCATCATTTTCATGTTATTTTCATAAGACTCTGAATAGTCTTTCACGATATCATATTCATGACATCCCGCAAGATCTAAAAGTAAACAAGCAAGAACTCCAGTACGATCTTTTCCTGCAGAACAATTAAAAAGTGTACAATCATAAGGATGATTTAGAAGGATTTCAAATACCTTTTTAAATTGTTTCTTATTAGCTTCAATCATAAAAATATAAAAACCACTTAAATCTTGATAATCTTTAATATCATCTGGTAAAACAGACATATTTTCATTTTGTAATAAATTGATATGATAATATTCCATATCTTTATAATCTTTTAAACTATGAGGTTGATGAACGAGTTCATAATCACTTCTTAAATCAATAACGGTACGAATACCATAGTCATAAAATTTTTCTTTTAAATCCTCACTAATTCCACTTGGACAAGTACTTCTTACAAATTTATGTGATTTTGTATAATATCCTTCTTGCGTTTCATATCCCCCTAGATCTCTAACATTTGTCATTTTTCCTATGTGAAGCATTCTCTCTTCACGTGATAATTGCATCATATGTTTAATTCCTTTCTAACTTTCAAAGGGTCTTACACGTAAAGTAACCCCAATTTTATCAGCGATTTCTTGACATTGTTCAATTTCTTCTGGCGGTATTGTCGTATCAACAACTGTTAAAACAACTTTAGAAACATAAGGTTTACATTTTTTCGCAAAATCTAAAAGCTCATCAAAAGAGTCAATTCCATATTGGCTACGTGTAAGTTTATAATATTCTTCTTTATTACTTGTATTTAAACTAATTGAAACCGTATCCAATAAACCTTTAAATTCAGGTGTAATATCTCTTTTATTATAAAGAGAAGAAAGCCCATTGGTATTAACACGTGTTGGTAAATCCGATCTTCTTTCCTTTAAGTATTTCGCTACTTGCATTAAATCATCATGGCGCATAAGCGGTTCACCAAATCCACAGAAAACGACTTCTTTAAAATCGTTTAAATCATACTTATCAAATTCCGCTTTAATTTCTTCAACAGTTGGTTCTTTTTTTAACCATAATGAATTATTTTCAATCATTTCTTTTGTTTGTCTTAAACAAAAAGTACACGAACACGTACAACGATTTGTAGAATTCACATAACATGTAATTCCTTTTGTTGATTCTAAATGTGCAATATCAATATAACTATTTTTATATAATGTGTATAAAATCATCTTAATCCCCCAATTCTTTTAATAATGGTTCAAAACATAATCCCATATGTGGATGTGCATCAATATCAACAGAATGTTGAATACATTTTGAAGCAAAGTCTGTTGATTTTCTAACTGCTTCTAAAAAGCTCTCCCCTTTTAAATAACTTCCCGCAATGACTGCTGAAATGACATCTCCTGTACCACTACGATCTTCTCCTATACGTTTTACATAAAGCATTTCAATATGCCCATGATCATATATGAAATTTAAGATTTGATCGTCAACAGAAATTCCTGTCACGACAATATATTGTGGACCCATTTGACTCAATTTTTGACACATTCTTGAAAGTTCTTCCTTATACGTTGTTTCATGATATGTTTCATCAATCAAAGCACAAAGCTCTGTTAAATTAGGTGTGACAATTGTCGCATAAGGCATTAATTCTCGCATCTTTTCTTGCATCTCTTGCGTATAAGTTGGATAGAGTTTTCCATGGTCACCCATCACAGGATCAACTAAAATAAAATTTTTATCTGTTTTAAAATCTTTGAAAAATTCTTTAACAATTTCAATTTGTTTCGCAGATCCCAAAAAGCCGCTGCAAATACCATCAAAATCAATATTCATTTTTTTATATGTTTCAATGTAATCTTTCATCTTTGATGTATAATCATCAAAGAAAAAATCTTTATGATACGTGTTAATCGATAAGATTGCCGTTGGTACAAAAGCTGTTTCAATCCCCATAGAAGAAATGATTGGTAATTGACAAGCTACTGAACAACGTGACAAACCGGTAACATCATTCACTAATACAATTCTTTTTTCTCTCATTTTTCTACTTCCTCTTTCAAGTATTTTAACATATTGACCTTTACTTGAGTACCTTTTTTTCATAAAACATCTTTGTTATAATAGAGACGAGGTGAAATAAATGAAAAAATGGATGAAAGTCTTTTTTGTTTTATTAACTGTTGTTTCTCTTGTTGGATGTTCTTCAAGTAAAACAACAGAAAAAACAAAAAAAACAAAAACATTAAAAGGAAATTACCAAGTAGAAATTAAAATAAAAGATTATGGAACAATTTATGCTGAAATTGATGCAGATACCGCACCAATTACTGTTACAAACTTTGTAAATCTTTGTAAGAATCATTTCTACGATGGTTTAACTTTCCATCGAATCATTAAAGATTTTATGATTCAAGGTGGCGATCCTAACGGAGATGGTACAGGTGGAAGCGAGGAAACAATTAAAGGAGAATTCTCTGATAATGGTGTTGAAAATCCTTTAAAACATACACGTGGTGCCCTTTCTATGGCAAGAAGTCAAGATAATGATAGTGCTTCTTCTCAATTCTTCATTGTTCAAAAAACAGCTTCTCATTTAGATGGTCAATATGCTGTTTTTGGTTATGTTTATGAAGGTATGGATATTGTTGATAAAATTTGTGATGATGTTCAAGTTGAAGATAATAATGGAACTGTCGCAAAAGAAAATCAACCTGTCATCGAATCAATTCGTTGTCAAAAAATTAAATAAGATTTTTATATGAAAAAGCTGATTGAAATAAAACATCCTTCAATCAGCTTTCTTTTTAATTAATAATTCTTAAAACATCTTCTTCACTTGTTACATTAAATATATTTAATGTAAGTTCATTTAGTTTTTCTAGCGATGTATTTGTAAGTTGTTTTTCTAAAGGTCTTGATAAGGTTCCTAGTTTTACTTTAAGTTGTTCTTTTAAAGTGTCTGATTTTCCTTTTTCAAATCCTATTATTTTTCCTTTTTCCATTCCTTGATTTTCAAATCTTTGAAATAATCTGTCCATTGCTTCACACATGTTGATTTCATCTCCTTCTGGTAAATCTTCTCTTTTAATTTTCGTACGTGTAAATGTTGCCGCCATCATGAAGTTTTCTATTTCGATTTTACGATTGTTTCTTAAATCATCATAATTTCCTGCAAACATGCTTTGACTGATTTCTACAATTTCTTTTAATCGTTGATTGATAAGTTTTCTTGCATCTATTGTTTTAAGTTCGACAACAGGTAATCTCCAATCATTGATATAAGGTTCCATCTCTGGTGGAATATTTTTCAATGTTTCTTTCAATGTTTCTGGTGATTTCCATTCTTTATCTCCCGTATAGAACACAAAGCTTCCTACTGGATAGACTTCTTGTTTACTTTCAACCTGATTGATATAAATCGTTGCATCATAGTTGAGTATGCGAAAGATCATTTTTTCATCAAAAGTACTTTGATGTTCAACTCCAATAATCACATACTCTCCATGAATACTTGCTTTTCTTACCACATCTCGATATCTTTTGATCTCTGTTGGCTTATCGACCTTTCCTATCAAGGTCGACAGATCATTTTCTCTTGAAACAAGTTCTTCAGGTTGAATGACCTGTCTTCCTTGAAAAAAAGCATAATTACAAAGATCTGCAAAACATCCTTTATCTCTAAGTAGTTTTTTACAGGTACTGTCACTAACATTTCTTTCTTTAATGCACATCATCTTTCCTCCTTATATAATTTTTTTTTATTAAGGTTTCATACATCGCTTTTTGTTTGTATTGTTTATCATATTTATAAGGAGTTTTTCTGATGTTATTGTACCATGTTATCAAAGACAATTTGTGTGTTTTCTAACCATGGCAATTTAATTTTTATCTATCATTATTTTAGCTTTCCTTTTTTTCTTCTTCAATGGATGCTTAGTCCAAAAAAAATGATATGAAATCAGTTCATATCATTAACTCATTTTTATTTCTTTTTTTAAAGAACAACTTAATAAAACAATCGTTATCACAAACGCTGAAAAATCTGCAATCGGTACTGCCATAAAAATACCATCTAAACCAAAGATTGTTGATAAAATAAGAATACATGGAATTAAAATAATTACTTGTCTTAAAAGATTTAATACACTTGAAATCTTAATTTTACCAATTGCTTGAAAATAGTTAGCACACATAATTTGTGCGCCGATGACTGGTAAACAAATAAACCAAATATGCAAAGCATGACTACATAAAGCAACAACATCTTCTTCATTATTAAATAGATAAACAATATTTTTAGTAAAAAACTGTACCGCAATAAATCCGATACCAGCAATAACCGTTGCTCCAACAATTGCATATTTTAAAGTTTCTTTGACACGGTCTATCTTTCTTGCTCCAAAGTTATACGAAATCAATGGTTGTTGTCCTTGCATCAATCCCGTAATTGGCATAAGAATCAATGTTTGAATACTTGTAACAATACCAATAGCACTAAGAGCTAAATCTCCACCATATTTAACAAGAGAAGCATTGAGAATAATATTTAAAACACTATTCGACATTTGCATTAAAAATGCTGGAATTCCTGTTTGAATAATTTGTTTTGAAACAGAGAAGTTAAGTTTTAATAAAGACATATTTAAAGTAATAAGCGTTCTTTTGCCAAATAAGAAGGCAAGTTGCCAAAGAGCACTTAAAAGTTGCCCTCCAATTGTTGCAAGAGCAGCACCTTCCATTCCCATATGAAAAATACAAATTAAAATATAATCAAATAGAATATTAAAACCAGCTCCTATCAATTGAGAAATCATCGCATTTTTAGGATTTCCTTGTGCTCTAGAAAAGTTATTTCCAGCCATTGCCACACATTGAAAAACTGCTCCGTATAAAATAATACTTAAATAACTTTCTGCATATGGAAGTACGGTTTTAGAAGCACCTAATACTTTTAACATTGGATCAAGAAATAAGTTTCCTAAGATCATGAAAATCAATCCTAAAATAATCGTAAGTGTCAATCCATTTCCCATATACATTCCTGCATCTTCTTTTTTACCTTGTCCTAAGGCGATGGAAAAACGTGTAGCGCCACCCATACCAATCATTAAAGAAATAGCCATTAAAACAAGTGTTACAGGATAGCATATACTAATTCCCGCTAAGCCAACAGATCCAAGTTCAGGAGCATTGCCAATAAACATACGATCGACAATATTATAGATGGCATTAACCAACATCCCAATAATCGCAGGTATCGAAAATTCTACAAGAAGAGGTAGAATTTTTTTGGTTCCCATTTTATCACTCTTATTCATCTTTTCCCTCCAAATTTTTTTTCATCTTTAATAATAATTTTTCCAATTGTTTTTGTTGGTTTTCATCAATTCCCTCCAACATTTCATTTGCTGTTTGTAAAACAATTTGTTTAATAGAAGGATAAAGTTTTTTTCCTTCATCCGTTAAAACAATATGTTGATTTCTTTTATCATCTTCACATCTTGTTTTAACAATTAATCCTTTTTCTTCTAATGTCTTTAAAATGCGTGTGACGGCACTTTTATCAATTTGTAATCTTTTATTTAAATCATCTTGTTTAATACAGTTTTCTTCATGGATAATTTTAAGAGTAATCGCTTGTCCATGAGATAAACCAAGTGCTTTTAAATAACCATTCATATAACTATTTTTTTGATTATGTACTGTAGAAATTAAACGTGCTAGATTCATAGTCCCTCCTACCGTTGACATATCAACGATAAATGATTTTCTATTTTTTGTCAAGAAAAAAGCCCACTTCTCAATTGAGTAGTGGACTATAAAATATACTTTTAATAAGCTTTTGCAAAGTAAACTACTTTTTTAGCTGGTTTTCCACAGATTGGACAAACATCACCAAATGGTTCTTCATCTTCTTTAATACATCTTGATGTGGCACCTGTGTCTTCTTTAATTTTTGCTTCACAAGCATCATCTTCACACCACATCATACGAATATATCCTGCTTTTGTTTCTAGAATTTCTTTAAATTCATCATAAGTATGTGCTGTTCTAATATTTTCATCTCTAAATTTTAAAGCCTTTGCATACATTTCATCATGAATTTGATCTAATAAAGTATGAATTTTTGAACCTAAATCATCGTCTAAAGCATAAGTTTCTTTAGAACCATCTAATCTTTTAGCGATAACACATTGTCCTTTTTCAATGTCCTTAGGACCAATTTCAAGTCTTACAGGAATTCCTCTCATTTCAGCATCCGCAAATTTATAACCTGGTGTTTTATCACTTGCATCTACTTTAACACGTAATCCAGCTGCTTTTAATTGTGCTTCTAATTCGTAAGCTTTATCTAAAACCCCTTCTTTATGTTGCATAACTGGAACAATCATAACTTGAATTGGTGCCACTCTTGGTGGTAATACAAGTCCATTATCATCCCCATGAACCATAATAATTGCACCTAATAAACGTGTTGATGCTCCCCAAGAAGTTTGATAAACATATTCTTGTTTATTATCTTTATTTAAGAATTTAACATCAAATGCTTTGGCGAATCCTTGGCCAAAATAATGTGATGTTCCTGATTGTAAAGCTTTTCCGTCATGCATTAAAGCTTCCATTGTATATGTTTCTTCAGCCCCTGCAAATTTTTCACTTTCAGTTTTACGTCCAGTAACCATTGGAATTGCAAGTAGATCTTGTGCTGTTGAACGATACACTTCTAACATTTGTAAAGTTTCTTTTCTTGCTTCTTCTTCTGTTGCATGAATTGTATGACCTTCTTGCCATAAGAATTCAGAACCACGTAAAAATGGTCTTGTTGTCTTTTCCCAACGAACAACGGAACACCATTGATTATATAATTTTGGTAAATCACGATAAGAATTTACAATTTTTGCATAGTGTTCACAAAATAAAGTTTCTGATGTTGGACGAATCACTAAGTTTTCTTCTAAATCATCCAATCCACCTTTTGTAACAACTGCACATTCTGGCGCAAATCCTTCTACGTGATCAGCTTCTTTTTGTAATAAAGATTGAGGGATCAACATCGGCATATAAACATTTTCATGTCCTAATTCTTTAAATTTTTTATCCATATGTTTTTGAATTTGTTCCCACATTGCATAACCATACGGACGATAAATAATAAATCCTTTCACACCGCTATAATCCATTAATTCCGCTTTACGACATACATCTGTATACCACTTAGCAAAGTCAACATCTCTAGCTGTAATTGCATCATTTTTCTTGTTATTTGCCATCTTTTTTGCCTCCTCATAAATGCTTTTCTATTTTACTATAGAAACGTCAAACACGCAAGGTTATCTCACATGAATCACGCTTTGTTTTTGTTTTCTATCTACAATAATTTGACGATCAATGCGATCTTTCAGTTCACTAACATGCGAAATAATCCCAATAAGCTTATTATCTTGATGAAGTTCCATCAAACAATTCATTGCCTGATCTAATGATTGGCTATCTAAAGAACCAAATCCTTCATCAATAAAGAGCGTATTGAGTTCAATACCTCCTGCATATTCTTGAATCATTCTTGAAAGACCTAAAGCAAGTGATAAAGCCGCTTTAAAAGATTCTCCCCCTGAAAGTGTCTTAATTCCTCTAAGTTGTCCACTTTCTTGGTCAAATACATCTAATTCTAAACCTTGTTGCTTTCTTCCTTTTTCTGCTTCATCTTTACGAATCAATTGATATCTTCCTTGTGTCAATTGTTTAAAAATACGATTCGCATAAAGCAACATATGTTCAAAATACGTCGCTAAAACATATCTTTCTAAAGAAACACGTGCTTCATTTTTACCACTTGAAAGATTATAAAGATCTAAATATCTTTGATAAATTTCTTCATCTTTTTCAAGTTTTTTATTAATGGTTTCAATTTGATGAATCAATTTTTCTTTAAGTGTAAAGTTGATTTTTTCTTGTTCATAGATTTCTTGATTTTGTTTAAGTTTTTCCTGTAATTCAATAAGTTGTTTTTCTAAAGAAGAAAAATCTATTTCTTTTGTGTCTTTCACTTCGTCTTCTAAAGAAGTGATTTGTTGCTTCAATGAATTAAGAGTCATTTGATAATCTTGATAACTTTTTTCCTTTTGACTAAGTTGATCAATTTCTTCTTTTAAATGAAGAAATTCTTCTTCATCTTTAAAAGATTTTAGATGTTCTTGATAATTTTTATTAAATAAATCTAGTTGCTTTTGTTCTAAAGAAACATGTTGTTGATCACTTTTAATTTGGGTTTGTAATTGAATAGATAAATCTTTATACTTTGTATATTTATTTTGAAGATCTTCTACTTCTTTTATTTTTTCTTGATAACTTCTTTCAAATTCTAGTAGCTGATCTTGAAGTTGATTCATTTCATAAACTTTTTTGGTATCATCAAGTTTTCCAGAAAGCTGATGAATTTGTATTTGAAGCTGTTCAAGTTGATGTTTTTGTTTTTCTTCCTTTTGAAGATAAACAACCATATCTTTTTGTGAAAGTTCAACACTCTTTTTAAGCTTTTGAATATATTTAAGCTCATCTTGATATTGAAGATATTTTTTCTTCATTTCCTTTTCATCTTTAGAGATAACATCTAAAGCTTTAATAAAACTTTCTTTATCCACATCTTCTATTTCTAATTCAGTAGAAAGTTGTTTGATTTGTTGCTGTTTCATCTCTATTTTTTGTTTTTGTAGAAGAAGCTGTTGTACATGTTCTTGAAGTTTGTTTTCAAAGCGTGTTACAACTTTCTTTTGTTGATCCAATTTTTCTTTAGAAATATCTTCTTTTTCAAGTAAAGCAGGATGAGGATGATACAAGGAACCACAAATAGGACAAGGTTCATTGTCTTTTAATTGACTTGCAAAGATTCCTGCTTGTTTTCTGAAATAGAGTTTTTCTAATTGTTGGTAATGTTTTCTTTGATCATCTACTTCTTTTTCAAGATGAACATATTCTTCTTGTAAATCACTTCTTTTTTCTATAGCTTGTAAGAGTTCATCATAGTATTGAGAGAGTTGATGTATTTTAATTTTTTGATTATTTATTTTTTGATAATCTTGTTGTAGTAATTTACATGTTGTTTCGATTTGTTTTTCACTTTGAATCGTTTCTAAGTCTCTTTCAATGGATGTTTGTAGTTTTTCTTTTTTTTGGTTGAACAACGTATTTTCTTTTTTGAGTTGATGATATGTTTGTTTTAATTCTTGTAAGTTTTGATAATAGTGCTGATATTGTAAGACAGCTTCAATTAATTGTTTTTGTTCTTGGATTTGTTTAAAAAGTTGTTGATTTTCTTGTTGTTTTAAAGACAATGTTTGATATTTTTGTTCAAGAACTTGACTCTCTTTTTCTAATGTTTGATATTTTTGTAACGTTTCTTCCCGTTTGTTTTTCATTTGATTGATTTTTGCTTCTTGTTGTTTTAAAGAAAGATAGTCATAATTTGTTTCTTTAGCTTTTTTAAGTAATTGAATTTTTTTAAAGAGCTTTTGATAATCTTTTTCTTGTAAAATTAAGTCTTGATAACGTTTTTTGTTTTCTTTTAAATTTTGTAAACGTTGATTTTGAAGATGATAAAGTTGTATTTGTTGGTTAAGTTCTTCTTTTTGTTTTTCTTGTTTTTGAATTCTTGTTTCCAGTTCTTGAATTATTTTTCTTTTTCGCTCAAGATAGACATCTCCATCTTCTTCGATATTTAATTCTTCTTGATAATCTTTTCTTTTATTAAGTAATAAAGAGTATTGATCTTGATATGTTTTTAAACGTTCTTTTAGCTTTTCTTCGATTCTTTGATAAACTTCACTATGAAATAACTCTCTTAATACTTTTTCTCTTTCATCACTTGAAGCCATAATCAATTGAGTAAATTCTCCTTGAGCAATCATCACAATTTGTTTAAATTGATGCTCATCAATGCCAAGTAAAGAAATAACTTTACTTGTCACTTCTTTAACTCCTTCAACCATTTTACCATCTGGTAAAGTTAAAAGTGCAGTGGGTTGTTTTGGTGTTTTCTTTCCTTCTAAATAATACTTAGGACTTCGTTTAATTGTATAAATTTGTTGGTGTAAAGAAAATGTCAACTCAACAAAAGTTGGAATTTCATTTAAAGCATGATCACATCTTAAACTATCACTTTGACGCATTTGCCCACTGGTTTTACCATATAAAGCAAAAATCAAAGCATCAAAAATCATGGTTTTTCCACTGCCGGTAGGACCTGTAATTAAAAACAGGCCATCTTCTTGAAAAGATTCAAAATTGATGTTGATTTGATTTGGATAAGGACCAAAGGCAGATAAGGTTAAATTAATGGGCATCATATAGAGCATCCTCCTCTAGTAGTTCTTCAATGATTTCTTGACTTTTTGAATCCATTTCTTCTCCCTTCATTTTTTCGTAAAATTCTTTAAAAATATCTAATGGACTGTTTTTATCCATATCTAAGGATGAAGCTGTATGATTTTCTCCTTTTATATCTAACTTCTTGTATGTAAGCTGTAATAAATGTGGATATTTTTCTTTTAAACGTTCATAACCATGACCTATCATTTGTTTATCTAAAAGTTCTACCGCTATAAAATCATTTTCATTATTAGGATAATGAAGTACAGCTTCATACTTACCTGTAAGTTTTATTAAATCTCTTTTAGGTTTCAAAGGAATAATTTTACTACATACTCCCTTTTCATCAATAGTTACTTCTACCATGCCTTTGACTTGATTGACTTCATCAAACGAATATTTCATAAGACTTCCTGCATAACGTACATAGTCATATTTAATTTTTTGACTCGCATGAATATGTCCTAAAGCAACATAATCAAAACCTTTGCATAAATCTACATCAATGATTTCACTGCCACCTACTGATAAGATAACTTCACTTTCACTTCTTACGACCTCTTTATTTCCGGCAATAAATTGATGGGTTACTAAAACTTTTGAATGATCTTCCACAAAGGTTTGTTGATTCAAATAATAAGCAAAAGCATCTTGATATGTTTTTAAATCATCATTTTCATACAAATAACGTATATAAGAAGGTTTAAAGAAAGGAACCAAATAAAAATAAACACCTTCAATAATAATCGGTTTTATTTCTTTTTCAGGATAACAAACAATATAAAGCCCTTGATCTACAAGTAAAGAAGTTGCAAAATTTAAACGTTCACTACTATCATGATTACCGGTGATCATTAATACTTTTTTATGATACTTTAAAATCAATTTTGATAAAAAAGTATTCAATAAGGTAATACTTTCTCTTGAGGCAACTGCTCGATCATAAATATCCCCAGCAATCACTAAGACATCAATGTCTTGATCATTCATATAATCAATGACTTGATTTAATAAATCTTCTTGAATATCTATTAAATTATTTTGATAAATGATCTTTCCTAAATGGAGATCCGCTAAATGTATAAATTTCATAATTCCTCCAAATTTAATCGATAAATTCTTTTAACATAATCATCTTGATCAAAGTATTTTCTTAACTCCTTAGGTACTGTCTTTGTTTCTACATAATGAAAAGGCAATGATTCAATAATCTTTCTACTAGCTAAATTTTCAGGAGAACAACTAATCATCAATTCTTTAAATCCTTTTTCCTTAGCAATCTCAAACAACAACAAACATGCCTCACGACTATAATGATGTCCTCGATATTCTTCTTCTATCGAATAACCAATGTGTCCATCATAATATCTTTCTAAGCTACTTCCCTCTCTTAAAATAATACGTCCTACTTCTTGATGATCCACCATAATTAAATAAATAAAATAAGGCTTCCATCCAGGCAGTAAATTTGTATTTTCATAACTTAATAACTCTAATCTCATAAAATCACCTACCTCTATTGTATCATTTATATATCTATATTTTAACAAAACAATCCATTTAAACTCCATTATTTTCCTTGTAAAAGAAAAAGTGCTTTTGCACTCTATTTTTCAATTGTTTTCTTTATTCCATCTAAACAATCATCATTTAATAACTTATCGAAGATTTCCGTATATTGTTTTTCGTAAGATTTTGAATGTTTAATAAACATTCAAAAAATTATCTATTCTATTAAATTAAGTTTATAATCCTAAATATAGACTTCTTCCACAAAAATAATATTCATACAATCTCTATTTTTATTCAAAATGAAATAATATACTTCTAAAGTTATAAAATCTAATATAACATAGTTAATTTTACATCATAGTAAACACCTTCATTATTTGATAAAATAATAGAGTGAAAGGAAAATAAATTAATGAAGATACTTATATTTGATGATAATAAAAGAGATAGAGAACATTTAACAAATTGCCTAAAAACATTCTTTAAGAATAAGGACATTTCTTATCAAATCACTATATGTCAAAATAAAGATGAATTATTAAATGATATTGATTCGTATGACTTTCTATTTTTAGATATTGAACTCGGTCAAGAAAATGGGATTAATCTTGGTCTAGAACTTCAAAAAATAGAACATCATTGTCATATTATCATTACAACTAATTATTCTAAATACGCTATTGATGGCTATAAAATACATGCTGAACGTTATTTTATTAAGCCTATCAATCAACATGAATTTGATTTAGAAATGAATGGTTTTATAAAAAATTATATAAAAGATAAAAACTATTTTTTTGATAAGAAAATTTATGATTCTAAGATTTATATTAAAGATATTCTTTATATTGAATTTACGGATCGTAAATCAATGATTCATAAAGTAGATGGAAAAAAACTATCTACCAATTGTACCTTAAAATACTGGTATGATAAGCTTAGTGATTATCATTTTGCTTATCCCTATAAAGCTTTTTTAGTTAATTTAAAATACGTCAATGCTCTTTATAAAAAAGATATAGAAATGACTAATGGTGAAATGATTCCTTTATCTAGACATTATAAAAAAGAATTTGAAACAAAATATATAGATCTATTACAGGCCACATTATGATTATTCTTTCTAATATCATTTCATTTCTTTTATTAGCTTATCTTGCTCATTCTTTTTTATCACCAAAATACAACAAAACAAAATCTTTGCTTATTTTTGTTTTATTTTTTATCCCTTTAGTTTTTATAACTATTGAATTGAAATATTTATTTATTTTATTCTTATATTTTATTGTTTATTTTTTATTATATAAAGAATCATTTATTCAAAAAGCACTCATTATTATACCGTTTTATATTATTCAAATATCATTTGAATTCCTTATTTTTCATATTCAAACATTTTTTAATTATGAAATTATTCTAGCTGCGTTATTTATTTTGTTTTTTATAAGTATTTATATTTACATTTTAAAAAATCTAAAACGTTTATATTCATTAAAATATATCAAATTTATTTTTATATTTCCTATTCTAACAATTCTTTGGTTTGGAGATATTGATTGTAGTTATTTTTTATCTACTAGTACAACAGATTTGTTTGATTTACTAAGTATTCCTGTGTTAAATTTATTGCTATTTATCATTACGTTACTTACAACCAACTATATTTCTTTGAAAAAACAAAAAGAATTATTTAATTCAAAATATGAATTATTACAACAACACTATGATTATAATTTTAAATTCTTACATGATTTACTTCATACATGTAGTCAACTTAATATTCAATTTGATAATCAAAATTATGAAAATGCTAAAGAAATATTAAATCAATTAACTCAAACAACCTATAAAGAATTCAATGCAATTTATAGTCAATCTCTTGTCTTAAATTATGTGATTAACAATCATTTACAAACACTTATTGATAATAATATTAATATTAAAACAGATATCGAAAGTAATTCTTTTAATAATTTAGATTATCAATTACAACTACAGTTGTTTGACTATCTTTTAACATTAACAATACAATCTTGCTTATCTTGTCAAAATGATAATAAAATAATCATATTGAAATCTAAAAGTGAAACAAATTATCTTTTACTTAAAGTTGTATTTTCATCTACAACAATTAATGAAAAGAAAATTACAAATCATCTAGAAAAAATCTTAAATGCGAATTCTTACACCGTAACAATCAAAGACATAGATGATTGTAATACGAGTTTATTAATTGTATTAAAAAGAGTCGATAACTGAATATGACTCTTTTTAGTTATTATTTTAAATACTCATTGAGTTTTTTTCTATTAATGCCATGAATAGAAAAAATAACAGAAATAAATGTCATTAAAATAATATATAAATAAATATAAAGAACTACTTTCTCATTAAACATCAATGATAAAAAATTAAATGTTGAAACATATCTCAAATAAAGTATTCTAATCATCCATAAACTAAAATATCCTACAATAAATGCAATTGTTGAAATCAATAAATGTTCTAATAAAATAATAATAATGACATCCTTTTTAGACCTACCTAAAGCATATAAAACCGCCAATTCTTTATTACGCTTTCGAATATAACCTTTATTTAAAAATAAAATAATAATTCCCAATATCAAAGCAACTAAAACAATAATGCCTATGTTGATTAAAACCGTTCGAATATAAGACTCTCCAAACTCACCATTTTTAAATTCATATTGGGACATTAATCTTAAATGAGGAAAGAGTTTATTTAATTCTTTCGTGACTTTTTTTACATCGTTTTTTGATTTACAAACAATAATCATATCATCAAGACCTGTTCCAATAGCTTTTAAATAAGAATCATAATCTTTAAAGACTGTTTTTTGAATATCATGGATTTTATTTTCTTGATTAAAATCATTTACATGATTTTTATAGCTTTCTTGAGTTTGGAAAAGATCTAAAAAATCATAATTTTGATAGCTTGTGTAAATATATTCTGTTAATCCAATATTATTTTCATAATTTGTTTTATAGATACCTGATACTTTATATTTTTGATTTACTTGATTTCTTTTTTCATCAATAATTGGTAATTCAATTGATTGCTTAACTAATGTATTTAAATTTTCATTTTTAAGATAACTATAAGCAAGAAAATCAGGAATAAGAATTTCATTTTTTACTGGGTAATTCCCACAAAGAAGTTCTATATGTTTTGGATTATAATGCTTAATATAAGGATAAGGAACTGTTAATGTTTTAAACTCCATTTGAACTTTATCCGGAAAATGGACATAGCTCTTTGTTTTCTTGACTTTACTTGAAAATGAATTTTTATCTAATACTAGATTTAATTCATTTCCTTTATAATCAACACTTGTTTCTACATTGCCATTATATAATTTAGCTTCATTAACTCCCAAAATATTTTTTACATCTTTTAAATCTTTATTTGAAAAACTGATTCTCGTTCCATCATTTGAAATAATGATATAATTATTTTTTGCACATTCATTGAGATATTGTTTTGTATAATGCGTTGTTGATACATAAATTGTTTTATTATCAATACCTGAATAGAATTCATAAAGATCATTAATGGAAATACTATAAAAGAATAGAAATATCGTCATGAATAACATAAAAATAATAGATACCGGTATATAATTTATAATAATATCTTTGTTATTTCTTTGCATTGCCTTTAAAACGTATTTAATATTATAACTTTTAATCTTTTCTAGTGTTGATTTTTTTGAATATGAACTAACAACTTCTTTATTTTCTTTTTCTAATTTTAATGTTTTATTTTCTAAAACATAAATATTATCACAATAATCTATTACTCGTTGATCATGGCTAATAATAAAAATCATCATCTGTTCATTCTTTAATGATTGAATACATTTCATAATTATTGCAGCATGAACATCATCGAGGTTTCCAGTTGGTTCATCTAATAACAATATCTTGGGATTTTTTATAAGTGCTCTTGCAATGGCAAGTCTTTGTTTCTCTCCACCACTGATATTCTTTACTTTTGTATTTTCTAAACTTAAAATATCTAACTTTTCTAAAGCATCTTTTGCTTCATCTTCTTTACAATTAAGTGTGAGTATTAAATTTTCTAAGACTGTAAAATTTTCAATAAGCTTAAAATCTTGAAAAACGATGTGTATTTCGTTTCTTCTTATTTCATCCCACTTTTTTAAATCAAATAATTTAACATCTTGTTCATCTATGGTATATACACCTTCGTAATCATTATCTAAACCAAATAGGATATTAAATAATGTTGTTTTTCCACTACCACTTTTTCCAATAATCCCATTGATTGTATTCGTCTTATTAAATTGAACATTTAAATTTTCAAAAATAATTTTTTCATCATATTTTTTTGTTATATTCTTTAATTCTAACATGATAAAACCTCCTTTTTTTATTGTAATTTCATTATATAAAGAAGGATTTATACAGTAAATTCAACTTGATCAACAGGTTCATTTTCATGATTAAGAGGTCAAAAAAGTTATTGAAATGTAACGACATAATGATTGAATATGAAACAAATTTATTATAGGAGATATCTCCAAAAATATAATTGAACTTATTAGTTCTAGGGTGTGGTAGATAACACATACGATTCTACTGGTTTACCTACACAATCATTGATGTAGATAGTCAAACCGTGGGAAGGTGATTGGACTCCTAGCCTGGTACGAGCTAAAAATAATGTGACAATTGATGCAGGTTGTAGAGCATCGTCAATCAAAATAAAAAAGTATAAAAAATATATTTTTCTATGTTAAAAGGAACCATAATTACGGTTCCTTCATTTTTTATTAAAACCAACCCATTTTTTCACAGATATTATAAATACCATCATCTACATTTTGATCTGTGATGTATGTTGCTTTTTCTTTTAAAGCATCACAAGCATTCCCCATAGCAACGCCTGTCCATAAATCTTTATCAAACATATCAAGATCGTTATAATCATCGCCAAAGACAACCACATCTTGAATAGGTGCTTGAAGTATTTTCATCATTTTGAAAATACCGCCTTTTTTATTATCTGGTTGAAACATTAAGTATTCTTTTTCAAAACGTAATGAACCTAATTGATCTTTGTTTTGAAAAGAAGCTTCTTCTTTTTCACCTAAAGCAAGATAGATTTTATAGAAGTTTTCTACTTGTTTATAATCAAAACCTCGATCTAAAATATAGGTTGTTGGTTCTTTACGATAGCCTACTTGTTGAATAAATAAATCATTTTCACCATAGACTTCTTGACTATCATTGATTGCTACTAAATAACCAATCCCTTTTTCTTTAGCTTCTTGAATGATTTTTAAGGCACCTTGTTTATCTAAAGGAATATTTTCTTTTAAAATGCCATCTAGTACAATTCCGTTACCACCATTACATACCATATTTTCAAAATTAAATTCTTTTCTTGTTTTTTCTGCTTTATAATGGGCTCTTCCTGTATTTAAACAAACAAAATGACCTGCTTGTTTAAGCTTTTCTAAAGCAACTTTCGCACTTGGGACAATTTGATGTGTTTTTAAATCAGTCAATGTTCCATCAATATCAAAGAAAAAATATTTTTTCATACTATTTTAAATCCTTTACTCCTGTTTCTAACATTTCCATTTGTAGAATTGTTTGCCATGGTTGGATGACTTGTTCCTTACCATTTACAATACTATCATAGATACCATCATACACACGCGCATAGTCGCCGTCAACTGTTAGAACTTTTTCTTCGTGATAAATACCCTCATCATCATAATAAGTAAGAGTTCCATAATGTTCAGGCAAATCTTTTCCAAAATCATTATTGATAGGCATATGGAAAAGTTTTAAATGTTCTTCTTGGCGATCTTTACTATATTTTTCAAACATTCCCTTTTTACCATAAACGATAAAAGATGGTCTTGATTTTACTCTAAAGTAACTTGATTTAACGGATACTTTTAATGTTCCATAATAAAGATCTAAATCAAAATAATCATTCATACGACCTGTTCCTAAAAGTTGTCTTACGTCATAATGAATATCATCAGGTTTTCCAAAGTAAGAAATAACTTGATCTAAAGTATGACAACCATGTCCATATAAATAAGACATTGCTGGATCAAAATGATCGACACTTTCAGGTATTTCAGGGCGATAGTAATCAAAATGCATTTCTAATTCTAATAAATCGCCCAATTTTCCTGATTCAATGACTTTTTGGACAGTTAAAAAATCACTATCATATCTTCTATTTTGATAAGCTGAACAATAAAGTCCTTTTGATTTCGCAAGTGCAAAAATTTCTTTAGCTTGCTGACTATTTTCCATAAAGGGTTTTTCACATAAACAATGTTTATTATGTTCAAGTGCTTTTTTAGTATATTCATAATGATAATGATGACCTGTACAAACAACAACCATATCAATTTCATCATCTAAGAAAATATCATCTTGATTTTCAGTATAGTTGATTCCTTCAATTTTATCCCATACATCATGATGGATACGTGGATTATAAATCGTTTTAACGATGAATTTATCCAGTCTTTGCATAACAAAAGGTAAATGATAGCGATTGGTACTTTTTCCATTTCCAATATATCCTAAAACAATTTTATTATTTATCATTATCAAACACGATCCCTTCTTGCATTCTTCCTTCTTCCATTAATTTAGAAATCAATAAAGAAAGATCTAACATTTCTTTTTGTTTTTTAACATCCTTTTCTTCCATCATTCTCATAAATTCTTTAAATTCATAAATTAAACGATGTTTCTTTTCAAAAGATTTTACTTCACTTGTCCCATCGTTATAACAGATTTCATATTCTGTCATTTGACTTAACGGACATTTAACAACGATTGCCCCTAAATTTCCTTGAATCGTATTCATTAAAGGTGCTTTACAATCTTTAGCCCCAATACATAAAGCTTTAAAATGTTCAAAATCAAAAATCATCATCCCACTTGTATCAATATTTTTTTCAATATTTGCCATATATTTATGATAAACAGGTTTCCCAAACAAATCGATTAAAGCATGAATATTATAAACATTTAAATCCATTAAAGCTCCACCAGCTTTATGAAAGTCAAAGGCTGGTAAAATTGTTCCTTCTTTAAAAGCATTATACCTTGATGAATATTGCGAATAGTTAAATGAAACAATTTTAATATCTCCTAATTTCTTTAAATCTTCTTTTAATGAAAGAAAAGCAGGTGTGTAATGTAAATTCATAGCTTCAAAAATCATTAAATTCTTTTTATTGGCTGTTTCAATTAAATCTTCTAATTCTTTACTATTCGCTGTAATTGGTTTTTCAATAATGACATTTTTACCATTTTCTAAAGCTTTTTTTGAAAACTCATAATGTAGATGATTAGGTAAAGCACAATAAATTGTATCAACATCACTTTGAAGTAATTCATCATAATCTGTATAAACTTTATCTAAATGATATTTTTCCATAAGTTCTAATGCTTGTGATTTTGATTTTTTTGTTGAAAAAAGATAAGTTTTTTCAACACCTAGCTCGTGATACATGGTAAGAACATCTTTAACAATCATTCCTGTTCCTAAAATTCCTAGTTTCATTATTTTGCTTCCTCTCTTATTCTTTCAATTGTTTCTTGTAATTTTTTTGAATCATGTAATGTATGTGTTGATTGATTATGATTAATCAAAGCTTGTATTTCTAAAGTCATATCGTCTCCTTCAATTGGATATGTTTTTTGCATAACTTCATTTTCTAAATGAATTGTATATTCAACCACACGGTTAAACATTGGAACATAGATTTCCCCCTTATCCCCTTTAATTAAAGCATAACGTTCTTTATTATAATTAATTGAACCTTCTACTTTTCCTTGAACTTCATTTTTAAAATTTAAAGTTGCTTTAAAATTCATTTCAATCTCATTTTCTTTTTCAATATGAGATTCAACACTTTCAACTGGTGCATCCACTAAAGCAAGGACAAAACCAACGACATAACTTCCTACATCATTTAAAGCACCCCCTTGTTTTAGATCAAACAAGTAAGAATCTTTTTTATCTGTCCCATCAAAACAAAAGTTTGCTTCAATTGATTTTAATTTTCCAATCAGTTTTAAATCTTCTTTTAAATGATTAAACCCATTATTAAACTTTGTTTTAAAAGCTTCTAAACAATAGCCTTGATATTCTTTAACATATTGATTAATTTCATCAATATCTTCACTTTTTAAGACAAGTGGTTTTTCACATAAAACCGCTTTATGATGTTTAATGGCTTCTATAATCCACTTTTTATGTTCAAAGTGGGGTACTGCAATATAAACAGCTTCAATATCATCATCTTTTAAAAGTTCTTCATAATCACGATAAAGTTTAACTAAAGGATGATTTTGTAAGTAACTATCGTTTTCATCTAAAGAATGTGAGGCAATGGCATGCACTTTTCCCCCACTAGTATAAGTAATACTTTTAACAAACTTACGCGCTATGTTTCCATAACCTATAATTCCAAAATTCATTTTTCTACCTCCAATAACGCTATTGTTTCTGCAATATCATTAACACAATAATGTACTTGTTTTTGTATTTCTTGAGGGGATGTTTTAAAAGTAAAGGCTGTATCTACGACTTTTAACATTGGTAAGTCATTATAGGAATCCCCTATTCCTGCCATCTTTTCTAATTGGTAATGATCTTTAATGATTTTAATTCCCGTTCCTTTAGAACATCCTTTTCTTACAATATCAACAGAGTTTCTATTTTGAAAACCTTCGACCTCATGATATTTTTGATTAATTTCAAAACATACTTTCTTAGTCGTTTTGTCATCTTTAAAAATAAGCGATATACCATAGATGATTTCATGCTCTACTTCTTTAAAAGAAGAAATGACTTTTAATTTAGGATTATAATCTTCTTTAAGTGTTGCATAAAAAACATCTGCATTTCCTGTTTGTAAGATGATTTGTGCATGTTGATGATATTCATTAAAGATTTGTTGAACGATTTCTTTTTTCATTGGAAAATCTTGAATGATATTTAAATCTTTATCTAAGATCACTGCTCCTGAAGAAAGAATATAGAAATCTAGTTTTAACTGTTTTAAATCAAACAGGGCACATCGTGGTCTTCCACTACATACACCAAATAGATGTTCCTTTTGGTACTTTTCAATAGCCTCTCTATCTTGTTTTTTTATTTGTTGATTGAAAACAAGCGTTCCATCAATATCACTTGCAAGAGCCTTCATCTTTTATTTTCCTTAAACAATCAACAATGACTTGATGATCTTCATCATGTGCGAGCCCCGAAACAAGAATGCTTCCTCTTAATTCATTTTGGATAATCAAAGGAAAACCTCCCCCACAAATAACGAAACTTTCATCTTTTTCATCTGCTTGATATGTTCCATTTTCTTCATTTTCTAAATAAATGTAATAACTGCTATGTCCATATTTTTCAACTGTTTTTTGTTTACGATCAAGCCAAACGACTCCTTTTTTACCATCCATCAAATATTGAAAAACAATATCTCCTTCTAAAACAATACGAATTCTAACATTTTTCAATTGATTCTTTTCAATATGATTAACAATGATTTGTCCTAATTGATAAACATCATGATTATTGAATTCTTGAAAAGAAAGTTCTTTTTCTAATTGTAAGACTTCTTCTTTTGTCATCTTTTTCACCTCACTTTTGTTATATCATATCTTCTTTTTTTATTTAAGAGATGTTCATCATTGTGGAAATAAGGTTCAAAGTAAATGAAAAAAAGTTCAGTTAAACTGAACTTTTGGTTCACTTATTTTTAAGATGATAAATAAGTGCATGTAAATTATTTAAGATATACATAAAGGCAAGTTGAGAATAGAATGTTGCAATCTTATTTTGTTTTTCATAGTCAGGAATAATGATTTGATATTGACTATAAACAACAAGTGGACTTTGAAGATTAGCAGTAACCAAAGCTGTTTGAATTCCTTTTTTATTTAAGATTTTCATACATTCTAAAAGGGATGTATTCTCTCCACTATAAGAGATAAACAAAGCAAAATCTCCTGGCTGTAATTGTTTGGAAATATAGATTTCTTCCCCATATTGAGTTGCTAAGATAGGAAATAAATTAAGCTTTGCAAGTTTATTAATAAAGTTTGCTGCTGTTATTTGGCTATCGCCATAGCCATAAATAAAAACTCTTTTCTTTTGTACCATCAATGTTGCGATTTTATTTAAGGTTTTAATAGATAAATGATGATAAACTTGTTGAATACTTTCTTGATAAAGAGAAAACATATTTTGAATGATTTGATCACTTGTTTCATTGATTTGAAATGGGGTTGTATAGTCTACTTGACTTACCATATATTTATTGGCTTCAAGTTCTTGTAATAAAGCAAGTTTAAATTGGCGATAACCTTGATAGCCTACTTTATGACATAAACGAATGATCGTTGCATTTGAAGTATAGCTTTTTTTTGCTAGATCATTGATTGAAAGTAAAGTTAAATCTTCTAAATGATCTAATAAATAATCAATGACTTGTTGTTCTGATTCAGTATAATGATTTTCTTTAAGTTGTTGTAATATTTTCATTATTCTTTCATTAAAATATCAAGCGCTTCTTCCACGCTATCAACCACATCATCAACAATCGATGTTAAACTTTCTGGTGATGTTGGAAAAGTAAAAGAATGATCCACTGTTTCTAACATAGGAATGTCATTATACGAATCCCCAATTCCGGCAACTTCCTCTAAATGCATTAATTCTTTTAATTTTAAAATTCCTAAACCTTTAGAACATCCTTTTTCAGTAATATCAATAAATTCTTTATTTTGGTGTGCTGTTAATTCAGGAAAATGTTCTTCAATATCAAGACACACTTTTCTCGCGTTTTCATCCGTTTTTGCATTCATGGATAAACCATAAATATCTCCTTCCACTTCATCTAAAGATGTAATAACTTGTCTAACCATTGAACCTAAATCTTCTTTTAAAAATGTATAAATTTGCATATTAGCTTGAATGAAAATATCGTAATCTTTTTGATAACAATCATAAAATTCATGTAATAAATGTTTAGAAATCGTACTTTTATAAATAACTTCTCTTTCTTTATTAAGCACAAGTGCCCCTGTACATAAAATATAGAAATCAAAATCAATATAAGGCTTACAAAATTCATAGATGCCTTTAAAAGGTCTTCCACTACATAAACCAAATAAGTTGCCTACTTTTTGAAATTCCTTGATTTTCTTTAAATCCCCTTCTTTAAATTGTTCATTAAATAATAATGTTCCATCATAATCACTTGCTAGTACTTTCATAATAATCCTCCAATGCCTTTATTGTAGTTGATTTTGTAAAAAAAGAAAATCATTTTCATCGATTTTCTTTTTTAGAAACATCTTCTTATTTTAATATTTCTTTTATTTCCTCTAAATTTTCCACAAAATAAATACCTTCTTGTTTTTCTTTAGAGGATAAATCAAAAGTAATCATCTTATCTAAAAGTTTCTTTAAATCATCATAATATCCATTTAAATTATAAAGCATACAAGGTGTCTTTAAATGTTTTAATGAGACTTTAGACATGACTTCTGTAATTTCTTCTAAAGTTCCTGTTCCTCCTGGAAAAGCAATAAAAGCATCCCCTAATTCAATCATTTTTGTTTTTCTTTCACTCATATCTTGTGTCACAATTAATTGTGTTATTTTAGGATAATCAAAACCGGCATCAATGAAAAATTGTGGTTCCACACCTATGACTTTTCCCTTTGCTTTCAATACACTTTCCGCCAATTCTCCCATTAAACCACATTTAGAGCCTCCATAAACAAGTGTATGTCCATTTTCACCAATCCACTTTCCAAGTTTTCTTGCCGCTAAAGTAAGGTTTTGATCATTTCCATTACTTGCCCCTAAATAAACTGTTATATTCATGTATACCTCCAAAATTTATAAATCTTTTTTATCCTTTTTGCTTATTATATCATTTCCTGTATAAAAAATGCGTTTTTGTTTCATAATAAAACAGGTGATTTTATGAATGAATCTTATTGGCAAAAGACAAGTCAACATCCTTGTTTTAAACAATTAAATAAAGATATAAAAACCGATATTCTTATTATCGGTGGTGGTCTATCCGGCATTTCATGCGCTTATCAATTAAAAGAAACAGGTAAACAAATAACTATTGTTGAAAAGAATCTTTTAGGTAGTCATACCAGTGGACATACAACGGCTAAAATTACTCTTTTACAAGGTCTTATTTATCAAAAACTTGTAAAACATTATAATATTGAAACAGCTTATCTCTACTATCAAAGTCAAAAAGAAGCAATAAAAGGTATTAAAGATTTAATTGAAAAAGAAAAAATCGATTGTTGTTTAAAAGAATGTACGATGTCTTTATATACCGATGATTTAAAAAATGTTGGAATACTTGAAAAAGAACAACATTATTTACAACTCTTTGGTGAAACCGTTTTTGACAATCAAAAACATTTAAAAACAATCAGTTTGCATCATCAATACATTTTTCATCCTTTAAAATATCTCTATCATCTTGTGGAATGTTGTCAAAAGAAAAATGTTCAATTTTATGAACATAGTCGTGTTGAAAAAATCATAAAAAGAAAAAACGATTTTCTTGTCTATGTACAAGGACATCGTATTATCTGCCAAGATCTCATTCATGCCTCGCGTTATCCTTTTATAAAAAAAGGTTTCTACTTTTTAAAAATGTTTCAATCTTTAGAAAGTGTTGATTTAAAACAAAGAACAGGAAATCAATGTACACTCTCTATTGATCTTACAGAAAGTTATCGTCCTTTAAAAAATCATGCTTTAGTTATTAATTCTAAGAGTAAGGACTGGTTTGCACAAGATACGATTCCTTTAAGAGGTATTCCTTATATGGGGCGTTATAAAGAACATGAATATTTTATTTATGGTTTTCAAAAATGGGGTATGACAAATTCTTTTTTAGCGTCTAAAATCATTAAAGATCTTTATTTAAATAACGATAATGCCTATCTCTCCTTATTTTCTTGTCATTATTATTCTTTAAGTTATTCTAAAATATATTTGAAACAAATGCTTCATCATCTTTATCTTGGTTATGTCAAATTTCATTTTCATACCAAGAAAAATTTACAAAGAGGTCAAGGAGGATTAATGAAAATCAATCATAAACTCTATGCTGTTTATTTAGATAGGCAAGGTATTAATCATTATTTTTCTCCCTACTGTCCTCATTTAAAAGGTCTACTTTCTTTTGATGAAAAAAATCAAATATGGCATTGTCCCTGTCATCAATCTGTTTTTGATTGTTATGGAAAACTTATTGAAGGGCCTTGTTTAAAAGATATGAATAAACAAAAATGATACCCATTTCATTCCTTCTATTATATAATAGTAATCTGGGAGGAAGTTTATGAAAACATATTTAACATTAGATGTTGGTGGCAGTGCCATCAAATATGCGCTATTGCAAGAAGATTTAACTATTTTAGAAAAATCAAGTGTACCAACTCCTATGGATACCCTTGAAAACTTTATTGAAACAATTGGAAAAATCTATGATCAATTTCAAGATCAGATCGATGGCATGGCTCTTTCTATGCCTGGTATCATTGATCCTGAAAGAGGCTATCAATATACTGGTGGTGCTTTACGTTATATTGATAAATTAGAAACTGTAGAAGTTTTAAAGAAGCGTTGTCCAACAAACATTACAATTGGTAATGACGCTAAATGTGCCGCCAATGCGGAAATTGGTTTTGGAAATCTCCAAGATATTCAAGATGGCGCTGTGGTTATTTTAGGAACAGGAATTGGTGGATGTTTGATTAAAGATCATAAAGTTCATACAGGAAAACATTTTTCAGCAGGTGAATTTTCTTTTATTAAAACAAACAACTTAGATCCTTTTACTTGGAATCATGCTTGGTGTACGAGAAATGGTATTTCTGGGTTATTACAACGTGTTCAAGAGGCACTTGAAACAGACAAAGAATATACTGGAATTGAAATCTTTGAAATGGCTAATAAGGGTAATGAAAAAGTCATTGCAGGAATCGATGCTTTTGCCAAGGAAGTCGCAACTCAAATCTTTAATGTACACATTATTTTTGATTGTGAAAAAGTGGCTATTGGTGGTGGTATATCTGCACAACCATTACTTATTGAACTCATTAATAAAAATATGAATGAAATTTTTGATAATCTACACTTTGATGTTTATCATCCTGAAATTGTTCCTTGTAAATTTAGAAATGACGCTAATTTAATTGGTGCTCTTTACCAACACATTCAAACTTTTAAATAATTTTCTCTTTGAGAAATATCTTTTTTAAAAACTAAAATCAGTGTACAATAACATTGAGGGGTGACAATTATGCAAGTAGTATTTGTTGTTTTACATAAAACGGAACTTTTACAAAATTTATTAACAAGTTTAAAAAAAGCAGGAGTAAGCGGTGGAACGATTATGGATTCTCAGGGAATGATTTCTTATATTCAAGAAAGTGATGAAAGTTATATCTTAGGTTCTTTAAGACTTTTCCTTGAACAAGCACGTCCTGATAGTAAAACAATGTTTTTCATTATTAATGATGAACAAACAGATCTTGTTTTTGATACAATTGATAAAGCTTTGGGCGGTTTAAAAAAACATAATATAGGGATTGCCTTTGCAATGCCTATTACAAAAGTTGAAGGAGTTGTAAAAGATGATTCATTATTTTAGTCAAACAGGAAACACCAAACTCCTTGGAGATTTTTTAAAAGACAATATCAATGATTCAAAAACAATCTATGTTGGTTTTTGGACAGATAAAGGAAACGCCAATCAAGAAACTTTAGATTATTTAAAAACATTGCATCATCAAAAAATCTTTCTCTTTGGAACTGCTGGTTTTGGAAAAAGTGAAGAATATTTTAAACGTATTATAAATAAAGTGAAAGAAAGCATTGATTCAACCAATGAAGTTGTTGGAAGTTTTATGTGTCAAGGAAAGATGCCTGACTCTGTTCTTCAACGTTATCTTTCTTTAAAAGAAAGTGACAAGGCACCAAAAAATATTGATTTACTTATTGAAAACTACTATGAAGCACTAAATCATCCAAATGAAGAAGATTTAGAAAATTTGAAAAAGGCTATCGTTTAATGATAACCTTTTTCTATTTTTTTATTTAATTTTTTATAAACATTTTCGACCAACCATGGTTCTGTAGAAGCTTTTAGAGCTTCTTCAAAGTCAAACCATTGTAATCCTTTATTTTCATCTTCTTTAATAATCAATTTTTCTTGATCATCGGCTTCCATTAAATAGGTAATATTGTAATGGAGATGACTGGATACATAAACTCCATTTTTAATATGTCCATTAACAGTTAAAACTTCAATTGAAAAAGGGTCATCCTTTAAAAACTGAACATGTTTTAAACCACTTTCTTCTTGAAATTCTTTTAATGCCACTTTTTTAAAATCTTTTTGCCCATCAACATGTCCTCCAAGCCAACACCAAGAGTTATAAATTTTATGATAACACATTAAAACCTTATCATGACTTTGATTTAAAACCCAACAAGAAACAGTGAAGTGCCCTATTGTATTTTTACGTGTTAGAACATCTTTTTGTTCAATCACTTTAAGTAAAAGTTCTTTATCTTTTTCTTCTTGTTCATTAAAAGGTTGATAATTGAGTATTTTTTGTTTCATTGCTTCTCCTTAAAAAAACAGTTTATCCCTGTTTTTCAATATATTTTTGATAATACATCACACGAATTAAATCAAAGATCGTCATAATTTGATAGTTAAAGTTAATACCATCAAACCTTCCTGGTACTTGAATCGTATCTGTAGTTAATTTCCTTCTTGCATAGGTTGGATTTTGGGTAATAAGCAAAGATGTCGTATTTTGTAATGAAAG
This sequence comes from Faecalibacillus faecis, assembly GCF_003024675.1. Taxonomy (GTDB): domain Bacteria; phylum Bacillota_I; class Bacilli_A; order Erysipelotrichales; family Coprobacillaceae; genus Faecalibacillus; species Faecalibacillus faecis. The sequence goes on along the minus strand of NZ_PYLP01000001.1, from coordinate 63,916 downwards.
ATTTGTTCTTGTATACATAAAGCCTTCTAAAGACCTTCCTGAAGAAGAAGTAAAAATAACATAATCATTTTCATTAAAAATCATATCTTTATCATACGTATGATATTGTAAAACTGTTTTCCCAAAAGAAATTAAATCTGTTTGAAATTCTACCGCAATAGACATAGGATAAAGAGCCCCTACAAGAATTACTCGTTTTGATTCATGGATTTTTGTACAGACTTCTTCTATTTTCTTTAAAAATTCTTTATTATCATTAGAAACCTTAATGCGTTCAACATACGTACAAATATTGAGATTTTCCATACGTTCTTCAATCTGTTCAAGACGTATTCGTTTATGTTTATAATAAGTTTCTACAAATGTTTGATAATCATAGAAACCTAAATATTTTAAAAAGTTTAAAATACTTTCTGGTGTTGTCTTTAATTCATTTGCGACTTCTTCTAACGAATAATCTCCAAAGTTTTGATAATGAAGGATAAAGAATACACAAAAACGATACGCATCATCAAGAAACAATGTGCCATTTAAATATTTTAAAATTCTTGAAAGTAGTATATTCATAACATCCTCCCCTTTAAATAAAATGATATTTTTTATAATACGTTACTCGCATGATATCAAAAATTGTCATCAAACGATAGTTAAAGTCAATACTATCATGTCTTGAACTTGCAACATAGATCACACGTTCATCCCCAATTTGACTCTTATATTTTTTATTTTGTGTAATGAGTAAGAATTGAGATCTGTTGATATCAAAATCTTGATGATCATTCATGAAAGCATCATAAGCTCTTCCTGTTGCCGAAACAAATATAACATAATCATCTTTATTGAGATCCAATTGTGTATCAAAAGAATGATATTGGAAAACAGGTTTTCCAAAAGTAATCAAATCCGTTTGAAATTCAACTGCAATAGAAATTGGATAAAGAGCCCCAATAATCACAATTCTTTTAGACGTTGAAATGTCATGACAAATATGATCTAAATCTTCAATAAATTTTTCTTTATCATCACATAAATGAACTTGTTTAAAAAGATCATCCATCTTTAAGCCAAGCATTCTTGAACGAATTTGATCTTGTCTTAAAATAACATCGGCATAAAGCTTATCTTGGAAAGACGTATAATCATCAAATCCTAAATGACTTAAAAAATTCAAAATTGCATCTTTAGAAATCTTTGATTTTTCAACAACTTCCTCCAATGTCATTTTATAAAAATCTATATAATTTTCAATAAAGAATACACAAAAACGATAATTATCATCTAAAAACAATGTTCCGTTAAAGTATTCAAGTATTCTTGCAAGTAGTACATTTCCCATACGTACCTATCCTTTCTATATTAAGCCTAGTTTTTCTAAGCTTAAAGCAATTCCATCTTGATCAGGATCTTTAAAAGTATCATAAGCAATATCTAAAAGCTTTTCTTTGGCTCCTTCAAAAACAATTCCTTGATTTGCTTTTTCAAGCATTTGATAATCATTCATACTATCACCAAAGGCAATTGTATCTTCCATATTTGCATGATAGTAGTCAATCACTCTTTCAATGGCATCTGCTTTCGTACAGTTCTTTGAAATAATTTCCCCATTAATAAAATCATCTTCTGGTTTAGAAAAGACAACGACATTAAAATCTTTACTTAAATGAGGTACTGTATCAAGCAATGCATATTTATCATATGCAATAAAAACAATTTTAGTCACTTTATCTCTACCAGGATCATATTCAGTAATTGGTTTAAAAGCTTGATTACGTTTTTCAAAGAAACGAGCTAATTCTGGATTAGCTTGTGTATCTTTGATTTGTCTTCTTTCCATATACTCTCTAGCATAACCTGATTGAAAAAGTTCATCTTTCGTTTCAAGAGTAAAGCCAACTTGTGCATTAGAAAATAAAACAATGGCTTGTTGTAAAAGTTTGCTATCTAAAAAGTTTTCATAGATGTACTTACCATCAATTTGAATAAAACTTCCCGCTGCAGAAATAACACCATCAAATCCTACATCTAAAATATCTTGTGTAATCGAAACAGGAGCTCTTCCTGTACATAAGAAAGCTTTATGTCCATTTTCTCTTAATTTACGAATAGCTTCTTTATTTCTTTTTGTAATTTCTCTACTTTTCCCACGAATTGTTCCATCAATATCAAAAAATACATACTTCATTTTCCTTACCTCTTACTTCATGATTTCTTCAATCAAAATAGGTTTTTCGACAAATTCATCCACAATTGTATAGCTCTGATAAATTTCATTCAATAATTCTTGACTTAATTCATTTCTGGCATAAACAGTCAATAACGTTTCACCGATTTCTACATGATCCCCTATTTTTTTATTTAAAACAAGTCCTACAGCATGGTCGACATCTTCATCTTTTGTCATTCGACCACCACCTAATTTCATTGAAACAATTCCTAAATTCTTTGCTTCTAACGATTGAACATAACCTGTTTTCTTTGAAGTTATTTTCATTATAACACTTGGTTTTTCAAATAGTTCAGGATTTTCTATATATGAAACATCTCCACCTTGTCTTTGAACCATTTCTTTAAGTTTTTCTAAAGCTTTTCCATCAGAAATCACTTCTTGTAAAGCCTTATAAGCAAGACTTTCATCTTGATAAAGCTTTGCTTGAACAAGCATTGTGCTTCCTGCTTTTAAACAAAGTTCTTCTAAATCTTGAGGTCCTTTTCCTTTGAGGGTTTCAATTGCTTCAATAACTTCTAAGCTATTGCCGATTGCATTTCCTAAAGGTTGTGACATGCTTGAAATGGTTGCACGTGTATCTTTATGACAATGTTTTCCAATATCAATCATGGTTTGAGCGAGTTTCTTGGCATCTTCTAATGTTTGCATAAAAGCACCATTTCCATATTTAACATCTAATAAAATCGTATCTGCCCCACTGGCAAGTTTTTTAGACATAATAGATGAAGCAATTAAAGGAATACATGAAACCGTTCCTGTTACATCACGTAAAGCATAAATTTTTTTATCAGCGGGTACAAGTGTGGCACTTTGTCCAATAATAGCTAAACCAATATCATTGACTTGTTGAATAAAATCTTCTTCTGATACATAAATATTAAAACCTGGTATCGATTCTAATTTATCTAATGTTCCACCGGTATGTCCTAAACCTCTCCCTGACATTTTAGCTACTTTACCACCGCAAGCCGCAACGATAGGTCCTAATACAAGAGATGTTTTATCACCAACACCCCCGGTAGAATGTTTATCAACTTTAACACCTTCAATTTTAGATAAATCAATAATATCTCCACTATATTCCATCGCTTGAGTAAGCATTGCCGTTTCTTTTGCAGTAAGTCCTTGAAAACAAATTGCCATTAATAATGCTGACATTTGATAATCAGGAATACTTCCATCAACATAACCATCTATAATAAATTGAATTTGTTGTTGATTAAATTCTCCATTATTCTTTTTATATTCTATTAAATCAACCATTCTCATTGTCATTTCCCCTTTATTTCAATCTAATCTTATTTTACTATAATTTATTTTATTTTGAAAACACTTTCATAACTTCGAGAGAATCTTTTCAATCATAGAAAGAAATTCTTCCATTTTTTGAGAAGAATTTTTCTTACAAACAATCCCATAAGGTAAAAAATAGTCTTCTTTTAAAGAAGAATGAACATTCATCTAACATTCAAGCGATATTAAAAAATCTTGACATAGTACCAGCCAAAAGAAAGTTATGGTATTGAAGAAAGTAAAAACAAGTCTTTTAGTGCCAATTGGCGAAAAAAAATAATTTTTGATAAAATGTACTTGGAGGTGGATTTATGAAAATCTTAGTGTGTGCCCCTTTACAAGAGGCTGAAAGTAAGAAAATCCAAGAATATTTTATAAATGATACAGTTGTTATTTCTAGAAGACCAACTCAAGAAGATATTGATCAAGCAGATGTCATTGTGGGAAATCCACATCTTGATTTAAATTTAAATCAAGCACATTTACAAGCTATCTTACTTAATAGTGCAGGGAGCAATCAATATATTAAAAAAGGAATTTTAAATAAAAACACTAAACTTACCAATGCCAGTGGAAGTTATGGGATTGCCATCAGTGAACAGGTTATTGGTATGATGATTACTTTCTGTAAAAACTTAAAAACGTATGCTTTACAAATGAAGGAAGGAAATTGGCGTCCTTCAAAACAAGGAAAAGAAATTTATCATAGTTGTGTTTGTATTGTTGGCTATGGTGATATTGGCTATGAAATTGCGAAAAGACTAAAAGCCTTTGATTGTCATATTACCGCTATTAAAAGAAGAGTCCAAAAGGAGCTTCCTTATGTTGATGAAGTCGCAACAATCAATGATTTAGATACAATTTTACCACAAAGTGATTTTGTGATTTTATCACTTCCACAAAGCAAAGAAACAATTCATCTTTTTAACAAAGATAAATTATTAAAAATGAAAAAAGATGCTGTCTTAATCAATGTCGGTCGTGGAAGTGCCATTAGTAATGAAGATTTAATAGAAGTATTAAATCAAGGGTATCTTTATGGTGTTGGTTTAGATGTTGTAGAAGAAGAACCTTTACCTGCAACTTCACCTTTATGGAGCTATGATCGTGTTTTAATTACTCCTCATAGTTCAGGTGGTTTTGTTTGGCAAAGTGTTCGTAATTATTATACAGAGCTTGTTATTAGAAATATTGAACATTTAAAAAATCATGAAACTTTAGAAAATGAAGTTGATTTTCAAACAGGTTATCGAAAAGTTGTCACATATAAAAAATAGCGCCTCAGCGCTATTCAAACTTTTGATCAACTTCAAAAATATTATGCCCGTTAAGATAATCTTTTACCAGCATACGTTTCTTACCTTCTAATTGGAATTCAGTAATAATATAAACCCCATCTTGTACCTTTACACCAATAGCATCTTTAAAAATCTTCACGATTGTTCCAGGTTCTTGGTGTGCGTGATGTGTCATAGCATTTGGACAATTATGTACAAGCCCTTGATAAATTTTTACTGTTTTTCCTTGATACGTTGTATAAGCTCCAGGCCAAGGATTTAGTCCTCTTACATGATTATAAATCTCGATAGCTGGTCTATTGAAATCAATTTTTTCTTGTTCTCTTGAAATAACTGGAGAATACGTTACTTTAGATTCATCTTGAGGAATCGATGCATTTGTTCCCTCAATAATAGCTGGCATTGCTTCAACAATTGCTTCAGCTCCTAAAGTTGATAAACGATCATAAAGTTCTCCTACAGTTTCATCGTAAGAAATAGGTGTTTCTTTTTGATAGATAATATTTCCTGCATCCATCTTTTTAACCATATACATGATTGTCACTCCTGTTTTTTCATCACCATTTAAAATAGCGTAATGAACAGGTGCTCCACCACGATATTTAGGAAGTAAGGAAGCATGTACATTAATACATCCAAGACGTGGACAATCTAAAACTTCTTGAGGAATCATCTGTCCATAAGCGGCTGTAATAATTAAATCAGGTTGCATATCTAAGATAGCTTGATAATCTTCTTTAATACGTTGTGGTTGAAATACCGGTATATCATGTTCTAAAGCCACCACTTTGACCTCTGGCATTTTAAGTTCTTTTTTTCTTCCAACACGACGATCTGGTTGTGAAACAACTTGGACGATATTGTAATCGTGTTGAATTAAATTTTTTAAAACAGCTTCTGAGAATGTTGCTGTTCCCATAAATACGATTTTTAATTGATTCATTTTTTTCACATCCTTCTATAAGATATTACTAATAAATTGCGAGATAAGCAAGACAATTGTTTGAATTATTTGAATACATATTTTACTGATTTTTTTAACAATTAAAGAAAGCGTATTATCTTGTAAATCATCATAACTTCCTTCATCTGATTTTATTTCTTTTTGTTTTTTGACATTTTGTTCAAAAGCAACAATATTTTTAGAAACCATTTCATTTTGAATATAATGATTATTAAGTAAACCATTCATGCCAAACAACAAAAGACCAACCATCGTTAAATCAATAATAAGTTCTTTCATTGTAAGTACTCCTTAATTACTTGTGACATTACTTCTATTGTATTTTGTACTTCTTCTTTGGTATTACTTTGACCACCAAATTCAATTAAGACCGTGTGATCACAAATCCCTTGATTATAATGATTCTTCTTTACCATAATTCCTTTTGATAACCCTGGAACTTTTTCATTTGCCTTATTTGAAAGTTCGGTTGATAACTGATTAACCATATCAAATTTTCCACTGCTTTTTCCTACAACAAATAAAATCTTGGCATAACTTTTTTGATTATAGATCAATGTTGAATATTTTTTATCAAGACTATCCCGATGAAAATCAATAACTAAATCATAATTTCCATTTTCTCTTAGTGTATTTTCTAAATACATCTTAGAAACCACATAAGATTGATTATAAGCAATTCGATGAACATTTTTATAATTTTCAAAATCATTTTGTTCAACATCACAAAAGTATCCTTCTTTCGTTAAACATTCTTTTAAATATTCTGCTCCATCTCTTACATTGTAGCCTACATATTGTTCTCCTTGATGGGTATTATAAAGATGAATCTTTTTATTAGAAGTAACGGGAATACTTGCAGGTAAGGCTTCTGTTGTTGAAATTGCCTTAAAAAGTTTAACGTTTTGATGACTATAAGAAGGTAAATAAAAGATCATTAAAGCAATGATCATAAGTTTGAAAATAATTTGAATAGATACTTTTATTTTCATAGGCGCTCTCCTTGTATTTATTCAAATATATGAAATAAATCAAGAATTATACCTTAAGTCATTTAAAGCCTTTGAAAGAATGGCACTTACCTTTTCTACTGTTTCGTCAATTTGTTTATCCGACATAACAAAATTACGATCAACTGGTGTCAGTATTTCATAAAGCAACGATTCTAATTCTTCTTGTTCAAGACTTCCTACATGCCCTAATAAATACTGTTGTTGATCTGCAGTAAGCTCTCCTTCATATTTCTTTCTTTTACCAATCTTTAATTTATTTTTTATATCCAAAGCATCCCCAAAATAGTCTTTCATTAATTGAAAAACATCTCTTACAATGGAACTGGCATAAATCACTGTAGGAACGCCAATTGCGATGACAGGACATCCTAAAGTTTCTTCTTGAATGGCTTGACGATGATTACCAATACCACTTCCTGGATGAATTCCGACATTATTAATTTGAATCACATGTCCTAATTTTTGATAATCTCTTGCACATAAAGCATCAATAGCGATCACTAAATCAATTTGAAACTGATCAACCATTGCTTGAATCACTTCAACTGTCTCAACTCCTGTTTGATACATCACACCTGGTGTCAATGATAAAATATCATAATAATGGTTTTCTAACTTAAGACCATCATCTAAATAATGAGTCACACGAATGTCTCTTAAGGTACGTGGTCCAATGGCATCACTGGTTAAATAAGGATTTCCTAGTCCAATAATTAAAATGCGGGGATAATCATTTTGATCTATCATCTCTTTTAAAAGTCGAGTCACATGTTGACTAATTGACATAAAAGATTCTTTAAAAAAAATTTCGATATACTTTCCCTTTTTCAAATAATCCGTATCTTCTAAAAATTCATAGGTTTCTATTGAAAAATTATCCATTTTTTCAATAAAACGCTTATAATGTTTTCCTTCCTTTAATAATTCTAAAGATTCTTTCGCCAAATCACTATGTGTATTGTACTTATTCATATTCTCACCTTAAAAATTATTACCTTATTTCCAACAAATTACACAAAATTGTTGCAATTACTTGACTTTTTATATATAATGAAATGGCAAATTGCAAAGCGAGGTGAAAGATCATGGCAAATATGAAACAACAAATTAAACGTTATAAAAACGATAACAAAAAAAGAGCTAAAAACGCTTCTTATAAATCAGCTTTAAAAACTGCAATCAAAAACGTAAGAGCTGAAGTTGAAGCTGGAAATAAAGAAGCTGCTGAAAAAGCATTAGTAATCGCTTCTAGTAAATTAGATTCTTATGTAAACAAAGGAATCCATCATAAAAACTACGCTATTAGACAAAAATCTAAATTAGCTAAATTAGTTAACTCAATCTAATCATTGAAACCAGACAATGTCTGGTTTTTTTGTTTATTCTTTTTTTTCTTGATTATAATGTTAATAGACTTTGAAATAAAATAAGAGTAAAATATTTTTACATTAAAAGGAGACCTGTCTATGGAAAGAAAAGATATAGAAGAAAAATATACTTGGGATCTTTCTAAAATCTATCAAGATCCTCAAGAGTTTTATCACGATATAGAAGTCAGTGAACAATTACTTGATGAATTGACTTCATTTCAAGGAAAGCTTACAGAAAGCATTGAAACGCTTCTACGCTTTTTATCAAAACGTGACGAAATGTCCATGCTTGTAAGTAAAGCCTATTGCTTTGCGCATTTAAACTGCGATGTAGAACCTAAAAATCAAGAATATCAAAAGATGTTGGCAACAGTGATGTCACTCATTCAACAATCAAGTGTTAAACTTGTTTTTGTAGATAATGAAATTGTGGAAAATGATGAAAAAGTAAAAGAATATTTAAAAGATGATCGTTTAAAATCTTATCGTTATTCTTTAAAAAATGCTTTAGCTTTTAAACCTCATTTATTAGATAAAGAACAAGAAGAACTTGTCGCAAAAGTAGACAATATCTCTGAACTTGCAGAACAAGTATTTGATTCTTTACGTTTAGAATTTGAAGATGTTGAAGTAAACGGACAAAAGAAAACATTAAATCAAGCAACACTTAATGAATTTTTAAAGAATAAAGATAGAGAAGTAAGAAAACAAGCATATCATCATTTCTTTAAAGAATACCAACGTTTTGAAAATACTTTTGCTTCTACGCTTTCAGGGGTTATGAAAAAAGATGCTTTTTATAGTGATATCCGTCATTTTGATTCACCACTTGCAGCAAGTGTTTTTAATGATGATGTCCCTACTGATTTATTCTTTAAAATTTTAGATAAAGCAAATAATGAGTATCGCTATTTATTCCATCGTTATAATCATTTAAAGAAAGAGCTTCTTGGACTTGATGAAATTTATAATTACGATTTATCGGTTCCTCTTGTAAAAAGTGTTTCTAAGAAATTTACAATTGAGGAATGTTTTGACATCATTAATCAAGCTTTAACACCTTTTGGTAAAGATTATTTAGCTATTATTAATCGTGCTAAAGAGGAAAGATGGATCGATTACTATCCTACTGTTGGTAAACGTGGTGGCGCTTATAGTAGCGGAAGTTACTTAACACAACCTTATATTTTAATGAATTTCATTGGCGATTATAATTCTTTATCAACTATGATCCATGAATTAGGTCATAGTGTGCATACGTATTTATCAAGTCATAATCAAGATTATATTAATAGTAATTATCGTATCTTTGTCGCTGAAGTCGCTTCAACCGTTAATGAAACTTTACTTATCAACTATATGATGGATCATGCTTCATCTAAAGAAGAAAAAGCTTATTATATTTATGAACAATTAGAAAACTGTGTTGGTCTTATTTTTAGACAACCAATGTTTGCGGACTTTGAACACCGTCTTCATGAAATGGCTAAAAATAATGAACCAATGTCATCCAAAATCATGACAGATCTTTATGGAAAATTAAACCAAGAATATTTTGGTAAAGAGGTAAAAATGGATGAACTTGTTGGTTGGTCTTGTTATTATGTTCCTCATTTCTATTATGATTATTATGTTTATAAATATACTTTAGGAATGACTGTGGCTTTAGCTATCGTTAAACGTATTTTAAACGGTGACACGCAACAAGTAGAACGTTACTTAAACTTCTTAAAATCCGGGGGAAAAGAATCTCCTGTTGACTTATTAAGTCATGCAGGTGTTGATCCTTTAGATGACGCTATTTATGACGATGCTTTCCATTATTTTGAAGATTTGTTAAATGAATTTGAAAAGCTGGTAAAATAATTTATAATAGTATTAGGTGATAAAAATGAAAAGAGAACAAACAAGAGCGTTCCAAGTAGGAAATCTTACATTAGGTGGTAATAATCATGTCATTATTCAATCAATGACAAATACCAAAACAAAAAATATAGAAGCAACGGTTAAACAAATCCAAGAATTAGAAGATGCCGGTTGTGAAATGGTTAGAATGGCAGTCTTTGATAAAGAAGATGCTTATGCGATTGCAGATATTAAAAAACAAGTGCATATTCCATTAGTCGCAGATATTCATTTTGACTATCGTTTAGCTTTAATCGCAATTGAATCAGGAATTGATAAAATTCGTATTAATCCAGGAAATATTGGAAGCATCGAAAAAGTTAAAGCAGTTGTGGAATCTTGTAAAGAACATCATATTCCTATTCGTATTGGAGTCAATGGTGGTTCTTTAGAAAAAGATATTCTAGAAAAATATGGTCGTCCTACTGCTGAAGGTATGATTGAAAGTGCAAAGAAACATATTGATATTTTAGAAAGTTTAGATTTCCATGATTATTGTATTTCTTTAAAATCTTCTGATACCATGCTTACAATTGAAGCTTATACCCTTGCCAGTGAAACCTTTGATTGCCCACTTCATTTAGGTGTTACAGAAGCAGGGACAAAGCTCGGTGGTACAATTAAATCTTCTTTAGGTATTGGTACTTTATTGTATCAAGGTATTGGAAATACAATTCGTGTTTCTTTAAGTGACCATCCTGTTGAAGAAATTAAAGTAGCAAAAACATTACTTAAAGAATTGGGACTCATTAAAAATGTACCTACCCTTGTTTCTTGTCCAACATGTGGAAGAATCCAATACGATTTAATTCCTGTTGCTAAAGAAATCGAAGATTTCTTAAATAATATTCATCAAGATATTACTGTTGCAATTATGGGTTGTGCAGTCAATGGTCCTGGTGAAGCAAAAAATGCTGATATTGGTATTGCTGGTGGTGTTAAAGAAGGATTATTGATTAAAAAAGGACAAATTATTAAAAAAGTAAAACAAGAAGATATGGTTCAAACGCTCAAAGATGAAATTTTAAAGATGGTTAATTCATAATAACCATCTTTTTTTCATATATATAACTATGGAGGCGTAAAACTATGGAAAATTTATTCATTGAACATTTTTTATCGTATGAAGATTTTAGAAGCAATAAAGAAATACAAGCTTTAGAGCTAAATGAAGAAGATTTGAAAGTGATCTATCAAGTGATTGATCAAAACCGTTTTTTACTCTGTAGTGAACATTATTTACCTATTCTATTTCAATCAATTATGAAAAAAACTAGTGTTTCCACTAGTTTGAAATTGAAATCTTTGTTTCAAAATCATACTTCAATATTTCTAAATTCTTGATTTTTCAACATATCTATTTCTTCTTTATAAGGAGCTTTACCATCAATATAAGGTGTTTCTAAAATCTTAGGAACATCTTTTATTCTTTCATTATGAGCAATCCCATTTAAAATATCAAAACCAATTTCACCTAAACCAAGATTTGCATGACGATCTTTATGAGCTCCTTGAACATTTTTAGAATCATTTAAATGAACAACAAGTAAACGATTTAAACCAATAATACGATCAAATTCATCTAAAATTGCATCAAAATTTGATAAATCGTATCCTGCATCATGAATATGACATGTGTCTAAACAAACACCTAGTTTTTCAGGATAATCACAATGCGAAATCAAGTATTGGATTTCCTCAAAAGTCTTTCCTAACTCGCTGCCTTTTCCTGCCATTGTTTCTAAAGCAATCTTTCCTTGGTAAGGCGTATCCTTTAAAACTTCATTTAAACCTTTGATGATTTGTTGAAGTCCTACTTCTTCTCCTGCTTTTACATGACTACCTGGATGTAAAACAAGAATCGATGTTCCAATATCTTGGCATCTTTGCAATTCTTGTTTTAAAAAGTTAACCGCTAATTCAAAAGTTTCTTCTTTAATAGTATTGGCAAGATTAATAATATAAGGTGCATGAACGACCACATTTTTTAAATCAATGTTATTTTCTTTCATTAAAGTTTTTGCTTCTTCTACCTTTAATTCACTAATTGCTTTTCTTCTCGTATTTTGAGGAGCTCCTGTATAAAACATAAAAGTATTGGCCCCATAAGATAAAGCTTCTTTAACAGAACCTAACAACATGTCTTTTCCAGACATTGAGACATGACTACCAATTATCATTGCCTTCCTCCATACGTTTTGCGATTTGTGCTTGACGAGCACGTTCTTTCTTTTGACGACGGATATCTTCACGGATCATCGCACGTTTTTGTTTACGTACAACTTGTTCGACTTGATATTTACGTTTCTTTTTATATCCTGGTTTTACTTTTTTAGGTTTACGGATAATCATTTGTACTTGTTTTTCAAGTTCAGTTTGTTGACGAATACGTTTTTTACGTTTTTCTCTTTGTCCCAAATCCGCAAATTGTCCGTTTTTAAGTTGCATATTCTTAAATTCAATGCCTTTTCTTTCAAGAATTGCAATATTTTTTTCGTCCGTTGTATCATACATGCTATAACAGATTCCTGTATAGTTTCCTCGTCCCGAACGCCCACTACGGTGAATATAGAAATCAGGTTCTGTTGGAAATTGCATATTAATAACATGAGAAACACCATCAATATCAATTCCACGTGCCGCGATATCTGTTGCAACAATATATTGATATTCATTGTTGTTGATTTGACGCATCATTTTCTTTCTTTCACGAGGTTCTAAATCTCCATGAATTTCTCCAACTTTATAACCATCTTCTCTTAATTGGCGGGTAATCTTTGATACTTCTGTTCTTTTATTCGCAAAAATAATACAAATATAAGGATCAATTGTTGCCATAATTTTCTTTAAAACATCATAACGATCTTGATGCTTTGTTGCGAGTAAGATATGTTCAACATTCGCTGTTGTCACAAGTTTACTATCAATTTCAATAGTAACTGGACTTTGCATATATTTCTTTAAAAATGGTCTTAGATTTTGTGGAATTGTTGCTGAGAAAACCATCATTTGTAGATCATCAGACATTTTACCTGCCACCGCATCAATATCTTCTAAATAACCAAATTCTAACGTCATATCTGCTTCATCGACTACAAATGTTTTAGCTGTTGTAATTTGTAAAGCTTGGGCATCTAAAGATAAATCTTTAATACGTCCTGGTGTTCCAATAACAACATGAGGTTGTGTTGAAAGTTTGTTGACGGCTCTTTGACGGTCACTTCCTCCAACAATTAATGAAACACGTAACTCTGGTAAATATTTTGTAAATGTTTTGGCGTTATTAAATAATTGAGCAGCAAGTTCTCTTGTTGGTGCAGTAATAACCGCTTGCACGCAATCTTTATTAACATCAATACGGGACATGATTGGTAATAAAAAGGCATGTGATTTACCTGTCCCTGTTTGTGAAATCCCGATAATATCTCTATTTTTTAATACAAGGGGAATGACTTTTTCTTGTATTGGGGTTGGTTTTTGAAAACCTAACTCTTTGATTACTTCATTACAATAATCTTGTAATTTAAAATCTTGAAAAGTTGCCATAAAATCCTCCTTTTTTTCTTTTTTAGTCACGTTATTATACCATATTTTTGATACATTTCAACAAATATTATGGATGGATTTTTATAATTATTCTATAATACTCTTACTGGGGGTGATTAGATGATTTTAAATACAGGTAATCGCACAGATATTCCTGCTTTTTTTAGTGATTGGTTTTATAGTCGTATTCAAGAAGGGTATGTCTGTGTTCGTAATCCTTATTTTCCTAATCAAGTTACAAAGTATCGCTTAGATCCTCAGGTTATTGATATTATTTGTTTTTGTACTAAAAATCCAAAGCCGATGCTTTCTCGTCTTGATTTAATTAAAGGCTATAAACAATTTTGGTTTGTAACAATTACGCCTTATAATCAATCTATTGAACCTCATGTTCCCAATAAAAATGAAATCATTCGTAGTTTCATTGAACTTTCTAAAAAGATAGGAAGTCATTGTATTGGTTGGCGTTATGATCCTATCTTTTTAAATGATTATTATACCATTGACTATCATCTTCACATCTTTGAAAAGATGTGTCAAAAACTATCAGGCTATACCCATCAATGTGTCATTAGCTTTATTGATCTTTATCAAAAAACAAAAAAGAATTTTAAAGATGTTCAAGAAGTAAATGAAAATGACCAAATCTATCTTTGTCAAAAATTTGTAGAAATTGGAAAAAGATATCATATTGAAATTTATACATGCCATGAAAATGAAACTTTAAAAACAACAGGTGTTCATACAAGTGGTTGTATGAATCAACAAATTATTGAAAAAGCCCTAGACTGTTCTTTAAAACTTCCTAAAATAAGTGAAGCAAGACAAGGCTGTCGCTGTTTATTAAATAATGACATTGGGGTTTATAATACCTGTTTGCATGGTTGTCTTTATTGTTATGCCAACTATGATCGTTCTACTGTTTTAAATAATTATAAAAAACATAACAAAAAGTCACCTTTTTTAATTGGCGACTTTCAAAAAGACGACATCATCAAAGAAGCAAAACAAGTTTCCTATCTTGACAAACAACTTTCCCTATTTTGAAGGATGAACATGGCGATAAGCAACGCCTCTTGTAATACGAAGTAAATTATCTTCACCTGGGAATTTTACAGGTACTACAGGATTTTCTTGATACATTTTCATAACATCTTCGATATCAACGATAATTTCATCAAACTTCATGAGTCCATACATTTTAGGTGGAAGTAAATAAAGTGGTTTATTAATTGTTTGATTTTTTAAAGCTTTATCTAATTCCACTTTTAGATGTGGGCATAAAATAACAACATCGAAACGATCTAATTCTTTTAATCCCAAACCAAATGGTAAAAATTCAATACTGTATTTTTCTTCTAAATTCTTTTCTTTTATTTCTTTATCCATTCTTGAAGCAATGGCACTTGAAGAAAAGCCACCACCACAACATAATAATATTCTAATCATTTTGACACCTCACTGAATATTAGTGTAACATACACCTCTATAAAATGTAAGGGCTTTATTTTTATCTTTCACCTTTTTATTTTTATTACATATTTTATATTAGGTGAGAAAAATGAATCCATTCTATGATAATCCCTATTATGTCTATCGACCTCAAATGTATCCCTATTATTTAAGACCTCGTCGTTTTAATTTACAAAGAACTTTAAATACGACTATTAGAGGTATTCAAATCGCAAATCAAGTCATTCCTGTTATTAACCAAGTACGTCCTTTAATTAATAACACACGACAAGGCATGGCTTTATTAAAAGCCATGAATCATCTTGATGATATAGATTTAGATGAAGTTGAAAAGGAAATTAAACCTATCGAACATGAAGAATTATTTGAAAATATGGTATAATAGCTTTTGAGGTGATTGGAATGTTAGTAAAAGGTATTGTTCCTAGAGGTTATTGTAAAGGAGTTGTTAGAGCTATTGAAATTGCGAAAAAGCAAGCACATCAAGAAACTCCTGTTTATATTCTAGGAATGATTGTACATAATCAATATATTGTAAATGCTTTAGAAGATTTAGGAATTCAAACAATTGATCGAAAAGGCAAAACACGTTTGGAATTATTAGATGAAATCGATCATGGTAAAGTCATTATTACGGCTCATGGAGCAAGTCAAAAAGTCTTTGATAAAGCCAAAGCAAAAGGTTTAGAAGTGATAGATGCTTCTTGTTTAGATGTTATTAAAACCCATGATTTAATTCAAGGCAAATTAAATGAAGGTTATGAAATTTTATATATTGGTAAAAAAGGACATCCTGAAGCAGAGGGTGCTATTTCTATTGATGAAGATAAAATTCATTTGATTACTTCTTTAGCTGATTTAAAAGAAATCGATCCTACTAAAAAATATGTCATGACAAACCAAACGACTATGTCCCTTTATGATGTCTATGATTTATGCGAAAAAGCTAAAGAACTACTTCCTTTTGTAGAAATTGAAAAAGAAACATGTACGGCTACAAAAATACGCCAAGAAGCTATTAAAAATATTGAAGAGAGTGTTGATGTGATTTTTATCGTAGGTGACCCTCACTCAAACAATACACGAAAACTTGCCAGTATCGCTAAAGAAAGTCATCATTGTGATGTCTATATGATAGAAAGTATTGATGGTATTGAAATTGAGTGGTTAAAAGATAAAAATTATGCAGCTATAAGTTCTGGAGCTTCGACACCAACTTATCTTACAAATCAAATTATTGAATATTTGAAACAATTTGATTTCAATGATTCTAAAACTCATCAAAAACCATTTATTGATAAAACAAAAATACTTACTCAAAAAGGTGCTTAAGCTTCAGCACCTTTTTCTTGTGGCAACCATTGTACCTTGAAAAAATAAACAATAAAAATCAAACTGCAAACAACCCATGTAGTTGGCCACCCTAAAAAGACATAAACAACATCACTCGTTACTTTTGTAACCAAGAATAAATAAATTTGTCTTAAAAATACAAATGAGAAAATCATAACATACATTGGTACAGCCGAACGTCCTGCCCCTCGTAAAACCCCATTGATAACTTGGTTGATTGGTAAGAAAATATAGAATGGCAAGAAAGTTAACTGCATCAATCTTCCTGCATCTATAACATCTTTTTCTTGATTGAATAAAGCAATAAAATCACGTCCAAAGAAATACATAATAACAACAAAGAAGCCTATGGTAACCATAGCAAGGAATGTTGTAATATATGCTCCTTTTTTAACACGATTATATTGTTTAGCACCGATATTTTGCCCTACAAAAGTTGTAATTGCCATATTGAAAGCTTGTAAAGGCAAATTGACAAAACCATCAATTTTAATTGTGACAGAATATCCAGCAATAACGGATGCCCCATAAATATTTATATATGATTGAACAATGACATTCGATAAAGAAACAATGCTTTGTTGGAAACCCGTTGGTAAACCAATTTTTATAATTTTTAATAAGATTTCCTTATCAAATTTAATATCTTTTAAAACAACTTTATAAGAGTCCTCTGTTTTCATTAAAACATACATAACCATAATAGCTGAAATCGCTTGAGCAATTAAAGTAGCATAGCCTGCTCCCGCAACCCCAAAACCAAAGTTTTTAACAAATAAAAAGTCCAAAACAATATTAATAATACTTGAAAAAATCAAGAAATAAAGTGGTCTTTTAGAATCTCCAACTGAACGTAATATTCCAGATCCCATGTTATAGATCATAACAAAAATCAAACTCCAAAAATAAATAGACAAATACGTTGAAGCTTCAGAAAAAACATCATTTGGAACACCAATTGCTTTCAAGATAGGGTCATTAAAAACAAGCCCAATAACAGTTAAAACAACCCCTATGACAAGCGTTAAGGCAATACTATTATGAATTGCTTTCTTCATTTTAGATAAATCGCCTGCACCAAAGAATTGTGCTATAACAACTCCTGCTCCTGTTGAAATTCCCATAAAAAAACCAATAAGCATATTAATAATAGGTGTACTTGCCCCAACTGCAGCAAGAGCAACCTTCCCTACATAATTTCCTACTACATATGAATCAACCGCATTATAAAGTTGTTGAAATAAGTTTCCTATTAATAAAGGAACCGAAAATAAAATAATTGCTTTAACAATACTTCCTTTTGTAAGATCTTGTGTATTTCCTTTCATATATTCACCTTCCATGCTTATTTTACTCTTATTTTAATAAAATCATTTTTATTTGCATGAAATGAAAAAAATAATTTTTTTATTTTCTATCCATTATAATAAAATTAAATTGGAGGTTTATTATGAATAAAAAAATTATCTTTTTTGATGTTGATGGTACCCTTGTTGATGTAAGACCAGCAAGAGAATATGTACCTGAATCAACAATCAAAGCTGTAAGAGAAACAAGAAAAAAAGGAAATTTATGTTTTTTATGTACAGGAAGATCTCTTGCTGAAATCTATCCTCATATATTAGACGTTGGTTTTGATGGAATTATTGGTGCTGGTGGTGGATTTGTGACAATCGGTGATGAAATGCTTTATCATAAAAAAGTTTCTGATAACGATGTTCATCGTGTTGTTGATTTCTTTGAAGAAAATGATTATGACTATTATCTTGAAAGTAATGGTGGTTTATTTGCAAGTGAAAATCTTGTGTCTCGTTTAGAAAAAATAACTTATGGTGATTTGGAAAATGATGAAAATGCGAGAAAGAAAAAAGAAGAACAACCAAGTCATTTTATTACATCCTTGATTGAAGGAGAAAGTATGTACCGTAGTGATGTCAATAAGATTTGTTTTTTAGAAAATAAAGATATTCCTTTTCAAACAATTAATGATCATTTTTCAGATGCTTTCAATGTCATTCATTGTACTGTTCCTGCTTTTGGTGATGATTCAGGTGAATTATCTGTTGTTGGTGTCAATAAAGCAAGCGCTATTGAAACCCTTATTCAACATTTAAATATCCCTAAAGAAAATACTTTTGCTTTTGGAGATGGAATGAATGATACCGATATGCTTGAATATTGCCATGTAGGAATTGCTGTAGGTAACGCAAAAGAGGGCTTAAAAGAAATTGCGGATGAAGTTTGTGATGATATTGCAAAAGATGGTATTTATAAAGCCATGAAAAAACATCAACTTATATAAAAAATGCTAGATTTTCTAGCATTTTTTTCTATTCATAATTAAAATAATCTTTACTTTCATGAATTTGGGTATCGATTGGCAAATTATCTAAGAGTTTCTGTAACTCTTTTTCAAAAATCACTTCTAAGTGATGTCCTGGATCAATCAATAAACAATCATGATCAATGGCATATTTGGCATGACGATATTTGCTATCACCTGTAATATAACAATCGACTTGATCTGCAAGAATTTCTAAATCATCTGCGGCACTTCCACCACAAATAGCAATCTTCTCAATTGTTTTATTCGTGTTTTTGCTGTATTTTACATGTTCTAGATGGAATGTTTCTTTTACTTTTTTAATAAAAGTATTTCCTTCCATTGGTTGATTTAAAATAGCCTTTTTACCAACTTCATAGTGATCATAACATTCAATACCATGAACACCTAATTGATTAACTAACCAATCATTCATAGAAATACCATTTTTTCCTCGATCAAGACAAGTATGTAAACTATAAACAACAATATCATGTCTCATTGCAAGTGAAATAAAATATCCTTGATGTTCATTGACATCCATATTCTTAATCTTTTCAAGTAAAAATGGATGATGTGTTATTAACATTTGACAATCTTGTTCAATGCAAGCTTGTAATGTTTCATTATCTGCATTTAAAGCTATATACACTTTTTTGATTTCTTTATTTCTATTTCCTATTTGTAAACCGCAACAATCAAAATCCATTTGAAGTTCAAGTGGAAAATAGTTTTCTAAATAGTTAATAATTTCATAAGCTTTCATTTAATTCACCTTCAATAAGTTTTAATATTTGATCAATTTCTTGATATCTTTGATGTTCTTTTGGTAAATCTTTTTGAATTCTTTGATATGTTTTGTATTGCTTTTTCCAATATTGGATAAATAAATCAGATTTTTCTTTTCTTAAAACAGGACCAAAAAGAAGATCTTCTTTTGTCATTTGTACATCATTTACTTTTTTTACAACCATCATTTCATAGATATGATGTCCATCTTGAATCATTTTTTCATCAAGAATAGTAAAATTATTTTTGAATAAATATTCTCTTAAATGATCACTATTGGCATTTGGTTGTAAGAATAAACGTTTATTTTGATCAATGTAATCTTTATTTTCTTCTAAAATATCACCTATAAGAAAGGCTCCCATTCCAGCTATTGTAATCATAGAAACATCTTTATCTAAAATGGGATTAAGACCATTTCCTAATAAAGCTTCAATTTTTTCTTCAAAATGATAGTGCTCAATAGTCGAAAGAGAAGCTTTAAAAGGCCCTTGTGCCACATCACAAGCATAGGCTTTTTCTATAATATTTTTTTCTATTAAATAGCAAGGAAGATAGGCATGATCTGTTCCTATATCCGCTAAAATAGTACCATTTTTATGTTTATCAACGAGCTGTGCAAGTTCTAATAAGCGCCCTGAAAGTTTCATATTAACGATCTAAGAAATCCTTTAATCTTTTTGAACGAGATGGGTGTTTTAATTTTCTTAAAGCTTTTGCTTCAATTTGACGAATACGTTCACGTGTTACGTTGAATTCACGTCCTACTTCTTCAAGTGTTCTTGTTCTTCCATCATCTAAACCAAAACGAAGTCTTAATACTTTTTCTTCACGATCTGTTAATTCTAATAAAACATCATTTAATTCATCTTTTAATAATTCATTAGCGGCATAATCATCTGGTGACATAGCTCCTTCATCTTCAATGAAATCACCTAAATGAGAGTCATCTTCTTCCCCAATTGGTGTTTCTAAAGAAACAGGTTCTAATGAAATTTTTTGAATTTCACGTACTTTTTCAGGTGTCATACCATCCATTTTTTCCGCAATTTCTTCCGCAGTAGGTTCTCTTCCTAATTCTTGAATCAATTGTCTTTGGATACGTGTTAATTTATTGATTGTTTCCACCATGTGTACAGGAATACGAATTGTACGAGCTTGATCGGCAATCGCGCGTGTAATTGCTTGACGAATCCACCAAGTAGCATACGTTGAGAATTTGAATCCTTTTGTATAATCAAATTTTTCTACCGCTTTAATTAATCCCATGTTTCCTTCTTGAATTAAATCTAAGAATAACATACCACGTCCTACATATCTTTTAGCGATAGAAACAACTAATCTTAAGTTTGCTGCAGCAAGTTCTTTTTTAGCTTGTTCATCACCTTCTAAAATACGTTTTGCAAGTTCAATTTCTTGATCATGATTCAATAATTCAACACGACCGATTTCTTTTAAATACATTTTTACAGGATCGTTGATTTTAACATTGCTTCCTAATTGTGTGCTTTCACTTTCTTTATCGTCATCATGTTCTTGATACATATGTAATGTATCTCCCGTCATCATGTCGAAATCACCATCAAAGTCTAAATCAGGAGTATCATCACTATCATCAATATCTAAATCGAGGTCATCCCCTAAATCTGGAACACCCGCTAATAAAACATCATCATCAACATCTAATGAATCTAAATCATCATCAGAAATTGTAATATCACTTTTTTGGATATGTTCTAATAATTCTTCTGCAAGTTCATCACTTAAATCATAATTCATTAAATATTCGTCAATTTGTTCTTGGGTTAATACATTCCCATTTTGTTTCGCTTCATTTACAACTAAAGCCTTTAAGTCTTCAAATGAAACAGCTTGTACTTTTTTCTTTGCCATATCTTACTCCTTCTCTTTTGAATTAATAATTTCTTGTAGAATCTTCGCTTGTTGCCGTGGATCATAAGTTTGCGCCATTTCACTTTCAAGCTGTTTGATTCTTTCTACTTCCATTTTTTCTTGTATAATTTTTATATAATCATCAATTGCTTGATTTGATGTTTCTTTGGGTAAATGTTGTGAAGAAATTTCTAATATTCTTTTAACGATTTCATCATCATCGATCATACTAATCAAATCAGCAATTTCTAAGACAACATATTGACGATAATAATCAATAATATAAGAAGCAATCAAACGATTAATTTTATCATACATGTAGCCTGCTTTTGCTTCATATTGCATCGCATAGCTTTTATTTTGCATCATGTAATAAAGCAAGTTTCTCTCTGCTTTTTGATACTTATCAATCATCTTTGTTGATTGATCATAAGTGATTGGTTGAAACGGAATCGGTTGCTTTTCATGAGGTTTTTGGCTTAATAACTGATAAATAATTTCTTTAGAAAAGCCCGACTTTTTAACCAATTGTTCTATATAATAATCACGGTCTACTAGATCATCTAATGTTGCAATCATTTCAACCATTGATTCTAAATATTTCTTTCGATCTTCATAATTTTCTACATTGATTCTTTCATAATGATAACTCATTTTAAAATCAATCGCACTTTGTGGATTTTTAAATAAAGCATTCAGTTCATCTTTTCCTTTTGCTTTTAAAAATTCATCTGGATCCATTTGATCAGGAATAACAACAACTCCTATATTAAAACCCGCTAAAGCCATTGCATCAATACATTTCATCATGGCATTTTTTCCAGCCTGATCTCCATCTAAACATAAGACAACATCATTAGAAAGTCTCTTCAACATCCTTAAATGATTTGAAGTAAGTGCTGTTCCCATAATTGCGACAGCATTTTTAATTCCTGCCTTGTATAATGCAATTACATCCATGAATCCTTCAAGAACAATAATTTTACCTGCATCTCTTACCGATTCTTTGACACGATGATAATTATAAAGCGTATCACCTTTAATAAAGATTGAGGATTCTGGTGAGTTCATATATTTTGCTTCTTTTTGGCTTGAACGATAAATACGTCCACTAAATCCTACCACGCGTCCTTCACTATTATGTAAAGGAAACATGATACGATCATGATAACGATCATAACCAACTTGTGATTCAATGACTAAACCTGAAGCATAGGCTTGCATCTTTGTAAAACCCGACTTTTCAAAAGCGGATAATAAAATATTTTGATCAGGTGCATAACCAATTTCAAAATGGTCAATAATATCTTGTGAAAGTTCTCTTTGTGTTAAATAGTTTTTTGCTTCTAAAGCAAGTTTGGTTGACAAGTAGTGTTTATAAATACGATTGGCTTCTTCATGCATTAAATAGAAAGGTTCTGTTTTTTTATTAACAGGTTTCTTTTCTTCATAAAAGGTAAAATCACCTAAATCGACATTTCCCATTTGTGCAACCATCTTTACCGCTTCTAAATAAGAAATTTTTAAATATTCTTGTAAGAAAGTAAAGACATTTCCCCCATGATGACAGACAAAACACATAAAGATTTGTTTTTCTGGTGATACTGACATAGAGGGATGACTATCATTATGAAAAGGACATAAGGCAATATAATTTCGTCCTTTTCTTTCAAGTGGAAGATAATTGCCAATAACTTCCACAATGTCGACAGATTGTCTTATTTCATTGATTTTTTCTTGTGAAAGTCTTGGCATAGTTTCCTCCTTTATTAGAATGCGATTTTATCTTGAATATATGCAACTAATTCATCAATTGGTAAACGAACTTGTTCCATTGTATCACGATTACGAACAGTAACAGCATTGTCTTCCATTGTATCAAAGTCAACAGTAACACAATATGGTGTACCGATAGCATCTTGTCGACGATATCTTTTTCCGATTTGTCCGGCAACATCATATTCAACAGAGAAATGTTTAGCAAGAGTTGCATAAACTTCTTCTGCTTTTTCGCTTTGTTTTTTAGTTAATGGTAAGATTGCTACTTTATATGGAGCAATAGCAGGATGTAATTTCATCACTGTTCTTGTATCTCCATTTTCTAAAGTTTCTTCTTGATAACTGTCACATAAAACAGATAAGAATAAACGATCTGCACCTACAGATGGTTCAATAACATAAGGAATATATTTTTCGTTTGTTTGAGGATCTAAATATTCTAATGATTTTTTAGAATGTTCCATATGACGAGATAAATCGTAATCTGTACGATCTGCAATTCCCCATAATTCTCCCCATCCAAATGGGAATTTGTATTCAACATCGCAAGTTGCTTTTGAATAGAAAGAAAGTTCTTCTTTTTCATGATCTCTAAATTTTAAGTTTTCTTCTTTTAAACCTAAATCTAATAAGAATTTTTTACAATAAGATTTCCAATAATCGAACCATTCTAAATCTGTATCTGGTTTACAGAAGAATTCTAATTCCATTTGTTCAAATTCTCTTGTTCTGAAAATAAAGTTACCTGGTGTAATTTCATTTCTGAATGATTTACCGATTTGACCAATACCAAATGGTACTTTTTTACGAGATGTTCTTTGAATATTTTTAAAGTTTACAAAAATACCTTGTGCTGTTTCAGGACGTAAATAAACCACAGATTTATCGTCTTCAACAACACCCATATGTGTTTCAAACATTAATTTAAATTGTCTAACATCTGTGAAGTTGCTTTTTCCACAGTTAGGGCAAACAATGTTATGTTCTTTAATATAAGACATTGTTTGTTCATTGCTCCAACCTTCACTATGTACAGAAGGATCGTATGCTTCAATTAATTTATCTGCACGATGTCTTGTTTTACATTCTTTACAGTCAATTAATGGGTCAGAGAATCCACCAACATGTCCAGAAGCTTCCCATACCTTTGGATTCATAAAAATAGCTGAATCTAAACCAACGTTATAAGGAGATTCTTGAATGAATCTTTTCCACCATAAACGTTTAATATTGTTTTTCATTTCAACCCCTAATGGTCCAAAATCCCATGTGTTTGCAAGTCCATCATAGATTTCAGAACCTTGATATACAAAACCTGTTGATTTTGCATGATTTACTAATTTGTCCATATCTTTAGTTGCCATATTTTTCTCCTTTTTGTGTAAAAATGAATAAAGACTTGGCATTCCAAGTCTTTTATACCCTTTTCGCGTATCAATAAAATACCCTTATAGTGGATATTTGTCAACCAACTATAAGGGTGCTACATATAAGTTCTTTCATCAAGCCAATTCATAATATTATGATAAACTTCGCGATAATTATTTTCATGTAAAATATCTTGTCGACGATTATCAAAAATCTTATAGCTTAAATCTTTTAATCCATTTTCCTTTAATATTTTATAAAGTTTTATCGTGTCTTTTCCATTGCGTGTCAAATTATCAAATCCACCCGATAACAAGTATACAGGTAAATATTGGGGAATTTGTTTTAAATGTTCTTCATCACTCGTATATTTTATATAATCTAAAATATCTCGATAAGCTTGATTTGTGTAAACAAAGTCCGTAAGTGGATCTTCCATGTAAAGGTTCACTTCTTTTGTATTAGTCATTTTATAGTTTCCATTTAAATTTCTTTGTAGAAATAAATCAATTGCTTTTTTGATGACTCTTGAGTGATTCATTTGTCCATGTAATAAAATATTGAAATCAACAATCATCTTCATCCGATAATAAAAACTATTTTTCATACATGTACCTAATAGAATCATGCCATTAATATAGTCTCCATACACACCAGCATATTTTAATAAAACAAGCGAGCCTAAATCAACACCTAGCATAAAGTAAGGTAGATCTTCATAACGTTTAGTAATAATATGACGTAAACGTTGAATATCTTCAACTAATGTATCAAGTGCATTTCCTTTTCCAAAATAACCTTGTTCAAATTTATAAAGAGAAGTTCCATGTCCTGGAAAATCAGATACTACCACAATAAAGCCTTCATGACTTAAATATTCCGCAAACTTTTTATAACGTTCAGAATATTCACATAAACCATGATGTATTTGAATAATGCCCTTATATCTTAAGATTACATTGGGCTGATAGATATCAAATTTAATAGAGGTATGTGTTCCCGACGTATAGGTTTCTGTAAATCTCATCGTCTAGCGCCTCCTTTTTGATAAGGACGGTTATAGTTTGATCTTTTCGTACGTGGTCTAATCAAACAGTTTTTACCAAAACCAATAAGATCTTTTCGATTTGCCTTGATTAAAGCCTCATAGACGAGATCATAGTTTTTAGGGTTTTTATATTGAATCAACGCTCTTTGCATTGCTTTTTCCTTTGGATCTTTTGGAACATAGACTTCTGTCATATCACGAGGATCCAATCCTGTATAATACATTGTTGTTGAAAGAGTTCCTGGTGTTGGATAGAAATCTTGGACTTGTTCTGGTTGATGATGAATATCTCTTAAATATTCTGCTAATTCAATGGCATCTTCTAAACGACATCCTGGATGAGATGACATTAAATAGGGAACAAGGAATTGTTTCTTATCGTATTTTTCATTTAAACGATAATATTTATCTACAAACTTTTCATAAAGTCCACGTCTTGGTTTTCCCATTTTATCTAAAGCATGATTACTAATATGTTCAGGAGCCACTTTTAATTGTCCAGAAATATGATGTTGGACAAGTTCTTCAAAGAAATGATCGTTTTTATCATACATTAAATAATCATAGCGGATTCCTGAACGAACAAAGACTTTTTTAACATTAGGAAGCTGTCTTAATTTTGTAAGTAATGAAAGATAGTCTTCATGATCTACCTTTAAGTTTTTACATGGTTGAGGCCATAAACATTGTTTTGTTGGACATGCTCCTTTCGTCTTTTGTTTTTCACATGCTGTATCTCTAAAGTTTGCTGTTGGTCCTCCAACATCATGAATATATCCTTTAAAATCAGGATCCCATACCATTTTATTTGCTTCAGCTAAAATCGATTCATGACTTCTTGCTTGAATAATACGTCCTTGATGAAAAGCTAAAGCACAAAAGTTACACGAACCAAAGCACCCACGGTTAGAAATAAGGGAGAATTTCACTTCATCAATTGCAGGAACATGTTCATAATTTGGATGATATGTACGGCTGTAATCATAACCATAAGCACGGTCAAATTCTCTTTGAGTAAGCGGTCTATTTGGTCTATTTTGAACCACATACCACCCTTGATAAGGCTCCACTAATATTTTAGCGTTGTAATGATCGGTATTAAGATATTGTATTTGGAAAGATTCAGCATATTTTCTTTTAGAAGAAGTAATTTCTTCATAGCTAGGAAGCATAATATAATCTGAAAGATCATCTATATTCTTTGTTTTATAAACAGTTCCATCTAAATAGGTTAAATATTTAATTTCCAAACCACTTTCTAAAGCTTCTGCCACTTCAATAATACTATTTTCTCCCATACCAAACATTAATAAATCGGCATTGGCATCAATAATAATTGATTTTCTAACTTTGTCACTCCAATAATCATAATGTGCTAAACGTCGTAAAGAAGCTTCAATACCACCAAGAATAATGTTTGTATCCGGATAAGCCTGTCTTGCCATTTGACTATAAACAATAACGGCACGATCTGGTCTTTTAAAACCTTTACCTCCTGGTGTATAGGAATCTTTATGTCTTCTTTTTTTAGAAACTGTATAATGATTGACCATTGAATCAATATTTCCCGAAGAAATCAAGAAACCTAATTTAGGTTTACCAAATTGTCTGAATTCTTCCACGTTATGCCAATCTGGTTGTGATAAAAAAGCCACCTTAAACCCATTGGCTTCTAATGTACGACAGATAATCGCCGCACCAAATGACGGGTGATCCACATAGGCATCTCCACAAACATAGACAAAATCAACCTCTTGCCATCCTCTTTCGTCCATTTCTTTTCTATTTATCGGTAAAAACTGCCCCATATGTATCTCCCCCTTTGAATTTATTTTTATTATAGTCAAAAAATGTATATAAAAAAAGACAAAAGTGTCGACTTTTGTCATAATTTTTCAAGACTTTTTATCATTTTCTTGGTCTTAAATAAAATTCCAGTCATTTCATCTACATAATAGTCCATAATTTCAATCAATTGATCGATTGATTCTTGAGAAATCTTTAATTGATCGATTTGTTTAAAGCAAATTTTATTAATGTAGCGAAAAGCTTTTAAAGTTTCTTTATCTAGTTGTTTGTCACGAAGTGATAAACAATCTAAACAAACAAAGCCCCCGTCTTCCAAACTTAACCCAGCAATTCGATTTTGTCTTAAACAACGAACACAACCATCTACTTGCAAAGCAACTCCACATCTTTTTAAGATATACGCATTGTAAAGTAAATAAACAAGTTGAGGTGGGTAACCATGATTTAGAGCATCAAGTGCTTCTTTTAAATGATTGAATACATCTAAATCAGGCTGATTTTCTTCTTCGTTTCTTAAAACAAATTCCATAAAATAACTCGCGTAAGCTTCTAATTCGATATCTTCTTTAAGATAGCGATAGAAATCAACCGAACTTGCTTTAATAAGAGTTGAAAGTCCATTACGTGGGATAAAAGTAAATTCAGACAATGTCAAACTTTGACAAGCTGCAGCATTTTTACTTTTTAATTTCTTTACACCACGTGCAATTAATGTCATCTTTCCATAATCTTTAAAATAAACAGTAACTAAAGCATCACTTTCTTTATAAGATTGTGTCTTTAAGACAATTCCTAGACAAACAACTTCTTCTTTTTTAATAGTCATCTTCGTTATAACCAAATTCTTTTAAATATTTTTGTTTATTACGCCAATTATTTTCAACTTTTACAAATAATTCAAGATGAACAGGTGTTTGTAAGAAACGTTTCATTTCTCTTTGAGCATTTTGACGAATCTTTTTAATCATTGATCCTTGTTTTCCAATAAGAATTCCTTTTTGTGATTTACGATCAACGACAATGGTCGCAATGACTTCAACACTGCCATCTTCTTGTTCTGACATACGTTCAACAACAATAGCTACACTATGAGGAACTTCTTCTCTAGTAAAATAAAGTATTTTTTCTCGAATAAATTCAGCCATGACAAATCTTTCAGGATGATCTGTCATTTGATCTTTAGGATAATACATCATTCCTTCATTTAAATATTTTTTAATAGTAGAAATAAGTGTATCGACATTTTGATCTTCTAAAGCAGAAATTGGAATAATTTCTTTAAAATCAAAAAGTTCTTTCCATTCTGTAAGTTTCTTAACGACTTCTTCTTTAGAAACAAGATCACATTTATTAAGTAAAAGGAAAACCGGACCATCAGCTTCTTTTAATCTTTCAATAATAAATCGATCCCCTCGTCCAATAGTTTCGTTGGCTGGTGCAATAAATAACACCATATCTACTCCATAAATACTATTTAAAGCTGTTGTATTCATAAAGTTTCCTAAACCATCTTGAGGTTTATGAATACCAGGTGTATCCATAAAAATAATTTGTGCCTCATCATCTGTATAAATACCTTGAATCGTATTACGTGTTGTTTGTGCAACATCAGACATGATTGCTAATTTTGTTTTTAAAATTTGATTTAAAAGTGTAGACTTTCCTACATTAGGACGTCCCACGATACTGACAAATCCTGATTTAAACATTATAAACTTTCTCCTATAAATACCATCGGTAATAATTCACCAATTGTATGTTTTTCTACTTTTTCTTTATTTGCTAGAAAGATGGGCATATCTAAAGCCACAAGTTCTGACAAAACTTGTCGACAAGCTCCGCATGGGGATGCAATCGGTGTGCAATCTGCCACAATAGCAAGAGCGACGATATCTTCTTTTCGATAGCCTTTGCAATAAGTTCCAAAGACAGCATTACGTTCAGCACACATCGTTGAACCATAAGCTGCATTTTCAATATTACAGCCTTGTACATAATTTCCATCTTTTAAAGCAACACAAGCCCCTACTTTAAAATGACTATAAGGTGTATACGCATTTTCTCTTGCCAACCATGCAAGTTCTATCAATTTTTCTTGATCCATTTTAATTACTCCCTTGTAATATTTAAAGCATCTAAAATTGTTTTTTGTCTACCAAACATAACTTTTTCATCTTCTTCATTCATATGATCAAAACCAAGAAGATGTAATAAACCATGTGTAAATAAAAAACACATTTCTCGATAGAAAGAATGTCCATATTCTTCTGCTTGCATTTTCGCATGATCAATTGAGATAAAGATATCTCCAATTTCTCTTGGCATTCCTTCAATATAATATTGTTCGCTATCTTCTAAGGCAAAACTAATAACATCTGTACTACGGTCAATTTGACGATATTCACGATTGATTTCATGAATACGTTTATCATCTACAAAAATGACCGATAACTCTAGATCATCTTGAATATCAAGCTCTTTACATGCTTCTCTAATAATCTTTAAATAAACTTCTTCATAATCTTCATTAAAATCTTCTAATTCATTAATAAGCGCTAAATCAATTTCCATAATCTTCCTCACCCACTATTTTTCCTGAGTCAATTATAACATAGTCTGGAAAACAGTTCATCATATTTATTTGATGGCTAACAACAAGAATAATCATCTCTTGTTTCTTTAAATAATCCATTAAAAGTTCAAGTCTTTCTTGGTCAATATTACTAAAAGCTTCATCTAAAATCAAAACATCTGGTTTAAATAACAACGCACGAATAATCATCATTAATTGTGCTTGTCCTGATGAAAGGAAACCTCCTGCTTCATCTAGATAAAGATCTAGGGCTGAAATGAATGTTTCCATTTTAAAATAATAAAGCAATTCTTTCATTTCTTCTTCTAGTTCTTGACGATCAAAAATCAAATTCGTACGTAAAGTTTCTTTATAAAAGACAGGTGTTTTATCTAAATATTTAATATGTTGATAATAACTATTGAAATCAATATCTTGTAAACGATAGTTATTAATATAAATATCTCCCTTGCTTGGTTCATATTGTCCCATAATTATCTTTAATAACGTTGATTTTCCACTTCCAGTTTTTCCTTTTATCCATAAAGAATGATCTATTTTTAATTGAAGATGTTCGAAAAAAGGACGAGTATAACCATAACTAAAACTTACATGTCTTAATTCAATATTCTTAATTTTTTTAATTCTTCTTTTTCTTTCCTTCTTTTCTGGAATCATTTCTTTATATCTTTCAAAAATGATCTTTAATTCATCATGCATCGCAATAAATAAAGAAAACTTCATTAAAGGATCAATCATATAAGAAAGCAATAAGTATACAAACATGACATTTCCTAAAGTCATTATTTCTTTTTTATAAAGAAACAAGGCTATTAATAAAGAAAACATAATCATTAGTTGAATTAAAGATTCAAGTTTAATTTGATGCGCAAGTGTTATTTCATCATGATTATATATATTTTTAAAATATTCATCATAATGAAAAGCTAATTTATTTTTCATCATTTTTCTTATTTTAAACTGGATTGTTTGAAAAAAATTCTCTTGATATTCTAAAATACCATCATTAAGTCTTTCTTTTTGTTCCATAATCTTTTTATTTTCAATATGAAGTTTTCTATTATAAAAATAAAAAGCAATAAAAATTATTCCCATCATAATAAATATCACAACAAATAAAAACACATTTATAAAAAGTAACACACCACAAATAAAAAGGAGCATCACGCAATCAATAAAAACTACATGATAAAATTCAATAAAATACTGACTAAGTTCAAATAGATTTTGTGCCCTTGAAAGAAGAGCTCCTTTTTCAAGTTGTTGAAAATATTGAAAATCTTGATAAATCATATTTTGCATAGTCTTAGAAACATATTCATCATTTAATGTACGACTGAGTTCTAAAATATGATGTTGTCGATAATAATCTAATAAAAGTTTAAAAACATAAAGTAAACAAAAACCACCAGAAATAAGAAGAATTTTTAAATAAGGGTAATTTGAAAAAGAATCAATCATGATTTGATAGTAATAAGAAAAAATCATTGTTAGTAAAGAAATAATAATTGTTTTTAAAAGAATTGATAAGATTGCTTGATAATGTTGTTTTAAATGATACGTTATAAAGTTTTTTAATGTATATGACTCTCTTTCTTCAATAGGACGTCCTACATGATGAATTGTAATAAGAATTCCTGTAAATTCTTTTGACATCACTTCATAACTCATTTTTATAAGACCTTTAGCAGGATCACCGACTACAAAATAAGTCTCCTTTATTTTATAAAGTACGACGTAATGATAGAGTTCTCCCTGTTTTAAATGAACAATGGCAGGAGTTTGAATTTCTTCAAGATGTTTAAAATCACATTGATAAGCTTTTGCTTCAATATGATATTGTTTTAAGACTTGGATTAAGCCATAAACACTGATACCTTCTTTACAAAGGCGACATCTTTTTTTGATGTTTTTTATTTCGTCATCTCTTTTATAATAATTTAAAAGCATTTTAAGACAATAAGCACCACAGCTATTTTCATTGTCTTGTAAAAAAATTGGATACTTTGACATATTGATCACCTCATCCTTATATACGCCAAAATATCCATTTTTTCTTTTTATTTTTTAAATTTTTTAATTTTTTTCAATTGCTTCTTTTAAAATTGCAATTGCTTGATCCACATCTTTTTCAGTTGTAATAAACGGTGGAAGCATTCTTACAACATGAGGTCCAGCCGTAACGACAATTAAACCTAAATCTAAACATGTTTTTACAATATCTTTAACTGGTTTATCAAATTCAAGACCAATCATTAAACCTAAACCACGTCTTTCTTTAATACATGGAAATTCTTCTTGTAAATCATCTAATTTTTCAATTAAATATTCACTAATATCTTGAACATGATCAATCATTTTAGTATCTTCTAAGATTTTAAAAACGGTACGGCATGCTTGCCCAGCCATTGGATTTCCGCCATAAGTCGAACCATGATCTCCTGGTTCCATAGCTGCCGCAAATTTTTTATTAGCAACAAAAGCTCCCATTGGAAAACCTGCCCCGATTCCTTTTGCTAGACATAAAATATCAGGTAAGATATCGTATTGGAAATAAGTCATGATTGTTCCTGTACGCCCCATTCCACATTGTACTTCATCTAAAATCAAAGCAATATCTCTTTCATCACAAAGTTTTCTTAAACCTGTTAAGAATTCTTTTGAACAAACATAGACACCACCTTCACCTTGAACTGGTTCAACAATAATAGCTGCTGTTTTTTCATTCAGTAATGCTTTAACACTATCTAAATCGTTAATCTCAGCATATTTGACCCCTTCAATTAATGGTCCAAAAGCTTCTTGATAATGAGCATTTCCAGTAAGTTTAACAGATCCTGTTGTTCTACCATGGAAAGAATGATTTAATGAAATAATTTCACTGTCCGCTTTTCCATGTTTTTGATAATAATATTTACGCGCTAATTTTAAAGCACCTTCTGTTGATTCAGCTCCTGAATTTGTAAAGAATACTTTATCTAATTTAGTTGCTTTTTTAACACATTCAGCTGCTTCAATTGTTTCTACAGTATTGAAATAATTTGAAATATGCATTAAACGATGAAGTTGTTTTTCCATTGCTTCAACATAAGCTGGATAATTATAGCCAAAAGAATTAACCCCAATTCCTGAAAAGAAATCAATATATTCTTTTTGGTTTACATCATATAAATGAATGCCATCACCATGATCAAATGTGATATCATATCTTCCATAAGCATGCATTAATGCATCTAATGATCTATCATAATAATTCATATCTAGTCCCCCAATTGTACATTTTTTGCAAGTCTTTCATAAAGTTCAACA
This sequence comes from Faecalibacillus faecis, assembly GCF_003024675.1. Classification (GTDB taxonomy): domain Bacteria; phylum Bacillota_I; class Bacilli_A; order Erysipelotrichales; family Coprobacillaceae; genus Faecalibacillus; species Faecalibacillus faecis. The sequence continues at coordinate 30,563 of NZ_PYLP01000001.1, read as the reverse complement.
GCTTGTACTAAGACTTCTTCGTGGAAATTAAAAGTTGGTGTATGTAAGCCAGATGTATATTCTTTGCATCTTGTTCCCACATAGAAGAAAACACCTGGTATTACTTTTTGATAATGCGCAAAGTCCTCAGCCAACATGACAGGTTCTTCAAGTTCTTCGTAGTTTTCACCTGCATTTTTCTTTAATTGTTCATATAAATGAGCATCATTTAAAACCGGTGGATTAAATGGTTGACAAGCAAAATCAATGGTACAACCATAAGCTTGTTCCATTCCTTGATTAAAGCCTTTCATTGCCTCTACAATACGTGAAAAGACTTCTTCACTATAAGTTCTTAATGTGCCATGAAATTCTGTTTGACTTGCAACAATATTTCTTACTGTTCCACCATGAATTTCACCAATATTTAAAACACAAGGTTGCATAGGTGAAATCATACGCGAAATGATACTTTGATAATTACTAATAAGAAAACTAGCAATCACAATCGAATCAATACCTTCATGATATTTACCCGCATGGGCACTTTTACCATGAATCGTCACATCAAGTTCACCACTTTCAGCCATCAATGGTCCTTTACGACAAGCAATTTTCCCAGCATCAACATCAGGAAACATATGAAGTCCATAAATTCCTTTAACATTGTATTTTTCAAAAATACCGGTACGAATAATTGATGGTGCTCCATCAACGACTTCTTCACCAGGTTGAAAAATAAGTAAAACATTATTTGGTAAGTCTTTGACATCTTTTAATTTATAAGCAAGTCCTAAAAGAGCTGCCATATGTCCATCATGACCACACGCATGCATCTTTCCTTGATGTGTGCTTTTAAACTCTGCACCCGTTTGTTCAGTAATTTCTAAAGCATCAATATCACTACGAAAAGCAATCGTTTTTTCTTTATGAAAATCTAAATAAACAGCGATTCCCGTCTCTGTTATTTTTTGTGGTTGATAACCCATCTTTTCTAATTGTTCATAAAGATAAGCTGATGTCTTATATTCTTGAAAGCCAATTTCAGGAATGGTGTGTAAATGACGACGCCATTCCTTGATTTGATCTAATAATTGTTTCATAAGTTTATCCTAGATTTTACGTAAATCATCCATTAATTGTGTTTTTCCTTCTGTTTTTTCATCTTTTTGTTCTTTGATGATTCTTGCTGGGTTACCTACAACAACAGCTCCGGCAGGTACATCTTGAGTAACAATACTTCCTGCACCAACAACAGCACCTTTACCAATATGAACACCTTCGATGACAACAGCATTAGCACCAATTAAAACATCATCTTCTAGGATAACAGGTGACGCACTAGGTGGTTCAATGACACCTGCAAGCACTGCTCCGGCACCAACGTGACAATGTTTTCCTACTTCAGCACGTCCTCCTAAAACAGCACCCATATCAATCATTGATCCTTCTCCAATTTTAGCACCGATATTGATAACAGCTCCCATCATGATAACGGCATTATCTCCAATAGAAACATTTTCACGAATGAAGCATCCTGGTTCAATACGTGCGTTGATATTTCTCATATCTAGCATTGGAATTGCACTATTACGACGATCTTGTTCAATAAATGAATCTTTGATTAAATCTTTATTTTCTTCAACATAAGCGTTGATTGCATCTAAATCACCAATAGCGATTTTAAAATGACTGTCTCCAAATAAATGGAATGCATCTGTATCAGGTAAATTTTCCCCTTTTAAATACATTTTAATTGGTGTTTGTTTCTTTGCATCACCAATATATTTAATAATTTCTTCTGCAGTTTGTAACATATTTCTCTCCTTATACTTTTATTTTTCCTTCAAAGACAGTTGTTGCTGGTCCTGTCATAAAAATATGTCCTTCTTTTAGTTCAATTTCTAACTTACCACCAAGCAATTCAACTGTTGCTTTTTCTTTACAATAACCATTGATATAACTTGCATACATAACGGCACACGCACCAGTTCCACAAGCCATTGTTTCACCACTGCCTCTTTCCCATACACGCATTTTTAAATAATGATCATTGATTACTTCTACAAATTCAGTGTTGACAGATTTTGGAAACATTTCATGATGTTCAAATTGTTTTCCAATTGTTTCAATATCAAAATCCAATGAGTCAACATATGTAACAACATGAGGATTTCCCATTGAAACAGCTGTTAAAGAATATTCCTTGTCCCCTACTTTTACTTTTTCATTAATCATTTTTTCTTGATTAAAAATTACCGGAATTTCTTTACAGTCTAAAATTGGTTCTTGCATATCCACTTTTGCGCCAACGACTTCATCACCTTCAAAAACAAGTTCAACGATACGTAACCCTGCTTTTGTTTCAATATTCAATACTTTTTTATCCGTTAAATGATGATCATAACAGAACTTTGCAAAACAACGAATTCCATTACCACACATCATTCCTTCACTTCCATCAAGATTAAACATACGCATTTTAAAATCATAAATATCTGATTTTAAAATAACAATCATACCATCTCCACCGATACCAAAATGACGATCAGAAATACGACTAATAAACTCTGGTGTCATATTGACATCTTGGTTGATTCCATCAACATAAATGTAATCATTGCCAATACCTTCCATTTTTGTAAAATGTAATTCCACTTTATCACCTCACATTATTTAAGACAATTTTACCAAATCGATAATTTTTTTCAATGTTCTTTATCATTTATTTTTACTCGTCCCATAAAAACACATAATATGACCATTTTCTTGGTATATTTTTATACTATATTGTAGTCATGAAAGATAAATCATCTTTCTTAAATAATAAATTCATATTCCCTTCCCAAATTATTATTTAAACAAAAAGGCTTGAAAAAGTCTTTTTTGTTTTGAAAAGAAATATTCAGTTCACAATCAATGTTTATATTATAGTCAAGAAAGATAAATAATATTTAAACATCTTTCTTAGAATTTTTTTCAAATTTCCTTCCCTTATAAAAACACTAAAAAGATAGAGGACTTCAATGAAGTCCTCTATTTGTTTTCTAAGTCTTCTTTATATTCTAAATATTCATCATAAGTTGATAAACGATCAATAATTCCCTCTTTATTAAATTCAATAATTCTATTTGCAATCGTTTGTACAAATTGGTGGTCATGACATGTAAAGAGAATATTTTCTTTAAACTGAATAAGTCCTTGGTTTAATGCTTGAATTGATTCAAGATCTAAATGGTTTGTTGGTTCATCAAAAACAAGAACATTCGCATCTTCCATCATCATTTTAGCAAGCATACATCTTACCTTTTCTCCTCCAGATAAGACATTGGCTTTCTTTAACGCTTCTTCTCCAGAGAAAAGAACACGTCCTAACCATCCTCTTAAATCTTGTTCATAAACATTACCATCAGTAAATTGTCTTAACCAATCAACTAGGCTTAATTCACAATCATTGAAGTATTTTGAATTATCTTTAGGAAAATAAGATTGTGATGTCGTAATTCCCCATTTGAATTCTCCTTCATAATCTTCATCTTCACCCATAATGATTTTAAAGAAAGCTTCAGTTGCTTTATCATCTCCCACAAAAGCGACTTTTTCATTTGGTTGAATAGAGAATGAAACATTATTAATAAGTTTTTCTCCATCAACTACTTTAGTAAGACCTTCAACATTTAAAACAATATTTCCAACTTCTCTCCCTGGTTTAAAACCAATAAAAGGATATCTTCTAAGAGATGGTTTAATATCTACCATTTCTAAGTTATCTAATAATTTTTTTCTTGATGTAGCTTGTTTTGCTTTAGAAGCATTGGCACTGAATCGTGCAATAAATTCTTCTAATTCTTTTTTCTTAGCTTCTGCTTTTTTATTTTGATCTTTTGCTTGTTGGATTTGCATTTGGCTATATTCATACCAGAAATCGTAGTTTCCTACATATAATTGAATACGGCTATAATCAATATCCGCAATATGTGTACATACTTTATTTAAAAAATGACGGTCATGAGAAACAACAATGACAGTATTTTTAAAATTTAATAAGAAGTTTTCTAACCAATTAATACTTTTTAAATCTAAGTGGTTTGTTGGTTCGTCTAATAATAAAATATCAGGATCACCAAATAAAGCTTGCGCTAATAAAACTTTTACTTTTTGATTACCATCAAGATCTTTCATATACATATCATGAAATTCAGAAGTAATTCCTAAACCATTTAACATTGTTTCTGCATCAGCTTCTGCATTCCATCCATCCATATCCGCAAATTCACCTTCTAATTCACCAAGTAAAATACCATCTTCATCATTAAAATCTTCTTTTGCGTATAATCTTTCTTTTTCTTGCATGATTTCATAAAGTCTTTTATTACCCATAATTACTGTTTCTACAACTTTATTTTCATCATAAGCAAAGTGATCTTGTTTTAATACTGATAATCTTTTATGAGGTTCAATAATAACCTCTCCCTTATTAGGTTCAATTTCTCCTGATAAGATTTTTAAAAATGTAGATTTACCAGCCCCATTAGCACCAATAATTCCATAACAGTTTCCTTCAGTAAATTTAACAGAAACATTTTCAAATAAAGCTCTATCTCCATATCTTAAAGATACATTTTGTGTTGATATCATAACGTCATTCCTTTCTTTTGTAATAGCTTGACTATTATGACATAAATTCATATTCTTGTCTAGAAATAAAAAAATGTAGTGTTTATCGCTACATTTCGTATATTCAATTTTAAAACAAAGATTTTTTATACAGGCAAATCTGTATCTAACAAAGTTGCCACTAGTATTTAGTGACAACAACAAATTATTATCAGATACCCGATACAAAACAACACAACTTTAAAACTATGGATTTTTGCTAGAAAGGAAATTTATTTCTTAATCCAATTATAAATATAATTTTTTCACGTCTCATAACATTCAAAATAACACAACTATAAAACTTAACTAATCCTCTTTTGGTTTTGATTTTTGTTTTGTAATCATTCAAAATAACACAACTATAAAACACTCTATCGATGTTGAACTATCTTGAATATGTTTTGTAATCATTCAAAATAACACAACTATAAAACTCCGCAAAGATATTTCTGTATATTGGCGAAGTTTTGTAATCATTCAAAATAACACAACTATAAAACTCTACAACTTGATATTTAGTAGGATTATTAGTTTTGTAATCATTCAAAATAACACAACTATAAAACCTTCTAGAAGTTTAGATATAGCTAAATAACGTTTTGTAATCATTCAAAATAACACAACTATAAAACACTGTTGTAAATAATCCAAAAAATAAAGACGTTTTGTAATCATTCAAAATAACACAACTATAAAACCTTCTGCCCAGAGATTTGTACCCTTTCCTAGTTTTGTAATCATTCAAAATAACACAACTATAAAACGGTGGTAGTCATTCAACAATCTTTGAAAAGGTTTTGTAATCATTCAAAATAACACAACTATAAAACTTTAGAAATCAGTTGACGAAGCATTGTCTTGTTTTGTAATCATTCAAAATAACACAACTATAAAACCTATCATAAACAACTAAACGATAATTAGTAGTTTTGTAATCATTCAAAATAACACAACTATAAAACACTCTATCGATGTTGAACTATCTTGAATATGTTTTGTAATCATTCAAAATAACACAACTATAAAACCTAGAAAAGTAGAAGCTTTGATTGAATTTTGTTTTGTAATCATTCAAAATAACACAACTATAAAACCTCAAATTAGGTTTTATAACGTTAAAAGCCAACACTACTTTTTGTTATTATGAACGATATAATCATAGAATTCATCATCTATGACATATTTATTTTCAAAATACACATCTTTATTATAACTATTTTCTAAAAATAAAACACTTATTTTTTTATAACCAATATATTTTAATATTTCGTTGATTTCTTCATTTGAAAAATAATTTAAAATATTTATAAATACAATTGTTTGATTACATAATTCAGAATAAATCTCTAATAAGTCAATGATTTTATTTATTAGACAATCATAACTATTATGTATTTCAACACCCATCATTTTAAAAAGCTTTATGAAATCTAATTCTTCATTTATATTTATATCAACATTATAATTATCAACTTCATCATATATTTTTTTCACTATTTCTATATAATGCTTCTTAATTTCGTTTTCAATATCACTATCTGAAATCAGATCATTTGACATTTGATTATATAATTTAGAAATAATCATTTTATTATTAATATCAAAATTCATAATGTCACTAATAATTAAAATATCTTTCGTATTAACTATTTTATTATCTAATACGAAAACAATATTTTCATCATTATTCCTAGTAAGATCAAAACAAATTCTACCAAAAAGCTTACTATCACTAATTAATAATATATTCGTTTTTTCATTATTAATATCTATTTCCATATCAAATCCTGATATTTTCATGATCATAGTATAATCAACCTACTTTCAGTATCTACTACATCTGTTTTTTTATTACCAATGATATATTCCATTCGTGAAAATTGTTTTTCAGTTATTACCAATATTTGCACTAATCCTTTAGCTGGTTTATTCTTCTTTAATTTTTCTTTTTCACTTAATACTACAGAATTATTTAATGCCAATTTAGCATATACACTTTCTTGCATCATTATATAACCATTTTTTATCAAAAATTTATGAAACTTACTGTATTCTTTTTGGTCGCTGTATGTAACTGACGGTAAATCAAAAAATAAAATTATTCTCATATACCTATAACTCATATTCAAAAAAAGTTAATAAGTCAACATCTTTCTTTTCTATAGCATTAAATACACTTTTAACATATATGCTAATAGCATTAGAAACATATTGATCTTTTCCCTTTATTCTAACCTTATGATTTAATACATCAGCTAATTTTACTTTCATACCACCATCAAATCTTTCATTAAAATTTTCTTTCACTATTTTATCTATCAATGGTCTAAATGGTTCCATCAAATCCGAAGACAAATTAAACCAATTATAAACATTATGATGTTTAATACCTATTTGTGTTAAATAACCTTGCGAAACAATTTCTTTATTAAATTGTGATAATAATATAGTGTATCCATAATTTAATGAATAATTAATATCATTTGGATTTTCTCTACTAAAACTTTTCCCAAACAAACAATTAAAATATACTTTTGCTGCATGACCTTCTCTATTTGTTTCATCAAATAAAACTAAGTCACCAACATAATCATATAACATCTTATAGCTATCAATTTCTAATTCTTTTAAATAGTTCGCTTGATTAATAATCTTTTCTTCAATGATCCTTGTCCAAATTGTCTTACAATAATCATCCCATTCAATTTGTTTAAAAATTTGTTCACTTGTATTATGACTTCCATAATAAGGTACTATTTCTCCTTGTGGATTTCTTTTTTTATCACAAATAATTATCTTAATCTTCCTACTTAACATTTCAGATATTAAGTAGGAAGTCATGGTTGCTGCTGTTGTATCTATGATAAGAGTATTAATTTCTGATAAATGAATTAATTTTACTTCATCATTTCTTACAATCAAGTAGTCATTTTTATAAGATAATTTTGCTTTATTAGTTACAACTACAGTTCTCCATGTCATAACTTATATTTTTTTGAATAGATACCTGTTATAGAAACATCATAAAAGTAAGTATTATCTAGCAATATTGATTGCCCATTAAGTCTCCCTTTTCTTTCATTTTTTAAATTATATGGTTCAAATGGTATGTTAATATATTGTTTTCCTCTTTTCATAATACTAATCATTTCAAAAATAACGATACATTTTTGAGAATTATCTAATTCAAAAAATTTTTCTTCTCTTTCTTTAATAAATCCATATACCTTTTTCTTATATTTTGGATAATTTTCTATCATTTTATGGCAAATCAATCTATATAATTCATCAATATTTTCTTTTTTGTTATCAAAATAACTAAAATCATTATTTTGAATAGCTCTATCAATACGATATATCATCTCGTTATCATCTCTTGATAGAATCAATTGATAAGCTGTATCTAGTTCATCAGCTGATTTTAAATAATAACATATACCATCTATTTCAATTAGTTGATTTTTCTTTATCTTCTTAATTATTTTAACGTCACTATATCCATTATTTTCTATGATATAATTTTGCTGTTCTTCGATAGAGGCATTGCGTAATAAAATAGGAAGATTTACAACTTTTCTCTCTATTTTCTTTCCCTTCTTTCCTTCAACAGCTACAATATCATTTTTTAAACTACTAAATCCGCCATACTTGTGTATATCTTTACGTAATTTATTTACTGGAATTTTAGCAAACGTTTCCCTTTTCAGGCTATTTTTATCATTTTTCAAAATCTTTACATCGAATAATTTATCGTTATTTGTATCTAATTTTTTAGTTATATGTACATCTCTATAATTAAAACACTTAATATAATCTAAAATTCGTTCCGGATTCCAAATAACTTCTCCTGTATCTTCGTCAATACATTCATACTTCATACTATTTATGATAAATCCATGATTTTCTTTATCAACATCATACTTTTTCTTCTTTAAATTTCTCATATATTGACCATAAATATATTTTGCTTCCAATTCCGGAAATCTTACTTGGATGTATCGTCCAATAATACAAGCAATATAAGCATCATGAGCATGATGAAAATCATTTACATTTCTATTTTTATATATTCCATATTTTTCTCTAAATTCATGAGATAAATCTGCTCTTACTGTAAATACTTTAGTTTCTTTATAATGATTTTCAATAATATTAGCGACATGTTTTGTGATCTGTCTTGTTTCTACTAATTGCCTACTAATAAATTTATCAATTTGATCCGGTCTAAATTCATTTCTTATTAATCGATAATATTTTGTTTGTGTTATTAATCCATTATCGTATAGTTTTTTCCAAAAAACTTCCATTTTATTTCTTATTTCTAAAGGTAAAACTAAATCATCTAATTTTCTTTGGTTTTCTTTTTTCTTAACTAACACTAAGTTATCCAAGCTATTATCCGTTGTAAGTGTTCTAGGAAAAATATGATCTATTTCATAATCTGATAACTTATCTATATCCAATTCTTCTTTACTGTACATGCATTTTCCTAGTTGGGTGTAATACAAATATAATCTTGTTTCAATAGAGTTTTTTTCGTCTTGCTTATTTAAATTAGCAAATACTTCATTTCCATGATTATCTAATTGATTCTTTAAATCTTTGTATATTGATTTTAATTTTTTTACTCTAGTTGTAGATCTAACTTTTTCTTGATCTTCCCTAGCAAATTCTATATAAATATTTTTAGGTTCATATCCCATGTAATGTTTAATTTCTTCAATAACTTGTAACGTTTGCCATATTCCTCTTTTAAGGGCTGGAGATCCTGCTAAGTTTTCAATGTCTTCATATGTAAAAGAACCTGTTTCATCTTTAAAATTCTCTTTTTCAATGATTTGTTTAAAACCTAATTCTTTATCATTGATAATTTCCATTAAAACCATATGGCTTTCCTTCATTACATCTAATACAGAAACACTTGAACCAAATTTATTATCTGCTCTGATACCATCTATAAGCTTTTTAGACAATCTTGACCAACCAGAATATTTTAATTTCATAATTTTCTTGATTTTATTTTGATCTAAATTATGAACATTTTTTAATCTTTCTTTTAAAATACTTCCTTCATTAAAAATCGTCATATCTTCTATAATTTTTTCAATTAAATTATAGTTACTATCATTTATTTCACCAAAAATTTCTTTAAAATCAATCCATGGTGCTAATGAAGATGAAAATGCTTTTTCTTTTTGATAGCCTGTTATTTCACCAACTTTTAATTGATTTTGCTTTAACCAATTAATTAGATCTTTTTCTTTAACGGTTTTTCTCTTACTTTTATAAAATAAATCTTCTATCATTTTATTTTTTGTATCTATAGGCAACAATTTTCCATCAATTCTTATTTTATTAACTTCCGCTAATACTTCATACATGGAACATGTTAATGATTTTTTAGGCATTACTTTTTCCATTGGCAGATACGTACAATAATTGGTTAATCTATTAATAAATTGAGCTGCTGTTTCTTGTATATCAACTATTTCTTGATGATTCCATGGTAATATTCTTTCATTTTCTTTACCTTTTTTTCTTTTTAGCCAGCCAAATTGTTCGTTACCATTTAAAGGTCCATAATAATAAGGAATTCTGAATTCTAGAATTGAAATAATTTTATCTCTATTTTCTTTTAAAACAGGATAATATTTTTCTTGATGATCTAATATTTTTATAAGTTCATCTTTTTGCATTTGATAAGGAATATAAGCATTATTTTTACTAGTTTGTTTTAACATAAAGGTTTCATTAGCAATCTTTTCAAGAATTTCATCTTTTCTTGAATCATCTGATTTTTCAATTGCTTTCTTTACATATTTATAGAAACCATCCGTTTTATCCCCTGACCACGCTACAGGATTTATATAATTATAATAATTGACAATATTCTTTGAAGTTGGTTTAAACATTTCGTCATATTCTTTTTTTCCAATTTTTAACATCATTTCTTTTAAAGTTCTTAAATCTTTTCCATGGTTTTCATAAATATTAACCATTGCATCTGAAATTGAAGCATGTTGACTATCGGAACCAACTATTTTGCTTAATTCAATCCAACTATAAAATTGTTGCATCAAATCTATAAATTCCATTTTTTCTTTTAATATATTTTCATATTCAGTAATATTTTCTTCATAAGATTTATTTGAAAATTGCATTTTCAAATCTTCATTATCAAATTGTAAATCCTCATCACGTATATATAATTTACTTACATTAAACTTATTTCCAACAAGTCCATTAATAAATTCTTTAACTACTTTTTTATCTTCATTATTTAATTTTAATTGAGATATACATTTACTTACTTTTGCTGTTCTAGAAATATTTTCAACAACAGTTTTTAATATAAATTGAATTTGTTCATCGCTAATATTATAAATTGTATCATTATTCTTACCAAGAACATCAAAAAGAATTTTTAAATCATCTTCTTTATTTGATGGCTCTAAATGTAATTCTTGTCCTTCATATAAAAAATTCCCGCGATATTTAACAATATGGTGTAAAGCTAAATAAATTAATCTTGGTTCTGCTTTTTCATCACTTTCACATAATTTCTTTCTTAAATGATAGATTGTTGGATAATTTTTAAAATAGTCTTTGTCATTATAATCTTCATCACAAAATAAATTATAATTCATTTTATAATTATCTTTTAATATAGCTTTTTTATCCTCTTTATCTAAAAAAGTTGTTTTTTCTAAGCGAATAAAAAAAGATGAATCAACCTTTAATACCATATCACTCATAATCATTTGTAATAATCTAATTCGTTCTCTTCGTTTATTATATCTTCTACGTGACGAACGATAATTTCTACGATTTTGCGCAGTTTGTGCTTGATCAAATAAACGTGATCCCCATAAATGATGTTTTCCTTTGTTTAATAAGTATCCATTTTCATCAATAACTGCCCATCCTACAGAATTCGTACCAACATCTACACCTATATAATATTTTATCTTTTCTCTATTTTTCACTATTGACATCCCCTTTCTTTAGCGTTATTCTATTCATGTCAAAACAAATAGGTTTTGATTATTCAAAATAACACAACACAGTTAAAATAAAGCTTATGCTAAAGCGTCAGTAACATGACATCACTTAGGTGATTAGAAAAAGTTCTTCGGAACTTTTTTTATTTTATATTAAAAATTGTACCATCCACGCCTTGCAATTAAAATATTTATCTTATTAGATATTCTTTTTTATCTACATTATAAACCCACAAGTTTCTAAATACCGTCTTATATAAGACGGTACTATACTTATTTACGCAAAAAAACAAGAAACCTTTTTCAAGATTTCTTATTTCAATAAATTATCTAATACTTTAATCATTTCTTCTACTTTTTGATCACAATCTTCACTATTGACTGCATCATGTACACAATGTGTCATATGAGCTTTTAAGACTTCTTTGTTGGCTCTTTTTAAAATAGCTTCACTTGCCATGATTTGATGTGAAATATCAATACAATAGCGATCTTCTTCCACCATTTTTAAGATACCATCAATTTGTCCTCTTGCCGTTTTTAAAAGTCTTGTGACCTGTTTTTTATCGGCCATCATACTTATTCAATTCCTTTATAAGTATATCCAGCTTCTTCAATAGCTTGTTTTAGTGTTGCTTCGTTAGCTTCACCTTCTACAAAAGCACAGTTTTTTTCAAGATCAACTGTTGCTTGAATACCATCAATAGCATTTAATGCTTTTTCTACGTGTGCTTTACAATGTTCACACATCATTCCTTCTACTAATACTTTTTTCATTTTCTTTTCTTCCTTTTTCCTATTTTCTTGTATTTTAATAATTTGATGTTTTGGTTTAAAGAATCTTAATCTAAGTGCATTCGATACAACAAAGACAGAACTTAATGACATTGCTGCTGCTCCATACATTGGATCTAATAACCAGCCAAAGATTGAATAGAACACTCCTGCAGCAACAGGAATACCAATGACATTATAGAAGAATGCCCAAAATAAGTTTTCTTTAATATTTTTAATTGTCGCTTTTGATAGTTCATAAGCCACAACAACATCTTGTAAATCATTTTTCATTAAGACAATATCAGCAGATTCAATCGCAATATCAATACCAGAAGTCATTGCAATACCAACATCACTTCTTACAAGGGCTGGTGCATCATTGATTCCATCACCAACCATGATAACACGATGTCCTTTTTCTTGTAAATCTCTTACATGTTTTTCTTTATCTTGTGGTAAGACTTCACCAATGGCTTCAATACCTAATTCATCAGCAATGGCATTGGCTGTTAATTGATTGTCCCCTGTTAACATATAGATGTTCATATTCATATCTTTTAAACAATCAATAGCATGTTTACTTGTTTGTTTTAAGACATCAGAAACAACAATTAAACCAATAAGTTGACCGGCATAACTATAAAATAAAGGTGTCTTTCCTTTAGATGATAATTCTTTATAGAGATTTTCAATCGAAGAAAGATCAACACCATTTTTTTCCATCAAACGTCTATTTCCTGATAAAAGAATTTCTCCTTTTAAGTCACCTACAAGTCCTAGACCTTGTTTCATTTCAAAATGATCTAATGAATCAATAGATAAACCTTGTTCTAAAACATAACTATGAATCGCCTTGGCAAGTGGATGTTTAGAATATTGTTCAATCGAACCCGCATATTTCAATAAATCATTTTCACTTACACCCATTGGATAAACTTCTGTAACTTGAGGTTTTCCTTCAGTAAGTGTTCCCGTCTTATCTAAAACAATCGTATCACATTTAGAAAGTTCTTCTAAATGTTGTGCTGATTTAACTAAGATACCTAAGTTAGCCCCTTTCCCCGTTCCAACCATGATTGCTGTAGGAGTGGCAAGCCCTAAGGCACATGGACAAGAAATAACAAGAACTGAAATCGCACAGTTTAAAGCAAAGTGGAAATCTTTATTTCCAAGGGTCAACCATAAAATGAAAGTAATGATTGCAATTGTAATAACGGTTGGTACAAAGACACCACTGATCTTATCGGCAAGTTTCGCAATTGGCGCTTTAGAAGCACCTGCTTCTTCTACTAAACGAATAATCTTAGAAAGCGTTGTATCATCTGAAGTATGACTAACTTCTACTTGCATATAACCATCCAGGTTATTGGTTGAACCAATAACTTGATCTCCAATTGTTTTATCAACTGGTAAGCTTTCTCCTGTAATCATCGCTTCATTGATTGAACCATGTCCTTGAATGATTTTTCCATCCAAAGGAATATTGTTACCTGGTTTAACAATCACAACATCACCAATTTGAACATCTTCAATGGCTATTTCAACTTCTTTTCCTTCTTTTAAGACAATAGCTGTTGAAGGCATCAGCTTCATCAATTTTTCAATCGCTTCTGAAGTCTTTTGTTTAGAACGTGATTCTAAATATTTACCTAAAGAAATTAATGTTAAAATCATTCCTGCTGATTCAAAGTAAAGTTGCATCATATAATGATGGGTCATATCCATATCCATTCTTCCTAGATAATAAGCCATCATAAAAGTAGCATATAAACTATAAATAAAAGCTGCTGAAGAACCTAAGGCAATCAAAGAATCCATATTTGGACTACGATTGAATAAAGTTTTAAAGCCTCGAATATAATAACCTCTATTGATGAACATAATAGGAACAACTAAACATAATTGAACTAAAACAAAGATCATCATATTTTCATGACCTAAGAGAATACTTGGTAAAGGCCAATTTATCATATGTCCCATACTGATATAAAATAAAGGAATCAAGAAAATAAATGATAAAATCAAATTCTTCTTTTTATGCTCATTTTCATTTTCTTGAACATTTGAAACCTGTTTTTCACCAATATTTTGAACTTTATAACCTGCTTTATCTACGGCCTCAAAAATTTGACTTTCACTTAGTTTATTTTCATCAAATTCAACAGTCATTGAGTTTTGCAATAAATTGACATTAACATCATCAACACCATCCAACCCTCTTACTGCTTTATCTACATGAGCTGAACAAGCACTACATGTCATCCCAACGACATCATATTTCTTTTTCATTACTACACCTCCCACCCCTATAGGGTATCTATATCATACTTGAATACTAAAAAATAATCAAGAAATACGCTTACAAAATTTCTTGATTTTCTAATGTCATTTTCCCCTCTTTCATTTGATAAATACGATAACCCCATTCTTTTCTCTCATCTTCTTCAATTAATTCATTCATACTTACCCCAAATAAACAACTTAATGCATATAAATGATGAATTGAAGGATATGTACTTCCTTTAAACCAACGATAAATTGGTTGAGGACATTCTAAACATAAATACTCTTGAATATCTTTTACTTTATACCCCATTTGATCAACACATCTTTTTAAATTCTTTCCTATTTTTAAAGGATTTATTAATTTTTTCTTCATTTCTATCACCACTATTATTTTAAAATAAAAAAAGAAGACTGTCATTGAACTTGTAGTTCACTAACCTTCTCTTTTTTCAGACATTCTAAAAAATACAATTCCTAACATAAAGAAAACAGATAG
Organism: Faecalibacillus faecis; assembly: GCF_003024675.1. Classification (GTDB taxonomy): domain Bacteria; phylum Bacillota_I; class Bacilli_A; order Erysipelotrichales; family Coprobacillaceae; genus Faecalibacillus; species Faecalibacillus faecis. The sequence continues at coordinate 15,365 of NZ_PYLP01000001.1, read as the reverse complement.
AGCTCCTAGAGAAAGATTAATTTGACCTGTTGTTTGTGATAAAACACCAACAACTATTGTTCCTAAAAACGAAGCTCCTTTTCCACAAACATCCATTAACCCAAAGTATTCTCCTGATTTTTCTAAAGGAATGATTTTTGTAAAATAGGATCTTGATAAAGATTGAATACCTCCTTGAAACATTCCTACTAAAACAGCTAACAACCAAAATTGCCATTGTTTTGTAAGGAAAATCGCAAAAATTGAAATACCCAAATAAGCTAATATACAAACTCTTATTAGTCTAGCTGCTTCATATTTTGATGATAATCTTCCAAATAAAATAGCAAAAGGAAAAGCAACAACTTGGGTTAATAATAAAGCTAATAACAATCCGGTACTTTCAAAACCTAAAGCTGTTCCATAGGCTGTAGCCATATCAATAATGGTATAAACATCATCTATGTAAAAGAAAAACGCAAGTAAGAATAAGAAAATCTTTTTTTCTTTTCTAACATTTTTTATCGTTTCAAATAAACGTTTAAAACTGTTTTGCATCGCATGGGGTTTTCTTTCTACATAATATTTTTGTTGATAAGTTTTTAATAGTGGTAAAGTAAGACCAAACCACCAAAAAGCAATAATAGCAAAAGAAATCATCATTGACATTTCCATAGATAGTCCAATCTTTCCAGCATTTAAAACAAGAAGAAGGCAGATAACAAAAGGAACACAGCTTCCAATATAACCCCAGGCATATTCTTGAGAAGAAACATGATCTACACGTTCAGGCGTTGTTACATCAGAAAGCATCGAATCATAGAAAATCAAGCTTTTGGAAAAACCTATCTTAGCAATAATGAAAACAATTAAAAAGAATAGCCACTGTTTAATAAAACCAAGTAAAAAACATCCAATACAACCAATTAATAAAGTGATTATAAAGATGGGTTTTTATAACCTTTTGTATCAGCTAAAGTCCCTAAGACCGGTCCTAAAAAAGCAACAATAATTGTAACAATTGATGCAGCATAACCCCAAAAAGCTAAATAATCAATAGAAGATAGCCCTGCTTTTTCTGATAAGTAATTAAAATAAATTGGCATGATTGTTGATACCAGAAGAACAAATGCTGAGTTTCCTACATCATATAAGACCCAGTTTTTCTCTTCTTTTGTCATTTTAAATCTCATTTTTTCCTCTTTTCCACTGAATGTGTAATGATATAAATCATTATTAGTATTATTTTCTGTTAAAAGCTGTAACGCTCTTTCTTTACCAATGTGATAAAGCTCATTTAATTTTTTAGTACTTTCTATGCATTTTGGATTTTCCTCACACGCCACTAAATGATTCGTCAAATGATGTGAGATAGGATTTAATCCATCTTCAATCATTAAAAAACGATCAAATTCAACTTCTATTTCTCCATGTGATACTCCACTTTCATGAATTCTTTTTTCAATATAACCGTGACACGTTGCATCTAAGGCAAAATGACAAATAAATCCATAATAATAAGCTAGGTAATGATTGATTTGTTTTTTAGAAGTCATCATTTTTCTAAAAGTATCAAATACTTCTTTTCCTGTTTTTTCGTGCATGTTATAACCTATTGAATTAATTTCATTGGTTTTTAATGGTAAATAATAAAACAAGAGATCTGGACCATGTAGTCCAATATCATAGCGTTCTTTATTTTTTATAATTATTTTTTTGATATCGTTTGGTAGTTCTTTTAAAACTTCTTGTCCAAATCGATAATGTGCATAAGTTGATGGCATTTTTTTCATTTCCCTTTCTTTAATTTAGAAAAAGCATACTTATTTTTAAGATAATCAACTATCATTTTTATGAAAAGAAATGTTAAGTAAAAGTAAAAAAACGATGATTCATCCCATCGTTTCTCTATAAATTCATTTTCAATTGTTTTAAAGATAACATCTTAATCATATTTTGGCATAAGGCTTTCATCAACAACATAAGCTATCCTATTGTATAGAATTCTTAATAAATCTTCTTTAGCACCATTTTCTAAAAGCTCTTTCCCAAGTTCAGATTTAACTAAATGAGTTAGACAGTCATATTGGAAAGCATATTTAAATGGGGCATAGTCATTTCTAAACATATAAATTGAATACTTATCACCAGCAAAAGGAATATCACTATCAACATGTACACCATATGTACCATATTTTTCTAATGGAAAATCATTTTTTCTATATCTATAATGTATTGTATCTTCTGTACCATAGATTTTAGAAAAAGCATAGAACTCCCTAAATTTATATATCTTATAGATATCCCCCTCTTTTTCAAAATAAGAGTCTGAATCTAAACCAATGGTCATTGTAAATGGAAAATCAAAGACTTTTCCACTTTTATGTGAGTTAAATGAAACACTTCCTATAATATCTAAAGAACCTTGGTTAAAAGTTTCTTCTTCATGTATTTCATTAAATCTTAATTCTATTCCAAAACCAGAATCAACATCCCCACAATTATTATATTTATTGATATCCTCTAATAATTTGTTATGAGAAACATTGTCAAAAAGTTCATTGTAAGAATAAGCACTTTCTAAATCAACATTGGCTATTTCATTAGCACTGTTTTTAAGTTTGCTTTTTTCTTTTTCATCCATCATTTTTTTATAACAGATAAACTTATCAAAAACAGCTTTCTTTAAATTATTTTCAAATTTATTAAATTGAAAAACAAGTTTTCCCAAAAAATTGTCTTGTATATAAATTTCATCTTGATTTAAACCTTCAAAATATTCTTTTAAGCCAGGAATATACCAATCAGCATCTTCATTCTTTACAAAATCAAAAAATTCATCAAATGTAACATGTTCCATATAAGAGTCCCCCTTAAAAATATATACTCAAATTTTAACACAGAAATAAGGAAAGGGTAAAGAAAAAGACGATTTTAAATTTCCATCGTCTCTTTATAAAATTCTATAAATTCATTTTCAATTGTTTCAAAAGCTACAAAACTTAAATCAACTTTTCTTTGCAACTTTAAATAATTCCGATTGATTTCATCATTTAATAATTCTTTTAGTTCCAAAGATAACATTTCATCATCAATTTCAAAAACTAATTTAGTTTCTTCTTTTGTTAAATCTCTTTGAATAAAATGTTTCCAAATAACATTTTGTAAAGCATCTTCCACTTCTAAATAATAAGTAAGTTCTTTTTTTATCGGTCTTGTAACATCACTTAAATAAACTTCACTTCCATCATGCAACAAACATCCTAAAATAACTTCTTTACTATATCCTCTTGTCTTTGCTTCCTTAGCACAAGCAAGACTATGTTGAGCTACGGAATAAAAATATTGAACATGTCCATTTCCTCGACATATTAAAGAAAGTGCATGTGCAATATCTTTAATATCTAATAAACTTTCATCAACATTTAATGGATCAAAATATTTTTTTGTATATGTCGTAATACAACTCATAAAATACTCCTATAACTTAATTGACACCGTACTTAATGCGCAAACTGTCATTAAAAGACAACAAATAATGATACTCATGCCAAATGAAAATGATAAAAAATAGGCAATAATTGAATAAACAAAATAACCTAAACAAACCATTAAAAATCTTATAAAATGTTTATACGCATACTCTTTTCTTTGCTTGCTTGTAACCGCACATGCTTCTTGATAAGAAATCCCTGTATACCAATAGATTGCCTCATTTTTATAAATCATGCCCGTAAGAACGGCAAGAGTTATAAACATATAATTACCTAAAACCAAACCTACTAAATTTATATTCTTGATATCAATAAAGATGATTACAAACATACCTACACAAAACAAAACCAACCAGGCAATAAATCCTTTATAACTTTTCTTCATTTTTTATAGACCTATTTCCTTATAAATTTTTTCAATAATTTGTGATTTATACATACAATATTTTTCAATATCATTTGGATACAACTTTGCTGCTTCTTTTTTAATTTTACCGTATTCTTTTACAATATTTGGATGTTTTCTTAAATAATTTCTAAAAGCAAGATGTCGTTTCAATTCTTTAGAATCTTGTGGACATACATAAAGATGATGTGTTCTTAAATGCTCTTTTCCTTCATATCTAAAAGCTTCGCGATCTTTAAGATCTAAATCGCCTTCATAAATATAACCATGATTTTCTAAAAGAAAAATAACTTCTTTTAAATCATTTTGATCAATAACAACATCTAAATCAATGATTGGTTTAGCTGCTAGTAAAGGAACAGAAGTGCTTCCTACATGTTCAACAGCAAGTACTAAATCTTTTAAAACATCTTCTATTTCCCCTTTAATTTGATTGAAATCATTTACCCACTTCGAATCATAATCTACAACTTCAATATGTTCTGTTTTCATCTTTCAACATCTCCACATAAACGCTCACAAACAAGATTCCTACAACGCTTTTTATGTGCTTCATGTAATGAATGATTTTGAAAATTCTTTAATGCCTCTAAATTTTCAAACTCACTATAAAAAACAAGATCATAACCTGAAGTCAAGTTTTCTTCCATTTCCACACATAATAAGCCTTCAATTTCTTCTAAAGTTTGAACCGATTCTTTTAATTTTTGAAGTGTTTCTTTTTCTAAATGGTTTTCTTTAACTTCTTTTGTATAATTCCAAAATAAAATATGTCTAATCATTTTCATCACCTACTTTTATTATTTCTTTAACAATTTCTTCAATTGTTTTATTAGAAACATCAATTTTATATGTATTTAATTTTTGATACATTTCTAATCTTTCCACACTACGAGCAAGGACATCTGGTTTTCTAATTCCTTGATCGATATCTTTTTGAATTCTTTTTTCCAAAGCTTCTTTTTGACAAACTAAAGAAATAGATATCACTTTTACATCTTTTAAATCAAGATGTGAAAGTAGAACATCAATAATACTTTGTTCATGCATGACCCAACAAAAAATAATATGATCAAATACACTGCATTTTAAATCATTATTCAATAACATGCAGATATTCTCTAAAACTAACTTTTTTGTTTCTTCATTAACCATGAACGGATGCATATCCCAACACCAATCTCCATCTATAAAAACGCTTCTATCTAATTTTCTTTTAAGGACCTGACACGTTGTTGTTTTGCCAACACCCATCGTTCCACCTATTAAATATAATTTTTTCATAGCTTCCCCTTCTTTTTAAAATATTATACAAAATATTTATCAATAATTATATAACTTCTTTCTTTAGTTGTTTAAACAAAAATAATAATTTTTATTAACTTTCTCAATTGTTTTTATATTGAAAGTTCAATATAATAAAATTATTAAAGGAGGTTCATTCTATGATCTATTTAAGTAGTTTTAAATTAAGCCATCAAACACTCAAAAATCCTAATATTTATCCCTATAATGTCTTTAGAGATAAGTACATAGAGCCTTTTTCTTTTGCACCTATTACCATTTTTTATGGAAATAATGGTTGTGGAAAATCCACACTTCTTAACATCATTGCTGGTAAATTAAAAATAAAAGGAAAAGAAATGCCTGCAAGTAATGCTTACTATGAAAATTATTGTGAAAGATTTGAAAATGAATGTGCCTATAGCTTAGGCAGCAATGAAGATGGTATTCCTTTTTATCAACTACCTGAAAATAGTCGTTATATTAAAAGTGAAGATATTTTATATGAAATTAAAAAAATACAACAAAAAGCTATTTTAGAACATGGTTTAACTTATGATTATATGCAAGAAGGATTATCTTTAGAAAAAGCACAAAGTGTTTTAAATAAAAAGAAAGAACAACGTATTGAAAATATCATTTTTTCTCAAGAAAAGTATTCCAATGGTGAAACCTCTTTACAGTTCTTTCAAGAATATCTTTTACCAAATGCTCTTTATTTATTAGATGAACCCGAAGTTTCTTTATCTCCTGCAAATCAAGTTGCTTTAGCTCAAGAAATTAATGAACTCACACATTATTTAGGGTGTCAGTTTATTATTGCGACACACTCTCCTTTTATGTTAGGTACTTTAAACGCTAAAATCTATAATTTAGATGCAAGAGAATACGAAGTTACCCCTTGGTATAAATTAGAAAATGTTCGCTATTTTTATGATTTTTTCAAAAAACACGAAAAAGAATTCAATGATTGAGTTCTTTTTTTCTTTACCTTATTGACAAAATACTAAATGTATTATACTGTATTAGTGTACTAGTGACACTAATACAGTTAGGAGGGTTCTATGTTTATAATAGATATTCAAAGTAAAGTTCCTATTTTTGAACAACTCAAAAAACAAATCTTAGAATTTATCTCTATTGGCATTTTACTTCCTAATGATAAATTACCTTCGGTAAGATCTCTTGCAACAGATATTGGTGTTAATCCTAATACTGTTTCTAAGGCTTATCAAGAATTAGAGAACCAAGGTTATATTTATTCCATTAAAGGAAAAGGATGTTTTATTGCTGATAATCAAACTGATCAATTGATTAAAGATGATAAATTAGATGATTTTAAAGGATGTGTCAATGAAATGAAAAAGCATCAAATTACCAAAGATAAATTATTAGAAATTATTGAAGAAGTATATAAGGAGGAAACTGTATGATTGAAATTAAAGATGTGATGAAATCTTTTGAAAATAAAAATGTTTTAAATCATTTAAATGTCACAATTTCCTCAGGAAGTATTTTTGGTTTGATTGGTCCTAATGGGGCTGGTAAATCAACCTTACTTTATTTATTAAATGGGATTTCTAAATGTGATGAAGGAAGTATTTTGTTTGATGGAAAAGAAGTTTATGAAAATCCTGATGTAAAAAAAGATATTTTATTCATTAGTGATGATCCTTACTATTTCCACTTTGCTTCTATTGATGAAATGAAAGATTTCTATCTTACTTTTTATCCACAATTTAATTTAGAAACGTACCAACATTATGTCGATTTATTCCGTTTACCACAAAATAAACCTTTAAAAGATTATTCAAAAGGAATGAAAAGACAAGCGATGTTTGCTTTAGCACTTGCAATTGCACCAAAATATTTACTATTAGATGAAGCTTTTGATGGATTAGACCCTGTTATGCGTTTAGCCTTTAAAAAAGCTATAAATCAAATGATTGATGAAAATATGACAGTTATTATTTCATCTCATAATTTAAGAGAATTGGAAGATATTTGTGATAGTTTTGGTATTTTAGAAAATGGATGTATGACAACATCGGGTGATCTCTATGATATTAAAGATCATATTCATAAAATACAAATTGCTTTTAAAGAAGAATTAAATAAAGAAGAATTTAGTCATTTAGATGTTCTATCTTTTCATAAACAATCTCGTGTGATTAATATGGTTGTTAAAGGAGACATCAATGAAATTAAAGATTATTTAAGAATGTTCAATCCAATTATGTTAGAAGTTTTACCTGTAAATTTAGAAGAAATATTTATTTATGAAATGGAAAGAAAGGGGTATGGTGTCTATGATTAATAAAGATTATTTTAAATATTTAATAAAACAAAATAAGAAATATCTTATTCTTATTTATGTCGTTGGTATCATTATTCCTTTTTGGGTATTTAATGAGTATACACCTTCATTAGATTTAACAGGCACACTCTCTCTTGTTTATGGATTAAGTTTATCATGTATTGTACCTATTTATTTATTTTCTTTTTTACAAAAAAAGAAAAGTAATATTCTTTACTTTTCCTTACCAATACAGAAAGAATCACTTTACTTAACAACAAGTTTATTTTCTTATTTTGCAACCATTTTACCTGTTGTTATTTATCAACTCATAGCACAAGGCATTTTCGCTTATAAAATGGGTATTTCTATTGGCGCCTTTATTCTAGCAATAATTATAACAATCGTCCATATGTTTGCGATGAATACTTTTATTACAACAATTACTCTTTTAACACAAAATAGTGTTGATAACTTTATTTGTTCATTTGCTTATATTTTTCTTCCTTTGCTTATCTTTATTGCACTTAATAACTGTGCCACAAATATCGTATATAAAATGATGCTTGGTGAAGGAAATTATACACAAGGTCTTAATGATATTCTTTATTATTTAAGTATTCCTTATAATGGATTAGCGCAAATGAAATATATAGAACTACATGTAACTCATATCTCATCAATCTATTGGTTGATCATCAGTTTAGTTCTCTCTTTTGTAAACTATCGCTTATTTATCAAGCGTACAGTTGAACAAAGTGAATCACATACAAAATCATTCTTTATGTATCCATCAATTATTATTCTTGGAACATTTGCGATGTTACTTGTTATGTATACCACAGATTTCAAATCAAATGTTCTATCATTTACAATAATCTTTATGATTTATTTAATTATGTATTATTTTTCTAAAAGAAAAGTTTACTTTAATTGGAAAATCCCAACGATCTTTATTCTTTTAGTCGTAAGTTGTATCGGTTTTTCAAGTGTTTATGCCAGTACAAAAGGATTTCATTCAATTTATGAAGTACCATCTACTTCCTCAATTAGATCAGCTAGTTTTAGTTTTTCATTTATGACTAACTATGAAACAAAAACTGAACTTAAATATAAAGGAATCGATGTAACTGATATTAATTATAGTACTGGTCCAAAGAAATCATCTAAAGATAATACAAATTTCGTGAATTTTATAAACGATATTATCAATCAAAAACTCATTACAAAATATGATGATTTTTACAATGATCCAATCAATAAAAATTTTTATACAATAGGTGTTTCTTATTCAATTCAATCACCAACTGATCTAGGTAGATATGCAAGTCGTGATTATGTTATCGAAGAAAAAAATATTGAAAAAGTATTAGATTTAGTGGCTAAATACAATCTTTACAAATTTAAAAGTTAATTAAAATAGGTTGATGCTTCATCAACCTATTTTTATAGAAGGAGTCTTTATGAAAAAAACTACACATATATTATTTACTATTTACATATTTTTAGTCATTTGGATCATACTTTTTAAATTATCTGTTTCTATTGATCAATTACCACATTTTAGAAGCATTAATTTAATTCCCTTCTATTATCCAAATAAGACAACTTATCAAATAAGAGAAGTTCTTGATAATCTGATTATTTTTATTCCTTTTGGGCTTTATTTAAAAACATTAAATACTAATAGTGATCGAACAATATTTCTTGGTTTTCTATTAAGCCTTTCATTAGAATTATCTCAATATATTTTTTGTATAGGGGCAAGTGATATTACAGATTTAATTACGAATACAACAGGAGTACTTGTCGGTGTTGGTCTTTATTATCTTTTAAAAAAGATTTTTAAAGAGAAGACCAATAAAATTATTTTAGCATTAGCAGCTATTGTAACGATTTTATTTGTTTCTTTGATCATTATTATTCTTATAAACAATTAATGCACATAAATCACAAGTTATTCACAATTGTGCACAATAAAAAATGAGGTCTCCCTCATTTTTTTATTCTGTTGGATGACGATCACCTAATAAATAATCATCTACATGTTCAAAAATATATTGAATAGATAAAGGTTTTCTTCCTGTAAGCGAACTAAAATCACTGACAGGTACATCTAAATAACCTTGTGTAACTGTTGTTCCAAAAGTAACCATTCCTTCTGATGTTGCTTTGATTGGACTCTTTGAAAAATCTCCATCTGTATTTCTAGGAACACCAATAGAATCAAAATAAGCATAGAGTTCATCGTCAGTAAGTTTTGTATAAGTGATATGATTTCCTGTTGCTTTGTTTCCAATAGCTAAGAAATCTCCATAAGATAATGGTTCTAAACCATTAATATTTAAAACAGCTCGATGTAATAAATGATTATTTAAAGCACAAGCTGCTGCATAAGCGCAATCCTTACGTGAAATAAACCATACACGTCCTTCACCCATATTTTTAGAAATTGTTGTTTCTTTTGCATCTACTGCTCTTAAATAATCACTGGTAAAAGCTTCAACGAAAAGAGAGTTTCTTAAAAAGATATAATCAAGCGATGTATTTTGAATAATGGCTTCTGTATAAGAATGATCAACATTTTCAATGCTTGGATTAAATGGATGCGCTGCTGATAAAACAGATGTATAAATAATTTGTTTAACATTTGCTTTTACACAAGCATCCACTGCATTTTTATGAGCTTGTCTTCTTTTTTTACCTACAAAAGGCATTGAAATCAATAAAACTTTATCAGCATTTTCAAAGACTTTTACAAGTCCTTCAGGATCGTTAAAATTAGCAATTGCTGTTTTAATTCCTTGTTTTTCATATTCTTTTAAACTTTCTTCTTTTGGTGCTGTAAACACAAGATCTTCTTTATTCATTAATTCCAAAGCATATTGAGCAACTAATGAACCAAAATTTCCATCTACACCATTAATAACAATTTTACTCATAAAAAACTCCTATTTATCTGTACTATTACGTTTACCAACTTGATAATCATCACTATGTTCAAACATATATGAAACACTTCGAGGTTGATCCCCTGTTAACCATTCAAAAACATGTGTATGTGTTGACATTTTTTCTAAACGAATTGCTCTTGCAAATGTTACCATACCATCTGATGAATAAGGTGCCGGTGAATCTTCTTCAAAATGTCCATCTGTATTTCTTGGTACACCAATCGCATCAAAAGCAGCATAAGTTTCTTCTTCAGTTACATTTTGAATGCTAATATTTAAACCACTTGCTTTATTTCCTGCATCTACAAAATCTTGTAATGTCATAGATTCAGGTCCGTTAATATTTAAAGTTGCATAATGTAAATCTTCTCTTACTAAAGCATACATTGCTGCTTTAGCACAATCTCTTCTTGAAATATAAGACATATGTCCTTCACCTTGACAACTTGTCATCGTATTTCCAGTTTGTGTTGCTGCAAAATAACTTGTAATCATCGCTTCTGCATATTGTGAGTTTCTAAGGAAAACAAAATCAGCCCCACTATTTGCAATATAATTTTCTGTATAAGCATGATCAATTTTTTCAATACTTGGATTTTCTTCATCTTGTGCATTAACTAAAGATGTATAAACAATTTTTTTAACACCCGCTTTAATAGCCGCATCTACTGCATTTTTATGCGCATTACGACGTTTCACCCCAACAAATGGTGATGAAATAATTAAAATCGCATCTCCACCTTTAAAAGCTTCTTCTAATCCTTCATAATGATTAAAATTAGCTACTCGACAATCATAACCTTTTTCTTTCCATTCTGTTAATCCTTCTTCAAAAGGACATGTAAATATTAAATTTTCTTTAGATGTCAATTTTTCAATATGGCTTGCAACATAGCTTCCAAAATTTCCATCTACACCTGTAACAATTACTTTACTCATTTTCATTGCCTCCTCATGTGAAAATTATATCATGTATTTTTTTAATGAAACACTCATTAAAAAGTAATAAAGACTATAAGTTTTTCTTATAGTCTAAAATAATCTTCTACATATCTTATAAAATTTTTTACAGAACTTTTTACATTATCTTGATGATATCCAACTGCATAATCAGCATGATGATGACTTTCTTTTAATGGAATGGCAACAACCTGATCGTTTTCGTTAATAACTTCCATGGCAGAAAGACCGATTCCTTCCCCTAAAGAAATTGCCATTATATATTCATTTAAATCATCTACTTCCTTTTTTATATAAGGAACCACACCATCCAAACGAAAAGCTTCCATATAATCATGATAATAATCTTCCCCTTGTTTTTTAGAAAGAATAATCAAGGGTTCATCTTTTATATCTTTTGTAATCACAAATTCTTTATGACATAAAGGATGATCTAAAGAAGTAACAACACATATATGTGAATGATAAATTGTATGATAAATTAAATCTGGATATTTTTTAAAATTATTACTTAAACCAAATCCTATATCAATCTCCCTCGCATTTAATTTTTCCATGCATGTCCGTAAATTAAATGCTTTAATATCAATAGAAATAGCATTTTCTTCTTTAAAATGCCTTACAATAAATGGAACATGTTTCTTTTCAAAAGGACCTGTAATTCCAATTGTTAAAACATCCTTTTTTAAATTTTCTTTAAGATCTTCATATTCATTTTGATAATCATTCATCAATTTCTTTACAAGTTGATAATATCTTTTTCCCTCTTTTGTAAGAGTAGGGTAATATGTTTTTCGATTAAATAATAAAAACCCTAAATCATTTTCTAGTTTTGTAATTTGTTGAGAAATTGCAGACTGCGAAAGATAATACTTCTTTGCTGCTTTTGAAAAACTTCCTTCTTCAACGACAGCTATAAAATAATAAATAACTTGTTTAAACATCTATATCACCCTACTTATCATATCATTTTATTCACAATTGTGCACAAAAAGGTGAATAACTTAAGTTATTCACCTCATTCACATTCTATTCACATAAAAAACACATCCAAGATGTGCCTTAAACAAACTGGCAGGGGTAGTAGGAGTCGAACCCACATCAACGGTTTTGGAGACCGGTATTCTACCATTGAACTATACCCCTATTGGGTTTGCCTAATTAATATATCATAATAAAAATAAATATGCAATAGGTATTTTCACTATAAATGTTAAAAATTAATACATATAGTATTTTTGAGGAGGTTAAATATGAATGAATTAGAATTAACAATCGCCTCTATCAAAATACAACCTTTCAAAGATATTTATCAAATGAATGTTGCTTTTGATAAAGGCACAATTTTTAAACAACTTGATAAACCATGGGTGATGTATCATGAATGAAACACTTATGCAAATCAGCAAACTTGATTTTTGTATTCAAGAAGTTACACTCTTTTTAGATACACATCCTGACGATCAAGAAGCAATGAAATATTATAACGAGGGGATGAAACGTCTTTTAAAAATGAAAGAAACGTATTTAAAAAATGGTGGTGCCCTTACAAATAGAGATGGGAAAAACTTAAAGAATTATATCAATGAGCCATTTCCATGGATGAAAGGAGAATCTACATGTGGTTGTACGAAAAACGCTTGCAATATCCCGTTAATGTAAAAAGACCTGATGCCAAGACAGCAAAAATCGTGATGTCACAGTTAGGAGGTCCTAATGGTGAACTGGGAGCTGCGCTTCGTTATTTAAGTCAACGCTATACCATGCCCTATCCTCGTGTACAAGCTTTACTTACAGATATAGGAACAGAAGAACTTGCCCATGTTGAAATTATTAGTACACTTTTTTATCAACTTACCAATGGTTTAACACCTAAAGAAATTAAAGATGGCGGATTGGATGCTTACTTTACTGACCATACCCTTGGCGTTTATCCAACAAATAGTGCCGGTATTCCTTTTAATGCAGATACTTTCCAATCCGTAGGAGATCCTATCTCCGACTTAACAGAAGATATGGCAGCGGAACAAAAAGCAAGAACAACGTATGACAATATTCTTTCTTTAAGCAAAAACGAAGAGGTTAATAAAGTTATTCGTTTCTTACGTGAAAGAGAAATTGTGCATTATCAACGTTTTGGAGAAGCTCTTGAATATGTAAAAAGCCAATTAAATAAGAAAAATTATTATGCATACAACCCTGCATTAAAACAAACAAGATGTGAATAAAACATGAATAAGGTGAATAACGCATGCGTTATTCACCTTTTATGCACGCTATTCACTTTTTCCATACATAAAATAATTAAAATCAAGCTGTAAAAACTGTTGAATTTCTTTATTGATGTGTTGATTTATTGTCGATATTATTCCTTTATTTTCTACATAGACGTCAATATATCTTTTCTTTACAAAAACTTTGACACAAAAATAATCAGTATTTTTCCCATGTTCTACTTTATTCAACTTTTGATAATTTTTCCACAGTTTCTTTATTTCTTGATCTTTCTTTAACATATCAATAAATTCTTTTTCTTTTAAATAAAAATCTCTTTCAGAAACAACATTCTTTTTGATTCCTTTTTTAATAAGATAAGATAAATATTCCATAGCATAACGATCTTCATCCATAACATAAACATGACTACATTGAAGCATCTTTTTTGTAAAGAAATGTGCTATCTCTTCATGTTTAAAAATAATTTCATTTTGTAAATCATTAACTTTTAAATCATTAAATATATTTTGAATCTCTTTTAACGTACAAAAGCCATAACTATACATATTTCCTAATGTATATTCCAAACGATCCGCTGATAATTGTGGAGAATCATTATCACAAAGAGGATAAAGATGATAATTACAAACTTCTTCTATTATTAAATCGTATTCTTTTAATAAAGAAACAAGAAGTTGATCTTGTTCAATGATCTTTTTTGTGTCAAATTCAGTTGATTCTTGTTTAAGATGATCTTGATGATAAAAATCAATTGTATGAGCGAAGACAGGTGTTGCAATATCATGTAGCAATCCAGCAACAGTTTGTTTTTTATCATGGGTAAAATGATAAACAATTAAGCTAACACCGATACTATGTTCATAGCGTGAATAAGGAATAATATTTTGAAAAAAGGAAAAATTTGTATATTCTACCCCACAGTTCATTCCAATATCTTTTAATCGTTGCAAAGAAGGTGTTTGTATAAGTACTTTTATAAATTCAGGCATCTCTTGATAATAAATTTTCCATAATTGATCCATTTTTTATTTTCTCCTTACTGTGTAATTATCTACATTGTATCATTCTTTTTTAACCTTATAAAAAAGAATGAAGAAAATTATTAAATATTTTTTAAATAAGTATTGATTAAAATAAAAATATATGTATAATTGTAAGGGCAGCAACGGGAAGTAGCACAGCTTGGTAGTGCACCTGGTTTGGGACCAGGGGGTCGCAGGTTCAAATCCTGTCTTCCCGACCATTTAAAAATCGGGGCCATAGCTCAGCTGGGAGAGCACCTGCCTTGCACGCAGGGGGTCAGCGGTTCGATCCCGCTTGGCTCCACCAATTAAATATTTTTATTCAATATTATGGCGGGATAGCTCAGTTGGCTAGAGCATTCGGTTCATACCCCGGAGATTTACCCAAGTCTGGCTGAAGGGACTGGTCTTGAAAACCAGCAGAGGATTAACGTCCTGCGGGGGTTCGAATCCCTCAATCTCCGCCATTTATTAAAATTTAATATCGCGGGATGGAGCAGTCTGGTAGCTCGTCGGGCTCATAACCCGAAGGTCGTTGGTTCAAATCCTTCTCCCGCAACCAAAATGGTCTGGTAGTTCAGCTGGTTAGAATGCCGCCCTGTCACGGCGGAGGTCGCGGGTTCGAGTCCCGTCCAGACCGCCAAATGATGGTTCCGTAGCTCAGTCGGTAGAGCAGAGGACTGAAAATCCTCGTGTCGGTGGTTCGATTCCGCCCGGAACCACCATTTTTTT